>CAUSCY010000015.1:0-102617 GCA_963529995.1 uncultured Massilia sp. | reverse complement strand
CCATCCCGGCCTGACTCACACTAACCGGCCTCCACGGAAGCCGGGGCGGTTCAGATTGACTTTGCCTGCATCCTTGATTTATATCATGTTGTAAAGAACGTCAAAAAAGGAGACATGCGAATGACCTTCACCTATCGAGCTCGCACGGCCGGCCTGTTGGCCATGCTGCTGTGTTCCATCGGTGCTCAAGCACAAACCAAACCAGAGGAGACCGAGGTCTGGAGTCCGGAACCGACGCGTGTGACCCCGGCCACGGCCACGCACGCGCCGTCGGATGCGGTGGTCCTGTTCGACGGCGCCAACCTGAACGAGTGGGTGTCGACCGCCGCGCCCGACAAACTCGCCCCCTGGACCGTCGCCAACGGCGTCTTCACCGTTCGCCCTGGCAGCGGCAACATCCAGACCCGCCGCCAGTTCGGCGATTACCAGTTGCACCTGGAATGGCGCATCCCGGCCGACATCAAGGGCACGGGCCAGGACCGCGGCAACAGCGGTTTGTTCCTTGCCTCCACGGGAGCGGGCGACCGCGGCTACGAACTCCAGATCCTGGACTGTGTGAACAACAAGACCTACGTGAACGGACAGGCGGCCAGCATCTACAAGCAGTCGATCCCGCTGGTGAACGCGTGCACGGGTGCCGGGGAATGGCAGACGTATGACGTGATCTGGACGGCGCCGCGCTTCGCCGACGACGGCTCGCTGGCGTCACCCGCGTACGTGACGGCGCTGCACAACGGCGTGCTGGTACAGAATCACGTGGCGCTGCGCGGGGAGACCGTGTACATCGGCAAGCCGTCGTACACGAAGCACGGGCGTGCGCCTATCAAGCTGCAGGACCACCGGCATCTGGTCAGCTTCAGGAATGCGTGGGTGCGGGAGCTGGAAACGGCCAAGCAGTAGCGCATCCGGGCAGTGTAGCGCGGCCACCGGGCGTGGTGCGCATGCAGGCTTCGACGCCGCGGTTCCGACGCCGTGGTGTCGTCAACCCGCCAGCTTCATGTTCACCGGATCCCATAACACGATCTTCTGCTCGAACAGGCTCTTGTTCGATGCCAGCCCCGCGGCGGCCGCGCGGAAACCGAAGGCTGCATCCTCCTTCACCTTGCCGCCGGTGCGGATCGCATTGTAGAAATTGGCGTGGTGGTCGAAATGGTCGCTGTAGCCGGCAGGCGCATTCCATTCCGAACGGCTGGTCTCGTTCTTCGATGTCTGGCCGGCGTAGTGCTGCTCATACCAAGCCTTGAAGTCTTCCTGGTTCTGCTTGTCGAAGGTGTTGTAGCTGTCCCAGCTGCCGAAGCCAGGCGCCTGCGCCATCTTGCTGCGCAGGACCTCCAATGAATTGCCGCGCACGATCATCTTTCCCTCGGTGCCGACAAGCGCAATCTGTTCGCCGCCACCGCCGCCATCGATGAAATTCACGCGCACCTGCAGGTTGAACGGGCCGGATTGATCGGTCGCCGGATAGTCGTAAACGCCGGCCATCACGTCCGGCACGTCGCGTCCATCCTTCCAGTAGCGCGTGCCGCCGGACGTGTAGATGCGCGTCGGTCCGAGCGAGCTGGTAATCAGGTGCAGGCCCGAGAACAGGTGCACGAAGAGGTCGCCGGCGATGCCGGTGCCGTAATCCTGGTAGTTCCGCCAGTGGAAAAAGCGCTCGGCGTCGAATGCGCGGCGCGGCGCGTCGCCGAGGAAGCGATTCCAATCGATCGTCTGCGGTGACGCGTCGCGCGGAATCGAGTATTGCCAGGCGCCGTTTGCCGATTGGCGGTCCCAGAATGCTTCCGCCATCACCAGCTGGCCGATGGCACCCGCCTCGTACAATTCCTTCGCTTTCAAATAGGTGGCCGAGCTGACGCGCTGGCTGCCGACCTGGCAGACAGCGCCCGTCTGTTGTTGGGCCGCGACCATCGGCAAGCCTTCTTCCAGCCGGTGCACCATCGGCTTCTCGCAATACACGGCCTTGCCCTTCTTCATGGCTGCGATGGCGATTTTGTCGTGCCAATGGTCGGTCGTCGAAATGATGACGGCATCGATCGATTTGTTGTCGAGGATGTCTTCGAAGTGCGGGGTCGTCACCAGGTCGTTGCCGTAGACTTCCTTCGCGCGTTTCAGGCGCCCCGTGTAGAGGTCGCAGGCCGCGACCAATTTCACGCCGGGCACCTTGACCGTCGTGCCGCAATTATTGAAACCCATGATGCCCATGCCGATTGCGGCGACCTGGATCCGGTCGTTCGCGGAGCGATGTTGCGCGAGCGTGGCATAAGGCAGGGCGGACGCCAGCAGGGCGCCGCCTGCCTGTCCGAGGAATCGTCTGCGGGAATAGGTCCTGGTCTCGCTGCTCATGTGTCTCCTCGCGTTATCGTCGTCGTGGCAGGCTGGGGGACATTCTAGCGCCAGCCGACGCGCCAAAATGTCAGGAAATCGGATGAGTTTGTAATGAAATCGGCAAGCGGCATTCAGATTGCCGAATTCCTTCTACGAATGCCTCTTGACCCCAAACGCGACATGCCGGACGATTTTCTGGCTTTTCATAACAACTGAACATCACCACGGAGACGCAATGCCAACACCCCTTTCCGCGCTGGTCGCGACCGGCGCACTGCTGGTCGCCGGATTGGCCTCGGCCGAATCCATCGGCCAGTTCGCCGCACACCAGGACATCGGCGCCGTCAAGCGCACCGGCGCCGTCAGCTACGACGACAAGCTCCAGCAATACCGCATCAGCGCGTCCGGCAAGAACACCTGGTTCGCCGACGACCAAATGCATTACGCGTACAACCAGATGCAGGGCGACTTCATCGTGACCGCGCGCGTCGCGTTCGAGGGCAAGGGCGCAGACCCGCACCGCAAGATCGGCTGGGACGTGCGGGCCAACCTGTCGAATAGCGCGGCGCACGTGGTGGCGGCCGTCCACGGCGACGGCCTCACGTCGCTGCAGTTCCGGGAAAAGGACGGCGCGGACACGGAGGAATACCGCATGGGCATCGTCGCGCCGGACGTCATCCAGCTGGAGCGCCGCGGCGACGTTTTCATCATGAGTGCTGCGCATTTCGGCGAACCGTTCCAGGTGACCAGCGTGTCGCACGTGAAGTTCGGCGACAAGGTCTACGTGGGCCTGGCCGTCACCGCGCACAATCCCGACGCCTACGAGACCGTCACCGCTTCGAACGTGCGCATCGTCGTGCCGGCCTGGAAGGGCCTCGTGCCATATCGCGACTATCTCGGCAGCGATATCGAGATCATGGACATGGACACGCACAATCGCCGCATCGTGCTCCGCTCGCCGGATTCGCTGCAGGCGCCGAACTGGACGCGCGACGGCCGTGCCCTCATCTACAATGCGAAGGGACTCATGCACCGCTTCGATATCGCGAGCGGCAAGACGTCCGTCATCAAGACCGGCATCGCCACCAACAATAACAACGACCACGTGCTGTCCTGGAGCGGCAGGCTGCTCGGCCTGTCCAGCCACGTGAAGCGCCCGGACGGCAGCAATTATTCGACGATCTACACGGTGCCGACCGAAGGCAGTGACAAGGCGACGCTGATCACCGATACCGACCAGGGCCACTCCTACCTGCACGGCTTCACTCCCGACGACACCCGCATGATCTTCACCGGCCAACGCGACCCGGCCATGCGCGCGAAGCAGCCGAAGGTGCTGAACCTGTACACAATCGACATCGCGACGAAAAAGGAAACCCAGCTCACGAAGACGCAGGCACTGGACGACGGCGCCGAATACAGCCCGGACGGCAAGAGCATCTATTTCAATTCAAATCGCACCGGGCTGATGCAGTTATGGCGCATGTCCGCGGATGGCAAGAACCCCGTCCAGCTGACCTTCGACCGGTACAACAACTGGTTCCCGCACGTGTCGCCGGATGGGAAGAAGATCGTGTTCATCACCTTCATGGACGATGTCGACCCCTACGACCACCCGTTCTACCGCCACGTCTACCTGCGCGAAATGCCGGTCGAAGGTGGCGAGCCGAGGGTGATCGCCTACTTGTACGGGGGGCAGGGGAGTTTCAACGTGCCGAGCTGGTCGCCGGATGGGAAGCGGATTGCGTTTGTGAGCAATACGAAGCAGTGAGCAGGTGACAGAAGTGCGTGCCCTGAGTCGAACTTCCACCGGACTCAGGCCGCCGAGCTTCGATTTGATGCGGTGCCATGGCCGCGTGGTTGAAGCCTCGCGCCGAATCTCATTCGCCAAAACCCTGGAGAGCCTGCCATGCAAGCCAAGAAAAAATACGTTTTGCCATCGAGCCTGCTATCAAGCGAAATCATGTGGTGCTAAAGTATGGTTCTAAGCTAACTCGTTAATTCGCAAGGGCCAAAACTGTCTGCAAAGCCGCAGAGACGGGTTCGACTCCCGTCCTCGCCTCCAAGTAATCAGCGCGCGGGCCTCGTTAGAGGCCCGTTTCGTTTTATGAATCCGTCGGTCCAAACGCCCAGATTGAAAGCCCAGCCATGAACGCCTTGACGATATCGCGCATCCTGCACGCCGGCTACGTGTTCGAATGCGAGGGCGTGCGCATCGCCTTCGACACCATTTTCGAAAACCCGTTCAGCCGCAACTGCCACGCTTTTCCCGACGTACGCTTCGACACCGCCGCGATCCGGCGCCAGCGCTTCGATGCCGTCTTCATTTCCCACTTCCACGACGACCACTGTTCGCTCGACAGCCTCGACCTGCTGGACCGTGCGACGCCGCTCTACGTCTATTGCATCTTCGATGCCTTGTTCGACATGCTTGGCCAGCTCGGTTTCACCGATGTGCACCGCCTGCACCTGGACGCTTCCGTGCAAGTCGGCCCATTCGACGTCACGCCGCGCGAAGCGATGGATGCCGATGTCGACTCGATGTTCCAGGTCCGGGCCGCCGGCATGAACGTGCTCAACGTGGTCGATTCCTGGATCGACGATGCGACGCTCGCCTGCCTGCTTGCGCAAAAGCCGTGGGACCTCGTGCTGTGGCCCTTCCAGACGATGCGCGAGATTGAAGTGCTGGCGCCGACGCGTGCGGCGCCCGCGCCGGCCGCGCTACCGCAGGAGTGGCTGGACCAGTTACGCGCCCTGGCGCCGCGCTACGTCGTGCCGAGTTCCTGCCAGTTCGTGCTGGAACCCTGGTCATGGTACAACCGCGCCTTCTTCCCGATATCGTATGCCCATTTCGCGCGCGAGGTGGAGGTAGCGCTGCCGCAAGCGCGCGTCGTGCGCCTGGACCCGTCCAGGTCGGTGACTCTGGATGCCGACGGGCTGCGGCTGGCGCCGCCGCTGGACTGGGTGATCCCGGTCGGCGACCAGGATGTCGACTACGTCTACGAAGGCAATGGCGACGCGCCGTCCCCGTCCGAGATCGCGCGTCATTTCCCGGCGCTGACAGCGGCGCAGTGGGCGCGCGTGCTGGATTTCTGCCGCGTCGAACTGGCTGAGCGCTACGCCGGCACGGAGGCCGCCGGCGACTTTTTCGACTGCGCGCGCGTCTGGCTGTTGTCGATCTACGACCATACCGGCGCATGCACGCAATGGCGCTACAGGCTCGAAGACGGCGCTGCGCTGCCAGCCGGCGACGACGACGGTCCGCTGGGCTGGACCACGGACGTCTCCGCCACCAAGTTGTACGCTGCCCTGGAAGAGGGCGAGTCGCTGAGCTCGATGTACCTGCGCATCAACGACGCCGTCTTCGATGCCGCGACCGAAGACGCCCTGGCGCAGGCCGACGTGGTCGATGATCCGCTGATCCGCGCCTTGTTCAGCGAGGGTTTCGGCGCTTACCAGCAAGCGCAGTTGCGGCGGCTGCTGGCGCGGAAGTCGTCATGATGCCGCCATCCCCTGGCGGTCTACAGGTCAGCGCTCCTGTCTCTTCTGACCGTGACCGGCCGCTCACCGCTCACCGCGAATACGGGCAGCCAATGCCTTCAATCCGCGGTGCACGCCGACCTTGACCGCCGATTCCGACATGCCCGTGCGGCTGGCGGTCTCGGCCACTGACAAGCCCAGCAGCTTCACCATTTCGATCGGCAAGCGCTGCCGGTCGGGCAGCGCCTCGAGCAATGCCGCAAGGTCGCGGCGCGCGTCGCTGGTCTGCTCGGCGGACTCTTCGAACAGGTCGGCCGCGTCGTCCAGTGGCTCGTGGAGTGCGTCATGGCGCATGCGCTTGCGCAGGAAATCCATCAGCTTGTAACGTGCAATCGCATATACCCAGGCCGTCACCGGCTGGCCGCGCTGGTAGGTAAGGCGGGCATTGTGTACGGCCAGCAGGGTTTCCTGCACGATGTCTTCGACCTGGTCCTGCATGTCGAACAGCCTGCGGCGCAGGAAAGCCCGCAAGCGCTTGGTCAACTCGTCCAGGAACTGCCGGTACGCACGTGCATCGCCATCGAGTCCGGCAAGCAGCAAGGCTTGCAGGTGCTCCTCGACGGGCACCGGCGCGATCCTGCCGGTAAAAGCGCCGCTGGCGCCCCGAGCGTGGCTGTTCACCATCGCAGCATCGCCTTGCCCAGGACAGCGCCCAGTGCCGCGGGCACCAACATGCCAAGCAGGTACCAGATACCCCAGAACGGCAATGTCATTTCCGGGCAATGCAGGCAGTACACGAGCAAACCCTGTGCTCCTGCCAGCAGGCCGGCCGCGGCGCCGGCTTGCCGCGGCTTGGTTGGCGCCAGGCCTCGCAGCGCCCAGAACACCGCGCAGAATGCCGGTATCGACAATATCGTCACGCACATCGTGCAAACGCGCCAGGTATCGCCGAGAATCATATGGGGCCGCAGGGCTGACGGCGCCGCCACCAGGACAGCGCCGGCACCGACCCAGAGCGCTACCACGGCGGCGGCCGACAACAGCCACCCGGCGCCCGCGCCGCGTCCAGGCCGCGCCAGGTTCATCGTCACTGACAGCGTCGCGCCCAGCACGGCAGCGGGAAATGCCAGCTTGAGCCAGAACATGCCCGTCATCGCGACCTGAGTCAGGTCGGGGCGTACGCCCAGCAGTGCAATCATGAGTACACCTGCGCCGGACAGGCCGACGGCCAGCGCCAGCGCAAAGCGCTTTTCCACCGCACGCGGGTCGACCGCTTCGATACCTGTCGCCAGCATCGCTACCAAATCATCCGTTTTCATGCCATTCCTCGCGAGCTACCGGCAGCGCGCCAATGTCCTACCCGTCATCTTTACAGCGCCAGAAAGACGAGCCGGGGGATACCTGCTGTTCCTGCAAAGCCGGTGATCCACCAGCCCGTCAACGGGATCAATGGCTCATCGCGTTCTTGCCCATCTCGTCCTTTTTCATCTCGTTCTTACCCATGGCATCCTTCTTTGCGCCATCCTTCGCCATGCCGTCCTTGGCCATTGCGTCCTTCTTCATGGGGTCCTTGTTCATGGCTGGCTTTTTCATGCCGTCCTTGGCCATCGAATCGTGGCTCATGTCGTCCTTCTTCATGGCGTCGTGCTTCATTGCGTCCTGGGCAAAGGCAGCACCGGACAACAGAGAGGCGGCGATCAGGGTGGCGGCAAATGCTTTCATGGTATTTCCTTTCTGGTGAATAAAACGATGGGGTGTTGCAGATGGGGTTCGGCGCTCAACTGCCGCCAAACCAGTTGTAACCCTGGTCTTCCCAGTAACCTCCGGGATAGGTATTGGTCACGAAGATCGCCTGGATGTGCTTCGGGTTCTTGTAGCCCAGCTTGGTCGGCATGCGCAATTTCATCGGATAGCCGTAGCGCGGCGGCAGTGTCTGGTCGTCGTAGGTCAGCGCCATCAGCGTCTGCGGATGCAGCGCAGTCGCCATGTCGATGCTGGTGAAGTAATCGTCGGCGCACTTGAAGCCGACATATTTGGCGCCGAGGTCGGCGCCAACGCGACGCAGGAAATGCGCGAACGGCACGCCGCCCCACTTGCCGATGGCGCTCCAGCCTTCCACGCAGATATGACGCGTGATCTGCGATTGCTGCGGCATGGCGCGCAACTCGGCCAAGGTCCACGGCTTGCGGTCGGAAATCAACCCCGACAACGCGAGACGCCACGTTTCTCCGTCGACGACGCGCACCTCGTCCTCGCCGTAGTACGCATTGAACGGGAATGGACGCGTGATCATGCTTTCCGGATAAGTGGGTGCCAGGCGCGTGGGGTCCAACAGGGCGGCTTGGGCACGGTCGTTGAAACGCGAGATCGACGCCAGCGCGCGTTCGATGCTTTCCTGACTGTCGGGTGTGCAGCCGGTCAGCAGGCTCAGGCCGCCGAGGGTCAGGCTGCGTTGCAGGAAGGCGCGACGAGACGGCTGCTCGACACGTTTGATCGCGTCGGCGAGCATGGCGGCGCCGTCTTCGGGCACGACGATATTCCTGGGTTTAAACAGTGTCATGTCGATGTCCTCGATCCAACGTTAGCGGCCGCGCAGCATGGCGAGCAGGGTGCGCGGCACCAGGGCGACCATGATCGCGTGCACCGCGATAAACCCGCACAGACCCGCCATTGCGAAGAAATGGACGCGGCGCGCGCCTTCGTAGCCACCCACCAGCGTGCGCAGCAGCGGAAACTGCACCGACTTCCACAGCACCAGTCCGGAGATCACCAGTACGACGCTGTCCACCATGACGAATACATAGGCCAGGCGTTGCACGCTGTTGTAATGGCGCGGATCGGCGTGCGACAAGCGGCCGCGCAGCGCGGCGCCGAAGTCCGCCAGCACCTGGCGTGGCGGGATCGGGAAGAACTGGCGGCGCAGGCGGCCCGAGGCCAGGTTGATCGCCAGGTAGGCGAGGCCGTTCGCGACGAGCAGCCACATCGCGGCGAAATGCCAAGCGATCGCGCCGCCTAGCCAGCCACCCAGCGTCAAGTTGGAAGGTATGGCGAAGCCCAGAAAGCCGGTGGCGTCGTAGATGCGCCAGCCGCTGGTGACGAGTACCAGCACGGCTGCCGCATTCAGCCAGTGGCTGATACGCAGCCAGGCCGGATGGATGATCGTGCTCGATCCGTTCATTGCCGCCTCCCGGCTTGTGCCTGCGCGACCAGGCCCGCGGTCGCCGGACTGCTTTTCACTTCGCAGACTGCTGAGGCACGAACGGGCGGCACCGGCAGTGCGGCGCTGGCGAACGCTGCGGGGTAACGGGAAGTAGACATGTGGATCGCTCACTCGGGGATAACGATCGATAATTCGCGCCCGCCGCGATGCCGGTTACACGCTGCGTAAAATTTTTTTCCGACCGCCACCGTCGACGACCATCCGTATCGTCCGGATCGATGTTTATGGGCCCTTGGGACGGACCAGCCCGACGTTGTTCGCCAAGCCGTCGAAGCGTTACCGGGACGTGGGCCGGTCCAGCGTGGCGGTGGCGTACAGCTTGGATACCATGCCCAGGCCTTTCTGGAGATTTTCGAAGATAGCCTGGTTGGCGAGGGAGACGGTAGCGGCTGTCGGGATGGTGAAGGTTTTCATGATTCTTTGCGACAGGGCGAACCATGAAGTTTTCCAACTATTCAGAGCAGAAAGGTCGGCAGCGCAGGATTTATTCCTTGGACAGGAGAAATGGTCAAAAACCCCTACCAACAGCGAACTCATGCAGCGCGAAGTGGGCAACGCTGATTGCCGGCCTCGGCATCATGTGCGTCATTCGCCGCCGGCGTTCAACCAACGGCCTCGGCCGGTAAGGCGTCGCGCGGCAGACGATCAGGGCGTCCGCAGATCCGCATCCTTGAGCGAATCCGCGATCCAGTCGACGAACACGCGCACCGCCGGCGCCAGGTGGCGGTTACGCGGATACATCACCGAGATCGGGACGGCGGGTGCGCCGAATTCCGGCAGCACGCGGCGCAGGGTGCCAGCGCGCAGGTGCGGCAGCACGAGGTGGCTGCCGGCCCGGATCAGTCCGAGTCCCTGCAGGCCGGCGTCCAGGTAGATATCCGTATCGTTCACGGCGAATCGCTCGGGAACGCGCACGCCCGTTTCCTCGCCGTCGATCACGAAGGTCCATTCGATGCTGCGCTTGCCGCGTCCGGGCGTGTAGCCGATGGCGTGGTGCCGTTTCAGGTCGTCCAGCGAACGCGGCTCGCCGTGCTTGCGCAGGTAGGCCGGGGCGGCGCAGGTCACCCATTCGAAGCTGGCGATGCGCCGCGCCACCAGGGTCGGCGAATCCTGCGGGATGCCCGAACGGATCACGCAGTCGATACCTTCCTGCACGAGGTCCACCGGCCGGTCGCTGTGGCTCAGGTGCAGCTCGATGTCCGGATAGCGCTCCTGGAATTCGCTCAGCACCGGCACGACGAACATCTTCGAGAACGTCGCCGTCGTGTCGACCCGCAGCTTGCCGCGCGGCCGTCCTGCGGCTCCGTGCAGCGCCGTCTCCATGGCGTCGATCTCCTCGAGCACCCGGCGGCAGTGCTCGACGTAGATGCTGCCGTCGGGCGTCAGGCTGAGGTGGCGCGTCGTGCGCTGCAGAAGGCGGACACCCAGGTGCGTTTCCAGTTCCTTGACGGCGCGCGTGACGGACGAGTGGGGCGTGCCGAGACTTTCCGCGGCCTTGCCGAAACTGTTCGTCTCCACGATGCGCGCGAAGATCCGCATGGCATGCAATCGGTCCAAAATAGCTTCCTGACTATTCCAAAAAACTCAATAAACAAACCCGTGACTAGCAATAATCTCGATATTTTCTGGAATATTGCGATGTCGACGACTAATTATTCCATTCCGGCGAAAAGTATAGCCCAGCCACCCATCTGCTTCAGTCCTTCCTCCGTCCCCATACTCCCGGCATCTCATCGAAGGGAACACCAATATGAAATGCAAAGCGAAACGGCCGCTGGTCGCGGTGGCGGCCGGGCTGGCCATTGCCGCCGGCGGGATCTGGCTTGCCGCAGGCGGGCAGAGTGCAAGCGCGGCAAAGGCGCAGGCGCCGGCCGTGGAAGTGAAGACGGAGGCCGCGGTCGGACGCGCGGTGCGCGACTGGCGCGAATACGTCGGACGCCTGGAGGCCGTGGAGCGGGTCGACGTGCGCCCGCGGGTGGCCGGCACCATCGCGGCCGTCCATTTCCGGGACGGCGACATGGTGAGCAAGGGCAGTCTGCTGTTCACCATCGACCCGGCCCCGTACGAGGCGGAGTTGCGGCAGGTCGAGGCGGCCCTGGCCATGGCGGAAGACCGCCGGCGCCTGGCCGACACCGAGTTCGCGCGGGCGCGCCGGCTGCTCGATGCGAATGCGATCGCGCGGCGCGAGTTCGACGCGCTGGAGAGCGCCGCCATGGAATCCGCCTCGGCGGTGCGGGCGGCGCAGGCGGCGGTCGTGCGCGCGCGGCTGGACCTGGGCTACACGCGCATCGTCGCGCCGATCTCCGGACGCGTGTCGCGCGCCGAGATCACTGCCGGCAATGTGGTGAGCGCCGGCGGCGACGCCGCCGTGCTGACGACGATCGTCGCCAGCGACCCCGTCTACGCCTCGTTCAACGTCGACGAACAGGCCTACCTGCGCTTCCTGGACCCCGACTCGCGGGACCGGCAGCCTGTGAGACTGGGATTGGCCGACGAAGACGGCTACCCGCGCGCCGGCGTCGTGCATTCGGTCGATAACCGGCTCGACGTCAACTCGGGCACGATCCGCGTGCGCGCCCGCTTTCCCAATGCCGATGGCCGCATGGTGCCCGGCATGCAGGCCCGCGTAAAGGTCGAGGCCAGCGTGCTTGCGCCGGCCGTGCTGGTGGATGAAGCGGCAATCGGCATCGACCAGGACCGCAAGTTCGTGCTGGTCGTCGGGGCCGACGACCGCGTCGAGTATCGCGCCGTCGAACTGGGCGGTCGCCAGGGCAGCCTGCGCGTGGTGCGTAGCGGCGTGGCCGCCGGCGAGCGCGTGATCGTCGACGGCGGACAGCGCGTCAAGCCGGGCGACGCCGTCGTGGCGCGCCCGGTCGTCGCGGCACGCTGAGGACCAGATCATGAAACTCTCGAAATTCTTCATCGACCGCCCGATCTTCGCGGGCGTCCTGTCCATGCTCGTCTTCCTTGGAGGCCTGATCGCGCTGTTCAAGCTGCCCGTCTCGGAATACCCGGACGTCGTGCCGCCTTCGGTGGTCGTGCATGCCCAATACCCCGGCGCGAACGCCACCACCATCGCCCAGACAGTGGCCGCGCCCATCGAGGAATCGGTCAACGGCGTGGAGAACATGCTGTACATGCAGTCGCTGGCGAACGCCGATGGCCAGCTCTATCTGACCGTGACGTTCAAGCTCGGCACCGATCCGGACAAGGCGCAGCAGCTCGTGCAGAACCGGGTGTCGCAGGCCTTGCCGCGCCTGCCGGAAGACGTGCAGCGGCTCGGCGTCACGACGATCAAGAGCTCGCCCAACATCACGCTCGCCGTGCACCTGGTCTCGCCGGACGCGCGCTACGATGCGAATTACCTGAGCAATTATGCGATCCGCAACGTCAAGGACCGGCTGGCGCGCATCGACGGCGTGGGGCAGGTCAACCTGTGGGGGCCGGGCGGCTATGCGATGCGCGTCTGGCTCAATCCCGACGCCGTCGCGGCGCGTGGCCTGACGGCGGGCGAGGTCGTTGCCGCCATTCGGGAACAGAACGCGCAGGCGGCCGTGGGTACGATCGGCGCCGCGCCGATGACCGGGGACGTGCCGCTGCAGCTCTCCGTCAGCGCCCAGGGGCGTTTGAGCACGCCGGAGGAATTCGGCGCCATCGTCCTGCGTGCCGAACCCGATGGCCGCACGACGCTGCTGCGCGATGTCGCGCGCATCGAGCTGTCGGCCGAGCAGTATGGCATCCGTGCCTATCTGGACAAAAGCGCCGCCGTTCCGCTGGCGATCATGGAGGCGCCCGGCGCCAATGCGCTCGAGATCGCGGCGCACGTGGCGGAGACGATGGAACAGCTCAAGCGCCAGTTCCCGCAAGGTCTCGACTACCGCATCGTCTACAACCCCACGCGTTCCGTGCAGGCTTCGATCGACGCCGTCGTGCACACGCTGTTCGAGGCGATTGCCCTCGTGGTGATCGTTGTGTTCCTGTTCCTGCAGACTTGGCGCGCATCGATCATTCCGCTGCTGGCGGTGCCAGTCTCCATCGTCGGCACGCTGGCCTTCCTGCAGGCGTTCGGCTTCTCGGTGAACGCATTGAGCCTGTTCGGGCTGGTGCTCGCGATCGGCATCGTCGTCGACGACGCGATCGTCGTGGTCGAGAACGTCGAGCGCAATATCGCACTCGGCCTGGCCCCGCGCCAGGCCACCTACCGCGCAATGGCCGAGGTGAGCGGTCCGATCGTGGCGATCGCCCTGACGCTCGTCGCCGTGTTCGTGCCGCTCGCGTTCATGACGGGACTCACGGGCCAGTTCTACAAGCAGTTCGCCGTCACGATCGCCGTCTCCACCGTCATCTCGGCGGTCAATTCGCTGACGTTGTCGCCGGCGCTGTCGGCCCTGCTGCTCAAGCCGCACGGCGCGGCGACGGACTGGCTGACGCGTGCGATGCATGCCGTGTTCGGGCGCTTCTTCGGGGGCTTCAACCGCGTGTTCGAGCGGGGATCGCAGCGCTATGCCGGCGGCGTGGCGTGGCTGGGCAGGCGCAAGGCGCTGGTGCTGGCGCTGTACGGCGTCCTGCTGGCGGCGACGCTCCTGCTGGGGCGCGCCGTGCCGGGCGGCTTCGTGCCGGCGCAGGACAAGGAATACCTGATCGGGTTCGTGCAGATGCCGGCGGGGACCGCGCTCGGACGCACCGACGCCGTGCTCGACAAGCTGAACGACATCGCCCGCCGCGAGCCGGGCGTGGCCTCGACGTCGTCGTATGCCGGCCTGTCCATCAACGGCACGACGACCAGCTCCAGCTCGGGCCTGTCGTTCATCCTGCTCGAGCCGTTCGCCGAGCGCCAGGGCCTGAGCGCGGACGACATCGCGGCCTCCTTGAACAAGCGCTACGCCGGCGCCGACAAGGCGGTGTTCGCCGGCGTGTTCCCGGCGCCGCCCGTCATGGGCATCGGTTCGCTGGGCGGCTTCAAGCTGCAGCTGGAGGACCGCGGGAATCTCGGCTACGACGCCCTGTACAAGGCCGCCCAGGCGTTCATGGCGGAAGCGGCCAAGGCGCCCGAACTGTCGCCGTTGTTCTCGACCTACCAGATCAATGTGCCGCAACTGCACGTGGACCTCGACCGCTTGAAGGCCAAGCAGATCGGCGTGCCCGTCAGCGAAGTCTTCGACACGCTGCAGGCGAACCTGGGTTCGCTGTACGTGAACGACTTCAACCTGCTCGGCCGCGTGTACCAGGTGAGGGTGCAGGCCGACGCTCCCTACCGCGCGCGCAGCGAGAACATCCTGCGCCTGCAGACGCGCAGCGCCAATGGCGCAATGGTGCCGTTGTCGACGTTGGCGACGGTGGAGGAAACCTACGGTCCGGAGCTGGTCACGCGCTACAACGGCTATACGGCGGCGGATCTGAGTGGCGCGCCGGCGCCGGGCTACTCGTCGTCCCAGGCGATGGCCGCGGTAGAGCGCATCGCCCGCCAGACGCTGCCGCCGGGGATCGAATTCGAGTGGACCGACCTGACCTACCAGCAGATCATCGCCGGCGACAGCGCCCTGTGGATCTTTCCGCTCTGCGTGTTCCTCGTCTTTCTCGTGCTGGCCGCGCAGTATGAAAGCCTGACGTTGCCGCTGGCCGTGATCCTGATCGTCCCGATGAGCATCCTGTCGGCGCTGGCGGGCGTGTGGCTGACGAAGGGCGACAACAATATCTTCACGCAGATCGGGCTCGTCGTGCTGGTCGGACTCGCTTCCAAGAACGCCATCCTGATCGTGGAGTTCGCGCGCGAACTCGAACTCGCCGGCCGCGGCACGATGGCCGCGGTGGTGGAGGCATGCCGCCTGCGCCTGCGGCCGATCCTGATGACGTCCCTGGCCTTCATCATGGGTGTCGTCCCGCTCGTGCTCGCGCACGGGGCGGGCGCGGAGATGCGGCACGCGATGGGTGTCTCCGTGTTCTTCGGGATGCTCGGCGTGACCTTGTTCGGGCTGTTCCTGACACCGGTCTTCTATGTCGCCCTGCGCAGGCTGTCCGGGCGTGCGCTGGTGTCCCGCGATGCGAAGGCGACGCCAGGGCAGATGGCGGAAGGCATCTGAAGCAGGTGTTCCTGGCTGTTTTACCGAGGCAAAATCGACATGGGCCACGGAGCGACCACCGCGACGTGAGCCCTCATCCAATGTGCACGAAACCTCGTATCTATTGCAGGTCATAAATAGGGGAAAGCCATGGCATACAGCGGTGCACCGGACGACGTCGGCTTCGTCAGCGCCGAAAAACTGCTTGATTCGGAAATGATCGCTTCCTATAATGGACCAATGAACGCACAGTCAAGAACGCAAACACGGGCGCCGGGCCGGCCGCGCGAATTCGATATCGAGGCAGCGGTGGATGCCGCCATGCTGGTGTTCCGCGACCGCGGCTTCCACGAAGCGTCGATGCAGGATCTCGGCGCGGCCATGAAGCTGACGCCGGGCAGCATCTACAAGGCCTTCGGCGACAAGCGCGAAATCTTCCTGGCGGCCTTCGAGCGCTATCGGGCGCAGCGCGCCCAGCGCCTGCAAGGGCGCCTGGCGGCCAAGGCGACGTCGCGCGACAAACTCGCCGAGGCCCTGCATTTCTACGGCGAGTCGGCTTCCGGCGCCGAAGGACGCCTGGGCTGCATGGTGGTCGGCGCCGCGGCCGACCTGTCGACGCTCGACGCCAGTATCGTCGACCGGGTGGCGGATGCCGTCGATCGTAACGAAACCCTTCTGCGCGAACTGATCGAGCAGGGGCAGGGCGACGGTTCGATCCCGGCCACCGTCGACCCGGCGTCGGCCGCCATCGCCTTGCTGTGCCTGACGCAGGGCATGCGGGTGATCGGCAAGCTCGGGCGCTCGCGCGGCGAGATGCGGGCCGTGGTCGATCAGGCCATGAAGATGTTGAATTGAGGCGTTGTCCCAACGCTTTCTTGTGCGGCTAATTAGGAAGCAATCATTTCCAAAAAGGAGAAATCTCATGTCCGTTGATCGTTACCCTCGTCTTGGCCGGCGTTTGTTTGCCGGCGCGCTGTGTGCCGCCTCCCTTGGCGCCGGCGGCAGCCAGGCAGCGGCACAGGCCGCGCCTGCGCCGCAAGCGGCCAGGATCGAATTCGCGCACCATGACGTCACCGCCAACGGGGTGCGGCTGCATTACGTCACCGCGGGGCAGGGCGAGCCTGTGTTGTTGATTCCGGGCTGGCCGCAGAGCTGGTATGCGTGGCGCGACGTCATGCGGCACCTGGCGGCCGACGGCCGCATGGCGGTGGCCATCGACCCGCGCGGCTTCGGGGACAGCGACAAACCGGCATCCGGTTACGATCCCGAAACAGCCGCCACCGACATCCATGCCTTCATCGATGCCGCCGGCCTGGCGCGTCCTGGCGGCATCGACGTCGTCTCGCATGACGTGGGCAGCTGGATCGCCTATATGCATGCGAGCACGTATCCGCAGGACGTGCGCCGGCTGGTGCTGAGCGAAGCGGCGATCCCGGGCACCGTCTCGCCGTCAGGCGTGCCCAGCGACGCAGCCAACGTCAAGACCTGGCATTTCGGCTTCAACCGCCTCGACGACTTGCCGGAGATGCTGGTACAGGGCCGCGAGCGCCCCTACCTGACCTGGCTGTTCGCGAACAAGGCGGTGCGTGGCTGGCGCATCGACGCTGCCGCCATCGACGAGTATGTGCGCGTGTTCTCCGCACCCGGTGCGGCGCGCGCCGGCTTCGACTACTATCGCCAGGCCTTCAACGAGGCCGGCCAGGCGCACATCAAGGCGCGTACCGCGCACAAGCTGACGATGCCGGTGTTCACGCTGGCCGGCTCCGGCAGCCTTGGCGCTGCGATGCTCGACAACGTGAAGCCGCTGGCGGAGAACGTGTCCGGGGTCGTGCTCGACAATTGCGGACACTATCTGCCGGAAGAGTGCGATACCGAGTTTACGGATGCGGTGCGCGCATTCTGGCGCAGGACGCCGCATGAGCGGCGCTGAGAGCTTGCAGCGCCTGTTTGTCTCGCGCTTGATATCCATCTGCCATCATATAATTGGGATCGTCACGAAACCGAAGAGATGCTCATGGATGTTGGCAATCGAAACGCGCAATGGTCGACAGACCAGGCGTTTGCGTACCTGGAAGCAATGCCGACCGCATTTTTTTCGGTCGATGAGCATCGGACATTCCTTTACCTGAATCGATGCGCGGCACAGCTGCTGGGCGTCGGACGCGACGAGGTCGTGGGCAAGACCATCTGGGAAGTACTGCCCGGCCTCGATCGCAACGCCGTCGAAGAAGCTTGCCGCGCTGCCTCGACTCCCGATGCGACTGCCGTGTTCAATGTCTATTTTCCGGCACACGAAAAATGGGTCGAGTTTCACGTCGTCGCTGCTGCGGCAGGCGGACTGTCCTTCCATGTGCGCGACGTCAGCGCACAAGTGTCCACGGAGCGGGCACTGCGGGAGAGCGAACGCAATTTCCGCTTGATGGCCGACTCGGTTCCCCAGATCATCTGGATCGTCATGGCATCCGGCGAGGCGGTCTATTTCAACCGCCAGTGGGACGACTATACCGGTGCACCCATTGCCTCCTCCACGCCAGCCGACGTGGCCAACGAGCATGTCCACCCGGACGACCGCGCGCATACCATGTCGGCATGGGAACACGCTTACGCGCACGGTGAAGCCTTCGACGTGGAGCACCGTATCCGTTCGCGGAGCGGGGAGTATCGCTGGTTCCTCGTACGCGCCGAACCCTTCTTCAACAGTGCCGGCGAGATCGACCGCTGGTTCGGTACCTCGACCGACATCCACGAGGAAAAAATGCTCAAGATGGCGCTGGCGCGCGAGGAGCGTCGTCGCTCGTTCGAACTGACGCTGTCCGACCGCATCCGTCCGCTGCTGGATCCGGAGGAGGTAACGGCCGTGGCCTGCGAGCTGCTCGGCAAGGCCCTGGCTGGCAAACGCGTGGTCTACGGCGAGGCGGACGACACCGGCACGTATCTCGCCCTGAAGCGCGACTGGACCGACGGCACGCTCGCATCGATGGCGGGCATGCGCCTGCGGCTGGACGATTTCGGTACCGCCGTGGCCGATACGCTGCGCGAAGGACGCAACCTCGTCATCGACGATGTGATGCGTGTCGATGAAGTCCTGCCGCATATGGCGAACTACATGGCGTCGGGGATTCGTGCCGTGCTGGCGATTCCGCTGGTGAAGGATGGACGCATGCGTGCCGTGTTGAGCGTCCATGACGACGAGGTCCATGCGTGGACGCCGGATGAAATCGGCATGGCGGAGGACATGGTCGACCGTACCAGGTTCGCCGTGGAAAGCGCGCGTTTCCAGCATGAATTGCGGACCGAGCGCGACCAGAGCCAGGAGATTTTCGAAAGCATGGCCGAGGGGTTCGCCCTGCTCGACAACGACTGGACGATCCTGCAGATCAACGAGATCGGGGCGCAGTTGTCGCGCCTGCCGTGTGGCGACTTGCTGGGCAAGGAACTGTTGACCGTCATCCCGTGCTTGCAAGGAAGCGAGGTCGATACGCTGTGCCGGCGCGTCCAGGCACGGTCGACGGCCGCCACCCTGGAATACCGCCAGGTGCTGCCCGACGGCGCGGGCTTGTGGCTCGAAATTCGCGCCTATCCGTTACCGGAGAAACGGCTGGCGGTATTTTTCCGCGATATCGGCGAACGCAAGGCCATCGAGGAGCAGCTGAAGGAAGCGTCCCGGCGCAAGGACGATTTCCTGGCGATGCTCGCGCACGAGCTGCGCAATCCGCTGGCACCGATCGGCGCCGCGGCGCACCTGCTGCGTCTGGGCCGGCTGGACGAGAACCGCCTGCGCCATACGAGCGAGATCATCGGCCGCCAGGTCGACCACATGACCCATCTGATCAACGATTTGCTCGACGTGTCGCGCGTGACGCGCGGGCTGGTCGAGCTGGAGAACGCAAGGGTCGACCTGCGCCACGTCGTCATCGATGCCGTCGAACAGGTGACGCCTCTCATCCAGAGCAAGCGCCACAGCTTGCATTCGCATATTGCCCCGGAAACGGCGCTGGTCATGGGCGACGAGAAGCGGCTGGTGCAGGTGGTGGCGAATCTTCTCAACAACGCCGCCAAATACACGCCGGAAGGTGGCGCCATCACGCTGAGCCTGGACGTGCGCGCGGACAGCGTGATGATCGACATCGCCGACGACGGCATCGGCATGAGCGCCGACCTGACGGCGCATGTGTTCGAACTGTTTACGCAGGCAGAGCGTACGCCGGACCGTTCGGCCGGGGGCCTGGGACTCGGTCTGGCGCTGGTCAAGAGCCTGGTCGAGCTGCATGGCGGCGGCGTCGCCTGTCACAGCGCCGGGCCGGGGCAGGGGAGCCGTTTCTCGGTGTGGCTTCCCCGCCTCGATGGCGGTACGGACACCGACGCAGCGGGGCCGCGTACGCGGGCGGATCGGCGCAACACCGCAGCCCTTCGCATACTGGTCGTCGACGACAATGTCGATGCCGCCGCCATGCTGGGCACGGTGCTGGAGAGCGAAGGGCATCATGTGGCCGTCGAATACAGCTCGCGTGCAGCGCTGGGGCGCGCCCGTCTCGAGCGACCGCAGGTCTGCCTGCTCGACATCGGCTTGCCCGAGATCGACGGCAACGAACTGGCCATGCGCCTGCGCGATCAGCCGGAAACGGCGGACGCCGTCCTGATCGCGGTCTCGGGCTATGGGCACGAAAGCGACCGCCGGCAGTCGCTGGCATCGGGCTTTTCCCATCACCTGGTCAAGCCGGTCGACACCGAACAGCTCATCGGCATCCTGGCCGACATTGCCGGGGCGGCGATCGACTGAGGGCTGGCGGGATTTGAGTCATCCGGATCGACCGCCGGTACGCGCCCGCGGCCGCGGTGGCGCCAGAGCATCGACGAGCGCCGCCGCCTGCACCAGGTCGCGCGTGCCGAACCCTTCGGTGAACTGCCCGAACACGGGCTTCAGGATGCCATGGGCATCGGCGGCCTGCCCGTGCGCCTGCAGCTGCCGGGCGAGATCGAGCGCCGCGCGCAAGCGCCACGACAGGGCGCCGGCGTCCTCGGCGCGCCGCAGGGCGTCGGCGAGCAGGGCGGTCGCCTCGTCGAACCTGCCTTGATGCTGGCGGACGGCGGCCTGGATGCGCAGCACCTCGGGCAGGCACCAGCCTTCGTCCTGCGCCTGGGCGGTGTCCAGGGCCGTGCGGATCGTGGCGTCCGCCTCGTCCACGCGCCCGCAGCGGGCCAGCACGTCGGCCAGCACGCTCAGGTAATAGGGCATGCGCGCCAGGTGGTTGATGTCGCGGAATTCCTGGATCGCCCGTTGCAGGCCGCCGGCGACGTCGGCGGAAGGACCATCGGTCGCATAGGCGAGGGCGGCGCGGTAGAAGCTCGCCACGGGTTTGCGCGCCATCAGTTCGTGCCGGGCCACGTGGTCCTCGAGCATCGCGATGTAGCGCGCGCATTCCTCGAGTTGCCCGCTCCAGTAGAACATCGCGCAGGCATACGACAGGATGTTGTTCAGCGATAGGTGGTGTTTCGTGTGGCGCGCGTTCTCGACGGCCAGCGCCGCGGTGCGCATGGCGGTATCCGGGGAACCGGTCAGCCACTGGACCTGCGTCAGCACGGCGCGGGTGCTGACGACGGGGTCGGACAGATAGCGCACGGTGTACGAGCCGAAGTAGCGCAAATCGCGCTGCGCGAGGTGTTCCAGGCGCCTGCGCGCACTCGGCAGCCGGCCGAGGAACAGCTCTGCGATCCCCAGATGCACCTCGCCTTCCGGCAGTACCGAAGGATCTTCCGCGGCGGCGACGGAGGTGAACGCCTCGAGGGTCTGCATGCCGTCCTTGTGTGCGCCCACGAACAGCTGGTAGATCCCGATCATCATCAGGCAGCGCAAGTGATAGTCGGTGTCTGCGATCCGGATGGCGATCTCCAGCGCGCGTTGCAACGCTTCCAGCGCCTGGATTTGCAGCCCGCGCGTGAACATGGTCGAGCAGCCCAGCCACAGCTTGAGCTTCATCTCGAACTCCGTGCCCGACAAGCCGGAGGCGTCGAGCTGGTCGACGGCGTGGGACACATGCGAGCGGCATTCTTCCGTCAGCGAAAAATGATTCCACAGCAGCAGGCCGGCGACGGTCAGGCGGATCGCCAGCGTGCCGTCCGGCGCTTCGTTCCCACGTTCGCTCGCACCCGCGTGCTCGCTCCACAGCAGCGCCCCGCGCAGGTCCCCGAGCACGCGCCGGTAGGCCGCTTCCCATGCGCCGGCCGGACGCTGCGCCCACTCGGCGGCGGCCCGTTCGAGCGTGGCGCAGGTGTGTTCCGCGTGGCGCTGCCGGATCGTGTGTTCGGCGCCGCTCTCGCGCAGCTTGTCGAGGCAATAGCTGTGGGTCGTCTCCAGCAGGCGATAGGCGATGCCGTCGGAATCGAGGTCGGTCATGAGCAGCGATTTCGCGGACAGCTGGGCCAGCACCTCGGCCGTTTCCGCCGCCGGCATGGCGGCGACGGCGGACGCCCCTTCGACATCGAACACGCCGGCGAACACGGAGACCGCGCACAGCACGGCGGCTTCGCCCGGCGCGAGCAGGCTGTAGCTCCAGCCGAGCGTCGCCGTCAGCGTGCGGTGGCGCTCCGGGCCCGAGCGGCGCCCGACCAGCAGCCGGAAGCGGTTGTCGAGCTGCTTGACGAGTCCCCGCACGCCGAACGCATCGATGCGGGTCGCGGCCAGTTCGATCGCCAGCGCCAGGCCGTCGAGCTTGCGGCAGATTTCCGCCACCATCGGGGCTTCGGCGTCGCTCAGCGTGAACGTGTCGAGCCGGTCGGTCGCGCGGTCCACGAATAGCTGCACCGCCGAGAACGTCAACGCTTCTTCCGCGTCCAGGTGCTCCGACGAGGGCGGGGTCGCGAGCCCCGCCAGCCGGCGCACGCGCTCGCCGTTCAGTTCCAGCGGCTCGCGGCTGGTGACGAGGATCCGGACGCCGGCGGCGGCGGCCAGGATCTGGTCGATGCAGGCCGCGGCGGCATCGATCAGGTGTTCGCAGCTGTCGACGACGAGCAGCATCTCGCGCTCGCGCAGGGTGTGGCACAGCAGTTCGAGCATGCTGGCCGTGTTGCCGCTCATGCCGAGCACCGCTCCGATGGCACTGGGCAGCAGCGCCGGGTCCCGGGTCGGCGTCAGGTCGACCAGCCAGACACCGTCCCGGAACGACCCCATCGCATGCTCCGCCGCGGCCAGTGCGACGGTCGTCTTGCCGATGCCGCCGGGGCCGACGATGGTCACGAGGCGCGACACGTCGAAGTCGCGCTGGATGGCGTCGATGACGTCGGCGCGGCCGATGACGCGGGTGGTGCCTGTCGGCAGGTTGTGACGGCGCGCCAGCACCGGCGCCGGGACCGCCGCGATGTCGGCCGAGGCCACGGGGCTGACCGGCGCGATCAGTTTGTAGCCGCGTCCGGTGACCGTGGCGATATAGCGGGCGTCGTCCGGTCCGCCGTCGCCGAGTACCCGGCGCAGGGCCGCGATATTGACCTTCAGATTGCTTTCGTCCACGACGGTGTCCGGCCACACCCGGGCTATCAGCTCGGATTTGCTCACCAGCTCGCCGGCCCGTTCGACCAGCAGCGTGAGGATGTCCATCGCGCGGCTGCCGATCCGTACCGGCACCTCCCCGTGCAGCAGGCTCTGGCGCGCCGGGATCAGCACGAATGGGCCGAACACATAGGACTGCGGAACCGAGTCGTCCATCATCGTTACCCCTCTGTGCAATACGCCTCCAGCTCCGGATATCGAACGTCAATATATACGGCCCATCCAGCGGAGGCAATCTTGAATTACTGTTAATTAACTCCGTTTCACCGCGTTTAACTCACGCTCGATTCGCTCGCGGCAATACATTGGAACGTGCAGGGCCGCCATGCACGACTTCGATCCGGCGCCCTCGACCTTTCGGAGAAAATGATGAAGCAACCGATGAAGCAACTGATGAAGCAACTGCGCCTGCTTGCCCTGGCCGGCGTCATGTTGACCGGCCCCGCGTTTGCCCAGAATGCATGCCCCAAGCCGGCCACGGCGTCCGCCGGCCCGTCCGTGCCGGTCGTGCACTACAGGACGGTGAAGATCGACGGCGTGAACGTGTTCTACCGGGAAGCGGGCCCCGCGAATGCGCCGGTGCTGTTGCTGCTGCACGGCTTTCCGACGTCCTCGCACATGTTCCGCAACCTGATTCCCCTGCTCGCCGACCGCTACCACGTGATCGCGCCGGATTATCCCGGCTATGGCCAGAGCGACGCGCCGGATCACACGAAGTTCAAGTACACGTTCGCCAACCTGGCGGACATCACCGAGAAATTCACGGTGGCCGTGGGCGCCAAAAAATACAGCATGTACGTGATGGATTACGGCGCGCCGATCGGCTACCGGCTGGCGTTGAAGCATCCGGAGCGCGTCCAGACGCTGATCATCCAGAACGGCAATGCCTACGAAGAAGGGCTGGCCAAGTTCTGGGATCCGATCAAGGTGTACTGGAAGGACCGCTCCCCGGCCAACCGCGAGGCGCTTGCCGGCCTGGTGACGCTGAAGACCACCAAGTTCCAGTACACCGACGGCATGAGCGACGTGGCGCGGATCAGCCCCGACAACTGGGTCATCGACCAGGCCTTGCTGGACCGCAAGGGCAATCGCGACATCCAGCTCGACCTGCTGGGCGACTATGGCAGCAACGTGCCGCTGTATCCCGATTTCCAGGCGTTCTTCCGCAAATACCAGCCGCCGACGCTGATCGTGTGGGGCAAGAACGATTTCATCTTCCCGGAATCGGGCGCCCATCCGTACATGCGCGACCTGCCCAAGGCCGAACTCCACATCCTGAACACGGGCCACTTCGCGCTCGAGGACAAGCTCGACGAGATGGCGCCGCTGATCCGCAGCTTCCTCGATCGAAAACTCTGCAATTGAACCGGGGATGAGGCATGGACAACGAGCAAAGGACAGTGTCGATCGTGCTGGTGCATGGCGCCTTCGTCGACGGCTCGGGCTGGAGCGCGGTGCACGCGCTGCTGTCGGCCCGCGGCTACGAAGTGCTGGTGGTGCAGCATGCCACGCTGACCCTGGACGGCGACGTCGCCGCGACCGGGCGCGTCATCCGGGCGGCGCGCCATCCCGTCGTGCTGGTCGGCCACAGCTACGGCGGTGCGGTCATCGGCGAGGCGGGCGACGACCCGAAGGTGAAGGCGCTGGTGTATCTCGCCGCCTTCGTACCCGACGTGGGCGAGTCGATCGCCTCCCTGAACGACGATCCGGCCGCACCCGGCGAAACGCCAGCGCCCATCCTGCCGCCGCAGGACGGCTTCCTCGTGATCGACCCGGCGCAGTTTGCCCAGGCGTTCGCGGCGGACGTCGATGCGGGCCTGACCCGCTTCATGGCCGACGCCCAGCTGCCGTGGGGGCTCGGCGCCGTGACGGCGACCGCGACCCGTGCGGCATGGCGCTGCAAGCCGGCGCATTACCTGGTCGCCACGGAAGACAGGATGATCCCGCCGCGCGCGCAGTGGCAGATGGCCGGGCGGGCGGGGGCGCACATCGCCGAGACGGGCGCCAGCCACGCCCTCATGCTGTCGCGGCCGGACGTCGTCGCGGCCTTCATCGAACGCGCAGCCGCGGCGCTGGCCTGACGCGCCATTCACACAAGGAGAACGAGATGGAAAACAATGCAAACGCAAAGCGCAGCGTCCTGGCTTCGGGCGGCGGCGCCCGGCTGCTGGACCCGGCAGACACCCTGGTGCTGCTGCTCGACCACCAGTCCGGGCTGTTCCAGACCGTCAAGGACATCCCCGTCGCCGACCTGCGGCGCAACGTGGAGATGATCGCCCGGTTGTGCAGCCTGCTGGCGATCCCGGTCATCACCACGGCCTCGGAACCGGCCGGCAGCAACGGTCCCCTGATGCCGGAAATCCACGCGTTCGCGCCGCATGCCGTCTACGTCCCGCGCAAGGGCGAGGTGAATGCCTGGGACAATGACGACTTCGTGGCCGAGGTCCGCAAGAGCGGCAGGAAGACGCTGGTGATGGCCGGGGTCTGGACCAGCGTCTGCGTGATGTTCCCCGCGCTCGACGCGGTGGCGGCCGGCTACGACGTCTATGCCGTCATCGACGCCTCGGGCGACCCGAGCGAGATGGTGTCGCGCGTGTCCCTGGCGCGCTTTGTCCAGGGCGGCGTCAAGCCGACCACCACCAACGCGCTGCTGTCGGAACTGCACCGCACCTGGGCGCGTCCGGAAGCGGCCGACCTGGCCCGGCTGTATGGCCTGGTCGCGCCGAACTATGCGGCCGTGATGGAAAGTTACCAGCGCGCCCAGCAGGCGGCGCGCGAAACCCGCTAGCGCAAGCGGCCGGCGGCCCGGGGTATCACGGGGCCGGCTGGAAGCGCTTGCGGTAGGCGCTCGGCGTGGTGTCGAAGGCGGCGCGGAAATGCTTGCGCAGGGACAGGGACGAGCCGAAGCCGGCGGACAGGGCGACGGCGTCGACGGGCGCGTCGCTCGTCTCGAGCAGCCGCTGCACGAGGGCGAGCCGCTGCTGCAGCAGCCACTGCTTGACCGAGCAGCCCAGCGTGTGGCGAAACTGGCGCGTGAACGTGCGCCGGCTCATCAGGGCGCGCGCGGCGAGCAGGTCGATCGAATGGGACTGGTCCAGGTTCGCGGCCATCCAGGCCAGCACCTCGGCAAAGCGGTCGTCGCCACGCGTGACCGCGACCGGCTTGTCGATGTACTGCGCCTGCTTCGCATGGCGGTGCGGCCCCAGCACCAGGTGGCGCGCGATGCGCGCGCTGTTGTCGGCGCCCGTCATCTGGCGCAGCAGATGCAGGCAGCAATCCAGCGCCGCGGCCACGCCGGCCGAGGTCAGGACATCGGCTTCGTCGACGTACAAGACCTTCGGGTCGACCTTCACTTTCGGATAGCGCGCGGCGAGCGCAGGGGCGAGCTCCCAATGCGTGGTCGCGCAGCGTCCGTCCAGCAACCCCGACTCGGCCAGCGGAAACGCCCCCAGGCACAGTCCGACGATCCGTGCGCCGCGCCGGTGCGCCGCGCGCAGCGCATCGAGCATCGCGCCGGGCGCCGGACGGAAATCGTCGTGCCAAGACGGGACGATCACCACGTCGGCACCGGCGATGTCGTCCAGGCCATAGGGCGTGGCGATCTCGAAGCCGGCCGAGGTCCGCACCACGCGCCGGTCGACGGCGCACACCTTGACGTCGAAGCGCGGGACATCCTCGAGCACGTGGTGGTCGGCGAACACCAGACAGGGTACGCTCAGGTGGAACGGCACCACGCCCTCGAACGCGATGACGGCGATGGTCCTGCTGCTGGTGCTGGCAGTGGCGGCGTTGGCTGGCTGTTCCATCATGACCCGATCCTAACGCAATCCGACCCATAGACCAATAGCCCGCGTCCCACGATGACCCGAAAATCATGGCCGCAGGCTCATTGCTAACCATTTGGAATCGATCGTGTGATGTCATGGACGGATGTGCGGGGTTGAAAACGGCGAACACGGAATACCGGTTCGGGCCATTCCGCTTCGATCCCGCGCGCCAGCTGCTGTCGTGCGACGGCGTTCCCGTGCACACCAGCCGCCGCGCGCTGGAAGTGCTGGCGGTGCTGCTGGAGCGGCCCGGAACGCTGGTGGGCAAGGATGCGCTCATGCGGCGGATCTGGGGGCACGACACCGTCCAGGAAGGTAACCTCAAGGTCCAGATGGCCAAGCTGCGCAAGGCGCTGGGGGACGACGCCAGGCTGCAGTCGCACTACATCGCGACCGTGAATGGACGCGGCTACCGCTTCGTCGCCGCGCTCCGGACGCACGGCCCCGCGCCTGAAGCGGCAGCGCCGCAACCGTTCGCGTTGCCCGCGCCGCTGGGCGGCATCGTCGGCCGCGCCGCCGCGGTCGACGCCGTGCTGGCCCTGTTCGGGCAGCGGCGCCTGGTGAACATCGTCGGCATCGGCGGCATCGGCAAGACCGCGGTGGCACTGTCCGTGGCGCATGCGCTGGTCGCCCGCCAGGGCATGCCGGGATACTTCCTCGACCTCGGCGGCGATCAGGCCGGCGACGGCTTCGACGCACTGGCAGCGCGCGTCGGCACGCTCGCCGGTACGCTCACCCCGGCGTCCCCGATGCTCGTGCTGCTGGACAGCTGCGAACACATGGGCGACGCCGTGGCGGGTCGCCTCGATGCGCTCGTCCGGGCCGTGCCCGGCCTGCAGGTGCTGGCGACGAGCCGCGCACCCCTGTGCATGCCGGGCGAAGCCGTGTATCGACTGGGGCCGTTGGCGTATCCGGCCGCGGGCGACGCCATCACGGCGGAGCAGGCGCTGGACTTTCCTGCAGTCGCCCTGTTCGTCGAGCGCGCCGCCGCCTGCCCGGGGCGCTATCGCCTGCTCGATGCAGATGCTGCGGCGGACGTCGCGGCTGAAATCGCGGCGGTGGTCGACATCTGCCGGCGCCTGGAAGGCCACCCGCTGGCGATCCGCATGGCTGCCGGGCGCATGGAAGCCTTCAGTGCGGCCGGCATCGCCGCCAGCCTGGACGACGGCCTCGGCCTGCTGCGCGCCTGCGGCCAGGAAGGCCAGGCGCGGCACGCCAGCCTGGCCGCGACCTTCGACTGGAGCTACCAGGCCTTGCCGGCATGCGAACGCCGGATCCTGCGCGCGCTGGCCCGGCTGGGCGGACCGTTCACGCTGGACGCGGCGGCCGCGGTGCTGGCGCGCGACGGGCTGGATGCGGATACGGTCGTGCACGGCGTGGGCGAGCTGGCGACCAAGTCGCTGCTGATCGCCGCGCTGGACGGCCAGGAGATGCGCTACCGCTTGCCGGCGACGATCAGGCCCTATGCGGCGCAACAGCGTGACGAGGCCGCGCAGCGAAGGGCGGGATCGGCGCCGGGAAGCTGAACGTCACCAGATGCGGATCCGCTGTCGCGGAGGCAGGTACAGCGGATCGCCGGGGCGCACGTCGAAGGCGCGGTACCAGGCGTCGACGTTGCGCAGCACGCCGTTCACCCGGAACACGGGCGGCGCGTGCGTGTCCACGGCCATCAGCTGGCGCAGCGCGGATTCCTGGACGACCGTGCGGCGGCCCTGGGCATAGGCCAGGAAGAAGCGCTGTTCGCCGCTCAGTCCTTCGATGCGCTTCGCCTTGCCATGGCGCGCCTGGTAGCGCCGGTAGGCGGTGTAGGCCGCTTCCACGCCGCTCAGGTCGGCCATGTTCTCGCCCAGCGTGAGCTTGCCGTCGACGTGCAGGCCGGGCAGGGCTTCGTACGTCTGGTACTGCCGGGCCAGCGCCGCGCCGCGGCTGTGAAAGGCTTGTGCGGCGTCGTCGCTCCACCAGTTCTCGACGCGGCCGTCCGGACCGAACTGGCTGCCCTGGTCGTCGAAGGCGTGGCCCATCTCATGGCCGATCAGGACGCCGATCGCGCCGTAGTTGACCGCCGCGTCGGCATGCGGATCGAACAGCGGCGGCCGCAGGATCGCAGCCGGGAACACGATGGCGTTGCCGTGCTGGTCGTAGAAGGCGTTCATCTGCTGCGGCTGGACGACCCACAGGCCGCGGTCGACCGGCGCGTGCAGTTGCCTCACCGCGAGGCGCTGCGCGGATGCTTCGGCGCGGACCATATTGCCCAGCAGGTCGTCGTCTTCCATGCGCAGCGTGGCGTCCTCGTCGAAGCGCCGCGGGCCGCCGACCAGCGCCCGGAGCGCATCCAGCTTGGCCAGGGCGCGGCGCCGGGTCGGCCCGTCCATCCAGGCTGCCGCGGCGATGCGTTCGCGGAAGGCCGCCTTGACGTCGTCCACCAGCTCGCGCATCTGGCGGGCGGTGGCGGGCGGGTAATGGCGTTCTACGTAGATGCGGCCCAGCGCATTGCCGAGCGTGGCACCGACCAGCTGCACCCCGCGCCGCCAGCGCTCGGGCGGGGCCTGCAGGCCGCCCAGTGTCTTGCCGCGGAAGGCGAAATCGGCGTCCGCCAGCGCCCGCGGCAGGTAGGCGGCGTGGTCGGCCACGAAGCGGTAGCGCAGGTAATCCTTCCAGGTCGCGAGCGGGGTCGCCGCGAGCAGGCCGCCCAGGGCCGCGAGGGCACTGTCCTGGCGCACCAGCAGGCGCTCGTCGGGCCTGATACCGTAGGGCGCCAGCAGCGCATCCCACGCAAAGCCGGGCAGGGTGGTGTCCAGCGCGGCGCGGCGTTCTTCTCGATTCATCTTCGCCAGGTCGCGCGAGGCGGCGCCCGACCACTGCAGCCTGGCCATCGCCGTTTCCAGCGCGACGATGGCGTCGGTGCGCGCTGTCGCATCGGGGAAGCCGCTCAGCTGCTGGATCGCCAGCACGTAGGCGCGGTAGGCGCCGCGCACCGCGTCGTAGCTGGCGCCTTCGGCCAGGTAGTAGTCGCGCGGCATGCCGAGCCGGCCCTGGCCGATGGCCAGGATGTGGGCGCGCGGGTCGGCCGGGTCGGTATCGACCTCGATGTCCAGCGGCGACGCGTAGCCCGGCGTGGAAAACAGGGTGTGCAGGGCGTCGGCGTCGTCCACGGCATCGATGCGGGCGACCCACGGCGCCAGCACGGCGATGCCGCGCGCCTCGATGCCGGCTTCGTCCATCCAGCTGCGGTACAGCGCGCCGATCTGCCTGCCGGCGCCATCTTGATCCGCGCCGTCATGGTCACGATGCGCGGCCATGTCGTCGACGATGTCGCGCACGTCGGCCTCGAGCTTGTTGCGCATGTCCAGGCTGACGCCGGCCGTCTCGCTGCGCGCGTCGATGCTCACCGTCGCCGTCCAGCCGCCATTGGCATGCGTCCAGAAATCCGTGCCGGGACGGGTGTTCAGGGCGCGCGCGGAAAGGTCGATGCCGAAGCTGCCGTAGACCGGCCCATCCGGCGGCGCGGCGCGGGCGGCGGGAACGGACAGCGCGATCAGCGCGGCAAGAAGGGCGGCAGTGTTCTTCATCGGGACTCCTGGTTCATCGGGAAGCGGCAAGCGGGCCGTACTATAGACAGCCTGCATTGCCCTCACCAGGGGAGTCCGGTTAATTCTGGTTAATTCCGCGTGTGCCGTCAGCGCGTCCCGCCATTCAGGCAGCGGGCAGGGTGCCCGGCATGGCCAGCGGCGCCCGGCTCTGTTCGTTGTTCGCACTGACGAGCTTGTCGAGCAGCGTCATGAACTGCGCCTGCTCCTGCGGATCGAGCGGGGCGAGCAGGCGCTGGCGCAGGCGCTGCGCCCCGTCTTCCAGTGCCGCCAGCAGACGCGCGCCTTCCGGCGTGATCGACAGCGCGCGCTGGCGGCGGTTGTGCGGAATGATCTTGCGCTCGAGTAGTCCTTTTTCCTCGAGACGCGCACAGACCGTCGCGCCGGTCGAGGTATCGATGGCCGCGAGCCCCGCCAGCGAGACCTGGTCGATGCCGGGGTGAGCCGCCAGCCGGCTGAGGATGGCGTACTGCACGGGGGTCAGGTCGGTTCCCATTTCGTCGTAGAAGATCGACACGGAAATCTGCTGGGCGCGCCGCAGCAGGTGGCCAGGATGTTCGTAGAGGTCGAGCGGCGCGTCCGGCCTGCTGGGTGCGGTGTTGGAAGGCATGGGTCTCGTCTGCGTTGGTGCGGCGCACCATCAAAATAAGCGGAACTCGGTTTACATCGCCGTACAAAGGCGTGATAATTTTCTCACATTCAGTGTACTGAATATAAAACCAAAAGGAGACAAGCATGTTCCCGAAAAACGCCTGGTACGTGGCCTGTACCCCGGACGAAATCGACGGCAAGCCGCTGGGCCGCCAGATCTGCGGCGAGAAGATCGTGTTCTACCGCGGCAAGGAGGGCAAGGTCGCCGCCGTCGAGGATTTCTGCCCGCACCGCGGCGCGCCCTTGTCGCTCGGCTTCGTCCGCGACGGCAACCTGGTGTGCGGCTACCATGGACTGGAGATGGGCTGCGAAGGCAAGGCCGTCAGCATGCCGGGCCAGCGCGTGCGCGGCTTTCCCTGCATCCGCAGCTACGCGGTCGAAGAACGCTACGGTTTCATCTGGGTCTGGCCGGGCGAGCGGGAGAAGGCCGATCCTGCCACCATCCACCACCTGGAGTGGGCCGACAATCCCGAGTGGGCCTATGGCGGCGGCCTGTACCACATCGACTGCGATTACCGCCTGATGGTCGACAACCTGATGGACCTGACCCACGAGACCTATGTGCACGCGTCCAGCATCGGCCAGAAGGAAATCGACGAGGCCCCCGTGACGACGAAGCTCGAGGGCGAGCAGGTGGTGACGAGCCGCTTCATGGAAAACATCATGCCGCCGCCGTTCTGGCAGGCGGCGCTGCGCGGCAACGGCCTGGCCGACGACGTGCCGGTCGACCGCTGGCAGATCTGCCGCTTCAATGCGCCCAGCCACGTCATGATCGAAGTGGGCGTGGCGCACGCGGGCAAGGGCGGCTATGCGGCCGAGCCGGCGCACAAGGCATCGAGCATCGTGGTCGACTTCATCACGCCGGAGACCGAGACCTCGCACTGGTACTTCTGGGGCATGGCGCGCAACTTCAAGCCGCAGGACGAAGCGCTCACGCGCACGATTCGCGAAGGCCAGGGCAAGATCTTCAGCGAAGACCGCGAGATGCTCGAGCTGCAGCAGCAGAACATCCTGCGCCATCCGGAGCGCAAGCTGCTGATGCTGAACATCGACGCCGGCGGCGTGCAGTCGCGCCGCATCATCGACGGGTGGCTGGCGCGCGAACAGGCCGGCCAGGCGGGGGAGGCTGCCGCATGAACGCCTGTACCAACACCGTCGACGTGCGCGTGACGCGCAAGGCCAGCGAGGCCGACGGCATCTGCAGCTACGAACTGGTGCGGCTGGACGGCGCACCATTGCCGCCCTTCGAGGCGGGCGCCCACATCGACGTGCACCTGGGCGGCAACCTGGTGCGCCAGTATTCGCTGTGCAATCCGCCCGGCGAGACGCACCGCTACGAGATCGGCGTGCTGCGCGACGCCAATTCGCGCGGCGGCTCCCAGGCCATGCACGACCATATCGATACCGGCTCCACGTTGACAATCAGCGCGCCGAAGAACCATTTCGCGCTGGTCGAGGCAAAACGCACGCTGCTGTTCGCGGGCGGCATCGGCATCACGCCGATCCTGGCGATGGCCGAGACGCTGGCCGCGCGCGGGCAAGCCTTCGAGATGCACTACAGCGCCCGCGCGCCGGAACGCGCCGCCTTCAAGGAGCGCCTGGCGGCCGGGCACCTGGCCGCTCGGGTGCACTTTCACTACGACAGCGGCGACGCCGCGCAGCGGCTGGACCTGGCTGCGACGCTGCCCGAGCCGGATGCAGATACCCACCTCTACGTGTGCGGACCGCAGGGCTTCATCGACCACGTGCTGGACACGGCTCGTGCGCGCGGCTGGGCCGCGGGGCAGCTGCACGTCGAGTACTTCGGCGCGGCGGCGCTGGACACGGACGGCGACCGGCCGTTCGAGGTGAAGCTGGCGTCGGACGGCAGGATCGTCGCCGTCCCGGCGGGCACCACGGTCCTGAAGGCGCTCGAGGCCGAGGGAATCGCGATTCCGTATTCCTGCGAGGAGGGCGTGTGCGGCACCTGCCTGACGCGGGTGCTGGAAGGCGTGCCGGAGCACCGCGACATGTACCTGACCGAGGACGAACAGGCGGCCAACGACCAGTTCACGCCTTGCTGCTCGCGCGCGAAGACGCCTGTGCTGGTACTGGATCTTTGATGTCGGCGCCGCGGCGTTCGCGGAACGCCCGCGGCGTGAGCCCCGTATGCCGCTTGAACGCGCGGCTGAAGTAAGCGGGATCCTGGAACCCGAGCTCGTAGGCGACGCTGGCCACGCTGGACGGTGCATAGGTCAGCTTGCGGCAGGCTTCGAGCATCAGGCGGTCCTGGACGATGTCGAACGCCGACTTGCCCGTCAGCTTCAGGCACAGGCGATTCAGGCGCGCAGGCGTCACGCCCAACCGGGCGGCGTAGTCGGCGATCGGCACGCCGCTCTTGTAGTGCTGCTCGACGGCGGCGCGGTACGCCGCGAACAGCCGGAATTCGCCATGGCCCGATGCGCTGGCAGCGCTCTGTTCCGCATGGATGCGCGCGAGCAGCAGCAGCACGCTGCGCGCCAGCCATTCCAGCATCAGCGCATTGCCCTGCTGCGGCCACGCGGCTTCCTCCAATAGATTGCGCAGCAGCGCCTGCATGCGCGCGCGCGGCTGCCGGGCCAGCGCCAGCGCCAGCGGCTCGACGAACAAGGGCGCGAACAGCTCGCCCGCATGGTCCGGGGTCGAAAACAGCACGTTCTGGTCGACCGTCAGCACATACCCTTGCGCGCCTTCCGCGAACGCGAAGCCGTGCACCACCGCCGGGTGCACGGTGATCGCGACCGGCCCGCGGCAGTCCCATACGGCGTCGTCGATCGAGGCGCGCATGGCTCCACGCAATAGAAAAAGTACCTGGAACAGGCCCGGGTGCGTATGCCGTTCGATGTGCCAGTCGTGCAGGCGGCTGCGCGTCTCGATCAGCTCGATATGCACGGCCTCCACGGGTGTCTGCTCGCCGTAGAGGGCGAAGCGGGGAATGTCGGGCAAGGGGTATCGATTGTCATGCATGTCGAAAAAGTACCAGAAATCGACAGTTTCATCCATTTCAAAACGCGGCGACGGGTTCTAGTATTTTCCAAAACAACCATTCAAGGAGACGACATGCGCACCCAAGTTGCGATCATCGGCGCGGGCCCGGCTGGCCTGCTGCTTTCCCATCTGCTGCATTTGCAAGGCATCGAGTCGGTCGTGCTCGAATCCCGTACCCGCGAGGAAATCGAATCGACGATCCGCGCCGGCGTGCTCGAGCAGGGCACCATGGACTTGCTGAACGAGGCCGGCGTCGGCGCGCGCATGCGTGCCGAAGGCGCGCTGCACCATGGCTTCGAGCTGGCCTTCGAGGGACGGCGCCACCGCATCGACCTGCTCGCGCTCACCGGCAAGGCGATCAGCGTGTATGCCCAGCACGAAGTGATCAAGGACCTGGTGGCGGCGCGCACGGCCGCGGACGGGCAACTGTTGTTCGGCGTGCGCGACGTGGCGCTGCACGGCCTCGACGGCGAACGACCGTCCGTCTCGTTCACGCATGCGGGGCAGGCCCGGCGCATCGACGCAGATTTCATCGCCGGTTGCGACGGCTTCCACGGCATCTCGCGGCCCGCGCTGCCGCGGGAAGGGCGCGAGGATTACCAGCGCGTCTACCCGTTCGGCTGGTTCGGCATCCTGGTCGAAGCGCCGCCGTCGTCGCAGGAGCTGATCTATGCACGCCACGAGCGCGGCTTTGCGCTCGTCAGCACGCGTTCGCCGACGGTGCAGCGGATGTACTTCCAGTGCGACCCCAAGGACAGCGTCGACAACTGGTCGGACGACCGCATCTGGGCGGAACTGCACGCGCGCCTCGAGAACCGCGACGGCTGGCGCGTCACGGAAGGCCGGATCTTCCAGAAGAACATCGTCCCCATGCGCAGCTTCGTCTCGACGCCGATGCAGTCCAGCCGCCTGTTCCTGGCCGGCGACGCCGCCCACATCGTGCCGCCCACGGGCGCCAAGGGCATGAACCTGGCCGTGTCCGACGTGCGCCTGCTGGCCGCCGGCCTGGAAGCGTTCTACCGCCGCGGCACGCGCGAACGGCTCGACCGCTACACGGACGATGCGCTCAAGCGCGTCTGGCGTGCCGAATACTTCTCGTGGTGGATGACCAGCATGCTGCATACCTTTGCCGACGCCTCGCCGTTCCAGCGCGAGTTGCAGCGCGCGGAACTGGACAATGTCGTCGGGTCGCGCGCCATGGCGACGGCGCTGGCGGAAAACTACGTCGGCGCGTTCTGACGGGCCCTCATCCCGGCGTCACAGGCCCTGCACGCTGAGCGCGCGCACCGCGCTCCTCAGCTGGGCGTGCAGGCGGGCGCGCTCCTCGTCGGACAGGTCGGGGAACATCGTCGCTTCGACCTGGCGCACGACGGCGTCGCATTGCTGCAGGCAGGCGAGGCCGGCGTCGGTCAGGCCGATGCGGATGATGCGGCCGTGGCTGGGGTCCGGGCTGCGCTCGATCCAGCCCTTCGCTTCCATCGCCTTGACCATTTCGTTGGCCGATTGCGGCGACACCATGGTGCGTTCGGCCAGCTGGGCGTTCGAGAGCGACCCCATCACGCGGAATACCGACAGGGCCGTGTAGTGCGGCACCGTCATGCCCAGGGGTGCGAGACCGTCGCGCAGGCGCTTGTTCAGCACGTGGTCCAGGCGGCCGACGAGGTAGGCCAGGCCGGCCGGTTTATTGGTGTTGGAGGCGGCGTTTTGTGATGTCTTTGGTGGCATGAATATTTTTCTTGTCAAAGCCCTTGGACGTGGCTAGTATAAGATTCATATCAGGTAGCCTGATAAATTCCAATCAAGTTAGGAGACATTGTATGTCCAAATATGCAGGCCGTTGGCAAACCGTGAAGGTCGACGTGGCCAACCAGATCGGCTGGATCACCCTGAACCGTCCGGAGAAGCGCAACGCGATGAGCCCCACGCTCAACCGCGAAATGATCGACGTGCTCGAGACGCTGGAACTGGACGACGACGCCCAGGTGATCGTGCTGACCGGCGCCGGCGAGGCCTGGACCGCCGGCATGGACTTGAAGGAGTATTTCCGCGAGACGGACGGCAAGCCGGAGATCATGCAGGAACGCATGCGCCGCGACTGTTCGCAATGGCAGTGGAAGCTGCTGCGCATGTACAGCAAGGCGACCATCGCGATGGTGAACGGCTGGTGCTTCGGCGGTGCCTTCTCGCCGCTGGTCGCCTGCGACTTGGCGATCGCGGCCGACGACGCCGTGTTCGGGCTGTCGGAAGTGAACTGGGGTATCCCGCCGGGCAACCTGGTGTCCAAGGCCGTGGCCGACACGATGGGCCACCGCCAGGCGCTGCATTACATCATGACGGGCGACACCTTCACGGGCAAGGAAGCCGCCGCCATGGGCCTCGTCAACAAGAGCGTGCCGAAGGAACAGCTGCGCGACGCCGTGGTCGAGCTGGCGAACAAGCTCCTCGAAAAGAATCCGGTGGTGCTGCGCTATGCGAAGGTCGGCTTCAAGCGCTGCCGCGAGCTGACCTGGGACCAGAACGAGGACTACCTGTACGCCAAGACGGACCAGTCGAATTACCGCGACCCGGAAAAGGGCCGCAAGGAAGGACTCAAGCAGTTCCTGGACGACAAGAGCATCAAGCCGGGACTGCAGGCCTACAAACGCGCATAAGACGCGACGGCCGGCAAACAAGAAAAAAGCGCGACTGCCGCGAACGGCAGCGCATCCAGCGAGCTTGATTTAGCGAGCTTGATTCAGCGAGCTAAAAGAGGAGACACCTGATGTTCAATACCGATCTGCTGATCGGCGGGCACGCCCGCGCGGCATCGAACGGCGCGACCTTCGCGCGCCACAACCCTTCCACCGGCGAGATCGCCACCAACGCCGCCGCCGCGACGCTGGACGACGTCGACGCGGCCGTCGCCGCCGCCAGCGCGGCGTTCCCGGCCTGGTCGGCCATGCTGCCGGGCGCGCGCCGCGCGCTGCTGCTGGCCGCGGCCGACAAGATGGAGGCCCTGCGCGGCCGGTTCGTCGAGGCCGCGGTCGCCGAATGCGGCGGCGCGCCCGTCTGGTACCAGTTCAACGTCACGCTGGCCGCCAATATGCTGCGCGAGGCGGCATCGATGACGACCCAGATCAGCGGCGAAGTCATCCCGTCCGACGTGCCCGGCTCGCTCGCGATGGGCGTGCGCCAGCCCTGCGGCGTCGTGGTCGGCATCGCGCCGTGGAACGCGCCGATCATCCTCGGCACCCGCGCCGTCGCCATGCCGCTCGCCTGCGGCAATACCGTGGTGCTGAAGGCGTCCGAACTGTGCCCGACGCTGCACCGCCTGATCGCGCAAGCCTTCGTCGACGCCGGTTTCCCGGCCGGCGTCGTCAACCTGATCGCCAACGCGCCGGACGATGCGCCGCAGGTCGTCGAGCGCCTGATCGCGCACCCGGCCGTACGCCGCATCAATTTTACGGGGTCGACCAAGGTCGGCCGCATCATCGCCCAGCACGCGGCGAAGCACCTGAAGCCCGTGCTGCTGGAGCTGGGCGGGAAGAACCCGATCGTCGTGCTCGACGACGCGGATCTCGATGCCGCCGTCGAGGCGGCCGCCTTCAGCGCCTTCTTCAACCAGGGCCAGATCTGCATGTCGGCGGACCGCATCCTCGTCGATCGCAAGGTGGCGCCGGCCTTCGTCGAGAAGCTTGCAGCCAAGACCGCGACGCTGAAGGCGGCAGCATCCGATGCGCCGCTGGCCGGCATGATCGATCCGGCTGCGGCGGCGCGCGTGGATGCGATGCTGCAGGATGCGCGCGAACGGGGCGCCACCGTCACCCAGGCGGGCGGGCTCGAAGGCAGCGTGCTGCAGCCGGCCATCGTCGACGACGTCACGCCGGCGATGCGGGTCTACCAGGAAGAGTCGTTCGGCCCCATCGTCTCGGTGCTGCGCTTCGATACGGACGAAGAGGCGATCCGGCTCGCCAACGACAGCGAATACGGCCTGTCCTCGGCCGTGTTCTCGCGCGATATCGGCCGCGCGATGGCGGTCGCGCAGCGGATCGAATCGGGCATCTGCCACATCAACGGCCCGACCGTGCACGACGAGGCGCAGATGCCGTTCGGCGGCGTCAAGGGCAGCGGCTACGGCCGCTTCGGCGGCAAGGCGGCAATCGCCGAGTTCACCGACCTGCGCTGGATCACGGTGCAGACTTCGCCGCGCCACTATCCGATCTGAGCGGAGGACGCCATGAACGCAGTCCATCTGGCGGGCCGCAGCTTGCGGTGTCGCCCCATCACGCTTGGCAATCCCGAGGTCCGCGCCTACCGGGAAAATGGCATCTGGCACCTCGATGCGGTGACGCCGCTGGCGCCCGTACCGGTGCGCTACACGGACCGGCTGGTGAGCGGTGCCGCCGCCCATCCGCAGCGCACGCTGGTCGCCCGCCGCGGTCCCGACGGCGAATGGATCCGCATCACCTACGCCGACATGCTGGAGCGTGCGCGCCGCATCGGCCAGGCACTGCGCGACCGCGGCCTGTCCGCCGAGCGGCCGCTGGTCATCCTGTCCGGCAACGACCTGGAACACTACCAGCTGGCGCTGGGCGCCGCTTATGCCGGCATTCCGTATTCGCCCATCTCGCCGGCCTACTCGCTCCTGTCCACGGACTACGGCAAGCTGCGCGACCTGATCGAACAACTGACGCCGGGCGCGATCTACGTGTCCGATGCGCGCGCGTTCGCGAAGGCGCTCGATGCGGCGCTGCCGCCCGATGCGGAGCTGATCGTCGGCGGGGAAGAGGACGGCGCACGACCCGGTACCGCCTTTGCCGGCCTGCTCGACACGGCCCCGCGCGACATCGATGCCGTCAACCTCGGCGTCGACGGCGACACGATCCTCAAGTTCCTGTTCACCTCAGGTTCGACCAAGAAGCCGAAGGCGGTGATCACGACGCATCGCATGTTGTGCAGCAACCAGCAGATGCTGCTGCAGACCTTTCCCTGTTTTGCCGAGGAGCCGCCCGTGCTGCTCGACTGGCTGCCCTGGAACCACACCTTCGGCGGCAGCCACAACGTGGGAATCGCCCTGTACAACGGCGGCAGCCTGTACCTGGACGACGGCCGGCCCACGCCGCGCGACTTCGGCGCGACGCTGGACAACCTGCGCGACATCGCACCGACCGTCTACTTCAATATCCCGAAGGGCTTCGAGATGCTGGCCGAGGCCCTTGAACAGGATGCCGGCCTGCGCGAGAACTTCTTCTCGCGCGTAAAGCTGTTCTTCTGTGCCGGCGCGGGCCTGTCGCAAGCGGCGTGGGACCGGCTGGACGCCGTCGCCGTCGCGCATTGCGGCGAATCGATCCGCATCATGACGGGGCTCGGCATGACCGAGACCTCGCCATCCTGCACTTTCGGCACGGGCAGCATCGTGCAGGCCGGCTACGTCGGCGTGCCGGCTCCCGGCTGCCGGGTCAAGCTCGTGCCGGTCGACGGCAAGCTGGAGGCAAGGTTCGCCGGGCCGCACGTCATGCCGGGCTACTGGCGCGCGCCGCAACTGACGGCGCAGGCGTTCGACGAGGACGGGTATTACTGCACGGGCGACGCCTTGCGCTTCTACGATCCCGCCCGGCCCGAACTGGGCTTCGTGTTCGACGGCCGGATCGCCGAGGACTTCAAGCTGTCGTCGGGCACCTTCGTCAGCGTCGGCCCCCTGCGCGCGCGGGTGATCAGCCAGGGCGCGCCGTACGTCATGGATGCCGTCGTCACGGGGCTCAACCGCGAGTCGATCGGCCTGCTGGTCTTTCCGCGCATGGAGCACTGCATGACGCTGTCGGGCATGGCGCCGGACGCTCCCGCCGAGCAGGTGCTGGCCAGTGCGCCGGTGCAGGCGTTCTTCGCGCGCCTGCTCGACGGCCTGAACGCCGGCGCCAGCGGCTCCTCGCACCGCATCGAACGCCTGCTGCTGCTGGCCGAGCCGCCGTCGATCGACCACCGCGAGCTGACCGACAAGGGTTCGATCAACCAGGCTGCCGTGCTCGCGCGCCGTGCGGACCTGATCGATGGGATGTACGCCGGACGGGCGGATCGGACGATCCGCGCGACGCAGGAAGGAGAGCAATCATGACGCACCAGAACAAGTTGCCCCGTGGCGCGGCCACGATCGCCCTGTGCTTCATCACCGCGCTGCTGGAAGGGCTGGACCTGCAGTCCACCGGCATCGCCGCGCCCGGCATCGGCGCGGAATTCAAGCTGGCGCCGGCCATGATGGGCTGGGTGTTCAGTGCCGGACTCGTCGGCCTGCTGCCCGGCGCCTTCGCCGGCGGCTGGCTGGCCGACCGCGTCGGCCGCAAGACGGTGCTGGTCTGGGCGGTGCTGCTGTTCGGCATCTTCTCGTTCGCCACCGCCCATGCCTGGGACTACTCCAGCCTGATCGGGGCACGGGTGCTGACGGGCCTGGGGCTGGGCGCCGCGCTGCCGCTGCTGATCGCGCTGACGTCCGAGGCGGCCGATCCGGCCATGCGCAGCACCGCCGTCAGCCTGACGTATTGCGGCGTGCCGCTCGGCGGCGCCATCGCGTCGGTGATCGGGATGATGAAGTTCGAGGCCGGCTGGCGCATGATCTTCTATGTCGGCGGCATCGTGCCGCTCGTCGTGGCGCTGCTGCTGTTCTTCCTGCTGCGCGAGTCCGCGAGCTTCCGCCAGGAGACGCTCAACCAGGCACCGACGGACCGCCGCATCGGCGGGCTGTTCGCCGAGCGGGTGCTGGGCTCGACGCTGTTGCTGTGGGTGGCCTGCTTCTTCACGCTGACGGTCCTGTACATGCTGCTGAACTGGCTGCCGTCGCTGCTGATCGGCCAGGGGTATTCCCGTGCCGAGGCGGGCATCGTGCAGATCCTGTTCAACATCGGCGGCGCCACCGGCTCCGTGCTGAGCGGGCGCCTCGTCGACCGCGACCGTGCCGGCCTTGCCGTCGGGATCTCCTACGCCGGCATGCTGCTGTCGCTGGCCGGCCTTGGACTGTCGACCAGCTTCGCCCCGATGCTGGTGGCCGGCTTCGCGGCGGGCGCTTGCGCGATCGGCGCCCAGGCCGTGCTGTATGCGCGCGCGCCGGCCCTGTATCCGACGGCGATCCGCGCCACCGGCGTGGGCGCTTCCATCTCGACGGGCAGGCTGGGCGCGATCGCCGGACCCCTGGTGGCAGGCCAGGTGCTGGCTGCCGGGGCAGGGGCGGCGGGCGTGATGCTGTCCGCGGCACCGGGGCTCGTGGTGGCTGCCCTGTGCGCGTGGACGCTGTCGCGGCGCGCCGATCCCACGGAGATACCGGGCGGCCAGGCGGTCGGCACCCGCTGACCCGAGGCGCCGACCGCGCCTGCTTCGCGATAGTCCGTCCCGCGCGGCCCGACCGGCGCGCGCGGACGTGACCGCGCCAGAACCTGCTGCAACGTTCACGGCACCGCGACGGGGCCATGCATCGGCCTGCGAAGGCTGAAGGGACCCGTTCGTCCGTACGTGTCGTCGCGCGCCCGGTTTCACCCGCCAACAAGCGATGCGATCGTCATCGCCCAATCATTCAGGAGACACCATGAAAACAACCATCCGCGCCGCCGCCGCCGTGGCGGCCTGCCTCGCCGGGCCGCTCGCCCATGCCCAGACCGCCGTGCAGATCTACGGCATCCTCGATACGGGCGTCGTCCACGTGACCAACGTGGACGCGGCGGGCAGCTCGGTGACGAAAATGCCGTCGATTACCGGCGAGTTCCCGTCGCGCATCGGCTTCAAGGGCACGGAAGACCTCGGCCACGGCCTGCAGGCGTTCTTCGTGCTGGAAAGCGGCATCGCGATCGATACCGGGACGTCGCAGCAGGGCAACCGCCTGTTCGGCCGGGCCGCGAACGTGGGCCTGAAAGGCGCATGGGGCACGCTCACGCTGGGCCGCCAGCAGAACATGACCTATATCTCGGTGCTGAAGGCCGACGTGCTGGGGCCCGGCATCTTCGCCATCGGCAGCATCGATCCCTATCTGCCGAACGCGCGCAGCGACAATGCGATCGGCTATATGGGGAACTTCGGCGACGTCGTGGTCGGCGCGACCTGGAGCTTCGGGCGCGATGCGTCGAATGCCGGCGGGCCGCCCGCCACGAACTGCGCGGGCGAGGTGCCGGGCAATGCGAAGGCGTGCCGGCAGTACACGGGCATGCTCGGCTACGAGACGAAGGCCTGGGGCGTGAACGCCGTCCACGACCGCATGTACGGCAACACCGGCGCCGCGGGCGGGCTGACGAGCAGCGACAACACGGATACCCGCACGCTCGTCAACGCCTACGTGATGCTGGGCGCGACCAAGGTCGGGGCAGGGGTGATGGACAGGGATACGCGGGCGGCGGCGGGGCGCACGGAATCGGACCTGTACTACTTCGGCGCCAGCCATCCATTCGGTCCGTTCACCGTCGACGCCCAATGGTCGAGGCGCGACACGAAGCATTCGAACGCGGACGTGTCGATGCTGGTCGGCCGCGTGACGTATGCGCTGTCGCGGCGCAGTTTCCTGTACGCGACGATCGGCCACATCGACAACGAGGGCACGTCGGCCGTCGCGCTGGACGCCGGGGGCACCGTCGGCACGGGCCTGTCGCAGAACGGCGTGATGGTCGGCTTGCGCCACCACTTCTGAGCATGGGGCGGACGGCGCGCCGTCCGCCGCCGGCGCGTCAGAGTGCGCGGATGAAGTGCGTGACGGCGTTGTCGAACGCTTCCGGCTGTTCGACGGCGCTCAGGTGCGACGCCTCCTGCAATACGACGAGCGTCGCGCCCGCGATGGCCTCGGCCAGCGTGCGCGCCATGGAGACGGGCGTGCCCTGGTCCAGTTCACCCGCGATGACGAGGGTCGGCACCGCGATGGCGCCGAGCCTGGCCGTCGTGTCGACCTTGCCGACGGCGTTGCAGCACCCGACGTAGCCGTCGGCGTCCGTCGTCGTCAGGCGGCGGCGGATCCGCGCCACGGTCGCCGGCGATTGCGCGCGGAAGCCGGGGTCGAAATAGCGTTCCATGACGGCATCGGCAATGGCCTCGGTCCCGCCTGCGCGCACGGTCTCGATGCGCTGCTCCCAGGCGGCGCGCGCCGCTTCCGGATAGGCGCTGGTCGTGTTGGCCAGCACCAGCGCCCGCACGAGGGAAGGGTGGCGCAGGGCGAGTTCCTGGCCGACCATGCCCCCCATCGACAGGCCGACCCAGACCACGGGGCCCGTATCGAGTTCGCGCAACAGGCGCGCGGCGTCGTCGGCCAGTTCCGCCATCGCGTACAGGCCGGGTGGCGCATCCGAGCTGCCGTGGCCGCGATGGTCGTAGACGATGACGCGGCAATCCTCCGCCAGCGCGTTCGCCAGGCGATCCCACATCGTCAGGTCGCACCCGAGCGCGTGGCTCAGCACGACGGTATGGCGCGGTGCCTTGCCATTGCGCGGTGCGCGCACGCTGTAATGCAGTGCAGGCGCGCTGGCGGTCCGTCCCTCGCGGCCGATGCCGGGATGGACGGCATCGGCCGGCGCGGCCGGCGCCAGCGGATAGCCGATCTGGGCGGCCACGTCGCGCAGGATCGCCTGCGCATGCGCGAAGGCGGTGTTCGCGGCCGGCACGCCGGCATAGATGGCGCACTGCATCAGGATTTCCTTGAGTTCGTCCGGCGACAGGCCGCTGCGCGCATCCGCGAGCAGGGCGGCGCGCGCGTGCAGGTCGAACTCTTCCCAGCGGCCCAGCGCCGTGCAGATCGACAGGACGATGGCGCGGCGCGTCTTGTGCTCGAGCCCCGGGCGCCCCCAGATCTCGTTCCAGGCATAGCGGGTGATCAGGTGTTGGAAATCCGCGTTGAAGTCGTTGGCGCCGGAGAGCGAACGCTCCACCCAGCTGTCGCCCAGCACGGCGCGGCGCTGTTGCAGGCCGCGTTCGAAGTCGTGGTCCAAAGGATCGTAGCTCATGTATTCGTCTGATGGAAAGGGTGGGAGGCATCCAGCGCGGCCATCGCCGCGCGCAGGTCGGCGAGCTGAAGTTCTGCAAGGCGGCGCGCCGGCGTGGCGGCCGTGGCAGGATCGAACAGGGCGGCCAGCTGCGCCGTGTCGACAGTGCGGGACAGTTGCGCATCGGACCGGACGGCCTGTTCGAGCAGTGCCGACAGCTCGCCGCGTTCGGACACGGTGCGGCGCGTCAGGTCTTCCAGCAGCGCATGGGCTGCCGGTCGCCCGATGGCCGCGGCGAGCCAGGCCGACGCCGCCTCGGCGAACACGAGGCCGTGCAGTGCGCGGATATTGTCCAGCATGCGCTCGCGGTCGACCTGCAGGCCCGCGAATGCCTCGTTCAAGGCACGCAGCGCACCATGGGCGCTCAGGAACAGGTTCGGCCATTCGGCCAGTTCGGCCTGCCAGTTGCCCAGGCCGCGCTCGTGTTGCTGGCCCATGCATGCCAGCAGCGCGGCCGCATGCTGCGGCGTGCGGTGCGCGGCGGCCAGCGCGATCATCGCCGATACCGGATTGCGCTTGTGCGGCATCGCCGACGAGCCGCCGCGTCCCTGGCCGGACGGCTCGGCCAGTTCGCCGATCTCGCCTTGCGCCATCAGGCTCAGGTCCGTCGCCAGCTTGCCCAGCGTGCCCGTCAGGACCGCGACTTCCATTCCGAGGCGCACCCATTCGTCGCGCTGCGTGTGCCATGCGGCGTCCGCCGGTTTCAGGCCCAGCTGCGCCGCCATCCTCGAGGCGACGGCCGGTCCGGCCTCGCCCATGACGGACAGCGTGCCGACGGCACCGCCCAGCTGCAGCTGCAGTGCGCGCGCCGCGGCCTCGCGCAGGCGCGCCCGCGCCCGAACGACGGGGGCCAGCCAGCCCGTGACCTTGAATCCGAAACTGGTCACCTGCGCGGGCTGCATCAGCGTGCGCGCGAGCACGGGCGTGTCCAGGTGGCGCTGCGCCAGCTGCAGCAGGTGGCCGGCCAGGTCGTGCAGGCCGTCGTCCAGCAGCTTCAGGGCTTCGCGCGTGACGAGGACCATGGCCGTGTCGAGCACGTCCTGGCTGGTGCTGCCCCAGTGCACATGGCGCGCGGCCGCCTCGTCGTACAGCGCCACGGTCTTGGTCAATTCCTTGACGACGGGGATCGCCAGGGCACCGGCGCGGCGTCCTGCATCGATCAGCGCGGCGATGTCGTACAGCCGCGCGCTGCACACGCCCGCGATCGCCTTCGCGGCAGCGTCCGGAATCAGGCCCTCGTCGGCCTGCGCGCGTGAGAGAGCCTGCTCGAACTGGAACATCGCCTGGACGACGGCGGCATCGTCGAAGACAGCGATCATGTCCGGCGTCGTCAGGAAACTATCGAAAATCGATACGCTCATTGCTGCTCCGTGTTGTACTCAGGCGTAGTCGAAGAAGACCGTTTCCCGGTCCGACTGCATCCAGATGTCCCAGCGGTACTCGCCGTCGCCGGTCTTGCGCGCGATGAGGGTGTCGCGCCGGCCTTCCGGCACCTGGTTCAGTATCGCCGATTGCGCGAGGCCGGGGGCGTCCTCGAGGAAGACGGCGGTAAACTGGTGCTTGAGGAGGCCGCGCGCGAACACGGTGACGTACATGGCCGGCTCGCCCGGCGCGGCGTCCGGCGGCACCGACACGCGCAGCCGGAATTCGCCGTCCGCGCCGCTCGGCACGCGGCGGAAGCCGGGAACGGGATGGGCACTTTCCGCCGCCACGGCAGCCGGGATCCACGCTTCGATCTGGGCATCGTTGATGGGAACACCGGCGCCGTCGTGGATGATGCCGGCGACGATCACGGTCGGCGCGCCCGTCTCGAGCCGGTCGGCCGTGCTGGCGTCCACGCCCCACTGCCACGCCTCGTGCGAGAACGGACCGATGGTCTGGGAAGTCGTTATCTTGCTCACCGCGTTCTCCTTACAGGCCCATGGGCGTTGCGTTGCGTCCGCGCAGGACGATGTCGAATTCGTAGCCGAGCATTTCCTCGCCCACCGTGTGGTCGATGCTGAACTTGGCGATCAGGCTGTCGCGCGCCGCCTGGTCCGGCACGCTGTTGAAGATCGGGTCGTACGGGAACAGCGGGTCGCTCGGGAAGTACATCTGCGTCACCAGGCGCTGGGCGTACACGTTCCCGAACAGCGAGAAGTGGATGTGCGCCGGCCGCCAGGCCTTGTCGTGGTTGCCCCAGGGGTAGGGGCCCGGCTTGATGGTCACGAAGCGGTAGCGGCCGTCGTCGTCGGTCAGCATCTTGCCCCAGCCGTTGAAATTCGGATCCAGCGGCGCATTGTGCTGGTCGCGCTTGTGGCGGTAGCGCCCGGCCGCGTTGCATTGCCAGACCTCGATCAGCGAGTTGCGCACCGGTTTGCCGTCCTCGTCGACGACGCGCCCGGTGACGACGATTTTTTCGCCCAGCGGCGCGCCGTCGCCGTGCGCGGTCAGGTCGGCGTCGTGCGGCAGCAGGATGCGCGGGGCAGGTGCGATGTTCTGCCCGGCGGGCACCGGCGCCTCGATGCGCAGCGGCGCCTGCAGCGGACCGCGCAGCAGGGTCGACTTGTAGGGTGGATGGATGAGGGCGGGGTAAACGCCCGGGTCGATGGCATCGAATTTCACGACGGTCTCCTATGGTTGTCCTTGTCGGCCCGGAAAATGGTAGAGGATTGTCAGTTCGCCTGACAAGCGGCGCCAGCATCGTCGCATTCGCCCTACGCACGAATTGTGCGATACTCGCACAAATCATCCTGTTTTACGTTCATGACAAACGACGACGAACTGCCTCTCGACAGGGACCTGGTGTCCAGCCTGGAAAAAGGACTGAAGGTGATCGAGGCCTTCGACCAGGAGCGCTCGCGCCTGACGATCGCCGAGGTGGCGCAGGCGACGGGGATGACGCGTGCGGCGGCGCGCCGCTACCTGATCACGCTGACGCACCTGGGCTATATGCGGCACGAGAACAAGATGTTCTCGCTGACGCCGGCCGTGCTGCGGCTGGGGCAGTCCTATCTGCACTCGGCGCGCCTGCCGCGCATCGTGCAGCCCTCGCTGTACCGGCTTGCCTATTCGCTGGGCGAGGCGGCCTCCATCGGCGTGCTCGACCACGACCAGCTCGTGTGCGTGGCGGCCGTCAGCGCCGGGCAGCTGGTGTCGGTCACGCTGCAGCCGGGTACCCGCATTCCCGCGTATTGCACGGCGAACGGCCGCGTGCTGCTGGCCGGCCTGCCGCAAGCGGAACTCGAACGCTACCTCGCGCGCGTCGCGCCGGAACCGGTCACGGAACACACGATCGTGGACAAGGAGCGCCTGGCGCTCGAGATCGCCCGTGCGCGGGCGCAAGGCTATGCGCTGGTCGACCAGGAACTGGAACTGGGCCTGTGCACGATCGCCGTCCCCGTGCGCAACTTCCGCAGCGAGGCCGTCGCGGCGCTGAACATCAGCGTCCATGCGAACCGCCAGCCCGCCCATGCGATGGCGGAGCGCTACCTGCCGGCGCTGATCAAGATGCAGGTCGAGCTGAGCGCCTTGCTCTGAACCGTCCGCATTTCGCTTGACCCGCGGCGAAACCCGGGCATACACTCGTTTTGTGCGGTAGGCGAAGCATTGTTCGATTATCGAACACTCATGCCTGATCGTACGCACACATCACGACAAGCGGCGCATCGACAGCCGTATTCATAACCGGGTGCGCAGGTTCGGCGCGGCCCGATGGAGACCGACATGAACAATCAGGATCTTGACGTCCAGGATTTCATCAACCGACATCCTTTCTCGCGCTACCAGTGGCTGGTATTCGCCCTGTGCTTCGCCGTCGTGCTGCTGGACGGCTTCGACACGGCCGCCATCGGTTTCATCGCCCCGTCCCTGATCAAGGAATGGGGCATAGCCAAGCCCGCATTGGCGCCGGTATTGAGTGCGGCGCTGTTCGGCCTGGCCGCCGGCGCGATCGTCGCCGGGCCGCTCGCCGATCGCCTGGGGCGGCGCGTCGTGCTGCTGGCGTCCGTGCTGGCCTTCGGGGCTGCCTGCGGCGCATCCGCCTTCGCCGGCGGGCTGGAACAGCTCGTCATCCTGCGCTTCCTCACCGGCATCGGCCTGGGTGCGGCGATGCCCAACGCAGTGACGCTGATCAGCGAATTCTGTCCGGACGCGCGCCGCTCCTTCGTGACCAATGCCATGTTCTGCGGCTTCCCACTGGGCGCCGCCTGCGGCGGCTTCCTCGCGGCCTGGATGATCCCGCACTGGGGCTGGCGCAGCGTGCTGGAACTCGGCGGCGCCGTCCCCCTGGTGCTGGCGGCGGTGATGCTGTTCGTGCTGCCGGAGTCCGTGCGCCACCTGGTCGCGCGCAATGCGTCGCCGGCGCGGATCGGCGCGATCCTGCGCCGGGTCCATCCGGCGGCAGCGGCCGCCAAACGCTTCGTCATGGCCGAGGAGGGCGCCCCGGCGGTACGCGGCGGCGGCATCGCCGTCGTGTTTTCACGTGCCTACGTCGCCGGCACCCTGATGCTCTGGCTGGCCTATTTCATGGGGCTGGTGATCTTCTATGCGCTGATCAACTGGATGCCGGTCCTGTTCAAGGAGGCCGGGCTGGCGGCGCAGAGCGCGACGCTGATCGCGGCCCTGTTCCCGCTCGGCGGCGTGGGCGCCATCGTGGCCGGCTGGCTGATGGACCGCCACGACGCCAACCGCGTCGTCGCCATCGGCTTCGCGCTGACGGCCGTCGCCGTCTTCATGATCGGCCAGGTGGTCGGCAACGTCGGCCTGCTGACCGCGACCGTGTTCCTGGCGGGGACGCTGATGAATACCGCGCAATCCTCGCTGCCCGCGCTGGCGGCGATGTACTACCCGACCCGTGGCCGCGCCACCGGCGTCGCCTGGATGCTGGGCGTCGGGCGCTTCGGCGGCATCGCGGGTTCCTTCCTCGTCGCCGAACTGACGCGCCGCCAGCTCGCGTTCGGTGACGTGTTCGCTGTCGTCGCGGCGGCTGCCGTGGTCTCGACGGCCGCCCTCGTGGTCAAGTTCCTGATCGACCAGCGCAAGCCGGGCGGCGGCGACCCGGCCTTGCGCGCGCAGGCGAGCCTGCATTGATGACGGCGCGGCGTCGCCTACGACGGCGCCGGCCTCAGTCGGGCTGCCGCTCCAGGCGCTCGGCGACCAGCGCCGTGACGACGGCCTGCAGCACGTGCACGGCCCAGCGCTCGCCCGCCTTGCGCGGGCCGGCCTGCACTTCGCCCTCCGTGATGCCGAGGACGGGCGCGATGCCGGCGATGTTGACGGCGTACAGCGCCGTGCCGTACAGCGTGCCCAGCGCCACCGGCGACAGGTTCGGCGCCCACTCGCGCAGCGTGGGCAGGGCGGCGCCGAAGGCGGCTGACGCACCCAGGTGATTGGCGAATTCGACGACGCTGGTGCCGGTGTCGCCGATGACGGCGCGCGAGCCGGTCGTGCGGTCGATCCAGTCGACCGCGTCGCGGTCCAGCGTCTTCGTCAGCAGGCCCGTCTTGCGGCCCGCCACCATGAAGGCGGAGGTGACGACGCCGGCGACGAGGCCCCCCAGTATGGCTGCTTTGTGCTTGTGCATGGCATTCCGATGAAAAAAAGGTGAGCGATCGACGCGCCCGGTCCGCGGCGCGTCTTCCTGTAGAACCGCCACGATACTGCGCTGACTGCCTGCCATCGGTGCGATGCTGCACCGATCCGGCCATCTGTCAGCTACCCTGGCGGCGTGGCATGGCCCGCGTGTCCCCCGGCAAGCCCGTCCGCGCGCGGAGCGGGCTTGCGCGTGCCTGCCGGCGCATCGCCGCCGATGGCCATTTCGCGCCAGTCCAGGTCCTGTTCGATCTGCAGGAAGGCATCGTCGCCGATCTCGTCTTCGTCGCGCATCGCATGGATCGTTTTGCGGGCCGCGTCGAGCGCCTGCCGGTACAGCACCCGCTGGCGTGCGGCGCCATCGGCCGCGCCATCCTGCGGATCGGCGGCGACGAGCAGGGTGCGCAATTTGTCCCGCACCTTGTCGGCGTCGGGCGAGTGCAGGCCGGCCAGGCTGTCCAGACTTGCCTGGTAGGCGCGTTCGCGCGCCGCGGCCGTTTCGCGGCCGACGGGGTCGTCGTCGCGCAGGCGCAGCATGCGCAGCAGGGGCTTGAGCGTCAGGCCCTGCACCACCAGCGTGCCGAGCACGACGCCGAACGCGGTAAACAGGATCAGGTCGCGCTGGGGAAACGACGCGGGCAGGGCCAGCGCCGCCGCCAGCGTCACGATGCCGCGCATGCCGGCCCACGAGATGACGAGGCCGGTGCCGGCTGTCGGGCGCATCAGGGGCCGCGGCGGATGGTAGCCCCAGCGGCGGTGGCGCCAGCGCAGCGCGGCATTGAACGACATGTGCCAGCCGACGCGCACGCCGATGGCGGTGGCCAGCACGGCGCCCGCCACGCCCAGGTAGAGCAGCAGCGCCGCCTGGTCCAGGCCTTCGAGGATCGGGCGGACCTGCAGGCCGATGAAGATGAAGGCGAGGATATTCAGGGCGAAGACGACGGCCGACCAGACGGCATTGGTGGCGATGCGCATGCGGGCGGCCGCCGGACGCCGGCGGGTGCGTTTGACCGTCACGGCGAAGCACACCATCGTCAGGACGGCGGACAGGCCGAGCCGTTCGGCGGTGATCCAGACGCCGAAGCTGAATACGAATTGCAGGATGATCGCGGTGGGCACGTGCTCGATATGGCCGGTCACGTACACCACGGCGCGGCCGAGCAGGGCGCCGGCCAGCAGGCTGCCGGCCACGCCGAGCAGGAAGGCGGGGCCGACGGCGCCCCAGGTGAACTCGCCGGTCGCGACGGCGCCCACCGCGAGCCGGTAGACCAGCAGCGCGGTGGCGTCGTTGAGCAGGCTTTCGCCTTCCAGGATGTTGACGATGCGGTGCGGCGGGTGCATCGGGCGCAGCACCGCGCCGGCGGCCACGGCATCGGGCGGCGCGACGATGGCGCCCAGCGCGATCGCCGCGGCCCACGGCAGGTCCGGCACCAGCGCGTGCGCGACGGCAGCGACGGCGACGGTGGTGAGGCCGACCGCGGCGACCACCAGGCCGGCGATTGGCGCCCAGTTGTCGCGCAGGTCGCGCAGCGACATGTCGTAGGCGGCATCGACGAGCACGGGCGCGACGAACAGCGCCAGCGCCAGTTCCGGCGGCAGCGCGAACGTGGGCGCCTGCGGCATCAGGGCGATCGCGGCGCCGCCGAGCGCCAGGAAGACCGGGTAGGGCGCGCCCACGCGGCGCGCCAGGCTGGCCAGCACGACGGCGGCCACGAATAGTGCAAGCAATTGTTCGAGTGTCTCCATCGTTCTCCGTCTCGATAGCATGGATGGCGCGGCGCGGCGGCGTCCGGCAGCCGGCTTCCGTATCCAGGGTATGTACAGCCGCGTGAAAATGATAGCCGGCTTTGCGCGGGAGGAGACGGATGAGCGGTTAAGCGAATCCGCATGATGCGTCATGCATATTGGCGCCAGCCATGGCCGCTGCACACCGTATTCAGTGCGACGACACGAACACCGCATTCGCCTGCGCCGGCGGTATCGCGAACTCGGCCTTCATGCGCTTGACCTCGTCGCCGGGGCTGCGTCCGAACAGGCGCTTGAACTCGCGGCTGAACTGGGTCGGCCCGCCGTAGCCCACCGCATAGCTGGCGGCGGCGGCCGTCATGCCGTTCCTCAGCATCAGCAGCCGCGCCTGGTGCAGGCGCGTCGACTTCAGGTACTGCATCGGCGACGTATTGGTCACGTTGCGGAAATGGGCATGGAAGCTCGGCACGCTCATGCCCGATTCCTTCGCCAGCTCTTCCACCGTCAGGCCCGCCGCATAGGATTGGTGGATGCTCCGGATCGCCCGGGCGATCTTGCCGAACCGGCCTTGCATCGACATGGCGGCACGCATGGCGCCGCCCTGGGCGCCGGCCAGCACGTGAAAATAAATCTCTCGTACCAGCGCGCGCCCGAGGATGTCCGCCTGCAGCGGGTCGCTCATCGCTTCGAGAAAACGCAGGACCGTTGCCGCCATCGTGGAATCCATCGGGGTCGACATCATGCCGCTCGGCGCGCCGTCGCCGGCGCTGCCGTGTTGGGCGAGTTCCAGCATCAGGTCGGCAACCAGCTCGAAGTCGAGATGCATGTAGATCGCGAGGAGGGGCGCGTCGGCGCTGGCGTCGGTTTCCATCGTGAAGGGAACGGGGACCGACACGGCCAGGTAATGCTGGTCGTCGTAAACGTACACCTGGTCGCCGAAGTAGCCGCGCTTGCGTCCCTGGCAGACGATCACGATGCCGGGGTCGTACAGCACCGGCGTGGCCTTCAGCGGCCGGTTGGAGCGCAGGAAGCGCACGTCCGGCAGGGAAGTCAGGTTGTAGCCTTCTTCCGGCGCCAGCGCCGTCAGCAGCCGCACCATTCTTTCCCTGAGCAGGCCGCGGTAGACGTCCGCCTGCGCATCGGGCTTGGGGATCGTATCATACGTGTTCATAGGATTGGGCAAGGATCATAGACTCTGTGGCGTTTTCAGCGCTCGCTTCCAATCCTATCATTCAATCCTCGCTGCTTGTCGCAGTATGTTTCGAGGAGAATGCAATGATCCAGGTATTCAATCCGGCCGACGGCTCCGTCGTCGGCGAAGTTCCCATGATGACGAAAGCGGAGGTCGCGCAGGCGATCGACCGCACGTGCGCGGCGTTCCCCGCCTGGTCGCGCACGCTGGCGAAGGAGCGCGGCGACATGCTGCGCCGCTGGTTCGAGCTGGTGCGCGAGGACAAGCGGGCATTCGCCGAACTGATGGTCAAGGAAAACGGCAAGTGCCTGTCCGAGGCGCTCGGCGAGATCGACTACGGACTCGGCTTCATCGAGTGGTACGCGGAAGAAGCCAAGCGCGTGTATGGCGACACCATCCCGTCCCATGCGGGCAACGCGACGGTCATGGTCGTCAAGGAGCCGGCCGGTCCCACCGCGGCGATCACGCCGTGGAACTTCCCGTTCATGATGGTCACGCGCAAGGTCGCGACGGCGCTCGCGGCCGGCTGCACGATGGTCATCAAGCCGTCGGAAGAGACGCCGCTGACGGCCTACAAGCTGCTCGAGTACGCGCGCCGGGCAGGGATTCCCGAAGGCGTGTTCGAGATGGTGACGGGCGATCCGAAGGAGATCGGCCCCATGCTGACGGGCGACGACCGGATCCGCAAGCTGTCGTTCACGGGATCGACCGCCGTCGGCAAGCTGCTGGCCGCGGCCTGCGGCGACACGCTCAAGAAGATGACGCTGGAACTGGGCGGCAACGCGCCGTTCATCGTGTTCGACGATGCGGACGTCGACGACGCGCTGGCCGGCCTCGTCGCGGCGAAACTGCGCAATTCCGGCCAGGTGTGCATTTCGCCGAACCGGGTGTACGTCCATGCCGCCATCCACGACCGTTTCGTCGCGGCGCTGGCGGACAAGGTCGCGGCGATCCGCGTGGACCAGGGCTTGCAGGAAGGCTTCGTGGTCGGCCCGATGATCAACCGCGCGGGCTACGACAAGGTCGCCGATCTCGTGGCCCGCACCGTCGAGGAGGGCGGCAAGGTCGTGCTCGGCGGGCGCCAGCATGCGCGCGGCGGCCTGTTCTTCGAGCCCACCATCCTGACGGAGCTGCACGACGGCATGGCCATCGCCTCGACGGAGATCTTCGGCCCCGTGTTCGCCATCTACCGTTTCGAGGACGAAAGCGAGGTCGTCGCACGTGCCAACGACAGCGAATACGGCCTGGTGGCCTACGCCTATACCCGCAACCTCGGCCGTGCATTCCGCCTGTCGCGCGAGATCCAGACCGGGATGATGATCCTGAATTCGGGTTCGGTGGGCACGGCGTCGGTGCCGTTCGGTGGCGTCAAGCATTCGGGATACGGCCGCGAAGGCAGCTACTATGGCATCGAGGAATATGTCGAGGTGAAGTACGTCCTCATGGGCGGGCTCGATAAATAAACCGGGCGCCTACACGCTCGCCGGGTACGAGCCCAGCAGCTTGAAGAACGCGGCCTTGCGCTGCAGCGCGTCGAGCGCCGCGGCGACGGCCGGATCGGCGACATGGCCTTCGATGTCGACGTAGAAGTAGTACTTTCGTGTGCCGCTACGCGCGGCCCGCGATTCGAAGCGCGTCATCGAGACGCCGTGCTGGACGAGCGGCGACAGCAGGTCGTAGACGGCACCGGCCTGGTTCGGCACGGCCAGCACCAGCGAGGTGCGGTCGATGCCGGACGGCGACGCGGCCTGGCGCCCGATCACGACGAAACGCGTGCGCGCATGCGGATCGTCCGGGACGGGCGTTTGCGGTACGTCCGGCTCCTCGCCGTACAGTACCGGCACCGCGATCTCGCCGCTGATGACGCAGGTCGTGTCGAGCATCAGGTCGAGAACGCGCCCGACGGCGCCTTCGGACGCGTGCTCGATGGGGACGATGCCGAAATCCGCCGTGCCGTCCGCGGCGGCCCGGAACACGTCGTCGACCGAGACGCACGGTAAAGCGTTGACGGCGCTGCCGAAGTGCCGCAACATCGCCTGCACGCCGGCGGGACCGAAGCAGGCGACCGTGACGCGCTTTTCCAGCGCGCGGCAGGACGACATGATCTCGCGGAAAATGGTGTGCACGTCGCGGTCGGGCAGCGGACCGGCGTTGTGCCGGGCCGCGCCGCGCAGCACCTGGGCCTCGCGCTCGGGCCGGAAGACGGGCGCTCCCGTCTCGGCCTTGACGCGGCCGACTTCCTGGGCCACCTTGCCGCGCCGGGAAATCAGTTCGAGGATGTGCGCGTCGATCGCATCGATCGTCTCGCGCAGGGAGGTCAGTTTGTCTGTCATGGTGCTCCTCGTTCGATCGGTGGTTCAGATGCCGGCGTACCAGTCGTAGCCGCGGTCTTCCCAGTAGCCGCCGTTGCCGCCCCACAGGTTCTCGAGGCTGTCGACCAGCTGGATGCGCATCAGGTACTTGGCCTGCTTGTAGCCGAGCTGGCGCTCGACGCGCAGCCGCAGCGGCGCGCCATGGCCCACGCTCAGGTCCTTGCCGTTCATGCCGTACGCCAGGATGGTCTGCGGGTGGAAGGCGTCGACCAGGTCGATGCTCTCGTAATAGCGGCCGCTGCCGTCCAGCGTCGTTTCCAGCTCGTCGGCGCAGTGGAACACCGCGTAGCGCGCGCCGGCGAGCATGCCGGTGACGCGCAGGATGTCGGCCAGCGGGACGCCCGTCCATTTGCCGATCGCGCTCCAGCCTTCCACGCAATCGTGGCGGGTGATCTGGGTGCGCGTCGGCATCAGCTTGAGCGCGGCCAGCGAAAATTCCATCGGCCGTACCACCAGACCGTCGACCTTCAGGCGCCAGTCCACGAACCGTTTGTCGAGCAGGGCGGCATACGCTTGGCTGTCGGGCATGCTGGTGCCGTTGACGCGGAAGCGCGGCGAGATGTCGGCTTCGGTATATTCGCGCGCCAGCGCATGGCGTCCCTGCAGGCGGCGCTGGGCGGCCAGCGTCAGGGATTCGGCCGAGCGCAGGATCTTGCCGGTCGGCGTGTCCGGCCCGCCGGTATCGCAGCCGCCGAGCGCCATGGCGCCGGCGCCGAGCAGGAAGCGGCGGCGGGTGAGTCTTGTGTCAGTCATGGTGTGGTTCGCTTTCCTCGATGGCGTAGCGTCCCGTGATCATCGAACGCAGGTTGTTCCAGACGCCCGACAGCAGGACCATGGCGAGATGGACCAGCACGAACAGGACCACGAGGGACGCCGTGATGAAGTGAATGGCGCGGGCCGATTGCCGTCCGCCGAACACGTCGAGCAGGAAGGGTGCGACGGCATTCATGCCCGGCGACATGGTCAGCCCCGTGAGTACCATCAGCGGCAACAGGACGACGGCGACGCCCAGGTAGCTGAGCTTTTGCAGGACGTTGTAGCGGCGCGCCTCTTCGCCCTTGGGGAAGCGCAGGCGGGCATGGGCGACGATCTCGTGCCAGAGATGCCCGGGCGCGAGCTGGCGCCGCGTGGGCACCAGGTCGCGCCGCAGGTGGCCGCTCAGTAGGCCGTAGGCGAGGTAGGCGGCGCCGTTGACGACGAAGCACCACGCGAAGAAGAAATGCCAGCGCCGGCCTTCGGCCAGGTCCTGGAACGAAGGAAGCGTCAGCCAGGACGGAAAAGCGCGCTCGACGTTTTCGCCGTCGGCCTTGGATACGCCCAGCACGCCCGTCGTCGTGATCGAGGTGTCGCCGACGCGCAGGACGCCTTGTACTGGGCCGTGCGCGGTGCCGTGCGCACGCGAGGCGCCGATGCTCAGGAAGGCATGGTCGCCGTCGGCGCCGTACTGGCCCCAGTACAGGTTCGGCCAGGCATTGAAGATTTGCAGCCCGCTCAGCAACAGGACGCCGAGGCAGACGGCATTGATCCAGTGGGTCAGGCGGGTGAGCAGGGAGTGCCGGGGTACCAGCACGGTCTTTGGGTCGGGTTTCATGGCAGCTCCAGGAAACGGGCCGGACTGCGCCGGCCCGCCACGCCAGGGTTTACATCGGCGGAACGACGCCGTTGGCGCCCACGACCACTTGCGGTGCGACCAGGCCGCCCTTGGCATCCTTCATCGCCGGCATGAAGACGATGGCGCCGGCGACCAGGTCCTTCACGCTCGCCGGGCCCAGGGTCACGACGGGCGTGCCCTCGGGGATGGCGATCTTCTTTTCCTTGCCGTGGTAGGTCACGGTGACGGTATGGCCGTCGACGCCCTTGACCGCGTTGGCGACGGTGGCGTTGGTCATGCTGCTGTTCGGCTTCAGGTCCCAGCCGTAGCTGCCTTCGCCCAGGCCTTTCATCGCCGGCGGGAAGATCAGCACTTCGAGGGCGCCGTCGCCGCCGTCCGCCTTCGGCAGCGAGGCGATGCCGACGAAGTCGCCGGGCTTGACGTCGGCGATCGCGGCGCGGGCCACGCTGGCGATCTTGGCGTTGTCCGCCAGCGTCACGTCGACGGTCTTGCCCTCGCGGGTCTTGACCTTGACGGTGTTACCCTTGACGGAGACGATGCTGCCGCGGATGTGGGATTGCTCGGCATTCTGTGCCTGGGCAACCGAGGGCAGGGCAAGATAGGTGGCCGGCAGCACGATCGTGGAAGCGGCGAGCAGGACGCGTGCGGTCAAGCGGGAGACAGATTTCTTCATTATGTACCTACTAGTTGGTAGTGTGGTGGCGCAAAAAAAGCATCTCCAGGCAGCGCGCCGATAAACTGCGGAGATCGACAAAGAGTATTGACCATGCTGCGCCGGCGCTCAGCCGGCAGCCGCCAGGCGCTGCAGCTGCGGATCCATGATGGTGCCGAACATGCCGGCATCGCCGTAAGCCCGCGCCGACAGCATGGCGCCGTGCACCGTCGCCATGAATATCTCGGCTTCCACGCGCGGCGGATTGGCCAGGACCAGCGCATTCCTGGACGCCGCGCGTTCGAACACCGACGTCAGCCACGCCGACAGGAAGCGGAAGAAGGCCCGCACCTGCAGGGCCACGTCTTCCGGCAGGACCGGCAGTTCGTTCGCCAGCAGTGCGCACACGCAGAACGGGGCGGTCTCGTCGCCGATGCAACGCTTCCAGTGTCCGATATACGTGCGCAACTGGTCGACTGGATCCGGAACGGCCCGTTCGAGATTGCCGAATCCTTCTTCCGCTTCCTTCAGGTAGCGGGCGACGAGTGTCGTCACCAGGTCGGCCTTGCTGGGGAAGTGATGGTGGATGCTGGGCTTGCGGATGCCGACCACGTCGGCAATGTCCGCATAGCTGAAGCCGTTGTAGCCGCCACGCACGATCAGGGAACGGGCGCAGGCGAGGATCTCGTCGGCGGTCGAAGATATCTTGGTCATGGCTGCATCCTACCTTCCAGTAGGTCGGATGTCAACCGCCGTGTATCCGCAGGCGTCCGCAGGCTCGATATGTAACACGGAGCCGTTTGGATGCACATCATCTGAACGATGCGCCATTTTTGCAACAGTGCTCCTACCAACTAGAAGGCTGAGGTAAGATGAGCGGCCGTATTTATTTACTTTCGGCAACTATCTCAATCCACACAATATCCAGACCACTTGTCTATCGGATAGGAGAATCCATGACAACACCATATTGGCGCGTCCTCCCATTGGCGGCGGCGCTTGCGTTATCCGGATGCGGGTCGGGCAGCGCCGACAGTCCCGGCCAGGCCACGCAATCCGGGGCGCGCCTGCTGGCGAGCAGCGCGAGCGCCGTCGAAACGGCCCTGACGCCCGTCGGCGCCAGCGCCAGCGGCTCCGAACGGGGCGACCTCGGGCCGCAGGCCGCCATCGACCATGATGGGGGCACGCGCTGGAGCAGCGGCTTTACCGACGACCAGTGGCTGGTGCTCGATTTCGGCAGCATCCAGTCGATCAACCGGGTGCGGATCGACTGGGAAAACGCGCACGCCAGCAGCTACGAGCTCCAGGTGTCGAACGATAACGGCAGCTGGACCACGATCAAGAAGGTCGAGGACAGCCAGGGCGGCAGCGAGGACTGGGGCAACCTGGGTGCCGAGGGCCGCTACCTGCGCATGAAGGGGAACAAGCGCTCCGGCAACTACGGCTATTCGATCTTCGAGATCCAGGCGTTTTCCGGCACGCCGGCGGCCGCCGAGCCGCCGCCACCGCCGCCGCAGGTCGACCTGAGCAAGCCGGGCGTCGCGCTCAAGCCCGTCGACGCCACCTCGTCCGCGGTGGAAAACGGCGGTCTGGGGCCGCGCATGGCCATCGACGCCAATCCCGCCACCCGCTGGTCCAGCGCGCGCGAGAACGGCGCCTGGATCCAGTTCGACTTCGGCGCCAGCACCCCGGTCGGCTACCTCAAGCTGACCTGGGAGCGCTCCTACGGCAAGGCCTATGACCTGCTCGCTTCCGACGACGGCAAGAACTGGAGCAAGCTGCGCAGCGTCACCGACGGCAAGGGCGGCACCGAGGAATTCTTCAACCTGAACGTCCAGACCCGCTACCTGCGCCTGCAGGGCGTCGCGCGCGGCACCGACTACGGCTACTCGCTGATCGACGTCGAATTCAAGACGCCCGGCAGCGACAACACGATCGCCGCCGCGACGACGTCGGCGCAGGCCTTCCCCGCCGGCGGCGGCGGCCTCCAGCCGCTGCCGGGTTCCGCGCAGCCGATCGAAACCCTGCAGTTCAGCCTGCCGGACGGGACGCTCGTGACCCGCTTCGGCGCGCGCGGCCTGGCGCGCCACGGCCGCGAACGCGGGGAAGACTGGAACGAGATCGGCTACGGTCCCAACGAGACCGTCGATCCCGCCACCGGACTGCCGCTGGACAAGGGGCCGGGCAACTACCTCACCTTCGTGCCGCAGTACTTCAAGAACCGCACCTGGGGCGTCGAGATCATCGACAACAGCCGCGTCGCGGGCGTGACCAAGCCGAACCTGATCGTGAACCAGTACACGACGGTCGACTTCCTGTCCGGCGGCGTCGCGTTCTTCCGCGCCTTCGACCGTCCCGGCGTGACCGGCTACGGCTGGATGGCGCCGGGCGAGCTGGTCGACCGCAGCGTGTCCGTCTGCAAGCCGGTCGCCTATCCGAACGGGCCGCGGCTGACCAGCGCGAACGGCATCAACGGTGCCTGCACGCTGCTGATCAAGGACTATCCGGGCCACGACGACATCGGCGTCGACGGGCTGCCGAACGGCAGCTACGTGCCCGGCCGCGCGCTGGTGCAGGGCGACGTGATCGAAGTGTCGCCGTCGATGTTCTCGACCGTCGAATCGATGCAGGCGAACGGCGACAACGGCGGCATCCGCTATTACTCCTACGAGTGGACCTACGTCGTCGGAAAGGGCTTGCGGCCGTGGTATGGCGTGCAGCCGCGCCTGAACGCGATGCCGCTGCCGGACGAGACCCTGTCCGGCGGTATCGGTTCGGTCTCGTACAACTATTCGGACAATGCGCTGTTCATCTTCCAGCAGCCGCATACCAACGTCGGCATGCGCAATATGCAGCGCTTCGTCGAAGGCCGCCGCCTGGTGCACAGCAATTTCACCACCGGCGCCCATAACGAACCGGGCAACGACGTCGATACGGCGCTGGCGGGCCTGCAGGGCGGCCGCTTCAACCAGTCCGCCTGCATCGGCTGCCACGTCAACAACGGCCGCAGCCCGGCCCCGGGTGCGATCGGCCAGCGCCTCGACAGCATGCAGGTGCGCACCGCGGCGTTCGACGCGGACGGGCGCCAGGTCGCGCATCCGACCTACGGCATGGCGGCACAGATGAACGCGGTGTCCGGCAGCGGCGCGCCGCAGAACTGGGGCACGGGCGTGCGCGTGGCCGGTTTCGAGACCCGCACGGTCACGCTGGGCGACGGCAGCACCATCGAACTGCGCAAGCCCACGGTGGCCTTCGAGGGACCGGTCCCCGGCGCGTATTCGCTGCGCGCGGCCCAGCCGATGATCGGCGTGGGCCTGCTGGAAGCCGTGCCGGAAGCCGACATCCTGGCGCGCGTGCGCTCGGCCCCGGACGCCGAGGGCGTCAAGGGCACGGCGAATTTCGTGTTCGATCCCGAAACGGGCGCCGTGCGCCTGGGTCGTTTCGGCTGGAAGGCGGCCAAGGCGTCGCTGCGCCAGCAGGCCGCATCGGCGCTGCTGGCGGACATGGCGGTGACCTCGCCCGTGTACCCGAACCGCAGCTGCCACTTCGACCCGGCCGGTTGCGCCAAGGCCGGCGCCGAGCGCGGCATCGCCGAAGCCGACCTGCAGCTGATCTCCAACTACCTGGCGCTGCTCGCGGTGCCGGCCCAGCGCAGCCTGGCGAGCGGCTTCCCGAAAGGCGTCGCGCCGATCGACGAGCACCGCGTCGACCCGGCGCAGGTCGCCGCCGGCGCCAAGCTGTTCGACGGCATGCGCTGCACTGCCTGCCATACTGCGGAGATGAAGACCGGCAGCGGCCACCTGTTCGCGGAACTGCGCAACCAGACCATCCGTCCGTACAGCGACCTGCTGCTGCACGATATGGGAGAAGGCCTGGCCGACAAGTTCGCCGAAGGGCAGGCCAAGGGCAATCTGTGGCGCACGTCTCCGCTGTGGGGTATCGGCTACACGGAAAAAGTCATGGGACAGGGCGGCCAGGTCGGCTACCTGCATGACGGCCGCGCGCGCAACCTCCCCGAAGCGATCATGTGGCACGACGGCGAGGCGCTGCGCGCCCGCCAGCGCTTCGCCAGCCTCGGCAAGGCCGATCGGGACGCGCTGCTGGCGTTCCTGAAGTCGCTGTAGCGCAGTCCGCCGGACCGCGCGTCCTTTCCGCCATGCCGGCGACGGCATGGCGGCGTTTCAGCCCGCAGCCTCAGTCCTTTGCCGCCAACCGGTCCAGTTGCGGATCCATGACGGTGCCGAAGATGCTGGTGTCGCCGTATGCCCGCGCCGACAGCATCGCGCCATGTACGCCGGCCATGAACACTTCCGCCTCGACGCGCGGGGTGTGCGTCAGCACGATGATGCCTTGCGCCGCGCCGCGTTCCAGCACCGAGGTCAGCCACCCCGACAGGAAGCGGAAGTAGCCGTGGATTTCGGTGGCCACTTCCGGCGGCAGCACGGGCAGTTCGTTGGCCAGCAGGGCGCAGACGCAGAACGGCGCGCTGGCGTCGCCGATGCAGGCCTTCCAGTAGCCGATGTAGGCGCGCAGCTGCTCGAGCGGCCCGGGGATCCCGTGTTCGAGGTTCTTGATGCCTTCCTCGGCCGCTTCGCGGTAGCGCACGACGAGCGTCTTCACCAGGTCCGCCTTGCTGGGGAAGTGGTGGTGGATGCTGGGTTTGCGGATGCCGACCACGTCGGCGATGTCCGCGTAGCTGAAACCGTTGTAGCCCCCTTTGATGATCAGGGAACGGGCGCAGGTCAGGATGTCGTCGGCGGTAGAGGATGTCTTGTTCATGTGGCGCTGGGTTGCATTCGGTGTCGTATCGGTCGTACGTGGTGGACGACCACTATTTTAGCAGCGGGGCTGCCGGCGGTCCGGGACACGCGGTGCGCAGTGCCGTGTTGACTGCAAACCTATCAGTTGGTAGAGTGCCGATGGGCGGTCGTTCATCGCCACGGCGCCGGCAGCAACTAAGGCAGCAACTAAGCCAGGCGCTGCCAACGCGACGCCCGCCCTTCACGACAAGGAGCTTCCATGACCAGCATGCTCGTCCCGCCGTTGATGCCGCATGTCGCGCCCGGCATGGCGCGCGCCGATTCCGGTCCCTCTGCAGCGAGCGCGACATCGCATTTCGCCGCCGAGCTGAAGGCGCAGGCCGACCGCGCCATTCCTCTGCCCGGGCCCGACGGCGCACCGCCGCAAGCGGTGCCGGCGGCGAGCTTGCCGCGCCCGCCGGACGTCGACGCCTTGCTCGTGCAGTTGTTTGCCTGCCGCAAGATGACGCTGACTGCGACGAGCAAGACCGGCCGGTCGCTGCCCGCACCATCGACGGGGCGCGCGACTGTCCCGGACTGCATGTCGGCAGGCGAGGACGGCCTCGACCATGCGGACGCCGTCGACGGCACCTGCGCCGCCGAGCGCGCGCAAGACCTTCCTGCATGGCAGGCTGCTCACTGCCCGGATGGTTTCGTCTACGGAGGGCCGTTCGAGTGCGGGTGGCTGTCGACGGCGACGGCGGTCGGCTTGCCCACGCATACGATCATCTGGGTTGCCGTTGATGCCCCGCGTATCGCGACGCTGACTCCCACGCCACCGGCATATGCGCGCCCCCGGCGCCGGCAGGCGCCGCGTTCGCGCGATGGGTATCGTCATCATCAGGCGGTGAACGATATCGACGACGACGTGCGCTGACGCTGCCGTTCCCGTCCAGCCAGCGCCCGCGTCCGGTGTACTATCGCTGTCAATACCGACTTTCGCTGCCCGGCGCAACGACCATTCCGTGAATCGACCACCAGCCGGCATGACGACGCAGGCGCCGTCCAGCCTTGCCGAGATCTTCCTCGTCTTCCTGCGTCTCGGCCTGACCTCCTTCGGCGGCCCCGTCGCCCACATCGCCTACTTTCGCGAAGAATTCGTCGAACGGCGCCGCTGGCTGGATGAACACGCGTATGCGGACCTGGTCGCGCTGTGCCAGTTCCTGCCGGGCCCCGCAAGCAGCCAGGTCGGCATGGCGCTGGGCCTGTCGCGCGGCGGGATCCCCGGCGCCGTTGCGGCCTTCCTCGGCTTTACGCTGCCGTCGGCCATCCTGCTGGCCCTGTTCGCGCTGGGCGTGGCGGCGTCCGGAAGCCAGATCGGCGGCGGCTGGCTGCATGGCCTGAAGGTCGTGGCGGTCGCCGTGGTCGCACAGGCATTGTGGGGCATGGGCAGGACGCTGGCGGCGGACAGGCAGCGCGCGACCATCGCGGTTGCCGCGGCCGCGCTGATGACCATGGTGCCGTCCGCGCTCGGACAGGTCGCGGCGATCGCGGGCAGTGGCCTCGTCGGCTGGGCCTTCCTGCGCACCGGTGCGGCATTGCCGCACGCCTCCTTGCCTGTGCCCGTCCGGCGCTCGACCGGCGCGCTGCTGCTGGCGGTATTTTTCCTGCTGCTGTTCGCGCTGCCGCTCATGGCGCACGGCACGGACGCATACGCCGTCAAGCTGTTCGACGGTTTCTACCGCGCGGGTGCGCTGGTCTTCGGCGGCGGCCATGTCGTGTTGCCGCTGCTGCAGTCGGTGGTCGTGCCGGCCGGCTGGGTCTCCGACGATGCATTCCTGGCCGGCTACGGCGCGGCGCAAGCCGTGCCCGGTCCGCTGTTCACCTTCGCGGCCTATCTCGGCGCCGTATCGACGCAGTCGCCGTCCGGCTGGGCCGGTGCCGCCATCGCCACCGTCGCCATCTTCCTGCCGGCATTCCTGCTGGTCGCCGGCACCATGCCGTTCTGGGAAACGCTGCGCCGTCACGCCGGCATCCAGCGCGCCATGCTGGGCGTGAATGCCGCCGTCGTGGGACTGCTGCTGGCGGCGTTTTATCGGCCGGTGTGGACGAGCGCGATCCATGGCGCTGCGGACTTTGCGCTGGCGGCGACGGCGTATCTGCTGCTGGTGTTCTGGCGCTGGCCGCCGTGGCTCGTCGTCATCCTTGCCGCGCTCGTCACCGGCAGCGGCTTTCGGCTGCCGGCATGACCGTCTGCAGGCGCGTCACGGCTTCAGCAGGATCGCGCGCCGCCGGCCGCTCCCATTGATGCCGTAGCCGATGATCTGGCGCCCGTTGTTGATGCGGACGACGTCGTCCAGCTGCCAGTTTCCGCTTTTGAAGACGGGAAGGTCGTTCAGCGTGATCAGTGCCTTGCTGCTGTTCTCGTAAAGGAAGAAGACCTTGTTCTTCCGCGGGCCGATATTGCCGATCAGGTCGCCGTCGTCGTTGATGGCGGCCACGAAACTGATTTCGCCCGGGATCACCCTTCGGAGGTCGGACGCGACGCCGCCGCGATACAGGAAGCCCGTAGGCGGGCCGCCATCAGCAGGGATGGCACCGTACGTACCCACGACCTCTCCGTGATTGTTCCAGCCGCTGGGGCTGATGTTGATGACGCTCACGGCGGCACCGGCGATACCGCCGATTTGCCGGCGGCTACCGTCGTTGATGTTGTAAAGCGTCGTATAGGCGTACGAGTTGCCCGTGTTGGCGATGATCGTGCCGCTATTGTCGATGCCGACTCCCGGAGGAATCGTCGATTTCAGGTCGATGATGCTGTGGTCGTTGCGCCCGACCAGCGCGCAGATGCTGCTGCAGGTCCCTGACTGGTAGTTGATCAGCATGTCGCCGCTGTCGTTGATGTCCTTGGGTACGTACCGCCCTGCAAACGGAATGGCGAGCTCGTTCAAGCCGCCGTTGCCCGCAATGAACACGCGCGTCGTCGTGTACGCATCGTCGACCGCGGTCCCGCTGAGACCGAGCACGACCCCCAGATTATTGATGGCCACGGCGCGGCTGGTGTTGTCGCCGGCGAGCACGCCCAGGTCGCCGATCTGGCCGTTCTGGTACAGGAAGGCATGCTGCTTGCCATTGGCAAGCTGGCTCCAGCCGACGATGCTGCCGCTGTCGTTGATGTCGGCGACCGTCGTCCCGCTGCCGCCGAGCGTTCCGATGTCGACCACCGTCCAGTTCTCTCCGGGTGCCGGCGCGGTATGGGCGAGGTAGCTGCACGACTTGTCGAGGTTGGGGATCGGATCGCCGAACACCGTATTGCTGCATTCGAACGCGCCCGTCACCGTTTTATAGGTATAGGTCGCAGCGGCGCCATAGCGGACCTGGCCCGTGCCGGACACATTGCACTGCTGGTCTTCCGCGGCACATTCGGTCCATTCGCTGCTCGCGGTGGCCAGGTCGTCGCTGGCATAGCTGCAGGTCTTGTCGACACCGACGGCGGGATCGCCCTGGAAAGAGGAGACGGTGCACCGATTCATGTTGTACGCCGTTTTATACGTGTAGCTGCCGTCGACGCCGAGCCGTACCAGCCGGGTGCCGAAGAACGTGCACATGTCGGCCGTGGCCTCGGCGCCGCAATACGTCCAGCTCTCGGGGACGGGCGGATCGTTCTGGAAGCTGCACCACTTGTCCGCGCCCGGTACGGGATCGCCGAAGACGGCATTGCTGCATGTGACCGGCCCCGCCAAGCTGAGCTCGAAATACGTGTCGTCGGTACCGTAGCGTACCAGGCGGGTATCCGGAAAGCTGCATGTTCCATTTTCATTGGCACAATGCTTCCAGGACGTGCCTGGCGCAGCAGGCGCGGCGCCGCTGCTTGTCTGTATCGCTTCGCCACCCTGTGCCGTCATCGCCATGCACAACAGCATGGAAACGGCGAATTTCCTGATTCGGACCATGATCTTCCTTTGCGAGTTGGTTGATCGGCCTGCAGAGAATGCCGGGCCAACAGCACTGTTTCATTGCCCGCGTTGCCCGGGCTTGATCGCTTGCACATCGCTGTCGGGAAAAGGTCAATATTCAAAAAGAAGTTGATTGAGTAAGGGTGGTGATCATTGAAATATTGGCTCCGAAAAACTTTGCTGGTCGTGCGGCAAGCGCGTGCGTGCGTCCCTGCATCGACGGCGAAACGGGTATCATGCTGCCCGTAACGTCCGGTTGCCGAAGTCCGAAAGTGTCGATGAAGCTCATCCAACAATTCGGCGCCGCGCTCGCGTTTTGCGCAGCGGCGGCGCTTGTCCCCGTTTCCACCCTTGCACAACCTGTTTCTACCGATATCCGTGTGCTGGCCGTCCAGGCATCGCATTCGCGGGCCGCGCCGACGGGGCCCTACGACGAGCGCGCCTGGCTCGATCGCTTCTATGCCCCGCGCAAGTACGCGCCGGCGTGGAACGCGTCGACCGCCGCGGCGGCACTGTGGGTGTTGCGCCAGGCCGCGGTGCAGGGCCTGGACCCCGACGACTACGATGCCGACGCGCTGCAGCGCCAGTTGCGCTCGGGCGCGGCAGGCAGCGCCCGTTTCGACGTCGCGCTCACGTCGGCGATGCTGCACTACCTGGCCGACCTGCGCGTCGGCCGCGTGCGCTCCGAATACCACACCCGGCTGCCCGATGCGCGCCTGAAGCAGTACGATCCGGTCGAGCGCCTGCGCACCGGGCTCGCCGCCGGCAAGCTGCGCGCCGCCGTGCAGGCGGCCGAGCCGCAGTTGCGGCATTACGGCCAGGCCAAGGCGGCGTTGGCGCATTACCGCGAACTGGCCGGGCAGCCGTATCCGGCATTGCCGAAGCCGGCCGCCAAGGTCGGGCCCGGCGATGCGTATCCGGCTGCCGTGGACCTGTTCCAGCGCCTGGTGCTGCTGGGCGACCTGCCGGCCGACGCGGCGCCGCCGGCCGAAGGCATCTACAGCGAGCAGATGGAAGAGGGCGTCCGCCACTTCCAGGCCCGTCACGGGCTGGACGACGACGGCGTGCTGGGACGCGGCACCATCGACGCGCTCAACGTGCCGCCGGCGCGCCGCGTGCGCCAGCTCGAGCTGACGCTGGAGCGCCTGCGCTGGCTGCCGGACGTCGGTCCCGGCCCGCTGATCATGGTCGACCTGCCGGCCTACCGCCTGTGGGCGCTGCAGAACGGCAGCGACGCGGCGCCGCTCGAGATGCGGGTCGTGGTCGGCAGCGCGGTCAAGACGGAAACCCCGCTGTTCGTCGGCCAGATGCGCTACCTGGAATTCAACCCGTACTGGAACGTCCCGCGCAGCATCCTGGAGAAGGAAATCGTGCCGAAGATCGCACGCAATCCCGGCTACCTTGCGCAGAACGACATGGAGACGGTGCCGCCGGGCGCGAGCGTGGCCGACCTGAAGGCAGGCCGCGCACGCGTGCGCCAGCGTCCGGGGGCGAAGAACGCGCTGGGCGCGATCAAGTTCGCGATGCCCAACCCGATGGACATCTACCTGCACTCGACGCCGGCGCGGGGGGCCTTCGAGCGCACCCGGCGCGACCTGTCGCATGGCTGCATCCGGGTCGAGCATCCTGCCGCGCTGGCCCAGTTCGTGCTCGATCGGCAGCGCCAGTGGAACGCCGACGCCATCCAGGATGCGCTGCAGCCGGGTCCCACGCGGCACGTCGACCTCGCTCGCGCGATTCCCGTCGTGATCTTCTATGCCACCGCCATCGTCGACAGCGACGGCAGCCCGCGCTTCGCCGCCGACATCTACGGCCGCGACGCGAAGCTTCAGGAAGACCTGGCGGCGCGACGGAGCCGCCTGGTGACGGTGGCCGACAAGTCGTAGGCCGTCCGCCGCCTTCGCGTTGCCGCGCTCACCCGGGATGCGGCCGCAGGCCCACGATTTTCTCGATCGGCACCGCATCCGATCGCGGCGCGCGTGCGTATCTGGTAGCGACCCAGCTACCACATTGCGAGGAATATCGATGAAAAACGTGGACCGCGTCCTGATCCTGGAATTCCAGGACAAATCGTCCAGCACCGGCGACGTCGAGATATCGAACGGCACAAAGTATCTGGCGGAGAAGGCAAGGCTCGCGGGCACGCCCGTCGAGACGTGTTCCTACATCTTCGACAGCAATTTCGTCGCGACGAGCCATTACATGTCCCATATGAATCCGCTGATGGGGCGGGCCCAGCTGGCCGGCATCGGCGACGCGATGGGCAGGCTCACCGACAATTCCGAGCTGATCCTGCGCGGTCACGGCAGCGCCATGTTCGAGACGCTATCGAAGATCAACGCCGTCGCCATGGCCCAGTTCCTGCGCGACGTCGGCTTCGGCGTGAACTGCAAGATCAACATCACGTCCTGCCAGTTGGGGCGCGGTTCGGACCAACTGACCCAGCGCGCCGGCACGACCAGCGCGGCCAGGCTCAGCGAGGCATCGTTCGCGCGCACGCTGATCGAGCAACTGTGCAGGCACGGCCTGCGCAACGAGGTGCATGCGCGGTTGCAGAACGTGAAAGTGAACGCGGATGGATCGAAGACCACGCGTGCGCATGGTGCGACCACTGCCGCCGCCCACGTGCACCAGCAGGCCGACAGCAAGATCATTTTTACCTGCGACCAGGACGGCTATGCCTCCTGCCGCTACGCCTACTGACGGCGCCGTTCATCGCGCGGGACGCGCCGCTCAGGCAGCTTTCGCCGCGCTTTCCTGCGCCTCCGTAGTCGCCTCCATAGTCGCCTCGTCGCCACCCGGCTCGTCGAAGCGGAACACCTTCGCATCGATCAGCTCCCACGCGCCGTCGCCCATCAGTTTCAGCACGTGCGTATGGTGGCGCAGCACGGCGGGGCGGTGGGCGATGCTGACCAGCGTCGTGCGGCTGGCGCGCAGGCGGCCGTACAGCGAGGCTTCGTTGCCGCTGTCGAGCGCACTGGTGGCTTCGTCCAGGATGACGACGCTCGGCGCATGCACGAGCACGCGGCCGAACGCCAGGCGCTGTTGTTCGCCGACGGACAGCAGCTTTTCCCAGTCGCGCACGGCGTCCAGGCCGCCCACGCGGTCGACGAGGTGCGGCAGGTGGACCTGTTCCAGGATGGCCAGCAACTGCTCGTCGTCCAGCGTGCAGCGCTCGCTCGGGTAGATCAGCTGGCTGCGCAGGGTGCCGGACTGCAGGTAGGGCTGTTGCGGCAGGAAGAACACGGCGTCCGCGGGCGGATGCTGGATCGTGCCGGCGCCCGTGCGCCACAGGCCGGCGATCGCGCGCAGCAGGGAACTCTTGCCGCAGCCGCTGTCCCCGGTGATGAGCAGGGCATCGCCCGGCTTCACGACGAGGCTCAGCTCCTTGATCAGCACCCGTTCCGACTCCGGCGGATGCAGCGTCACGGCTTCCAGCGCGAGGTGCTCGCCCGGACGCATGCGGATGCCCTGGGGTGTGTCGTGGGCTTCCGGCTTCGGCGCGTCGCCCGTCAACACGAGGTTCGACAGCGCCTGCAGGCGGTCGATGCCGGCGACGAAGCGCGACAGGCTTTCGAAATTGTCGACGATGACGCCCACGGCGCCCAGCACGGCCGTGAACGCGCCCGTGGCCTGGATCGCCCGGCCCACTTCCAGCTCGCCGGACAGGACGCCGTTGGCCAGGATCACGCCGGGCAGCACGAGGGTGAGCTGGCTGAAGGTGCGCTGGAAGAAGTTGAGCGAGCGCTGTTTCTTGATCAGCTTGCCGAAGTTGTCGATGACGAGGCCGAACTTGTCGTCGATGTGGGCGCGTTCCTGCGCCTCGCCGCGGTAGAACGCGATCGATTCGGCGTTCTCGCGCAGGCGGATCAGGCTGAAGCGGAAGTCCGCCTCGCGCCGCAGCTGCCAGAAATTCAGGCGGATCAGCGGCGTGCCGAATACCCACAGGGCGATCACCGTGCCCGCCAGCGCATACACGGCCAGCACGCCGACCAGCAGGTGCGAGATCGACCACAGCACGGCGCTGAACGCCACCAGCTGCATGATCGAGCCGAGGAAGATCAGCAGGAAGTTGATCGACCGTCCCGTGAAGGTATTGATGTCTTCGGCGATGCGCTGGTCGGGGTTGTCGAGGTCGCCGACGGCGCCCAGCGCATAGTATTTTCTCCCGTTCAGGTAGCCGTCGAGGAAGCGCCGCGTGAGCCAGTCGCGCCACTGGTTGGCGAACACGTCCCGCATATAGTAGTAGAAGGCATAGATGGGGATCGCGACGGCGAGCGTGAGCAGGCAGGCGCGCACCGCGGCCCAGAAGCGGTCGCCGTCCTTGCCGGCCAGCGCCGACGTCATCTCGCCGGCCTGGTTGTTGAGCATCACGGCCAGCCGCGTGTCGACGAGCATCAGCACGATGAGCAGCAGGAGCAGGCTCCACGCTTTTTTCTTCGCATCCTGCTGCCAGTAGGGCTTGGCCACGTTGAGGAATTGCTTGAACGCGGCCAGCGACAAGGGCGGCACGCGTCGCTTCCTGGGCGCTTGTTGAGGAGCTTGTTGGTGCGTGTTAGCGGTGTCGGCGGAGGCGGGCTTCGTCATATCGTCATGTCCTTTGTTGCAAGGAGCATACGATCTGCACATAAATCGTTCAGTGCGGAAACAGACACATCGGATCAATTCCCTGCGGAGCAAGAAGCGACGCCGCCGAGCGATACCGAAACCGATATCGATACCGATTTAAATATTATCCCAAAGATATTTATTACGTACATACTCTGTGGACGATCGGCGGCTGGCGCACCACGCAAGGATGATAGCGCTAACTGTTGCCTTGTATCCAGTGAATGCAGATCGGATCGATACATCGGATTGGAGGAGCAGCAAACAACGTGTCCGGCACAAAAGAGGGATCACACCTCACGCCCGCGCGCACGGCATTCGGACCATATGCAGTTAAAAAAGAGGAGACACCATGCATACGCCGTATCAAAGAACACTGATCAATCTCGCCGTCGCCGGTGCGTGCGGCATGCTCGCCATGTCCGGTCATGCACAGGAGGCACAGCCAGCTGCTGCTGCCGCCGCGGCCGCGGACCCCGAGCCCGCCGCGCAGCCGACGCCTCCGCAGGCACCGGCCACCGTCGGCGCCGGCGGGGTGAGCACCGTCGTCGTGTCCGGCTCGCGCATCGCGACGCGCGGCTTCAGCCAGCCGACGCCGACCACGACGCTGTCCACCGCCGACATCGAAAAGGCGGCCAAGCCCAATCTGTTCGACACGCTGACGGAACTGCCGGCGCTGCAGGGCAGCACGGGCCGCACCACGAACACGTTCAGCACCTCCAGCGGCATCCAGGGCCTGAGTTCCCTGTCGCTGCGCGGCCTGGGCACGATCCGCACGCTGACGCTGCTGGACGGGCAGCGCGTGGTCGGCGCCAACGTGACGGGGGTGACCGACGTGAGCCAGTTCCCGCAACTGCTGGTCAAGCGCGTCGACGTCGTCACCGGCGGCGCCTCGGCGTCCTATGGCTCGGATGCGATCGGCGGCGTGGTCAACTTCATCACGGACAAGAAGTTCACCGGCTTCAAGGCAAATATCGAAGGCGGCATGACCAAGTACGACGACGACAAGAACGGCACCCTGCAAGCCGCCTGGGGCAAGGGCTTCGTGGGCGACCGGCTGCATGTGACGGTCAGCGGCGAATTCACGAAGCACGAAGGCATCGATGCGCCGCGCTTCGGCCAGGTGAACGCGGGCGACCGCTCCTGGTACGACAATCCGGCCCTGCAGGAATCGACGACCGCGATGCAGGCGGCCGGCGCGCCGCGCTACAAGTACATCCACAATGCCCAGCATATCCAGTACGCCAAGTACGGCCTGATCGTCAACGGCCCGCTGCGCGGCACGGCCTTCGGTCCGGGCGGCACGCCGTTCCCGTTCCAGTACGGCACCGATTGCGTGGGCAACTTCTGCGTCGGCGGCGACCGTTCCGGCAGCGTCGGCAACGGCACCAACCTGGCCATGAACTTCAAGCGCCAGGTCGCCTACAGCCGCATCTCCTGGGACATCGACGCCGACAACGAAATCTACGTCACCGGCAACTGGGCCCAGGTCAAGTCCGTATTCCAGCCGAATCCGGGCGCCGCCAAGCAGGGCAACCTGTCGATCCGCTGCGACAATGCCTTCCTGCCCGCATCGCTCGTCGCCGGCTGCCTGTCCGGCTACCCGAGCGGCGCCATGTCGGTCGGTACCGCGAACGCGGAATTCCCGGCCGATATCAACGTGCACCCGACGCGTACCCAGCGCCGCTTCGTCATCGGCGCGGACGGCAAGTTCGCGCTGTTCGGCAAGGACTTCTCGTACGACGCCTACGTCGAACACGGCGAGAACACGACCGTGATCCACGTGCAGGACATCACGCTGAACCCGCGCTACAACTTCGCCATCGACGCTGTGCGCGATCCCGCCACCGGCCAGATCGTCTGCCGCAGCGCCGCCGCCCGTGCGGCCGGCTGCCAGCCGATCAACATCCTCGGCGACGTCCCCATCAACATGGCGGGCTGGAACTACATCGCGCCGTCGAACGGCCCGATGCAGCACACCGATTCGAGCCAGGACGTCGCCAGCATCAACATCAACGGCGAGGTGGCGCAGGGCTGGGCGGGGCCGATCTCGATGGCCGTCGGCGCCGAATACCGGCGCGAGAAGTATGCGGTGCGCGGCGACCCATACGGCGCCGGCGTCGCCTACCAGTCGCCGTACGACACCAGCTATCCCTACGATCCGACGCTGTCGGCGACGGGCGACAACTGGTTCGCCGGTAACTACCACAATGGCGAAGGCAGCTTCAACGTGCGCGAAGCCTATGTCGAATTCAACATCCCGTTCCTGAAGTCGGCCGCCTGGGGCGAGGCCAACCTGAACATCGCCGACCGCGAGGAAAAATACAGCACCGCCGGCAAGGCCAGCGCCTGGAAGATCGGCGCCACCTGGAAGACGCCGCTGGACGGCGTGCGCCTGCGCGCGGTGAGCTCGAAGGACGTGCGCGCGCCCAATCTGTCCGAGCTGTACGCGGCCATGACGGTCACCAACCAGGCCGTCAACAACAACCAGGGCCAGTCGATCCAGATCCAGCAGCGCAACGTCGGCAACCCGAACCTGAAGCCGGAAGTGGCGCGCAACAATTCCTTCGGCATCGTGCTGAGCCAGCCGAGCTGGGCGCGCAACTTCAACTTCTCCGTCGACTACTTCGACATCAAGGTCAAGAACGTCATCAGCTCCCTGAACCCGCAGCAGGAGGTCGACCTGTGCTATGCCGGCAACCAGGAAGTGTGCGGCTCCGTGTCGATCGACGGCCCGGCCGGCACCAACTACGTGCTGGCGCAGAGCTTTAACTTCGCGTCGCTGCACACGCGCGGCGTCGACTTCGAGACGGCATACCGCCGCAACATGAGCGACTTCGGCCTGCCCGGCAGCGTGACCCTGCGCGGCCTGGCGTCGCGCACCATCCACGCGATCTCCGACCCGGGCGTGCCGGGCACGACGCCGAGCGAGGGCGCCGGTAACATGACGGGCGCCACGCCGAAGTGGAAGGCGCTGGTGTCGCAATCGTGGGATGGGCTGATGGACGGCCGGCTGGGCTTCACGCTGAGCGAGCGCTGGATCAGTGCCGGGGTGCTGAACAACGAGTACATCGAGTGCCGCAGCGGCTGCCCGCTGCCGACCGCGGCGCACCCGACGATCTACGACAACCACCTGCCGGGCGCCGTCTACATCGACTTCGGCGGTACGTACAACATCTCGAAGCAGGTGACCGCCTACTTCAAGATCGACAACCTGGCCGACCGCGATCCCGTGCTGGTGCCGCAGACGAACCTGAGCCTGGCCCTCAATCCCGCCATCTACGATGCCATCGGACGGACCTACCGCGCCGGCGTGCGCATGACGTTCTGAGGGCGGCCGCTCGTGTGGAATCTGTGTGCCGTCCTGCTGGCGGTGGGCCTGCTCACCGTCATGATCGCCTGGGGCAAGGTGCAGCCGCTGCTGGCGTTCGTGATCGCCGCCATCGTCGCCGCCCTGCTGCTGGGCATGCCGGCGGCGAAGATCCCGGGCGCCATCGAGAAGGGCATCGGCGACTTGCTCGGCTCGCTGGTCGTCGTGATCTGCCTGGGCGCCGTGTTCGGCAAGCTGATCGCCGACAGCGGCGCCGCCCGGCGCATCGCCTCCAGCCTCGTGGCGACGCTGGGCCCGGCGCGGATGCCGGTCGCGATGACCGTCACCGGCTTCGTCGTCGGCCTGCCGCTCTACTACAACGTGGGCTTCGTGCTGATGATCCCGCTGATCTTCTCGCTGGTGGCGCAGTCGGGCCGTCCGGCGGTGGCGCTCGGCATGCCGCTGCTGGCCGGCCTGTCGATCGCGCACGGCTTCCTGCCGCCGCATCCGTCGCCCACCGCGCTGGTGGCGGCGGTGCATGCGGACATGGGGAAGACGCTGCTGTACGGCCTGGTGGTGGCGCTGCCGACGCTGGCCATCGCCGGCCCCGTGTTCGCGATGAGCCTGAAGAAGATCCGCGCCAACCCGGCGGCCGTCTTCCGCGGCGAGCCGCTGCCCGAGCACGCGCTGCCGGGCGCCTTCGCCAGCTTCGCCACGGCGCTGCTGCCCGTGGTGCTGCTGGGAGCACTCACGCTGGCCGTGCTGCTGCGCCCGGAGCTGGCCCGCGCGCTGGCGTTCTATGCGAACCCGCTCGTCGTGATGCTGGCGTCCTACCTGGTCGCCGTCTATACGCTCGGGCTGCGCCGCGGCCAGTCGCTGGCGCAGGTGATGGGCTCGGCCCAGGAAGCGCTGCGCGAGATCGCGCCCATCCTGCTCATCATCGCGGGCGCGGGCGGCTTGAAGCAGGTGATGACGGAGTCCGGCATGAGCGCGCAACTGGGCGCCCAGCTGGCCGGCCTGCCCGTGCCGCCGCTGGTGCTGGGCTGGGCCGTCGCCACCCTGATCCGCGTGTGCCTCGGTTCCGCCACCGTCGCCGGCATCACGGCGGCCGGGGTGGTGGGGCCGCTGGTCGATTCCTCGGGCGTGGACCCGAACCTGATGGTGCTCGCCGTCGGCGCGGGCAGCCTGATGTTCAGCCACGTGAACGATTCCGCGTTCTGGATGTTCAAGGAATACTTCGGCTTGTCGCTGAAGGACACCTTCCGCTCCTGGACCGTCATGGAAACCCTGGTCGGCACCTTCGGCATCCTGTTCGTGCTGCTGCTGTCGCTGTTCGTCGGCTAAGAAACAAGCAATAGAAATAAACAAGAGAAACAAAGGGAGACGATATTGAATTACCCACGCAACGCATTCCATGCCCTGGCGCTCGCCGCCGTCCTGGCGCCTGCCGCCGCCGCGCAGGCCATCACCCCGCCGCCATCCGTGTCCGCCTACCAGAGCATGCCGGACGATGCGCGCGCCGTCGTCGTGCACGCCAAGGGCGACGGCCGCAGCGACGACAGCGACGCCATCCAGCAGGCGATCGACAGCGCCGCCAACAAGGGCGCCGGCGGCATCGTGTTCCTGCCGTCCGGACGCTACCGCATCACGCGCAGCATCCTCGTGCCGATCGCCGTGCGCGTCTACGGCGTCGGCAAGACCCGGCCCGTGCTGGTGCTGGCGCCGAACACGCCGGGTTTCCAGAAGGGCCTCGCCAATATGGTGATCTTCACCGGCACCGACACCTACAACATCGGCGGCGTGGCGATGCCGGTGCCGGGCGCCGTGCCGTTCGACCCGCAGAACAAGCCGGTGCGCGACGCCAATTCCTCGACCTTCTATTCGGCGCTGTCGAACGTCGACTTCGAGGTCGGCGACGGCAACCCGGCCGCCAGCGGCGTGCGCATGCACACGGCCCAGCACTCGAACCTGTCCCACATCGACTTTCGCATGGGCTCCGGCCTGGCCGGGGTCTACCACGTCGGCAACATCGGCTACAACCTGCGCTTCTACGGCGGGCGCTACGGCATCCTGGCCGAAAAGACATCGCCGGCCTGGCAGTTCACGCTGCTGGATTCCACCTTCGACGGCCAGCGCGACGCCGCCATCCGCGAGCACGAGGCCGCGCTGACGCTGGGGAATACGGAGATCCGCAACACGCCGGTCGGCATCGAGATCGACCGCGGCTACGGCGACTGGCTGTGGGGCAAGGACGTGCGCTTCGAGAACGTGTCGAAGGCGGGCATCGTCATCAGCAACGAGAACAACGTCTATACGCAGGTGGGCTTCGAGCGCGTCAGCGCGCGCAACGTGCCCGTCTTCGCGCACTTCCGCGACAGCGGCAAGGACGTCGCAGGTACGGGGCGCGATTACCAGGTCGCGGAATTCAACCACGGCCTCAAGGTGGCCGGGCTGGGCGCTCCTGGGGCATTCGATACCAACGTCAGGATGGCCGCACCGCAAGCCGCGCGTGGCGTCGGGCGCACCGAGCGCGTGCTGCGCGCCTTGCCGCCGACGCAGGACTGGGCCAGCGCGCACCGCTTCGGCGCGAAGGGCGACAACGTCACCGACGACACGGCCGCGCTGCAGAAGGCCATCGACAGCCACCGGGTCGTCTACCTGCCGCTGGGGATCTACGTGGTGAACGACACCATCCGCCTGAAGCCGGACACGGTGCTCATCGGCCTGCACCCGGGCCTGACCCAGCTGCGCCTGCCGAACGGCTCGCCGCTGTACCAGGGTGCCGGCACGCCGCGCGCCGTGCTCGAGAGCGCGCGCGGCGGCGACGCCGTCATCACGGGTATCGGCATCAACACGGGAGAGGTCAACAACCGCGCGGTCGGGCTGCTGTGGCGCGCCGGCGAGAAGTCGCTGGTCGACGACATCCGCTTCCAGTGGAGTTCCGGCGCCGACACCGACCCGTACAAGAAGGGTCCGCGCTTCGACACGAGCGCCTGGTGGGACCGCCAGTACCCGAACGTCTGGGTCACGGACGGCGGCGGCGGCACGTTTACGGGCGTGTGGGTGCCGGCCGGGCACGCGCAGGCCGGCTTCTACGTGACGAACACGAAGACGCCGGGCCGCGTCTATGAACTCTCGGCCGAGCACCACATCCGCAACGAGATCGTGCTGGACGGCGTCGAGAACTGGGAGTTCCACGCGCCGCAGACGGAAGAAGAGGTGCACGACGGCGCCGACTCGGTGGCACTCGACGTCCGCAACTCGAAGAACATCCTGTTCGCCAATCTCCACGCCTACCGCGTCACGCGTTCGATCAAGCCGGCGCCGGCCGCCGTGCGCATCGCCAATTCCAGCGACATCCGCTTCCGCAACGTTGCCGTCAACGCGGAGAGCGGTTTCCCCACCTGCGACGAGAACGGCTGCGTCGCCGACGTGCGCGCCTCCAAGTACCCGTACGAGAACGCGATCGTGGACGTGACGCACCGGCTGGAGATCCGCGAACGCATGTTCTCCGTGTTCGACTACACGGGCCGGCAGACGACGGCGCCGGCGGCGCCCGCGATGCCCAGGGTCGACAAGCTGGAAGACGGCTTCTACTCGATCGCCGGCGGCGCCGTGGACTCCAAGGGCCGGCTGTACTTCATCGACCGCCACTTCAAGCACATCTACAGCTACCTGGAGGGCGAGGGCCTGAAGATGGCGAGCGACTACCCGCTCGACCCCGTCAACCTGGCGGTGGACGGCAGCGACAAGCTGATGGTGCTGTCCTCGAGCGGCAAGGACGCCACCGTGTACGCGATCGATCCGGGCGTGCCGGGCGGGCAACCCGCGTTCATCGCGCCGACGGCGGCGGCGCAACGCGCCGGGGCGCGCGTGGCCTTGCCGGTGAACTTCTGGAACAACGGCGAATTCAAGGACCAGCTGAACCTGGAGACCTATGAATTCACCACGCTGGACGAGATGTTCGCGCGCGACGTGGCGCAGCCGAAGGCGCGCGAATACGTGTCGGCGGACGGCAGCCTGGTGCTGCCGGCGTTCCGCGTCACGCGCCACGGTTCGCTCGACCACCTGGGCCATCGCTGGTCGGACACGCTCGACGCCCACGGTTTCGTGCTGGCGCAGGTCGGCCAGCGCGCCGTGTTCACGAACGCCTCGCGCAACATCACCTACAGCGGCCTGGTGGGCGAGGGTGGCGCCATCACCGACCTGAAGAAGGTCGCCGACCGCGGCGGCGAGAGCGCGGCGCTGGGGCGGGACGGCAAGGTGTACGTGGCGAACGGTCAGGTATTCGTGTACGACGCGAACGGCAGGCAGCAGGGCCGCATCGACGTGCCGGCCCGTCCGCTGCAGCTGGTGTTCGGCGGCGCCGACAAGCGCACGCTGTTCATCCTGACCCACCATGCGCTGTACGCGACGAGGATCTGAGCCATGCGGACCCTGCTTGCATGCCTCATCGCCGCCGCCTTCACCATCACCGTGCCGGCATCCGCCCGCGGGGCCGATCGTGAAGCATCGGCCCGCGCCGACGCCGACGGGCGCGCCCGCGCCCTGGTAGCGCAGCTGACGCTGGACGAGAAGATCGGCCAGCTGCTGAACGTCGCCCCGGCCGTGCCGCGCCTGCGCATCCCGGCCTACAACTGGTGGACCGAATCGCTGCACGGCGCCCTGGGCCCCGTGCCGACGACTAACTTCCCCGAACCCATCGGCCTCGCGGCCAGCTTCGACGCGCCGCTGCTCAAGCAGGTCGCCGGCGCGATCGGCACGGAAGTGCGGGCGCTGCACACGCTGGGACGGCAGACGGGGCGCCTGGGCCGCATCGGCACGGGCCTGGACACCTGGTCGCCGAACATCAACATCTTCCGCGATCCGCGCTGGGGCCGGGGCCAGGAAACCTATGGCGAGGACCCGTACCTGACGGCGGCGCTGGGCGTGGCCTTCGTCGAGGGCGTCCAGGGGCCCGACCCCGAGCTGCCGCTCGTGATCGCCACGCCCAAGCATTTCGCGGTGCACAGCGGACCGGAGTCGACCCGGCACACGGCCAATGTGTTCGTCTCCGACCACGACCTCGAGGATACCTACCTGCCGGCGTTCCGCGCCGCCATCGTCGAGGGCAAGGCCGGCTCGATCATGTGCGCCTACAACCGCATCAACGGCCAGCCCGCCTGCGGCAGCGAACTGCTGCTCAAGCGCACCCTGCGCGGCGCCTGGGGATTCAAGGGCTACGTGGTCTCGGACTGCGACGCCGTCACCGACATCTCGCTGCGCAGCAAATACGCCACCGATCCTGCGGCGGCCGTCGCGGTGGCGCTCAAGGCGGGCACGGACAACGAGTGCAATACGCAGACGCTGAGCGATACCCCGGGCCTGGGCGAGCGTTACCGGGAGGCCTACAAGCGCGGGCTGATCGGCATGGACGACATCGACCGCGCGCTGGTGCGGCTGTTCTCGGCGCGCCTTCGCAATGGCGACCTGGCCGGCCTGCCGGGGCGGGCCGGCAACGCCGTCCCGGTCGGCGCGATCGACACGCCGGAGCACCGCCAGCTGGCGCTGAAGGCGGCCGTCGAAAGCCTCGTGCTGCTGAAGAACGACGGCGTGCTGCCGCTGAAGCCCGGTGCGAAGATCGCCGTCGTCGGGCCGCTGGCCGATGCGACGCGCGTCTTGCGCGGCAATTATTCGTCCACGCAGAGCGCGCCGCCCATCTCCGTCATCGACGGCCTGCGCAGCGCCATGCCGGATGCGCGCATTCGCCTGGTGCCGTTCGGTCCCTCGATCACGGATGGCGACCTGGTGCCGAATGCGGCGCTGCGCACGCCGGACGGCAAGCCCGGCCTGCGCGCCGCCTACTACAACCGCAGCGCCGGCGGCCCCGCCGAAGTGGTCCCCGGCAAGACCCCGTTCGACAGCCGTCCCGTCGTCGTGCGCGACGAGCCGGGGCTGGAATCGCACGCGCTGGAAGTGAAGGAAGTGGCCGACCACCACAAGGTCGTCTGGACCGGCTCCCTGGTCGCGCCCGAGTCGGGCACCTACCGCATCGGCGTCACCGGCGTGCAGGGACGGATGACGGTGGCGGGCAAGGCGGCCGCGCGGGCCGATGCCTACTCGCGCTGGGCCGAACCGCTGCAACTGGCCGAGGTGGTGCTCGAGAAGGGACGCGCCTACCCGATCCGCTACCAGACCGAGACGGGCGTGACGGCCGTGCCGGGCCTGTTCTGGAAGCGGATCGCGAAGAACCCGCGCGCCGAGCTGGCAGCGGGGACGGCGGATGCCGACGTCATCGTCGCCGTGGTCGGCCTGACCTCCGACCTCGAAGGCGAGGAGCTGGCGCTGAAGATCGAGGGCTTCTCCGGCGGCGACAAGACTTCGCTCGACCTGCCGCGCGACCAGCGCCTTCTGCTGGAGCAGGCGAAGGCGACGGGCAAGCCGCTGGTGGTCGTGGCCATGGCCGGCAGCGCGATCGACCTGTCGTGGGCCAAGGAGAACGCGTCCGCCATCCTGGCAGCATGGTACCCGGGCCAGTCCGGCGGAGAGGCCGTCGCCGAGGTCCTGGGCGGCAAGTCCGATGCCGGCGGCCGCCTGCCGCTGACCTTCTACCGCAGCCTGGCCGACCTGCCGCCGTTCGACGACTATGCGATGGCAGGGCGTACCTACCGCTACTTCGGCGGCAAGCCCGTCTACCCGTTCGGCTTCGGCCTGAGCTACACGACGTTCGCCTATACGCCGCTGCAGGTGGCGCCAGTGGACGGCGCGGCGGAAAACGGCGTCGTCGTGACGACCACGGTGGCCAATACGGGCAAGCGCGCGGGCGACGAAGTGGCGCAGCTGTACCTGGTGCCGCCACCGTTCGAAGGTGCGCCGCGGCTGGCGCTGCGCGGCTTCCAGCGCGTCTCGCTCCAGCCCGGCGAGCGCCGCGCGCTGCGCTTCACGTTGTCGCCGCGCGACCTGAGTTTCGTCACGCGCGACGGGGTGCGCCAGCTGATGCCGGGGACGCTGAAGGTCAGCGTGGGCTCGGGCCAGCCGGGTACCGGCGTGGCCGGGCAGGAAGCGCCGCTCGTGCTCCAGCGCGCCGATGTCCTCGCACCATGATCCGCCATCCATTACAGGAGACGACGATGCATTGCCCTATCAGGAAGACTCTGGCGGCGCTGGCCTGCGCTGCTGCACTGGCGGCGCCCGCGGCGGCACAGAACGACAAGATGACGCCCATCGCCATCCCGCCGCAGCCGACGGCGATCGTGCTGGAATCGGGCCGACTGCCGGGCGCCACCGCGCCGGAGAGCTGGCACAGCCAGTACGGCAGCGTGTTCGCCCGCAACGTGACGGTGGCGACGCTGACGCCGTTCCTGCCGGATCCGGCGAAAGCCACCGGCGCCGCGGTGATCGTGGCGCCGGGCGGCGGTTTTCGCACGCTGTCGATGAACAACGAGGGCTGGGATGTCGCGAAGGCGCTCGCCGCCCGCGGCATTGCCGCGTTCGTGCTGAAATACCGGCTGAACCAGACGCCGCAGGACATGGCGGCCTTCGAGCGCTCGATGGCGCAGATGTTCGCGGACGGCGCGAAGGCGGCGCGTGCGCCCGCGCTGCAGGATCCGGCCGCCGCGCTGGCGCCGCAGATCGCCGATGCGCGCGCCGCCTTCGCCCTGGTGCGGTCGCGCGCCGGGGAATGGCACGTGGCGCCCGGGCGCATCGGCATGGTGGGATTCTCGGCCGGCGCGATGCTGACGATGGCGACGGCGCTGCACGGCCAGGATGCCCGGCCCGCGTTCATCGGCAACATCTACGGTCCGCTGGCCGCCGTGACCGTGCCGGCCGACGCGCCGCCGCTGTTCGTCGCGCTGGCGGCCGACGACCCGCTGTTCGCCAAGGGCGGCTTCGACCTCGTCGACCGCTGGCGCGCGGCCGGACGGCCCGTCGAGTTCCACCTGTATGAACAGGGCGGCCATGGCTTCGGCATGTACGACAAGCCGACGACGAGCACCGGCTGGTTCGACGCGTTCGCGCGCTGGCTGGGGATGCATGGCTACCTGAAGCCGGCTACGTGAAGTCGTAGCGCCTTTACTGGGGCGCAGGCCGAAATCCGTCCCGGTTCGGCATCCGGACGGCCGCCAGCGACGCGGCGTCGAGCACCGCGCCGCTGCCCACGATGCCGTTCAGGTGCAGCGTGTACGCGGTCACGGCATACACCTCGTCCGGCGTGAGCGATTGCGGGCTGTCCAGCGGCATGGCGCGGTGGATGTAGTCGTACAGCGTCGTCGCATACGGCCAGTAGCTGCCGACGGTCAGCACGGGCGTCTTGGTCGCCAGCGTGCCCAGGCCGCCGGCCAGGCGCGGCGCCGTGCCTTTCTCGCCGTTTGCACCGTGGCAGGCCTGGCAGCGCGCCGCATAGAGCGCGCGGCCCTGGGCCACAGAGCCGCTGCCGGCGGGCAGGCCGGCACCGTCGGCGCGCACGTCGATGTCCCAGCCGCGCACCTCGTCCGCGGTCGGCGCGCGGCCCAGTCCCAGGCGCTGGGTCGGTGCCTGCAGGGGCGCGGTCTGGGTGCAGGCGCCCAGCGCGGCGACGAGCGTCAGCGCGGCGATGGCCTTAGACGTGGACATTCGACACCTCGCCGTTCGATGCGACCTTCCAGCTCTGGATGGCGTTGTAGTGGTAGATCGAGTTCTGGCCGTCGCTCGCGATCAGCGCGGCGCGCGTCGGTTGCACATTGCCCGCCTCGTCCACGGCGCGGCTTTGCAGGATCGCCTCCTGGCCCGACCACATCCACGGAAAGCGGAACCGCGTCAGCGCGCGGCTCTGCACGGGGCCGTCGAGCGTCGCCTCCTGCCAGCGCTGCCCGCCGTCGAGCGAGACCTCGACCCGCGCGATGCGTCCGTGGCCGCTCCAGGCCAGGCCCGTGATCTCGCGAAACCCGCGGCCGTCCAGCACCTGATGGGCCGACGGCGTCGTGATCACGGATTTCACGCCCATCACGAAGGTGAACTGGCGCGCCGTCCCGTCGGGCATCAGGTCCGTGTACTTGGACGTTTCCTCGCGCGTCTGGAACGGCGCGTCGCCCACCTTCAGGCGGCGCAGCCACTTGATGTTCGTATTGCCCTCGTAGCCAGGCAACAGCAGGCGCAGCGGATACCCCTGTTCCGGGCGCAGCATCTCGCCGTTCTGGCCGTAGGCGAGCAGGGCGTCGTCGAGCGCCTTCGCCAGCGGAATGCTGCGCGTCATCGCGGCGGCGTCGGCGCCTTCGGCCAGGATCCAGCGGGCGGACGGCTGCACGCCGGCCTCGCGCAGCACGTCGGCCAGGCGCACGCCGGTCCATTCGGCGCCGCTGAGCAGGCCGTGGATGTCCTGCACGCTGCCTTTGCCGGGCGCCTTGAACTCGGCCATGCTGTTGCCCGAACACTCGATGAAATGACTCCGCGAGACGGCCGGAAAGCGCAGCAGGTCCTTCATCGTCAACAGCAGCGGACGGTCGACGAGGCCATGCACCATCAGCCGGTGCTGGTCCGGGTCGATGGCCGGTACGCCCGCATGGTGGCGTTCGAAGAACAGGCCGTTCGGCGTCGTCGTGCCGAACAGGCTTTGCAGGGGCGTGCGGGTGGCGGTGGGGAAGGGGACCGGTTGGTCCGGCAGCTTGCGCACCACGTCCTTCTCGAACGGCGACGGCTGGCCGTACGCAGGATTCAGGAAACCGGCACCCGGTTCGCGCATCCATTGCGGGACGTTCGGCGGCAGGTTGTCGACGGCTGCCGCGGCGCCGCTGGCGGCGGCCAGCGAGGCGGCGGCGCCCCGTGCCATGAAGCGCCGCCGTTGCACTGATGCCGGTGCCGGCACGGGGGCGTCTGGTCGATCGAGGTCCATCTTGTCGTCCCATCATCGATTGCGGAACGACAACTTTACGCCGGGCCGGAAGCCGGCGTCAATCGGCCCGCTAGAACGATTCCGGATAAGCTCATGCGGCTTGCATCGTGCCCGCAGGCCAGGCAATGCCATGATGCCGGCGTGATGGATGGTATGCGCCGCGCTGATGTCGGCAAGACCCCATACACCCCAATGATGACGGGCATGTGAACATATGATTGGAAAACATGACTGGATTTTCCTAACATATCGTATCGCTCAATATGTTATGGAAAATCAAGCAATGTCGAATCAACACACCGCAGTCATGCACGAAGAAATCGCGGCAGCCCCGGCGCCGAAGGCGGCAGCCGAACGGTCGATCTTCCGCCGCCTGTTCGACGCGTGGGTTCGCTCGTACGAAAACCGCATCGACAAGGACGGCAATATCATCTGCGAACACTGATCGCAGCAATCGCAGGACGGACGCGGGTTCTCCACCCGCGCACCGGGCCTGGCGATAAAGACAAAGGCAGCGGAAACGATTTCCGCTGCCTTTTTTTATGCCCTTTACCGAAATGTAATCTTCCGGTGGGTCTGTTGTTATGTCTCCTCCATCACAATGCAGATCGCCCGTGTCGAGGCTGGAACCGTTGCCGGCGTGGCGGTCCAGCGAAGACGGGCACGATGCTTTTCCGCTACCCGATGGAGCCCCGCATGCCCAAGATCCTGCTCGTTGAAGACCAGCCCACCGCGGCCGCCTACCTGGCGCGCGGCCTGGCGGAGGAGGGGATGGCAGTGGACATCGTGCGCGACGGGAAGGACGGTTTGACGCGCCTGTTGAGCGCGCGCTACGACCTGGCGATCCTGGATGTGATGCTGCCCGGGATCGATGGCCTGACCGTGCTGGAGGCGGCGCGGCGCGCCGGCAGCGAGACGCCGGTGCTGTTCCTGACATCGCTCGGGGGCGTCGACAACTGCGTGCGTGCGCTCGACCTCGGGGCCGAGGACTACCTCGTCAAGCCGCTCGCGTTCAGCGAACTGCTGGCGCGAATACGCGGGATCCTGCGGCGCCGGAACCAGTCCGCGGCGGCGGGCGGTGCGACGGTGTTCGACGTCGCCGACCTGCGCGTCGACCTTGCCGGCCAGTGCGCACTGCGCGGTTGCGACCGGCTCGACCTCGCGCCCAAGGAATTTGCGCTGCTCGCGCTGCTGGCGCAACGGTCGGGCGAGGTGCAATCGCAGGCCGTACTGGCCGAACAGGTCTGGGCGATGAGCGCCGACAGCGATGCCAATATCGTCGAGGTCGCGATCCGCCGGCTGCGCGCCAAGCTCGACGACCCTTACCCACGCAAGCTGCTGCACACGGTGCGCGGCTTCGGCTATGTCCTGGAAGATCGCGATGCATCCGAATCCTGAGCCCCATTTCCGCGAGTTCGACGGAACCGCCGGCGCGCGGCCATACCGCGGCGCGCCGTCCGCGACGGTGCCGCGGCGCGCGGGCGAAGCGTTGCGGTCCAAACGCGTGTTCTGGTTGCTCGCGCTGGCCTTCGTCCTCGTGTCGCTGTACGCACTGGGCATCCGCACGCTCGTGCCGCCGGACGAGGGGCGTTATGCCGAAATGGCGCGCGAGATGTTTGCCAGCGGCGACTGGATCACGACGCGCCTGAACGGCATCAAGTACTTCGAAAAGCCGCCGCTGCAAGCCTGGATGACGGCGCTGGCATTCACCGTGTTCGGCGTGGGCGAGTGGCAGGCCAGGCTCTGGACGGGCGTGAGCGGCCTGCTCGGCGTCGGCCTGTCCGGCTTTGCCGCCTGGCGCCTGTTCGGCCCTCGCGTGGGCGGCTACAGCGCACTGGTCCTGGCTTCCAGCCTGTACTGGATCGTCGGCAGCCAGGTCAATTCGCTGGACATGGGCCTGTCGGCCATGATGACGCTGGCGCTGTGCGCCCTGCTGCTGGCGCAGCGCGACGAAGCCGGCGCGGCCGAGCGGCGCAACTGGATGCTCGTGTGCTGGGCGGGCATGGCGCTCGCCGTCCTGTCCAAGGGATTGATCGGCATCGTGCTGCCGGGCGGCGTGCTCGTGGTCTATACCCTGCTTGCCGGAGACCGCCGGATCTGGACGCGCCTGTATCCCGGCCGCGGGCTGGCGGTCTTCCTGCTGATCGCGGCGCCCTGGTTCGTCCTGGTCGGCCTGCGCAATCCGGAGCAGCCGCATTTCTTCTTCATCCACGAGCACGTCGAGCGCTTCCTGCTGAAGGAGCACCATCGCGAGGCCGCGTGGTGGATCTTCTTCGCCCTGCTGGCGGTTGGCAGCATCCCATGGCTCGGTGTCCTCGTGCAGAGCCTCGCCGCGGCGGCGCGGCGGCGTCCCGGCGTGTTCCAGCCGCGCCTGTTGCTGCTGGTGTGGGTGGCCTTCATCACGCTGTTCTTCACGAAATCGAATTCCAAGCTGCCCGGCTACATCCTGCCCGTGTTCCCGGCGGTGGCGATGCTCGTCGGCGACCATCTCGCGGCGGCGCGGCCGCGCTGGCTCGCCCTGAATGCCGGCATCCTCGGGGTGCTCGGCGTGGCGCTGCTGGGCGTGGCGCCGTTCGTCACCCAGTTCAGCAAGCGCGCCAGCGAGGTGGCGCAATTCGGCGCGTGCGAGCCGTGGATCATCTGCGCCGCGATCGCGGCGCTGACCGGATGCCTCCTTGCCCTGTACTACGTGGTGACCGAGCGTCGCGACCAAATGGTGCTGTCGCTCGCGGTGGCGGGTTTCATCGGCACGCAGTTGCTGCTGGCGGGGTTCGAGCCGATCGCACAGCTGCGCGCGGGTACCGAGCTGCTGCCGGCCATGCGTGCGGCGCTGGCGCCGGCGACGCGCGTCTATTCGGTCGGCCTGTACGAGCAGTCGCTGACCTTCTATCTGGGGCGCCCGGTCGCGCTGGTAGACTATCGCGACGAGTTCGACTTCGGCCTGCAGCAGGAACCCACGCTCGCGCTGCCCGGCATCGCCCAGTTCGCGGGCCGCTGGCACGACGATGGCGCCGACGGCCGTCCGGCCCTGGCGATCGTCCGCAACGACCTGGTGCCCGTGTTGCAGCGCCAGGGCGTGCGGATGCGGATCGTCGCCGCGGACGCGCGCCGCACCGTGATCGCGAACCGGTGAGCGCATCCTCCCACCCATCCTCACCCGGTATTCGTCCATGAAAAAAGTCCTCATCCTCGGCGTCAACGGCTTCATCGGCCACCACCTGTCCAAGCGCATCCTCGAGACGACCGATTGGCACGTCTACGGCATGGACATGAACACGGACCGCATCGCCGACCTGCTGGAACACCCGCGCATGCACTTCTTCGAAGGCGACATCACGATCAACAAGGAATGGGTCGAGTACCACGTCAAGAAATGCGACGTGATCCTGCCGCTGGTCGCCATCGCGACGCCGTCGACCTACGTGAAGGAGCCGCTGCGCGTGTTCGAGCTCGACTTCGAGGCAAACCTGCCTATCGTGCGCGCCGCCGCCCGGTACGGCAAGCACCTCGTGTTCCCGTCGACATCCGAGGTCTACGGCATGTCGCGCGACGCCGAATTCGATCCGGAGCACTCGGAGCTGGTGTACGGCCCGATCAACAAGCCGCGCTGGATCTATGCCTGCTCCAAGCAGCTGATGGACCGCGTGATCTGGGGCTACGGCATGGAAGGGCTGAACTTCACGCTGTTCCGTCCCTTCAACTGGATTGGCGCCGGCCTCGATTCGATCCACACGCCCAAGGAAGGCTCGTCGCGCGTGCTGACGCAGTTCTTCGGCCACATCGTGCGCGGCGAAACGATCCAGCTCGTCGACGGCGGCCACCAGAAACGCGCCTTCACCTATATCGACGACGGCATCGATGCGCTCATGAAGATCATCGAGAACAAGGACGGCAAGGCCTCGGGCCAGATCTACAACATCGGCAACCCGGCCAACAACCACGCGATCCGCGAACTGGCCGGCATGATGCTGGACCTCGCGGCCGAGTATCCGGAATACGCCGAGGGCGCGAAGCAGGTGCGGGTCATGGAAACCAGTTCCGGCGCCTACTACGGTGCCGGCTACCAGGACGTGCAGAATCGCGTGCCGAAGATCGACAACACGCAGGCGGACCTGGACTGGGCGCCGCGCACGACGATGGCCGAGGCGCTGCGCCACATCTTCGACGCCTACCGCGGCCAGGTCGGCCTGGCCAGGACGCTGGTGGACTGAGGTCCGGGCGCCGCCGCCTCGTCAGGAGACGGACGATGCTTTCGCCAACGCCGGACGCGGCGCCGGGGACTTGCCGGCATGGGGGAAATACAGCGTGAACGTGCTGCCCTTGCCCAGCACGCTGGCGACTTCGGCGCGGCCGCCGTGCAGCTCGGCGATCGAACTCACGACGGCAAGGCCGAGCCCCGTGCTGTCGGTCGCGCTGCGCGCGGCGTCGACGCGGTAGAAGCGCTCGAACAGGAAGGGCAGATGCTCCGGCGCGATGCCGCTGCCGTTGTCCTCGACGGCGATCCGGACCGCGTCGCCGATCCGTTCGGCATGCAGGCGCACGGTGCCCCCGCGCGGGGTATGGCGCACGGCGTTCGACAGCAGGTTCGACAACGCGCGCTGGAGCAGCAGCGGGTCCGCCATCACCTGGCAGTCGCCCTCGGCGACGAGCGTCACGCCCTGCTCGTCGGCCGCGATGCCGTGGAATTCGACGAGCCTGCGGAACTCGTCTGCCAGGTTCACGGGCTCGGGATGGATGTGCTGCTCGGCGTTGTCGGCCCGGGCCAGGAACAGCATGCTGGCGACCATGCGCGACAGGCGGTTGCCTTCCTCGACGACGACTTCGAGCGTGCCCTGGTACTCGGCCGGCGTGCGGGCGCGCGCCAGCGTCACGCTGGCCGCCGCCACCAGGTTGTTGACGGGGGAGCGGAATTCGTGGGCGATGTCGGACGAAAAGCGCGTCAGCTGCTCGAACGAGCGCTCCAGGCGGGCGAGCATCTCGTCGAAGCTGCCGGCCAGCACGCGCAGTTCGGCCGGCCAATCCTCGCGCGCGATGCGCGCATGCAGCTTTTCCGCGTTGATGCGGCCGATCTCGCGCGACATCGCCCGTACCGGTTCGAGTCCGCGCCGTGCCAGCAGCCAGCTGATGCCGCCGGACAGGGCGATGGCGACGGCGATGACGGCGATCAGCTTGTTGCGGTAGGCTTCCAGCAGCAGGCGGTTTTCCGTGACGTCCAGGACGCCGCGCAGGACCGCGCCGTTCGGGCCGAGGGCGGGGCCGTCGATTTCCACGGCTTCGGGACCGCGGGTATGGACCGGCAGGTCGAACAACAGGTAGGAATGCTGGCGGCTGTCGGCATCGATGCGCACGTGCCGGCCTGGCCGTACCGGCGCGGCCAGGGCGGCGGCAAAGACGGCGGCATTCGGCGAGGCCTCGCGCACCGAATGGTCCGGCGCCAGCAGCTGCCAGGCGAAGCTCTGGTTGGCTTCCTGGTATTCGTCCCACTCGTACTTCCACTGGGAGCGCGGAACGCTCCGTCCCACGAGGTACTCGAGCGTGTCGCGCTGGATGTGCAGGTCGTCCTTGAGTTCCGCCTTTTCCATGTCGTGCAGGCGGCCCAGGAGTTCGGCATACATCATGGCCGATACGCCCAGGACGATGACGGTGATCGCCACGCTGACGAACACGGTCATGCGCAGCGTGAGCGACCAGGCGCCGCGCGCGCGCGCGCCCGGCACGGCGTCAGTGCCGGACTTCGAGGACATAGCCGACGCCGCGCACGGTGTGCAGCAGCTTGACGGGGAAGGGGTCGTCCAGCTTGGTGCGCAGGCGCCGCACGGCCACCTCGACCACGTTGGTATCGGAATCGAAATGCATGTCCCAGACCTGTTCGGCCAGGACGGTGCGCGACTGGACTTCGCCGGCGCGGCGCATCAGCAGCGACAGCAGGGCGAATTCCTTCGGCGTCAGGTCCAGCCGTTCGCCGCTGCGGGTGGCGCGGTGCCGGAGCAGGTCGAGCGTCAGGTCGTCCATCTGGAAGATGGCTTGCTCGCCCTGCGCGCCGGCGCGGTCGTTGCGGCGCAGGATCACGCGCACGCGCGCCAGCAGCTCGCTGAAGGCGAACGGCTTGACCAGGTAATCCTCGGCGCCCAGGTCGAGGCCGCGCACGCGGTCGTCGATGGCGTCGCGCGCCGTCAGGAACAGTACCGGCGTCTGGCGCCGGGCGCGGCGCGCCGTCTCGAGGATGGTCCAGCCGTCCAGGCCCGGCAGCATCACGTCGAGGATGGCGACATCGTAATCGGCCGTCAACATCAGATGCAGTCCGTCCGGCCCGTTCAGGGCGACGTCGACGACCATGCCTTCTTCCTTCAGGCCTTGCGACAGGTAGGATGCGGCGGTGGTCTGGTCTTCTACCAGGAGAATCTTGGCCATGCGTATCGTGGGCGAGCAAAAACAGTGAGTGACGAGACGGCCGCCATGGTGCGGGTGCGCGCATGACGGGCGTCGGACGGGATCATTACAATTTGGTCATGTAGGCGCCGCTAGCGCGTCGCGTATTGCCCCAGTATCCGCCTGCTGGCCGCATGATATACCGGACGGGACTTCCTGGGGGCGTTCACGGGCTGCGGCCGTTGTCCCGAAGCCCAGCTTACCGAAATGTAATCTTAATGTAGGTGTCAAGTCAGGCACAAATCGCCACAATGGATGTCTCATCCCGTGTGCGTTCACGTCGCCTTGCGGCGGGCCGGCGCAGACCGATGAAGCGTGCAAACTCTGACATTGGCATACCATGAAGATTACGATTATCGGCACCGGCTACGTCGGTCTTGTCACGGGCGCCTGCCTGGCCGAACTGGGCAACGACGTGTTCTGTCTCGACGTCGACCAGCGAAAGATCGACCTGCTCAACAACGGCGGCATTCCCATCCACGAGCCTGGCCTGGAACAGGTCGTGGCGCGCAACCGCGCCACCGGGCGCCTGCAGTTTTCCACCGACGTGGCCGCGTCCGTGGCGCACGGCCAGCTGCAGTTCATCGCCGTCGGCACCCCGCCCGACGAGGACGGCTCCGCCGACCTGCAGTACGTGCTGGCCGCGGCGCGCAACATCGGGCGTTACATGACTGGCTATAAAGTTGTCATCGACAAGTCGACGGTGCCGGTCGGTACCGCCGATCGCGTCGCCGCCGTGCTGCGCAAGGAACTGGCGGCGCGCGGCGTGCGCGAAGAGTTCGCCGTCGTGTCGAATCCGGAATTCCTGAAGGAGGGCGCCGCCGTCGAGGACTTCATGCGGCCCGACCGCATCGTCATCGGCCACGACGACACCCCGGCCGGCCAGCGTGCGCGCGAGCTGATGAAACTGCTGTACGCGCCGTTCAACCGCAACCACGAGCGCACCTACTGGATGGACGTGCGCTCCGCCGAATTCACCAAGTACGCGGCCAACGCGATGCTGGCGACGCGCATCTCGTTCATGAACGAGCTGGCGAACCTGGCGGACCGCGTCGGCGCCGACATCGAGGCGGTACGCCAGGGCATCGGCTCCGATCCGCGCATCGGCTACAGCTTCCTGTATGCCGGCGCCGGCTACGGCGGCTCGTGCTTCCCGAAGGACGTGCAGGCGCTCGAGCGCACCGCGCGCCAGCACGACCAGGACCTGCTGATCCTGCGCGCCGTGGAAGCCGTCAACGACAGCCAGAAGCAGGTATTGGGCCGCAAGGTCGTGGCGCGCTTCGGCGAGGACCTGGGCGGCAAGCGCTTCGCCGTCTGGGGCCTGGCCTTCAAGCCGCAGACCGACGACATGCGCGAGGCGCCGTCGCGCGTGCTGCTGCGCGAGCTGCTGGCGCGCGGCGCCACCGTCGCCGTGCACGACCCGGTGGCGATGGACGAGGCGCGGCGCGTGCTGGCGCAGGACCTCGGCACCGAGGCCGTGGCGCGCATCCGCTTCCACGAGGCGCCGATGGACGCGCTGGACGGCGCCGAGGCGCTGGTCATCGTCACCGAATGGAAATCCTTCCGCAGCCCGGATTTCGACCAGATCCGGTCGCGCCTGAACAATCCCGTCGTCATCGATGGCCGCAACCTGTTCGACCCCGAGCTCATGACGAGCCTGGGCATCGAATACCACGGCATCGGCCGCTCTGTCCGCGCCCGCAGGAAAGCGGTGGCGGCGATCCGGCGGGTGCCGGAACCGGTCGCGGAAGCGGCGCTCGGCGTGGCTGCGTACTAGTCCTTCGTCAGGATCTGCCAGATCGCGTCGAAGCCGCTCGCCTTGTACTTTTCCACCCCGGCCGGATCGGCGGTGGAAAAGTGGATGGCGACCTGCGCCAGCGACCGGAACACGGCCTTGAAGTAGTCGAACGGCCGGTCGCGCAGGCCGTCGCAGGCGCGCAGCTGGTGCAGCATGGCGGCGTCGCCGAACATCGGATCGTCGTGCGCGGGCGCGCTGCCGGATAGTCCCTCGTCGTCCAGGCGCTTCAGGGCCCGGTACGCCAGCGGATGCGCGAGCGCCCAGTCGATATAGCCGTTCCAGCAGGCGTGCAGCCGGTCGCGCAAGGCTGCCTGTGCAGACTGCGCGGGTGCCACCGACGCGAGGATCCTGCCGTGCAGGCTGGCGTGCAGCTCGCCCAGCAGGATCTCCTTGTTCGCAAAGTAAAGGAAGACAGTGCCGTTGCCGACCTCGGCGTGCTCGGCGATCTGGCGGACCGATACGGCGGTACCGTGGGCCGCGACCAGCGTGGTAGCGGCGGCGAGGATGCATTCTTTCTTGTTTCCGGTCTTTGTGCGGGGCATGGTGCGGTGTTCTGGACGCTCGTGTGGAGTCGGCCGCCATTTTCCCCAAACCGGGCTGACGAAATGCCGTCCGGAACATTACGTTTTTGTCAGCTTGCCGGGCCCGCGGGATGCCGGCGCAGCCACGGCGCCAGCCTGTCCGTCATGGCCTGTTGTTGGCGCAAGACAATGTAAATACTCTGGGGCAAATTGCGCTACAATCGGCGAACGGGCGGAATGCAGTCACTGCTGTCATTCCCATCTGCTCGTCTTCCGGCCCAGACTCCGCCGATGTTTCCCGCAAGCGCTCCCTGCGCACTTCTGTACTGATCGTTTTTCCATGGTAAGCAACCCCAACACCCGCGTCCTGATCGTCGATGACAATCAGGATGCCGCCGAGCTGCTGAGCGAACTGGTCCGCGCGGAGGGCTATGTCACGTGCACCGCCTACGACGGCTTCATGGCCCTCGACGCGGCGCTGGCCTTCCATCCCCACATCATTATCCTCGACCTGCACATGCCCAAGTTTTCCGGCGACGAGGTCGCGCCGATGCTGCGCCAGGTCAGGAAGCTCGAGGACGTGTACATCATCGCCCTGAGCTCCTGGCACGACAGCGAAGCCCGTGAACTGACCAGCCGCACGGGTTTCGATCTGCACCTGGCCAAGCCGATCCAGTTGCCGGATCTGCTGGCGGCGCTGGAACTGGGCAGCCAGGCGCGGCGCCTGGCGCCGTCGGCGGCATAAGGCCGCCTTACTGCAGCTCCGCCGCCGGCACGCCCGGGAGCCCGGTGCGGATCGCCCGGGAAAAGGCGCGGCTGTCGTTCGTATTCCCATCCCGATTCTCGTCTGCATCGGCCTGGCGCGCACGCACGTCGATGTAGCCGAGGCGGCGCAGCTGCGCGAACGGCACGCCCGGCGTCAAGGCATGCTGGTCGTACGCGTATTCGTCCACGTGCCCGGACAGCAGCAGCCGGTAATCGAGCGGCAGGCCGGGGTCGATCTGGCGCGCCAGGTCGAACACGATGGTCGTGCAATTGCTGGTCAGGGTGTTGTAGAACTCGGGGGTGCGGCGCAGGCGTTCGGCGCGCTCCAGGTAAGCCTTGAACAGCGTGCGCAACTGCGCCGGCGTGGCGCGCAGGCGGTACATGTACACGTCTTCCTTGCGCACGTTGCTGCGGGTGCGGACGATGTCGCGTTCGTCGGCGGCGATGACCACCTGCTCGAATTCCCGGAAGAAGCCGCCGACGGCGGAAAACGATTCCTGCCTTTCCTTGCGGATCTCGAGCGAGAACACGAGCTTGCGGCCGTCGTCGAAGCCGAACGACACGAGGGTGTGGGCGATGTGCGGTCCCATCCAGTACGACAGGATCAGGTCGCCCGACACGAGGCGGGACAGGTCGTATGCGCGGTTTTCCCAGCGCGCCGTGTAGCGCGTCTCGGTGACCCAGTCGAAGTTGCGGACGTTGTGCAGCACGACGCGGTCGCCGTCGATTTCCGACGCCAGCAGGCGCGCGACGTCGTCGGCCCAGACCCGGTCGTGCGACGGCGCCAGCGACTGCCACCATGCCAGCAAGACGACGGCCGCGCCGGCGAATGCGGCGAGCAAGCCGAACTTCCACCGTCGGCCGGGCCACATCCACAGCGCGAGCACGGCCGCCAGGCCGAGCGCGCACCACGCGGGCATGGCGGCGAAGGCGGCGGGCCGCGGCAACTGGAACCACAACGCCGCCGTTCCCCATGCGGCCAGCACGGCCAGGACGAGCGTCGCGACGGACCGGCCCAGCAGATGCAGCAGGCGGACGGGAAGGGAAGCAGGTTGGTTCTTGGGCATGCAAAAATTATAACGGCAAACGGGTGCACGGCATTGCTTCAGGCCGGGCCGGCTCGGCGGCAGCAAACATTACGGACCGCTAATGTGTGCCGTACACCAAAAAGCGCATGCTATAAACGGCTTCGAATGTGATTTGTTCATTAACAAAAGCCGCGTCAATACCGCTACCGGTCCGCCGCGGCATGCCATTCGGAATCCATCATGCCCCATCCATCTACCCCCTCCGCCCTGCGCAAGCCGCGCATCACCGGCGGACTGTTCGTGCTTGCCGGCCTGTTCCTGTCCTGCGGCGGCATCTACCTCGCCATCCTCGGCGGTTCCTGGTACTACCTGCTCGCCGGCCTCGGCGTGATCCTGACGGGCGTCGGCCTGTTCGCCAGCCGGCGCTGGGCGCTGCACCTGTATGCGCTCGTCCTTGCCGGCACCGTCGCGTGGGCCGTGTGGGAAGTCGGCCTGCGCGGCTGGGAGCTGGAACCGCGCCTGCTGGTGCCGACGCTGCTGGGCATCTACCTGTTGCTGCCGTGGGTCGCGCCGCGGCTGGGTGGCGGGTCCGGCAACGGCTCGGGTCAGTACGGCCGCGCCCAGCTGCCGCTGCTGGCTGCGGTGGTGCTGGCCGTGGCCGTCGGCGCGGCTTCGCTGTTCCACGCGCCGGGCATCGCCGGCCAGCTGCCGCACGCTGCGCAGGTGCCCGACGCGCACGACCGCTCCGTGCCGGATGCGGACTGGCAGTTCTACGGCCGCAGCGCGAAGGGCGACCGCTATTCGCCGCTGGCCCAGATCAACGCCGGCAACGTCGACCGCCTGAAGGTGGCGTGGCAGGCGCGGACGGGCGACACGATGCGTCCCGGCGAGGACATCGGCGGCACCGACGCCGGCCACGAATTCAATTTCGAGGACACGCCCACCAAGATCGGCGACACGGTGTACGTCTGCACGGGCCACAGCTGGGTGGTGGCGTTCGATGCGAAGACGGGCAGGAAGAAATGGACCTTCGACCCGCATGCGGACACGGACGCCGACGTCTACCTCGCCTGCCGCGGCGTCGCCTATTACGCGGCGCCGGCCGGCACGCGGACCGATTGCCCGACCCGCATCATCGCTCCCGTGCTGGACGCGCGCGTGATGGCGCTGAACGCGCAAACGGGCAAGCCCTGCGAGGACTTCGGCACCCACGGCTTCATCTCGTTGTCCAGGTATCTGGGGCACGTGCAGAAGGGCTTCCACTTCGTCACCTCGCCGCCGCTGGTGCTGAACGACCGCCTGATCCTGGGCGGCTGGGTCTGGGACAACCAGGCCGAGCACGAGCCGTCCGGCGCCGTGCGCAGCTTCGATCCGCTGACGGGAGAGCTTGTGTGGGCCTGGGACGTCGGCCACACGCCGCATACCTGGAAGCCGGGCCCGAACGACGAGCTGACCCGCGGTACGCCCAACGCCTGGGGCGTGTACACGGCCGACCCGGACCTGAACCTCGTCTACCTGCCGATGGGGAATGCGACGCCGGACTATTTCGGCGGCCACCGCCGTCCGTTCGACGAACAGTATTCGAGCGCCATCGTCGCCCTCGACATCACGACGGGCGAGGAGCGCTGGCACTTCCAGACCACCCACCACGACTTGTGGGACATGGACCTGCCGATCGGCCCGTCGCTGGTGGATGTGCCTGACCCGGCACAAGCCGGCAAGCTCGTGCCGGCCCTGGTGCAGACCAACAAGCGCGGCGAATTCTTCATGCTCGACCGCCGCACCGGCACGCCGCTGGCGAAGGTCGAGGAAAAGCCGGTGCCGCAGGGCGCGGCGCCGGGCGACTACGTCAGCAAGACGCAGCCGTTCTCGACGGGCCTGCCGTCGTTGACGCCGGCCGATCTGAAGGAAAGCCGGCTGTGGGGCGCCACGCCGTTCGACCAGCTCGTGTGCCGCATCCAGTTCAAGTCCTTCAACTACCGCGGCCAGTTCACGCCGCCTGGCTTGAAGAAGACCATCGTCTATCCGGCCTTCGACGGCGTCATCGACTGGATGGGCGCCTCGGTCGACCCGGACCACAAGGTGGTGTTCGCCAATGCCAACTACATTCCCTTCGTCGTGCAGCTGATCCCGCGCGAAGGGATCGAGCGCAAGGGCGCGATCAAGCCCTGGAACGGCAAGGGCGACCAGCCGCTGACGAAGGAGGCGTATTCGCCGCAGTACGGCACGCCCTACGTGGGCAGCGTGCACCCCTGGCTCAATCCGCTGGGCGTGCCGTGCAATGCGCCGCCTTGGGGCACGCTGACGGCGATCGACCTCAAGACGCGCAGCATCGCCTGGCAGCACCCGGTGGGCACCACGCGCGACACGGGGCCGTTCGGCACCCACGTCAACCTGCCGCTCCAGACGGGCATCTTCAATATCGGCGGCAATATCGTCACCCGGGGCGGCCTCGTGTTCATGGGTGCGACGGCCGACAACTACCTGCGTGCCTTCGACGAGCGCAACGGCAAGCTGCTGTGGCAGGCGCGCCTGCCGGCCGGCGGCCAGGGCACGCCGATGTCGTACGCGGTCGATGGCAGGCAGTACGTCGTCATCGCGGCCGGCGGCCACGGCGGCCTGGGCACGAAGACGGGCGACTACGTGGTCGCCTATGCCCTGGACGGCGGCGCCCGGTGACGCGGGCGGGCGGGGGCCGGGTTCACTTGGCCTTCGCCGCTTCCAGGATCAGGTCCGCCACCTCGCGCGGATGCGACAGCATCGACACGTGGCTTGCCTGCAGCTCGACGGTCCTGGCGCCCATGCGCTTGGCCATATAGCGTTCCAGGCCGGGATCGATGGTGCGGTCCTGGGCCGACACGGCGTACCAGCTCGGCTTCTGGCGCCAGGCGGCGACCGTCGTTTTCGCCTGCGTCACGGGCTTGCCGATGCGTTGCTGGACCGCGTAGTACACGCGCGCCTCGTCCGCCGGCAGATCGCCGGCGAAGTCTTTCAAAAAGGCTTGCTCGGTCAGGGCGCCGAAGCCGTCCGCTTCCCATTTCAGGCCGGCGGCCACGGGCGGCGTCGGAAACTTCTTGGCGAGGGCAGGGAAGTCCTCGCCGGCATCCGGCGCGCGCGCGGCGATGTAGACGAGGCCCGTCACCTTCGGGTCGAGGCCCGTCTCGCTGATCACCATGCCGCCGTAGGAATGTCCTACCAGCAGGGTGGGGCCGTCCTGCAGCGCCAGCGTGCGGCGCACGGCGTCGACGTCGTCCTGGAACGATGTCGTCGGGTTCTGTACGGCCGTCACGTGCAGGCCCTTCGCCTGCAGCAGCGGGATGACCTTGGCCCAGCTCGAGCCGTCCGCGTACAGGCCGTGGACGAGCACGACGTTCTTCGCGGCCGGCGCGGGCTCGGCGGCGTAGGCGCCCGCGGCGAAGGTCAGCGTGGCGGACAGGGCCGCAAGCAGGGGGGCAAACCGGGGCACAAACGGGGCGGAGGGGCGGGGCATTGTCTGTCGTTGCATGGTGTTCTCCTCAAAGCATGGCATGGGTGGACAGCGTAGCGAACGGATGCTGACAAACGGATGACGAATGGATGACGAAACATGACATCGTTTGACGGCGGCGCGGCAAAAAAAATCCGCCGGGCTTGCGGCCGGCGGAGCAACGTAGATTCGCTTGAAACTACGGAAGAGACAGCGACACGATACGCCGTCTCCATGTCAACGGCATGACATCAGCGCAGCACGGGCAGCTCGATATAGCTTTGCGCTTCGCCGGCGTGGTGGATCGCGTTGTCCGCGACGATGCCTTCCTTCTCGCTCTCGTTCGGCCCACCCGTATTCAGGTTGCGCACGAACTTCGGGAAGTTCGACGACGTGACCTCCACGCGGATGCGGTGGCCGGCGTCGAAGCGGATGGCCGTCGTGATCGGGGTCGGGCGGATCGTGTAGACCTGGTTCGCCTGCATCATGGCCGGCTTGTCGTAGCCGTCGCGGTAGCGGGCGCGGAAGATCGTGTCGCCGATGATCCATGCCGTACCGTCCGGCGCCACGTCGACCAGTTTCACGGCGAAGTCCGTGTCCTTGGCGCTGGACGAGACCTTCAGCACGGCGTCCACGAAGCCGGCCACGTCGACGGGTTTGTCGAGCGGCTCGCTGGTGTAGACGAGCACGTCGCTGCGCGCCTCGATCGGACGCTGGTCGAAGGCGCCGGGGACGACGACGCCGCCGTTGCAGCAGTCGCCGCCGCCGATCGTCTGCACCGGGTTCATCGGATCGTAGCGGTAGCGGTCGACCGCTTCACCCGCCGGCGCCGCTTCCATCGACAGGCGGCCGTCGCCGTACAGCGAATTCGCCTTGCCGCCGGAGCGCAGGTACAGGCGCATCGGCTTGGCGTTCTGCGGCGGCCACTGGGCCGCGCTCTTCCAGCGGTTCTCGCCCATCATGTAGTACTGGACGCGCGGCGTCTTGGCCGAGAAGGCCTTGGCATCGCCCTTGAGCCAGCGGTCGAACCAGCCGTAGATGGCGCCGTCGACGTCGAAGCTGGTGTCGCCCATATCGCGCTCGCCGACCACCGTGTCGGGACCGAGGCGGGAGAACGCGCAGTGCGGCACGGGGGCCACCACGGCGTACTGGTTGGCGCTCGCCTCCTTGTCCGTGTTGGCGGCGCGCGCCACGTTGAACAGTTCCAGGTTCGGGCCGATCGACACGTCGTACCAGGTGTTGAACCACAGCGCCGGCACGCCCCAGCCCATGTCCTCGTGGTACAGGCCGCCCTTGCGCCAGGCCGGATCGGCCGGCGTGCGCTTGATGAAGTCCTCGAAGGTGGCGGGCGGCTCGCCCATCGAGGTCAGCATCTGGTCGACGGGCAGGTGCTTGATCTGCTTGTTCCAGTCGACCTTCGGCTTGCTCGGGTCGAGGTCGTTGTAGGCTTCGATGCGGGCCCGCATCTTTTCGTCCGTCAGCGACGCCGGCAGTTCGGCGCGCAGCGGGTTGTCGACGCCGTACAGCCACACGAAGAACAGGTTGCGCGGCACGCCGCCCGTGTACCAGTTGCCCTGCTCCTGGAAGCGGCCGACCTTGCCGATGCCGGCGCCGGCCGACATCGGCACCATCGCCGCGTGCGCCGGGTGGTTCATGCCGGCCAGCGCCAGCTGCCATTCGGCCGAGGACGAGCAGCCGAGCGTGCCGACTTTACCGTTCGACCAGGACTGCTTGGCGATCCAGGTCAGCGTGTCGTAGCCGTCCGTCTGCGGGTTGCCGAGGATTTCCCATTTACCCTGCGAGAAATAGCGGCCCCGTTCGTTCTGGACGATGAAGGCATAGCCGCGCTTGACCGATTCGAGCACGTAGCGATAGGTGCCGCCCTTGAGCTTGTGCTCGTTGTACGGCGTCTTCCACAGGATGGTGGGCAGCGGACCCTTGGCGCCCTTCGGCATATAGATGTCGGTCGACAGGCCGACGTTGTCGCGCATCGGCACCAGCACGCCGAGGCGGGACGTGGCGATCTTCGCCAGCTCCCTGTCCATCGCCTCGGGGCTGTATTTGGCGTAATCCTGCGCGACGGCGCCCGGGGCGACGCAGGACAGGGTGAGTGTGGCCGCGACGAGGCTGGCGATGATCTTTTTCAAAAACGCTCCTGCTGGCAAGTGGGAAAGGAAACGACGGCGCGAGGCAGGACCCGGCAGGATCTTGCCTCGCGAAAATTGTAGCAAATGTGCAATCGGTACCGCGGATTATGCGGGCGCCTTCTCCTGCTGGAACAGCGCGGGCAGTTCCACCGGCGTCAGGCCGTCCAGGTCCTGGGCCGCGTTCGCGACGAAGGCCGCGCGCGTGCCCGGCTGGCTGCGCAGCCAGTGCTGCACGGCTTCCTGCGCGTGCGCCGCCGTGCAGCCCAGCACGCCGGCGCGGAAGCGCGCCCGGTCGGCCGGGCCGATGCCGCGCCGGTACAGGTCCAGCGCCGTCATGGCGGCATCGAAGGGGGAGCCGGGGCGGTCCAGGTTCTTGATGACGGAGATGATCGCTTCTTCCAGCTGCTCGGTCGAGAAGTCGGCGTCCACGAAGGCATCCAGCGCGGCGGCGAAGTCCGCGTAGGTGGCTTTCAAGCGCGGGTCGCGGTAGGACTTCATCGTGAACAGGCCGGCGCCCGACGCGTACGAGGCGCCGCCGCCATAGGCGCCCCCCTGTTCGCGGATCGCGCGGTGCAGGAAGCGGTGGGTCAGCAGCTCGGCCGCGACGGCCAGCGCCGGCGCGTCGTCGTGACGCACGTTCGGCGCGGGCCAGGCGATGTGGCAGTGGTTGGCCTGGCCCGGTGCGTGCAGCGCCAGGTTGCCGGCTTGGGTGAGTACGGCGAGCACGGCGGGGCCGTCGCCGAGCGCCGGTGCCGGCGCGCCCGCGCCGGGAGCGCCGCCGGCCGGCACCTTGACCAGGCTGGCCAGGTCCGCGGCATCGTGCTCGCTGCCGGCGCACACGACGGTGGCCGGGCAGGCCAGCACGAGGGCGTGGATGCGCGCCAGTTGCGCGCCGATCTGCGCCGCGCCTTCCGGCGTGGCCGCGAGGCGCTGCAGGCCGGCGCGGAACGGCAGGCTGCGGATGCCGACGGTGGCGTGCTCGAACGCGCGCAGCGGCGAATGCGGTGCGCCGGCCGCCACGGCCGCATACTGGTCGCCGGCCTGCGCCAGGTTGTTCAGGCGCTGCTGGGCCGACTGCGCGGCCAGGAAGGCGATGCGCTCGTGTTCGTCGAAGCGCGGGCTGCCGATGAAGGCGGCCAGCACCTCGGCGATGCGTTCGTGTTCCTCGCGTAAGCCGTCCGCATGGAAACGCAGCGTCAGGCGCAGCCGGCCGTCGACCAGGGCCGGCAGCAGCTGCAGCGAGAACACGGGCACGGCGCGCTGGCGCCAGGCGTCCGCCTCGGCATAGTCCATGCCGGCCAAGCCCAGGCCGCGGCGCATGTCCGCGTACAGCTGCAGCCACGGCCAGTCGCTTGCCGGCAGGGCGGAGACGTCGTATTCGATGCGCGCGTACGAGATGCCGTTGGAAGCGATCGGGAAGGTGAACAGGTTCGCGCCGTCCGCCGTCGTTGCGGGTGCGACGGCCGGCAGCGGCAGCGGCTGCGCATCGACGTCGCCCGGCAGGATGCGCGGCAGCACCGCGGTATCGGTCGGCTGGCCCTGCAGCGCGAGCAGGGCGGCGTTGTCGGTCTCGATGCGGCGGCGGTCGTCCTCCGCCAGGCGTGCCTCGTCCGCGGCCAGGCGCGCCGTCTCGGCGGCGCCGCGCTTGGCGAAATAGTCCGGATCGGGCGAGATGACGGCCTCCAGGCGCGCCGGAGAGTCCAGCAGCGCGCGCACCATGCCGGTGAAGAAGGCAGGGGCGGCGACCTGGCGTTCCAGGCCGTCCAGCACGCGCTCGCTGTCGAAGGTGTCGTGCACGTCGCCGCCGCGCATGGCCACCGGCACGGCGCGCAGCATGCGTGCCAGCACGTTCGGCATGCGTCCGCTCGAGGTGTCGCGCTGCTCGTACTTGATGTCGCGCAGCGTCGCGTCCAGCACGTCCTGCGGCACGCCCGTCGCGGCGGCCTGTTCGAGCGCGTCCAGGATGCGCGCGCGGGCGGGTTCCACCTGGTCCTGCGTCAGGCCTTCCATCCCCAAGTGGAACAGCAGCTGGCGCGGGTTCGGGTCCATGCCGTTGATGCGCGAGGGGCGGCCGTAGCCCGCCGTCTCCATCGCCTTGCGCAAGGGCGCCGAGGCATTGCCCAGCAGGCCGGCCTGCAGCAGGTTGGCGCGGTGCAGCGCGGCGCTGTCGGCCGACTCGCCCAAGATCCAGGCGAGCTGGATGCCGTGGCCGTCTTCGCGACCGGCCTGGCCGGGCACCGTGACGGTCGTCGTGCGCGGCGCGGCGACGCTGGCCAGTTGCGGCGTCATCAGGGGCGCCGTGCCGGGCAGGCGCACCAGCACGCGCTCGGCGATGCGCTGCTGGATCTCGCCGGCCGGAATCGGGCCGGCCGTCATGAACAGCGCCTGCGACGGGTGGTAGTGGGTGGCGTGGAATTCCTTCAGCGCCGCGTGCGTCAGGTCGGGGATCGCCAGCGGATCGCCGCCGGACACCGAGGCGTACGTCGTCCCGGCCAGCAGGTTGGCGACGACGCCGTGGTACAGCGCGCGCGACGGATCGGCGAAGGCGCCTTTCATTTCGTTGAACACGACGCCCTGGTAGGCGAGCTTGCCGTCTTCCAGCACGTGGCGCCAGCCTTCCTGCAGGAAGTTCAGGTACTCCAGGCGCGGGAAGAAGGTCGCGTCCAGATACACGTCGAGCAGGTTGTCGAAATCCTTGCGGTCGGTGCTGGCGAACGGATAGACGGTGCGGTCCGCGTAGGTCATCGCGTTCATGAACGTGGCCGTGGAGCGGCGCAGCATCGAGAAGAACGGATCGCGCACGGGGTAGCGTTCGGAGCCGCTCAGCGCCAGGTGTTCGAGGATGTGGGCGCGGCCGTCGGACGTGGGCGGAATGGTCGGGAAGGCGACCAGGAAGGCCAGGTCAGGCTGCGCGGTGGCAAGGTGCATGTGGCGCGCGCCGGTGGCGGGGGCCACGTACTCTTCCAGCGTGGCCTGCAGCGAAGGGATGGAGTGGGTACGGAGGTGTTCGAATGTGCTCATGGTCGCTCGTCGTGGAATTCAAAAGCCATGCCACATCATAGACGAGCGCGCGCGGGGTTGGGCGCCACCGAGCGGATCGGGGCCCGGATCCCGGATGGCAGCGCTTCCCGTAGATACCGTCTTGCCTGTCAAGCCGTCATATAGTTCGGATCATAAGGTTTC
>CAUSCY010000014.1:0-106632 GCA_963529995.1 uncultured Massilia sp. | reverse complement strand
GCAGTCTAAAATCCGTGTCCAACTTTTGTGTGGCAGTTCAAGGCCGGGGCCCAATGCCGTTGCACAGGCAGTGTGCACAGGACTTGGGCCCCGGCCTTCGCCGGGGCGACGTGCTTTTCGTGCATCATCCTGTGCGCAGTGAACGATGCGGCGCCATACCTAGTGCACGCGCCACGTCAGCGCCCGGTGGGCACGTGGTGCCCACCCTACCGGAATACGCGGCCCGCAACGTGCTTATTGTGCAACACCCTGCCCGCAGTGAACGATGCGGCGCAATACGTGGCGAACCGAAGCAGCATTAGAGCTAGCGCAAATATCGACGCGATCGCCAGGCCGATACTTGCGCTGCATTGCCGCATCGCGCTGATGCCCATCGTGGCTTAAAAGCTTTGGCATAAATTCAATTTCGTCTTGACATGCCATCAGCGAAGCCTATTCTTATACACACAACAATACGAACGATGCGGCCGGCGCCATGCGATGCGGATGCACGATTCGACAAGTCGATCTGATCATCTTGGAGGATGAATATGTCGGTAATGACCCGTAGGACATTACTGGGCGCGATCGCGACCAGTCCGCTCTGGCTCCAGACGGCGTGGGCCCAGCCCACCCACCTCAAGATCTCCCACCAGTTCCCCGGCGGCAGCGTTGCCGAAGGCGATTTCCGCGACCGCCTGTGCCGCATGTTCGCCGCCGAGACGGAACGCCGCACGAAGGGCAAGGTCAAGTTCTCGATCTACCCGCGCTCGACGCTGATGAAGAGCGAGGCGCAGATCGGGGCGCTGGCGGCGGGCCGCCTGGACATGTCGCTCGTGCCCCTGTCCTATGCGGGCGCCGAACTGCCCGAGGTGAACATCGGCCTGATGCCGGGACTGGTGACGTCGTACGAACAAGGCTATGCCTGGAAGAGCGCCGAAGTCGGCCGCGAATTCAACCGCATCCTGGCCGACAAGGGCATCGTGATCCTGAGCTGGATCTGGCAGGCCGGCGGCATGGCCTCGCGCGGCAAGCCGATCGTCGACCCGGAGGACGCCGCGGGCCTGAAGGTGCGCGGCGGTTCGCACGAGATGGACCTGATCCTCCGCCAGGCCGGTGCCAGCGTCGTCTCCATGCCGTCGAACGAGATCCGCGGCGCCATGCAGAACGGCCGGATCGACGCCGCGATGACCTCGTCGTCCTCCCTCATCTCCTTCCGCCTGGACGAAGTCAGCAAGTCGGTGACGACGGCCCGCAGCGGCGCCTACTGGTTCATGCTGGAGCCGCTGCTGATCTCGAAGTCCGCGTTCGACCGCCTGACCAAGGACCAGCAGAAGACCGTGCTGGCCGTGGGCGCCGACCTGGAAAGTTTCGCGCGCAAGTCCGCGCAGATGGACGACGCGTCCGTGGCCGCCCTGTTCCAGGGCAACGGCGGGCGCACGGTCGACCTCACCGACACGTCGCTGCGCAAGTGGCAGGACCTGGCGCGCGAGACGGCCTGGAAGGATTATGCCGACCGCAATGCGAATTGCGCGCGGCTCATGGCGCTGGCGGAGAAGACGCTGGCGTGACCGCGTCTCCATTGCGCTGGCAGGGACGACGCGCTTCGCGCGTCGATTCTCGCCTTATTTACAAAAGTGTTTTGAGGATTACGCGCTTTATCTGAAAAAGTGATCGCGTGCATAATGCGGGTTCATCGGGCCGGACATGGGTCCCGGCCGAACCACGCGAGAATAATATGCACGCATCCACACCATCTTCCACGACATCCTCCACCGGGCAACCGCATGGCTCGGCCCTGCCGCTGCTCGCGCTCGCGATCGGCGCCTTCGGCATCGGCACGACCGAATTCGGTCCCATGGGCATGCTGCTCACCATCGCCCAGGGCGTGAACGTCTCGATTCCGTCGGCCGGCATGCTGGTTTCCGCCTATGCGATCGGCGTGATGGTCGGCGCCCCGATCATGACGCTGCTGCTGGCCCGCTGGCCGCGCCGCAATGCGCTGATCGCCCTGATGGCGATCTTCACCATCGGGAACATCCTGTCCGCGCTGGCACCGAACTATGCCAGCCTGATGGCGGCGCGCGTGATCACGAGCCTGACGCACGGCGCCTTCTTCGGCATCGGTTCCGTCGTCGCCGCCAGCCTGGTGCCGCGCGAGAAGCAGGCGAGCGCCGTCGCCGCGATGTTCACGGGCCTGACCATTGCGAACATCGGCGGCGTGCCGGCCGCCACCTGGGTCAGCGACAGCCTGGGCTGGCGCGAATCGTTCGGCGCGATCGGCATGCTGGGCGTGCTGGCGATGGCGTCGCTGCTGATGTTCCTGCCCAAGGGCAGCAAAGGCGATGCCCCCGACGTGCGTAAGGAACTGAAGGTGCTGCTGCGTCCCGTCGTGCTGCAGGCGCTGCTGACGACCGTTCTGGCCTCGGGCGCCATGTTCGCGCTGTACACCTACATCAATCCCGCGCTGAAGACGTTCACGCAGGCCTCGCCCGGCTTCATCACCCTCATGCTGGCCGTCGTCGGCATCGGCTTCACGATCGGTAACTCGGTGGGCGGCAAGCTGGCCGACCGCTCGATCGACAAGACGCTGATGTTCTTCCTGGCGCTGGAAGCGGCCGTCATGATCGCCTTCCCGTGGCTGGCGGGCAGCCAGGCCGGCGCCGCGATCGGCTTGCTGGTCTGGGGCATCGCGTCCTTCGCGCTGGTGCCACCCGTGCAGATGCGCGTGATGCGCGCCGCGACGGAAGCCCCGGGCCTGGCCTCGTCCGTGAATATCGGCGCCTTCAATCTCGGCAACGCGATCGGCGCGGCGCTGGGCGCGGCCGTGCTGAATGCGGGCGGCGGCTATGCGGCCGTGATGTTCGGCGGAGCGGCACTGACGGCGCTCGCCCTGGTGCTGGTCATCGTGGCCGCCATGCGGCACCGCGCGGAGCAGCCGACGCAGGCTATGCGCGAGGAAGCGCATCACGGTTGAACGTAGGACCACCAAAAGCGCGTCGCCCCTGCGCAGGCAGGGGCCCAATTTCTCGGCGTAGCGACTGCGCCGGCAGACTTGGGCCCCTGCCTACGCAGGGGCGACGGTGTTTAAGAGACCTGTCGGTCAGCCGCCCGTCACCGGCGGGAAGAATGCCACTTCGCCGCCTTCGACGACAGGCGTCCCGGGCGCGCACATGACGTGGTTGAACGCCATGCGCAAGGCGCGCTCGTGGCCCAGGGCCTCGGCCCAGGCGCCGCCGCGCGCGATCAGGAAATCGCGCACGGCGCCGACGGTGGCCACGCCGTCCGGCAGCGCCACCGTCTCGCCCGAGGTGCCCAGGGCTTCGCGTACGCTGGCAAAGAAACGCAGGTTGATGTTCATGTCGGTATTCAGTACTGGAGTGAAGCGAACGGGATGAAGCGCACCGTGTCGCCACGCGCGATGCTTTGCCCCGGCGGATTGTCGATCAGGCCGTCGGCCCAGGCGGTGGACGTCAGCACGCCCGAGCCCTGGTTCGGGAACAGTTCCAGCCCGCCCGCCTCGTTCATGCGGGCCCGCAGGAATTCGTTGCGGCGGTCGCCCTTGGGCCAGTCGAAGTCGGCGCGCATCGCGATCGTGCGCGGCTCCACGGACCCCGTCACGCCCTGCAGGCGCAGCAGGAATGGCCGCACGAACAGCAGGAAGGTGATGAAGCTCGACACTGGATTGCCGGGCAGGCCCACGAAGAACGCTTCGCCGTCGCAGTCCTCGGCACGGCGCACCGCGCCGAACGCCAGCGGCTTGCCCGGCTTGACGGCGATCTGCCACATGTTCAGGCGCCCTTCCGCTTCCACGGCCGGCTTGATGTGGTCTTCCTCGCCCACCGACACGCCGCCCGAGGTGATGATCAGGTCGTGCTCGCGCGCCGCCTTACGCAGCGTGTCGCGCGTGGCCTGCAGCGAGTCCGGCACGATGCCGTAGTCGGTGAATGCGCAGCCAAGGTTTTCCAGCAGGCCGCGCAGCGCGAAGCGGTTCGAGTTGTAGATGGCGCCGGGCTTCAGGGGTTCGCCCGGCATCGCCAGTTCGTCGCCCGTGAAGAACACGGCCACGCGCAGCCGGCGGCGCACGGGCAGCGTTGCCAGGCCGACGGAGGCGGCGAGCCCCAGTTCCTGGCTGCGCAGGCGCGTGCCGGCGGGCAGGATCACGCTGCCCGCGCGCACGTCCTCGCCCGCGCGGCGGATCCACTCGCCCTCCTTCGGCGCGTGATTGACGGTCACCTGGTCGCCGTCCGCTTCGCATTGTTCCTGCATCACGACGGCATCGGCGCCCGGCGGGATCAGCGCGCCCGTGAAGATGCGCGCCGCGGTGCCCGGTTCGAGCGGCTGGCCGACACTGCCGGCGGGGATGCGCTGTGCAACACGCAGCGTCGCGGCGCCGCTCGCACAGTCGGCCGCGCGCACGGCGTAGCCATCCATCTGCGTATTGTCGGCCGACGGCACGTTCAGCAGCGAGACCTGGTCTTCGGCCAGCACGCGGCCATTGGCCGCGAGCGTGTCAACGACCTCGACGCCGTCGACGGGACGCGCCGCGGCGAGCAGGAAGTCGAGCGCTTCGCGCACGGTCAGCATCGGCTTGCGCGCCGGCGCCTGGCCTTGCGCGCTCATGCGCCCAGCCCCGTGTGCGCGGCGATGAATTCCTTCATCTGCGCGACGTTCGGATGCATCACGACGAAGCGCTGCGGCAGCGATTCGATGTTCTCGAAGCCGGCCGGACGGGCGGCGTCCTTGCCCAGCGCTTCCAGGATAGTCTCGTTGAACTTGGCCGCCAATGCCGTCTCCAGCACGATCATCGGCACGGCCGGATCGAGGTGCTCGCGCGCGACCTTGATGCCGTCGGCCGTGTGGGTGTCGATGGTGATGCCGTAGTCGTCGAACACGGAACGGATCGTCGCCAGGCGGTCTTCGTGGCGCGACGTGCCGGACTGGAAGCCGTAGTTGGCGACCAGCTTGAACTCGTCGCCATCGCTGCCCGGAGCGCCGGACAGGTCGAAGCCGCCGTGCGTCTCGATCTTGCGGAACAGCGCATGCGTACGCTCGGCATCGCGTCCCACCAGGTCGTAGACGAAGCGCTCGAAATTCGAGGCCTTCGAGATGTCCATCGACGGGCTGCTCGTATGGTAGGTCTCGCTGCTCTTGCGCACGCGGTAGACGCCGGTGCGGAAGAATTCGTCGAGCACGTTGTTCTCGTTGGTCGCCACGACCAGCTTGTCGATCGGCAGGCCCATCATGCGCGCGATGTGGCCCGCGCAGATATTGCCGAAGTTCCCCGACGGGACCGTGAACGAGACCTTCTGCTCGTTCGACGTGGTGGCCTTGAGGTAGCCGCGGAAGTAGTACACGACCTGGGCGACGACGCGCGCCCAGTTGATCGAGTTGACCGTGCCGATCTTCTGGCGCGCCTTGAATTCCAGGTCGGAGGACACGGCCTTGACCATGTCCTGGCAATCGTCGAACACGCCTTCGACGGCGATATTGAAGATGTTCGGGTCCTGCAGGCTGAACATCTGGGCCGTCTGGAAGGCACTCATCTTCTGGTGCGGCGACAGCATGAACACGCGGATGCCGCGCTTGCCGCGCATCGCGTATTCCGCCGCGCTGCCCGTATCGCCGGAAGTGGCGCCGAAGATGTTCAATTCGTCGCCGTTCTGGGCCAGCGCGTATTCGAACAGGTTGCCCAGCAACTGCATCGCCATGTCCTTGAACGCCAGCGTCGGGCCGTTCGACAGGCCTTGCAGGATCAGCGTGCCCTGCCCGCCTTTTTCCAGTACGCGCAGCGGCGTGATCTCGCTCGGCGATTCGTCGGCGCGGGCATTGCGGTAGACGTCGGCCGTATAGGTCTTCCCGGTCAGCGCGCGCAGGTCGGCGTCGGGAATGTCGGTGGCAAACTTGCGCAGGATCTCGTAGGCCAGCTCCGCATACGACAGGCTGCGCCAGGCATCGAGCTCGGCGGGGGTGACCTGCGGGTAGGCGCTGGGGAGGTAGAGACCGCCGTCCGGCGCCAGGCCGCCCAGCAGGATGCTCGAGAACGATTGTGGATTGCGTGCTGCGGACGCGCTCGTCGCGCGGGTGGACACATAATGCATACGGTAGAAAGATTCCGGGTTGGCTGGCGTGGGAGGTTTATTATAGTCCAGCCGCGGAAATATTGTCTTTTACCGAATATTGTTTGGCGCTATGGGCGTGCCTTAGCGTGTCTTACGGTGCGGCTGAACACCGGGGTCAGAGTCCCTTAAAAGCAACACCGGACTCTGACCCCTCCTTTCAACAAGCGGCGTGGTTCACGGTGACCACGTGGATCGCCAGGCCGCCCAGCGACGTTTCCTTGTACTTCGCCTGCATGTCCGCGCCCGTCTGGCGCATGGTCTCGATCACGTCGTCGAGGCTGACGAAGTGCGTCCCGTCGCCCTTCAGCGCCAGCGAGGCCGCGGTGATTGCCTTGATCGCGCCCATGCCGTTGCGCTCGATGCACGGAATCTGCACCAGGCCGCCGATCGGGTCGCAGGTCATGCCCAGGTGGTGCTCGATGCCGATCTCCGCCGCGTTCTCGATCTTGCCGTTACTGCCGCCCAGTGCCGCCACCAGGCCCGCCGCCGCCATCGCGCACGCCACGCCGACTTCGCCCTGGCAGCCGATCTCCGCGCCCGAGATCGACGCGTTCTTCTTGCACAGCATGCCGATCGCGGCGGACGTGAGCAGGAAGTCGCGGATGCCGCGCTGCGGGTCGCTGGGACGGCAGTCCTCGGCGTAGTAGCGCAGCACCGCCGGGATGATGCCGGCCGCGCCGTTGGTCGGCGCCGTGACGACCCGGCCGCCGGCCGCGTTCTCCTCGTTGACGGCCATCGCATACAGGCTGACCTGGTTGACGGCGTCGTGCGGCAGGTGGTTGGCCGTCAGCTTGCCTTCCTGCTCCTGGCGCCACAGCTTGGCCGCGCGGCGCTTGACGTTCAAGCCGCCCGGCAGCTGGCCTTCGGTGACGAGGCCGTGAGCGATACAGTCGCGCATCACGTGCCAGATGCGGTCCAGGCCCGCGTCGAGTTCCTCGTTGCTCATGCGCGCGCACTCGTTCGCGCGCAGCATGGCGGGAATCGACAAGTCGTGGCGGCGGCCCTGTTCCAGCAGTTCGCCCATCGTATTGAACGGGAACGGCACGCCGGCGGAAGGCTGCGCTTCCTTGGCTGCCTGCGCCTCGCCGGCCGCGGTGATGAAGCCGCCGCCGATCGAATAATAGATGCGCTCGACCAGGCTGCCGTCGGCGAGGTGCAGCACGAAGCGCATGCCGTTCGGGTGTTCCGGCAGCGTCGACTGCTTGTGCCAGACGAGGTTGTCGCGCTGCGTGAACGGGACCGTCTTCGCGCCGAGCAGGCGCAGTTCGCCATCCAGCTCCGCCTCGGCCAGCTTGTCCTCGACGCCGTCCGGGTCGACGTCCTGCGGCGTCTCGCCCATCAGGCCGAGGATCACGGCCTTGTCGGTGGCATGGCCGACGCCCGTCAGCGCCAGCGAGCCGTACAGGTGCGCCTCGACGCCGGCGACGTCGTCCAGCGAGCCTGCCTCGGCCTGGTAATCGTTCAGGAAGCGGCGCGCGGCGACCATCGGGCCCACCGTGTGGGAGCTCGAGGGGCCGATGCCGATCTTGAAGAGGTCAAATACGCTCATGTCCATGAGCTGTCTCCTGTGTTTCTCTTGTTAAGCCAAAACGTCGTTCCCGCTTGCGCGGGAACGACGTTCGTTTATACACGTTATTTGTGAATTCAGGCAGCCTTGCCGAGACCGACGTCGACGTTGGCCAGCATGTCGGCGACCATCTGGTCCACGCCGATGGCCGCCTTCCAGCCCCAGTCGGCGCTGGCACGCGCATCATCGAGGCTCTTCGGCCACGAATCGGCGATCTGCTGGCGGCTGTCCGGCTTGTAGTCGATGCGGAACGACGGCAGCTTCGCCTGGATCGCATCAGCCAGTTCGCGCGGATTGAACGACACGCCGGCCACGTTGTACGAGGAACGGATCCTGACCTGGTCCGCCGGCGCTTCCATCAGCTCGACGGTGGCGCGGATCGCATCCGGCATGTAGATCATCGGCAGCGTGGTCTCGGGGCCCAGGAAGCATTCGTAGACCTCGCCCCGCAGCGCCGCGTGGAAGATCGCGATCGCGTAGTCGGTGGTGCCGCCGCCCGGAGGCGACTTGAAGCTGATGATGCCCGGGTAGCGGATGCTGCGCACGTCGACGCCGTACTTGGCGTGGTAGTACTCGCACAGGCGCTCGCCGGCCAGTTTGCTGATGCCGTAGATCGAGGTCGGGTCCATGATCGCGTATTGCGGCGCGTCCGACGGCGTGTTCGGACCGAAGGCGGCGATCGACGACGGCCAGAAGATCTTCAGCGGCTTGCCCGCCTCGCCGCGCTCGCGGGCGATTTCCAGGATGTTCAGCAGGCCGTCCATGTTCAGCGTCCAGGCCTTCAGCGGTGCCTTTTCCCCGGTGGCCGACAGCAATGCGGCCAGCTGGTAGACCTGGGTGATGCCTTCGTCCGCGACGAGGCGGGCCACGGCGTCCTTGTCGAGCACGTCGACGCGGGTGTAGCGCTTGGCGCCGTAGACGTTGTCCGTGCCGATGTCCGAGGCGATGACGTTGTCCGCGCCGTGCTTGTCCACGAGAGCGGTCACGAGTTCGCTGCCGATCTGGCCGTTGGCGCCGATGATGAGGATGCGTTCCATGCTGTTGTACCTGTTTTAAATATCGTTTATTTCAACCTGCCCGTCTGGTGGGCACGTGGTGCCCACCCTACGATCTGCTGTCCTTGGCCTTGCGCCTGTAGGGTGGGCACCACGTGCCCACCGAACGCCTGCGTCATGCCGCTTTCAGGATGCCCAGTTCGCGGCCAGCCTGCTCGAAGGCGGCCAGCACGGTGTCGAGCTGTTCGCGGGTATGCGCGGCCGACAGCTGGACGCGCACGCGCGCCTGGCCCATCGGCACTACCGGGTAGAAGAAGCCCGACAGCAGCACGCCCAGTTCGAACATGCGGGCGGCGAATTTCTGCGCGATCGGCGCCTCGAACAGCATCACCGGCACCACCGGGTGCGTGCCGGACTTGATGGTGAAGCCGATGCGCTCGATCTCCTTGCGGAAGTAGGCGGTGTTCTCGTGCAGGCGGTCGCGCAGTTCCGTGCTCTTGCTGATGCGCTCCAGCACGGCCAGCGAGGCGCCGGCGATCATCGGGGCCAGCGTGTTCGAGAACAGGTAGGGACGCGACTTCTGGCGCAGCATCTCGATGACTTCCTTGCGGCCGGAAGTGAAGCCGCCCATGGCGCCGCCCAGGGCCTTGCCCAGGGTGCCCGTGATGATGTCGATCTTGCCGATCACGCCGCAGTGCTCGTGCGTGCCGCGGCCGGTCGCGCCCATGAAGCCGGAGGCGTGCGATTCGTCGATCATGGTCAGCGCGCCGTACTTCTCGGCCAGGGCGACGATCTCGTCCAGCTTGGCGATCGTGCCGTCCATCGAGAACACGCCGTCGGTGACGATGATCTTGTGGCGCTTGCCGGCGTCGGTGGCGGCCTGCAGCTGCTTTTCCAGGTCGGCCATGTCGTTGTTGGCGTAGCGGTAGCGCGCCGCCTTGCACAGGCGGACGCCGTCGATGATCGAGGCGTGGTTCAGCGCGTCCGAGATGATCGCGTCGTTTTCGTCGAACAGGGGCTCGAACACGCCGCCGTTGGCGTCGAAGGCGGCCGCGTACAGGATCGTGTCCTCGGTGCCCAGGAAGCGCGACAGCGCCCCCTCGAGCTCCTTGTGCACGGTCTGGGTACCGCAGATGAAGCGCACCGACGACAGGCCGTAGCCGTATTTCTGCAGTGCCGCTTCCGCCGCCTTCTGCGTCTCCACGTCGCCGGACAGGCCCAGGTAGTTGTTGGCGCACATATTGATCAGCGTGCGGCCGTCCTGGGCGACCACTTCCGCGCCCTGGCGCGAGGCGAGCACGCGCTCGGGCTTGAACAGGCCCTCGCTCTGGAGCGTGTCGAGTTTCTGCTGGAGGGCGCTATAAAAAGCCTGGTCGCTCATGATGTTGATCCCTTTTATTTACTGTCCGGCTTGACCGGCGATTGGCGGATGTTGTACCGTGGGTCGTTCGATGTTTTGAACTTGTTCTCTATGTCGAACGGAAATTCAATATATCGAATATTACCCCCGGCCATTGAACTTGGCAAGCAAGAATACATAAGCTTAGATGAATACCGTCGTTACCAATAATGCACCTCCGGAAGTGGGCGCCACCCTGCAGCGCCTGCGCCTCGCGCGCGGCCTGACGCTGGAAGACCTGTCGCGCATCGCGGGCGTCTCCAAATCGATGCTGTCGCAGATCGAGCGCGAGAAGGCCAACCCGACCATCGCCATCACCTGGCGCCTGGCCAATGCGCTGGGCGTGCAGATCGGCGAACTGCTGTCCTCCGAGGTGCGCACGGCCGAGCACATCCGCCTGGTCGAAGCCCACGAGATCCCCACCCTGCCCGGCGCCCACGCCGGCTATTCGCTGCGCATCCTCGGGCCCATGGAACTCGCCGGCAAGTACGAATGGTACGAACTGACGCTGCAGCCCGGCGGCGAACTCGCCTCCCAGGCGCACGACCCGGGCACCACGGAGCACCTGACTATCGTCACGGGCACCGTGGAACTCGAGGTCGGGGCGGAAAAGAAGAAAATCAAGCATGGCGCGACGGCACGGTATCCGGCCGACCAGGACCATGTGATCAGGAATGCGGGGAAGACCGAGGCGAAGGCGCTGATGGTCGTGGTGCACCGCTAGCGTGCCCACCGTCGCCCCTGCGCAGGCAGAGGCCTGATTCCTGTTCGCGCTGCGGCAACTTGAGCAGAAATTTGGTCCCTGCCTCCGCACACTGGTGTCCGGAATATTATTCGCGAAAGAAGCATCGTCATTCCCGCGAAGGCGGGAATCCATACTGAGCAACCGGATTCCGTATGTTGAAGACGACGAGGTCTTATTAACGGAATGACTTCGGGACCTCAGCATGGGGTAAAACAGTCCACTGGACTGTTTTACCCTTCGCGGGAACGACGGTTTATATATGACGCATCTTATTGCAGAGCGTAGCAATTATTCCGGACAGCAGTGTGCCTCCGCAGGGACGACGGGTCATTGGTTCAGTTTCGACAACGCTGCAAACTCTTCGTCCGATAACACCACCTCCCAGGCCCCCAGATTCTCGCGCAGGTGCGCCATGCTGGAGGTCCCAGGAATCGGCAGCATCACGGGGCTGCGCCTGAGCAGCCAGGCCAGCGCCACCTGTCCCGGCGTCGCGCCATGCCTGCGTGCGATGGCGTCGAGTACGCCGCCCGGCTGCAGCAGGCTGCCCGCGGCCAGCGGGAACCACGGGATGAAGCCGATGCCGTGGTGCTGGGCATACGCCAGCACGTCCTCGCTCTGGCGTTCGGCCAGGTTGTAGCGGTTCTGCACCGTCGCCACGGGAAAATAACGGCGCGCCTCCTCGATGTCGGCCACGCCGACTTCGGACAGGCCCGCGTGGCGGATCACGCCCTGCTCCAGCAGCCAGGCGATGGCGCCGAACTGCTCGCCGCGCGGCACCGCGGGATCGATGCGGTGCAGCTGCCACAGGTCGATCCGCTCCACACCCAGCCGGCGCAGGCTCGCATACGCCTGCTGGATCAGGTATTCGGGACGGCCCAGCGGCACCCAGTTGCCGGGGCCCGTGCGTGCCAGCCCGGCCTTCGTCGCGACGACCGTTCCTGCCCCGTACGGTGCCAGCGCGTCGCGGATCAGCTCCTCGGACACATTGGGGCCGTAGGAATCGGCCGTATCGATGAAGTCCACGCCCAGCGCCGGCAGGCTGCGCAGCAAGGCGACGGCACCGTCGCGGTCGGGCGGATCGCCCCACACGCCGGGTCCCGTGATGCGCATCGCGCCGTAGCCCAGGCGCCGGATCGGGGTGCTGCCGCCGAGCAGGAAAGTGTCGTTGGTGCTCATGTGTGCTCCTTCGTTGGTGTCGTGGGGTCAATTGGGAAGGCGGCTGGCGCGCGCCTGGCGCTTGAGCGCCTGCGGCGGATGGCCGAAGGCGCGCAGGAAGGCGCGGCGCATGCGCTCCGGATCCAGGAAGCCGCTTGCGCGCGCGATCGCCTCGATCGGCTGCCTGGTGGTCTCGATGAGTTCCCGTGCCGCCTGCACGCGCAGGTGCTCCACGGCGCGCGCCGGCGTCTGGCCCGTCTCGGCGCGGAAGCTCCGGCTGAACTGGCGCCGCGACAGGCGCGCGGCATCGGCCAGCTCTTCCAGCGACAGCGGCCGGCACAGGTTGTCGCGCGCGTAGTCGAGGGCCGTCTGGATCCGCTGCGAGCGCGGTGCCAGGTCCACCAGCCCCGAAAACTGCGACTGGCCGCCGCTGCGGCAGTAGAGCACGACCATGTGGCGGGCGATGGCGCGCGCCGTCGCGCTGCCGAGATCCTGCTCGACCAGGGCGAGCGCCAGGTCGACGCCGGCCGTCATGCCGGCCGAGGTCCAGTACGGGCCGTCGTTGATGAAAATGCGGTCCGGCTCGACCCGCACGCCGGGATGGCGGCGCTGCAGCTCGGCCGCGCGGTTCCAGTGCGTGGTCACGCTGCGGCCTTCGACGAGGCCGGCGGCGGCCAGCAGGAACACGCCGCTGCAGATGCTGGCCGTGCGGCGCGCGCGGCTTGCCGTCTGTGCCAGGAAGTCGAGGAGCGCGCGCGGCTGGGCATCGAGGTCGTCGCCGCCGAACACGATCAGCGTATCGGGCGCGCCGTCCAGCGCATCGAAATCGACGGTGCCGACGCTCACCCCGGCCGAGCTGGCGACCGGCCCGCCCCGGCGCGACAGCATGTGCAGCCTGTAATGGGGACCGCCGGCCTGGCGATTGGCCAGTTCGAAGACATTCAGCGCAGCCACGTCGACCAGCTGGAATCCGGGAAAAGCGACGATCGCGATATCGCGCATCATGGAAGCACTCCTGTCGTTGTCACAGGACGATCTTCCCAAAACGGAGGGGATGCGTTAGGACCGATATCCCACGAATTCGGTCAAACCGCGCACCGTGGCTTCAACCGGCGTCAAGGTTGCGCATCAGCGCCGCGAAATCGAGCGGCTTCACGTAGTGCGCATCGAAGCCCGCATCCAGCGCGCGCAGGCGGTCGCTCTCCTGGCCATAGCCCGTCAAGGCGATGAGGCGCATGCCGTCGAACGCGGCATCGGCGCGCAGCGCCCGCGCCACCTGGTAACCGTCGATGCCCGGCAGCCCGATGTCGACGACGGCCAGGCTCGGACGCGCTTGCCGCGCCAGCGCCAGTCCGGCGATGCCGTCGCCCGCCTCGGACACGCGCCAGCCGGCCGCCTCGAACTGGCCGGCCAGCATGCGCCGCCCGTCCTCGTTGTCGTCGATGAGCAGCACCGTCGCCGCGCCGCGCGCGCCGGACGCGATCTGCGGCAGAGGCGCGGGGTCGGGCTCCTGCGGCAGCGCCACGAGCAGCGGCAGGCGCAGGCGGAAGGTGCTGCCCGCGCCGCTGCCGGCACTGGCGGCCTCGATGGCGCCGCCGTGCAGCGCGACGAGGCGCTGCACCAGCGACAGCCCGATCCCCAGGCCGCCCTGCGCGCGGTCGAGCGACACGGCGCCCTGCACGAAGATGTCGAACAGCTTCGGCATCAGCTCCGGCGCGATGCCCACGCCGGTATCGGCCACGTCCAGGCAGGCCATGCCGCCGCGCGCTTCCAGCACGATGTCGATGCGGCCGCCGGCCGGCGTGTACTTCAAGGCGTTCGTGACCAGGTTGCCGACCACCTGCTCGATGCGGGTGCGGTCGCCCTGCACCCACACACGCTGCAGGCGCAGCTCCAGCACGTGGTCCACGCGCCCCGCCACCCGCAGCGCCGACACGGTCGACTCGACCACCGCGGACAGCTCGACCGGCTGCATCTCCAGCTTGATCTTGCCGCGCGCCAGGCGCGCCAGGTCCAGCAGGTCGTCGACGATGCGGGTCAGGTGGCGGCTCTGGCGCACCAGGATGTCCTGGGCGTTGCGCTTCATGGCCGGGTTCGGGTTCTCCATGCCGAGCAATTGGGCGGCGCCGACGATGCCGCTGAGCGGATTGCGCAGCTCGTGGCTCAGCATGGCGAGGAAGTCGTCGCGGATGCGCACCTGCTCCTCGGCCAGCCGGCGCGCTTCCTGCTCGCGCGCGAGCAGGCTGCCGCGCTCCTGCGCGGCCTCGGCCAGCTTGCGGCCGGCATCGCGCATCGCGTCCTGCAGGGCATCCACCTCGGCGATGCCGGTGCCCGGCCGTTGGGGCTCCTCGCCACGGCCCAGCATGGCGGCCGCCGCGGCGGCACCGGCGATCGAACGCACCAGGCGCCGTCCGAAGAACACGGCGGCGGCGCTCGCGCATAGCAGCGCCACCAGCATGCCGGCTGCCGCCAGCATCGTCGCCCGCCGCGCTGCGCCCTCGATCTCGTCCGCAGGCACGCTGACGGCGACGATCCAGCCGGACATCGGCGAGCGCATATAGGCGTGGTAGGAGTCGACGCCCGAGCGATTGCTGTAGCGGATCTGGCCCTGGGGCTGCGCGTTGGCCGCGGTCATCAGCGCCGGGTTGGCGAAGCTGCCCAGCCTGGTCGGCATGCGCGAACGGGCCACGTAGTGGCCGGCGCGGTCGATCACCGACAAGGTCCAGCTGGCCGGCATGCTGCGGCGCGCGATCAGTCCGCTGAAATAATCCGGCGAGAACACGGACGCCAGTACGTAGCGCTGGCCGCCGTCGAGCGGCACGGGGATATTGATGGTGGTGACCGGAATCTGCTGCAGCGCGCCGATGATCAGGTCCGACACCACCGTCTGCTGCGTGTCGATCACACGGCGCGTGCGTTCTCGCACGTAGTCCGGCGCGGGCCGCAGCGGTGCGCCATAGGGCGCGACCGTATTGATGAGTTGCTGGCCCTCGGCGTCGAACAGGATCGTCCTGCCGTCCTCCCCGCGATCGGCGCTTTTCGCGTGGTCGTAGAAGGCGCGGATGTCGCCGCTGGCCAGGTGCGGTGAACGCGCCAGCACCCGCAGCGCGGCCTCGGAACTGTTCAATTCGCGGTCCACGAGCAGCGCGGTGGCGCTGACGGTCTCGGTGAGCGCCTGCAACGCCGCTTCGCGCTCCGAGCGCAAGAGCGTCTGCAAGGCGACGGCGGCGAACAGGGAGATCGGCAGGACAATGGCGCCGATCATGAACAATAAATACGCGCGGATCTTCATGCGGTGCATGCGCTGCCGCCGATGGCGACATGTATTTGGACAAATATAACCTGCCTATTATGCCTCAGAGGATGCGCTCTGCCGCCAAGGCTTGGCAATCCTGCAAACGATTTTGCCGCCAACGCATCCGGGCGCGTCGGCGGCGTACAACAATGGGCTTGCCGGGGTCCTTACTGCGCCCCGCTCGCCACAGTGGCCGGCTCGTCCATCCGGAGGGCCTTCGCGAGGAAGCCCCAGCGATCCGCCACCTCCTCGATCTGCTTGGCGGTCGGCTTGCCCGCGCCATGCCCGGCCTTGGTGTCGATGCGGATGATCACCGGGTTGCCGCCGGCCTGCGCCGCCTGCGCCGTCGCCGCGAACTTGAAACTGTGCGCCGGCACCACACGGTCGTCGTGGTCCGCCGTCGTGATCATCGTCGCCGGATAGCAGGTGCCCGGCTTCAGGTTATGCAGCGGCGAATACTTGACGAGGGCCTTGAACTCGTCCGCGTTGTCCGCCGAGCCGTAGTCCGAGGTCCAGGCCCAGCCGATGGTGAACTTGTGGAAGCGCAGCATGTCCATCACGCCAACCTGCGGCACCGCGGCGCCGAACAGGTCGGGACGCTGGGTCATCGCCGCGCCGACCAGCAGGCCGCCGTTGCTGCCCCCGCCGATCGCCAGCTTGCCTGGCGACGTGACCTTGTTCGCCACCAGCCATTCGGCCGCGCCGATGAAGTCGTCGAACACGTTCTGCTTCTTGAGCTTCGTGCCTGCCTCGTGCCAGGCTTCGCCGTATTCCCCGCCGCCGCGCAGGTTGGCGACCACGTAGACGCCACCCATCTCCATCCACGCCAGGTTGGCCGGCGAGAACGCGGGCGTCAGCGAGATATTGAATCCACCGTAGCCGTACAGGTAGGTCGGGTTGCCGCCGTCCAGCTTCAGACCCTTTTTCGAGACGATGAACATCGGCACCCTGGTGCCGTCGCGGCTCGTGTAGAACTGCTGGCGCGTCTCGTACGCGGCCGGATCGAACCGCACCTTCGGCTGGCGGAACACCGTGGCGGCGCCTCGCTGCATGTCCAGGCGGTAGATCGTCGTCGGCATCGTGTAGCTGGTGAACGAGAAGAAGGTTTCGCCGTCGCCGCGCTTGCCCCCGAAGCCGGACACGCTGCCGATGCCTGGCAACGCCAGCTCGCGCACCGGCTTGCCATCCACGTCGACGATGCGCACGCTGCTGCGCGCGTCGACCAGGTATTCGTTGACGAGCTGGTTGTGGATCATATGGCTGGCCACGAGCGTGTCCCTACCCTCCGGCACGACCGTCTTCCATGCTTTTTCCTGCGGCTTGCCCGTATCGATGGCGACGATGCGCTGGCGCGGCGCATTGCGGTCGGTGACGAAGTAGAACACGGCACCGACGTTGTCGACGAATTCGTAGGCCGCGTCGAAATTGTCGATCAACGGCAGCACCTTGGCGTCGGCCCTGGACAGGTCCTTGTAGAAGATGCGGTGCTTGTGCGCCGTGCCCTTGGTCGCCTGGATGATCAGGTAGCGGCCGTCGTCCGTCGTCAACGCCTGGAAGCCCCACTCCTTTTCGTCCGGGCGGTCGTAGACGAGCATGTCCGCGCTCTGCGGCGTGCCGACCTTGTGGTAGTACAGCTTCTGGAAGTAATTGACGTCAGCCAGCTTGGTCGCTTCCTTCGGCGCGTCGTAGCGGCTGTAGAAGAAGCCCCGGCCGTCGTGCGTCCATGCCGTGCTGGAGAACTTGACCCAGCGGATATGGTCGTCCAGGTCCTTGCCCGTCTCGATGTCGCGCACGCGGATCTCGTTCCAGTCCGAACCCGATGCCGCCGTCGAATACGCCAGCAGCCTGCCGTCCGGGCTGACCGCGGTGCCGGCCAGCGCCACGGTGCCGTCCGCGGCCAGCGTGTTCGGGTCCAGCAGCACGCGCGGCGTGTCGCCCAGCGACTTCATCGTGTACAGCACGTTCTGGTTTTGCAGCCCGTCGTTGCGGCTGTAGAAATAGCGGCCACCTTCCTTGTACGGCACCGTGTAGCGCTCGTAGTTCCAGAGCTGGGTCAGGCGTTCGCGGATCGCCGCGCGTTGCGGAATCTGCGCCAGGTAAGCCTGCGTCACCTTGTTCTCGGCGTCGACCCAGGCCTTGGTCTCGGCGCTGTTCGCGTCTTCCAGCCAGCGGTACGGGTCGGCGACCCTGGTGCCGAAGTAATCGTCGGTCTGGTCGACCTTCTTCGCGGCGGGGTAGGCGAGCGGCTTGCCGCTGCATGTTTGCTGCTGGCCTGCAGCGAGTGCCGGAGCAGCGCCGAAAGCGGCAGCCAGGGCAGCAAAGAGGGTGACGTGTCTCAAGTGCATATCGGTAGCGATGAAGAAGGTTATCGGAGATGCTGCCAAGCATCTTAGCCCGAATTCATTGAATGAAGTTCATCACCCATCTCCAACGACCGAACTCGTCACCCGCTTTCCTCGCTTCGGCTTGCATCGCTTGCCGGTCATGGGCAGATGACATGCATTCCTTTTCTGCACCATTCAGGGCACGTCGATGGCACGCGGGTCGAGGCGCTTTGCGATGCTGTTTGCGACGGTGCGCAGCCGTCCCAGCGTGTCGCCATCGATTTCATTCGACAGCAGCACGATGGCCATCCCGCTGTCCGGATGCAGCGCCAGCAGGCAGGCGAAACCCGGATGCGACCCGTCCTGGAACACCACACGGCGCGTTCCCTTGCTCGCGATCTGCCAGTTCAATCCGATCGCCACGTCGCCATCGCGGTATGTGGGCTCGTGCGACAGGCGCACCGCCGGATCCTGTTCCGCCATTTGCCAGGTCGCATAGGCGAGCATGTCCGCCAGCGTGGACTTGAATGCGCCGGCGGCCTGTATCCGATCGGGAAAATACGCTTGGCGCTTGCCGCCCTCATAGCCGAATGCCATCCGCCGCAGCTGGCCCTCATCGGCCACAATGAAGGTATCGCGCATGCCGAGCGGGAGCGCAATGCGCCTTTGTACCAGGGTCTCGAAATCCACGCCATACACGCGCTTGAGGATAAAGCCTGCCAGCTGGGCGGCCGCGTTCGAGTACTGGAACCGTGTTCCCGGTGCCGCAGCCAGCTTGACACGGTGCAGACCGGCATCGAAATCCGAGCGAGTCGTCGTCGCCACGAGCGCGCGCAACCGGTCAGGATACGGCACGTCGCTCGGGAAATCGGGGGATGCTTCCGGCCTGTCCGGCAGGAGCCGCGGCAGGCCGGACAGGTGGGTGATCAGGTGACGCACGGCAATATACCGTCCCTCGTAAGCCAGGTTCGGATAGTCGCCGTTCAGGTACAGACGGATGTCGTCGTCGAGTTTCAGCTTGCCGTCGATCTGCGCCTGCGCCAGCAGGGTCGCCGTGAACGTCTTGGTGAGCGATGCGATCGGGTAGACAGTGCGGTCATCCGGTGGCCGGCGCCGCTGCATGTCGACAGTGCCGTAGTGGTGGCTGCGGCGCGTCCCGGCGTGGACGACGCCGATCGACAGGCCCACGGCCCGTGGATCGACCATGAAGGCCGCAGCAGCAGGAGCAGTAGCAACCGCGCCGGCCGCGTCGATATCGGCGCCGGACTGCGCCGCTGCCCGTACGTACGGAACACCCGCGATGCCGAGCAGCGGCAAGGACAACAAGCGGGCAACGGCGCGCCGGCGCCCGGATACGACATCTTCCATTCGGCATTCCCTTCACGATGCTGGTTACGTTATCGGGCAATGTAAAGGGGGGGGCGACGAACGCGCATGGGCATTGCGACAGACCGACGGTTTCGCGCGATAGACGGCAAGAATCCGCCTCCGGCCACACGCATCCAGCCACACGCATCCAGCCACATGCCTCGGCCGCACGGCATACGACGCTGAGCACCTTCCATCCGCGATCCGGCGGTCGTTGCGTTAATCAGGCTGCGCGCCGCTCAGTACCGCCAACCGCCCGCTCGCGGAGCCAGCGCCGGCGCAAGTCGATCGCATTGTCGATTTCGCGCGGGGACAGGCGGCGCGCGACGATGGCCTTGTTGGCGCTGGCGGCAGGGTCGCCGGCGTCGGCAGCAAGCAGCATCCACATGTACGAGCGCACGCTGTCGCGCGCCACGCCGCGGCCCGCGCCGTACATGCCGCCCAGGTTGTACTGGGCCAGCGCATGACCCTGCTCGGCCGCGAGACCGTACCACTGCACGGCCAGCGCATCGTCCTGGCGCACGCCCTGGCCGTTGGCATACATGACGCCGAGGTTGTTCTGCGCACTGGCATCGCCCTGCTCCGCGGCGCGCCGGTACCACTCGGCGGCGGCGGCGTCGTTGCGGTGCACGCCCTGGCCGTTGGCATACATGACGCCGAGCGTGAACTGCGCGTTTGCGGCGCCCTGCTCGGCGGCGCGCCGGTACCAGTACATGGCCCGCAGCGGATCGCGCGCCGCCCCCCGGCCCTGCGCGAACATGGTGGCAAGCTGGTATTGGGACGGGGCATGGCCGAGCCTTGCCGCCTGCTCGTACCAGCCCACGGCCGCTTCCTCGTGCCGGCCCTCGCCTGCGCCGGCGAGAAGGCGGCCCAGGCTCCAGGCAGCCTCCGCATCGTCCTGAGCAGCCGCGCAGCGCAGCCAGGAAATGCCCGCCGTACGGTCCGTCGGCGTACCGCGGCCGTCGAGGCAGGCTTGCCCCAGCAGGCGCTGGGCCAGTGCGTGGCCGCGTGCCGCGGCGCGGCGGAACCAGTGCACGGCCTCTGCCTCGGCCGGCGCCACGCCATGGCCATGGCGGTACATCAGGCCCAGGCTGACCTCGGCGGCTGCATCCTCGAGCAAGGCGGCCTTGCGGAACCACGCCATCGCCAGCGGATAGCTGGCAGCCACGCCCTCCGCGCGCAGATAGCATTCGCCGAGCCGCTGCTGGGCGCTGGCCAGGTCCTGCTCGGCCGCTTTCGCATACCAGTGCACGGCCAGCTCGGCGTCGCGCGCCATGCCGCGGCCGCGGCGCGCCATGTCGCCCAGGTTCTGCTGGGCGGACGGATCGCCCTGCTCGGCCGCGAGGCCGAACCAGTAGACGGCCTCGGTATCGGACTGGGCCACGCCGCGCCCCATGAACAGCATGCTGCCCAGGTGGTTCTGGGCAAACGCCAGGCCCTGGCTGCCGGCGCGGCGCAGCCAGCGGCAGGCGGCGGCATCGTCGCGCGGCGTGCCGTCGCCGTTCTTGTACATCAGCGCCAAATTGAATTGGGCATACGGATCGCCCCGCTCGGCGGCGCATGCGAACCAGGACAGGAGCTCCTGCTTGTCCAGCGCCTCATGGGCCAGCTGAGGCGGCGGCTGCTGCGGCTGATGCGACGGCCGGTACTGCTGCGGCTGATGCAGCGGCCGGCGTGGCGGCTGATGCGGCACCTGGTGCAGCGGCTTGCGCGGTGGCTTGTAGGATGAGGGGTCGCCTTGCATGTTCGCTCTCCGGACCAACGTAGGTGAGACACGGACGGACGATGCCGGCAAGCCGCGGCCAGCGGCATGCCATGCACTCAATACTTGCCAAAAGTTTAAATTTCAGCGGACCTGCGGATTTGACCTGCACCAATCGGGAGGGGATGGACAGCGCCGAAAGCGCATCCGCGCCGGCGCGCGGGAATCAATTGCCGGCGCGGCTCGCCACGTAGGCGTCGATAAAGCGCGGCACCTTGGCCGCGGCCACGCCGTTGAGCGAGACCAGCAGTTCGGGCGCCACGCGGTGCAGCCCGTAGGACGTGCCCAGGTGGCGGCCGATGTGCAGCAGCACCTGGGCAGCGGCTTCGGCATCGGCCTCGGCGCGGTGGGCGCGGCCGCCGAACACGATGCCCAGCGATTGCGACAGCTGCCCCAGCTTGTAGCTGGCCAGGCCCGGGAACACGCGGCGCGACAGCTTCAGCGAGCACACCAGGCCCGTGTGGCGGCAATTGCGGCCCAGCAGCGCGCCCTCGGCCTTCAGGAATTTCTCGTCGAAGCTGGCGTTGTGGGCGGCCAGCGTATCGGTGCCGATGAAGTCCAGCAGGGCCGGCACCACGTCGTCGGGCGGCGGCGCGCCGTCGACCATCTGCTGGGTGATGCCGGTGAGCTGGGTGATGAAGTACGGGATGCGCACGCCGCAATTGACGAGCGAGACGTAGCGGTCCACGATCTCGCCGCCGGCGATGCGCAGCGCGGCCACTTCGGTGATGCGGTCGCCCGTGTCCGGCGACAGGCCGGTGGTCTCGAAGTCGAGCATGACGATGGGGCGTTCGAACACGATGATCCTTTCAGTGATGGGTGGTGCGGCGCGGCTCAGCCGAAGCGGCGCGCCGCATCGAGCGCCAGGCCGGCGCCGATGCTGCCGAACAGGTCGCCCTCGACGCGGCGCGCGTCCGGGACGATCGCGCCGATGCATGCGCGCAGCGCCGCCACGCCGCTCGAACCGCCCGTAAAGAATACCGTGTCCACGCGTTCCGGGGCCACCCCCGCATCCGCCAGCAGCTGCTGCACGGTGGCGCCGACCTGATCGACGAGGCTCGCCGACGCGGCATCGAAGCCGGCGCGGTCGATGCGCAATTGCTCGGCCGGCTGCAAACGGTCCAGCGCCAGCACGACCTCGGGCGTGTCCGACAGCGCGATCTTCGCTTCCTCCACGCGCATGGCGAGCCAGTGGCCGGCGCGCTCGTCGATCAGGTGGCGCAGGCGCTGCAGCTTGTCCGGCTCGGCGGCATCGCGCACCAGCTCGGCAAGCTGGGCGACGTTCTTGCGGGTATAGGCCTGGTTGATCGTGTGCCAGGTCGCCAGGTTGAAATAATAACTCGACGGGATCGCCGCGCCCGACACCAACTGGCTGCCATAGCCCAGCAGCGGCATCACGCTTGCCAGGCTCAGGTATTTATCGAAGTCGGTACCGCCGATGTGCACGCCGCCGTTGGCCAGCAGGTCGTCGCGGCGGTCGGGCCGGCCGGCGCGCTCCGGCCCCAGGCGCACGAGCGAGAAGTCGGAGGTACCGCCGCCGATGTCGGCGATCAGGACCAGTTCCTCGCCGCCGATGCGCGACTCGTAGTCGAACGCTGCGGCGATGGGCTCGAACTGGAAGCCGATGTCCTTGAAGCCCACCGAACGGGCGATCTCGGCCAGCGTGTCCTCGGCCAGGCGGTCGGCGTCCGGATCGCCGTCGACGAAATACACGGGACGGCCGAACACGGCATGGTCGAACGGGCGTCCGGCCTGCTGCTCGGCGCGGCGCTTGACCTCGCCGATGAAGTGGCCCAGCAGTTGGCGGAACGGCAAGGCGCGGCCCGCGACCTCGGTCTGGCCGTCCATCAGGCTCGTGCCGAGCAGGCTCTTCAGCGAGCGCATCAGGCGGCCGTCATAGCCCTCCAGGTAGTCGGCCAGCGCGGCGCGGCCATAGCGTACCGCATCCTCGTCGGCATTGAAGAACACGACCGACGGCAAGGTCGGCTTGCCGTCCTCCAGGGTCAGCAGGGTCGGATGGCCGGGGCGTACCCAGCCGACGGTGGAATTGGACGTGCCGAAGTCGACGCCGCAAGCGTTCGCCATGGAAGCCTCTCGTGGAAAAGGGGCGAGAGTGTAGCAGATTCCGGACCGGACGGCACCTGCGGCCGGGTCCGTGAGGCTGCGCCGCCACGCGGCGCTTGCAGTATCATCGGCCCAGGTTCCCTTTTCGAGGCACGTGGCGGCCATGCAGCGCGAATGGACATTGCAGCGCAACTGTTCCCTGGCACCGCGCCAGGTCGCCCGCGCCTACGCCGCCATCTGCACCGTCTCGCTCGCGGTGGCCGTCGCCTTCCTCGCCAACGGCGTCTGGCCGATCCTTGCCTTCACGCTGACGGAACTGGCCGCCGTCGGGCTGGCGCTGCTGCTGCATGCGCGCCACGCCAGCGACCACGAGCGCATTTCATTGACGGACGGCACCCTGGTCGTGGAATGCGTCCAGGCGCAGCGCCGCTCCACCATCCGCCTGGATCCGCTCTGGGCCCGCGTCCGGCTGCAGGACGACGCCACGCGCGCCCGAGTCCGGCTGGAATCGCGCGACGTGCAGGTCGAGATCGGTCGATTCGTCACGGACGCCCGCAGGCGCCAGGTGGCGCGCGAGTTGCGCCAGGCCCTGCGCGGCATCTCGGCGATACCGTGAGCGCCGCGTCCCCCACCCTGACGACCTGGTCCGTGTAAGCCCCCTCTTACATCCACACGGCCAGGCTACCGATGTTGGCGATTTTCTATCTTTTGCATAATGCGACATTCGCTGAGTCACACTTTATTTGTCGCGTGGCCCGGCACAGCATTGGAGAATAAAAAAACATGAGCGTTACCCAACAAGGATATGCGATCGTCGTGCACGGCGGCGCGGGCAGCCCGCGCGATTACGACGACGGCTGCGAACGCGCCGCCGAACGTGCCGTGCAGGAACTGGACATCGGTGGCGACGCGCTGGAAGCCGCCATCGCCGCCGTGGCCGTCATGGAAGACGACGGCCGCTTCAACGCCGGCACCGGTTCCGTCCTGTGCCTGGACGGCGCCACCGTCGAGATGGATGCCTCGATCATGGACACCAAGGGCCGCCTCGGCGCCGTCGCCTGCGTGCAGGGCGTCAAGAACCCCGTGCTGCTGGCGCGCGCGGTGGCCGACACGCCCCACTGGCTGCTGGCCGGCGACGGCGCGAATCGCTTCGCCGCCGCGATCCGCCATCCGGTCCATACCGAGATCTCGCAGCGCCAGCGCGATGCCCACGCCAAGGTCGTCAAGGAACTGGCCGGCTCGCTGCCCGCCATGCCCGGCATCGATGAAAAGGCCAAGGCCTTCCTGCGCTTCTGGAACTACCAGACCCCGCTCGACCTGCCCGAGAACGCGGCATGCGACACCGTGGGCGCCGTCGTGCGCGGCCCGGACGGCCACTTCGCCGTGGCGCTGTCGACGGGCGGCTCGGCACCGTCCCTGCTGGGACGCGTGGGCGACACGCCGATCATCGGCAGCGGCTTCTACGCCGGCCCGGCGGGCGCCGTGGCCGCCACCGGCATCGGCGAACAGATCGTGCGCCACCTGCTGGCGCGCACCGTCTACGGCTGGATCGAGGACGGCATGCCGCTGCAGCAGGCGCTGGAGCGCGGTGTCGGCCTGTTCGACGCGGCCGTGCCGGTCGGCCTGATCGCCGTCAGCAAGACCGAAGCAGGCTCCTTCTCCAATCGCGACATGCCACAGGCAAGGATCACCAAAGAATGACCACGCAAGACCAGGACATGCAGGACCGGGCCGCCCGGATCGCCACCAGTCACGGCCACCTCGTAATCATCGGCGGCCACGAGGACAAGAAGCGCGACATGGAAATCCTCAAGCGCTTCGTCGAACTTTCCGGCGGCGCCGAGGCGAAGATCGTCGTGATCACGGCGGCCAGCTCGGTCGCCGAGGACATGTGGGAGACCTACGACAAGGCCTTCGCCGACCTCGGCGTGCAGCGCCACGTCCACCTGCACCTGGCCAGCCGCCAGGATGCCAACAACGAAGAACACATTCGCGACGTGGTCGATGCCACCGGCATCTTCATGACGGGCGGCGACCAGAAGCGCCTGCTCGCAATCATCGGCGGCACCGCGCTGGACGCGGAGATGCACGCCGCCCTCAAGCTGCGCGGCGCCTGCATCGGCGGCACCAGCGCCGGCGCCTCGGCGATGTCGGGCCACATGCTGGCCACGGGACGCGTGGACCTGCACCCGGAAAAAGGCGCGGTGAGCCTCGGCGCGGGCCTCGGCTTCCTGCACCGCGTCGTGATCGACCAGCACTTCTCGGAACGCCAGCGCCTGTCGCGCCTGTTGTCCGTCGTGGCGCAGAACCCGTATTTGCAGGGCATCGGTATTGACGAGGACACGGCGCTGGTGGTCGAGCGCGGCGCCGGCATCGAGGTGCTGGGCCATGGCGCCGTCACCATCGTCGACGGCCGCACGATGGAATCCAACGTCGCCGAGATCGCCAACAACGAAACCCCCGAACTGATCGACGTGCGCCTGCACCTGCTGCCCTCCGGCAGCAAGTACACGCTGCCGCACGCCGCGCAAGAAGGCGCGCGCCGCATCCCGGCGCAGCTGCTCGAGTTTTTGGAAAATGTAACGAAACGGAATCCGATCTCATGAGAATCACTGAACAACGCTTCCTGCGCGGCCCGAACCTGTACGCTGCCACGCCCTGCCTGCTGGTCGTGGCGGATGCCGCCGCGCCCGAGCCGGGCATCGCCGGCCTGGGCGCCCGCCTGCTCGCCCTGCTGCCCGGCATGGCACCGGAAGCCTCGGCGCGCCTGTCCGTCTGCCAGGCCGCGCACGACGCCCTGGAACCCGTGCTGATGGAATTGCAGCGCCTGGCCGGCGCGCCCGGCACCTTCAGCCAGGTGCACGAAGACGCAGCCCGGCCGGGCAAGGTGCGCATCGTCTGCGGCTATGCGATCGAACAGGTGGCGCGCGCCGCGCTGGACGCCGCGCGCACGCTGATCGGCGCCTGCGCGCGCCACGAGACGCCTGACCTCGAAGGGCTGGTGGAACAGCTGCGTGACACGGCCCACCGCCATGCGATCGGCACCAGTACGGGCGCCGTGCTGGCCGCGGCGCACAAGCGCGGTATTCCCAGCCTGCGCCTGACCGAGGACGCCAACCTGTTCCAGCTCGGCTGGGGCAGCCGCCAGAAGCGCCTGCAAGCCACCATCACGGGCGCCACGAACCACATTGCCGTGGACATCGCCAGCGACAAGCAGCTGACCAAGACGCTGCTCGACCAGGCCGGCGTGCCGGTCCCCGGCGGTTCCACCGTCACCACGCTGGAACAGGCGCTGCGCGTGGCGCGCCGCCTGGGCCGCCCGGTCGTCGTCAAGCCGCTCGACGCGAACCAGGGCAAGGGCGTGACCGTCGATTGCAGGACGACGGAAGACGTCGAGCGCGCGTTCGAGTTCGCGCGCAAGCACGGCCGCCGCATCATCGTCGAAGAACACCTCCAAGGCCGCGACTACCGCGTGCTCGTGACCGGCAGGAAGGTCGCGGCAGCCTCGTGGCGCCGTCCGCCGCACGTCACGGGCGACGGCGTCTCGACCGTGCAGGCGCTCGTCGACCTGGAAAACAGCAATCCGGCGCGCGGCGCCGGCCACACCAACATCCTCACGAAAATCCCGCTCGACGCCGTCGCGCTGGACGTGCTGGACAAGCAGGGCTACGGCCTGGAGTCGATACCGAAGCAAGGCGCCGTGGTCGAGTTGCGCGGCAACGCCAACCTGTCCACCGGCGGCACCGCCGAGGACGTGACCGACCTGCTGCCGGAAGAGACCCGCGACATCTGCATCCGCGCCGCGCGCACCATCGGCCTGGACGTGGCCGGCATCGACATCGTGTGCCAGGACATCGCCCTGCCGCTGCGCGAGCAGGACGGCGGCATCATCGAAGTGAACGCCGCCCCCGGCATCCGCATGCACCAGTATCCGAGCCGCGGCACGCCGCGCGACGCGGGCGCCGCCATCGTCGAAGCGCTGTACGGCAACGACGACGGCCGCATCCCCGTGGTGGCCGTCACCGGCACCAACGGCAAGACCACGACCACGCTGCTGGTCGCCCACGCCGCCCGCATGGCCGGCCAGCGCACGGGCGTGACCACCACCGAAGGCGTGTTCATCGACGGCGAGCGCATCGTCAAGGGCGATTGCACGGGCTACCGTTCGGCACGCACGGTGCTTGCCAGCCCGGACGTCGACTTCGCCGTGCTGGAGACGGCGCGCGGCGGCCTGCTCAAGCGCGGCCTGGCCTATGACCAGTGCGACGTCGCCGTCGTGCTGAACGTCTCCGCCGACCACCTGGGCCTGGACGGCATCGACAGCGTCGAGGAGCTGGCGCGCGTGAAGTTCGTCATCGCCCAGCGCGCCCGCCGCGCGGTCGTGCTGAACGCCGAGGACGACCATTGCGTGGCGATGGCCGCGCAGCTGGACCCGGCCGTCGAGGTGCTGTACTTCTCGCTGGACGCCGACAATCCGATCCTGCTGCGCCACCTGGAGAAAGGCGGACGCGCCGTCTACCTGCAGGACAACAGCATCGTGCTGGCCGGCGCCAGCCGCCACGAGGCGCTGCTGGACGTGCGCAACATGCCCGTCACGCTGAAGGGTGCGGCGCGCTACAACATCGCCAACAGCCTGGCCGCTGCCGCCGCGCTGACGGCCACCGGCTTCGGCAACCAGGAAATCGTCGACGGCCTGCGCACCTTCGTCTCCGACTGGAAGCACAACCCGCTGCGCACGAACGTGTTCGACGTGGACGGCGTCACCGTCATCGTCGACTATGCGCACAATGCCGCCGCCTACGCGGCCCTGGCCGAGACGGCGCGCGCGATGACGCCGGGCCGCCTGGTCGGCGTCGTCGCCGCGCCGGGCGACCGCCGCGACGGCGACCTGGTCGACATCGGCGTGACCTGCGCATCCGGCTTCGACGACCTGGTCGTCTACGAGACCGAGAACCGCGGCCGCGCCGCCGGCGAAGTATCGCAGCTGCTGGTACAGGGCGCGCAGCTCGCGAAGTTCGAGGCCGACCACCTGCAGGTGGAACTGGACGTGCACCAGGCGATCCGCGCAGGCCTGGCGCGCTGCGAACCGGGCGACGTGCTGGTGTTCGGTTGCGGCTCGTCGATCACGGAATTGACGGAAGCGATCCGGCCGACGTCACCGGAGACGGCCAGCAGGATTGCGGCGGAAGCGGTCTGAATTAACGCCGAAACGTCGTCCACGCGCAGGCGGGGACCCAATTTTTGATGCGCAGCGATAGCGCAAGCAGAACTTGGGTCCCTGCCTGCGCAGGGACGACGTTTTTATGATTGGGCCATAAAAAAAGCCGTCACTACACAAGCAATCGACAGAAGCGATCCGCCCGACGTCGCCGAACCTCAACCCCGAAACGTTGTCCCCGCGCAGGCGGAGACCCCATTTTTGATGCGCAGCGATAGCGCAAGCAGAACTTGGGTCCCTGCCTCCGCAGGGACGACGTTGTTATGATTGGGTCATAAAAAAAAGCCGTCACTACACAAGCAATTGACGGAAGCGATCCGCCCGACGTCGCCGAACCTCAACCCCGAAACGTCGTCCCCGCGCAGGCGGGGACCCAATTTTTGATGCGCAGCGATAGCGCAAGCAGAACTTGGGTCCCTGCCTGCGCAGGGACGACGTTTTTATGATTGGGTCAAAAAAAAGCCGTCACTACACAAGCACTGCAGCTAACGCCAAACGCACCGTCGTTCCCGCGGAGGCGGGAACCCATGCGGAATCACCGAAGTTCCGTGCATCGAAGACGCTAAGGTCTTCAAATAGGTCGACTTCGAATCCTGAGTATGGGTTCCCGCTTTCGCGGGAACGACGGTATCTTTTTTCGCAACCACAGTGCCATCATCGCGCAAAGCACATTTCCGGTTGCGTCACAAAAAAAAGCCGCCCCTGCACAAGCAGGGGCGGCCCGTCATTTCCAGTCTTACCCCACCTGCGCCGCGATCCGCTGCGCACTCTCCGGATCCATCTCCCTGATCGCTTCCACGAACACATCCAGCGACGTACCGCAGGCGAACACCAGCACGTCACCGCGCTCGCACAGCGACAGGCCGAGGCGTATCGCCTTGCCGACCTCCAGCTCCCGGTGCAGCGTGTCGGAGACGCCGACGACTTCCTCGGCGCCGCGCAGGATCAGGTCGACGGCGGCACCCGCGGCCCGTCCGCGCGGCGCCGAGTCGTACACGACCAGCTCATCGAAACCTGCACCGCACACGCGGCCCACGTCCATCAAATCGGCGTCGCGCCGGTCGCCCGGTGCCGTGACGATGCCGACCAGCTGGCCCGGCAGCAGCGCGCGCGCCATGTCCGTCAGCGCCGCGTACGCCGCCTTGTTGTGCGCATAGTCGACGATGACGGTGACGCCGCGCACGTCGAACACATTGGTGCGCAGCGGGTTCGTCTTGCCGTCGCTGACGAAGGTGGACAGGCCCGTCGCTATCTGCAGATTGGTGAAGCCGGACGCCATCAGGCCCGCCGCCGCGGCCAGCGCATTGGCGATGTTGTAGCGCGCGCGGCCGCCGAACGCGATCGGCATGGATTCCACGCGGACCAGCTCCTGGTGGTACGTTGCGTCGGCGACGACGATGGCGTTGTCCTGGAAATAGGTGGCGCGGCCGCCCTCTTCCAGGTGGCGCAGCAGCACGGGGTTGTCCGCTTCCATCGCAAAATAGATGATCTCGACGTCCGGATGGATGCGCCGCGCCATGGCCACGCACAGGGGATCCTCGGCATTCAGCACCACCGCGCGCGACGCCGACATCGGCACCACGGCCTTGACCTGCGCCAGGTCCTCGATGGTGTCGACGCCGTCCAGCCCCAGGTGGTCGGCCGCCACGTTCAGCACGATGCCGACGTCGCAGCGATCGAACGCGAGGCCGCGCTTCAGAATGCCCCCGCGCGCCGTCTCCAGCACGGCGAATTCCACGTCGGGCGAGGCCAGCACGGTGCGCGCCGACCAGTAGCCGGTGCAGTCGCCGCTCGCCACCTGCTTGCCGTCGATGTAGACGCCGTGCGTGGTCGTCACGCCCGTCACGCGGCCGGCCAGGCGTACCGTGTGCGCCATCAGCAGCGTCGTGGTGGTCTTGCCGTTGGTGCCCGTCAGCGCAATGACGGGGATGCGGCCGTCGCCGTGGCCGAACAGGCCCTCGACGATGGCGTCGCCCGCGTCGCGCGCCTGCCCGCTGCTCGGATGCTCGTGCATGCGGATGCCCGGCGCGGCGTTCACCTCGATGACGGCGCCGCCCTGCTCGTCCAGCGGCACGGCGATGTCGCGGCAGACGATGTCGATGCCGGCCACGTCCAGGCCGATCTTGGCAGCGGCGCGCACGCACAGGCGGCGCGTCGATTCCGGCAGCAGGTCCGTCACGTCCTCGGCGGTGCCACCCGTCGACAGGTTGGCGTTGCCGCGCAGGTAGACGATGGTCCCCGCCGGCGGCACGGCATCCGGCACGTAACCCTGCTTGCGCAGCAGCTCTTCGGCATGGGCGTCGAGCGCGATCTTCGTGAGGATGTTGGTGTGGCCGGCGCCGCGCGCGGGATTCGTGTTCTCCACGTCGACCAGTTCGCGCACGGTGCTGCTGCCGTCGCCGACCACGTGGGCCGGGCGCCGGCACGACGCTGCCGCCACCTTGCCCCCGGCGACTAGCACGCGGTAATCGGCGCCCTCGACGAAGCGTTCGACGATGATGCGGCGCCCATGCTTGCGCGCGAACGCGTAGGCCTGCTCGACTTCGCTGTCGGTGCGGCAGTCGACCGTGACGCCCTTGCTCTGGTTGGCGTCGAGCGGCTTGACGGTGACGGGGACCGCCAGCTTGCGCGCGACGCGCAGCGCATCCTCGATCGAGCTCACGGTCTCGCCCTGCGGCACCGGCACGCCTGCTTCCTGCAGCAATTGCTTGGTCAGTTGCTTGTCGCTGGCGATACGCACGGCGATGGTGCTCGTCTCGCCGGTGACGGTGGCCTGGATGCGCTTCTGCTTCGCGCCCCAGCCCAGCTGGAACAGGTTGGCGTCCTCCGTGATGCGCTGCACGGGGATGCCTCGTTCCTGCGCCGCGGCCAGCACGGCCGCCGTGCTGGTGCCGATCGCATAGTGTTCGGCCACGTCGCGCAGTTCCTGCAGGCGCGGCTCCAGGTCGAACGGCTTGCCGTGGGCAAGCGCATCGACGATGTCGACGGCCAGCGCGAACGCCGGCTGCGCCACTTTTTCCTGCTGGTAGGCGATGACCACGCGGTACTGCCCCGGCTTGCCCGTCACGGGACGGGTACGGCCGAAGGCGATCGGCGCGCCGACCAGGCATTGCAGGCCGAGCGTCACGTGTTCGACCACGCGCGCGAGATAGGTGCCTTCACGCAGGCGCTGGGCGAAGCCGCCCGGCTGGCCGGTCGGCACCAGGTAGTCGGCCAGCGAGGGCAGTAGATTCAGCAGGGCTTCGGTGAAATGCGGGCTATCGCGCGTGGAGACCCCGTACAGGTCGTCCAGGTCGAGCACGGACAGCAGGCATGGGGATTCCGCGTGGATGTTGGGGCCACGCAGTAAGCGTTGTTCGTGTTTGTGCACTGGTTTCCGCGTTCTGGACAAGGGGACGCGGCCGCCGGTGGTACCGGCGGCCGCGTCCCTTGGTGAAACAGTTATCTTGTGGTGTCAGGCGTCCAGCAGCTTGGAATACATGCGGGTTGCCATGAGGCCGATGGCCGTATGATGCACGGAAGGCGACATCAGGCGCGCCAGCATGGCCATCGCCTCGGATTTGCCGGCCGCACCCGCGACGCGCTCTTCCAGCTGGATCAATTCGCTGTCGCCGCCTGTGCCCGCGGTGCGGCGCCGGATCAGGCCCCGTTCCGGGTAGCCGCTGCGCTCTCCCTGCTGGTTCAGCTTGTCCAGCGTGCGCTGGCGTGCTCGGTGCGACAGGACGCGGCCGGTGCGGCTCGTCTTGATGTCGTCGCGGGTGCTCGTGATCCAGTCGCGCAGGACTTCCTGTTCGTAGGACGAAAACACACCGAACATCTCGGCGCGCTCGCCCTGGATCAGGCGCCAGAAGCGGCTGTTCTCGACAGGCTCGCCGCGCTGGATCCAGCCCGCGTCTTCCATCGCCTTCAGGAAGGCGGGGATGTCGGCCGGCTCGGACAGCCAGTCGTTGACCGAACGGCCAGCCACGCGGCAGTAATCCGAGTGCATGTTCTTGCCGATGGCCGCCTTCGCCGTGAAGATCTCGACCAGCTCCGCCTCCAGGTCGAAGGAGCCGATGATCGACGTCGTGCAGGCGCCGAGGTCGTTCAGACGGTAGCCGTCCAGCACGCGGCGCCAGAAGGCGGCCGGGTCGCTCGATTGGGCCGCCAGCGTGCGCACCGCCTGTACCGCCTTGTGGGCATGGCCGCTGCCGGCATTGTCGACGGTGACGTGCAGCGTGAAGTAGTACGGGTCGATGCCCAGTTCGTTCAGCTCATAGGACGTGATCAGCAGGTGCAGCGGCAGCTGTTCGTAGCCCAGGTTGAAACCGGCGACTTCCGGCAGGAAGTCGTCCGCACAATAGGCCAGCGCCAGCTGGATCGCGCCCTGCACGAAGTAGTCGTCCGACAGGCCTTCCCAGTGTTCGCAGCCGTGCGCCGCGAGCAGGCGCCGGTACAGCGTGACGTGGTTCTTGTCCGGCACGCCATCGCCCAGCTCTTCGAGGTAGGTCTTGATCAGCGGGTGGAAATCGGGGTTTTCCCAGCGCGGCAGCACGCCGTACAGCCAGGCGCCATCGACCAGCTTGGTCGGCGCGGCGCCCTTCAGGAAATACAGTGCGTGCGACTTGTTCGAGAAATAGCGGCGCGGCGCGCCATTCTTGCGCGCGGCCAGGTATTCGCGGTAGGACAGGCCCACGGCTTCCGAGCGGCCCTGGATCCAGCCCGGCAGTTGCCACGGTGCCTCCGGCAGCTCGTCCGGCTCGGCGCGGGTCGCTTCGATCTGGGCGCGCAGATAGGCGCGCGCTTCTTCCACATGCTCGGCCGGATTATCCAGCAGCGCAAAATAAAGTGCTTTCGAATCCAGGGCTGGGGCGCTGGCGCGTGTCTCCTGCGTGGTACGCGCGTTCGCGCTCTCGATCATAAACGTTGAGGTCATAGCGAATCTTTTTGGTAACTGTTCTACCCCCATTATGCGAGCCCGTGTGTCTGCACGTAATCGGTACGTTCCTCTCCTCGCTGTCGGACAATGATTACAAAAAATGCATTCATTTCAAGAAAGATATTTTTATATTATTCGTCCATATCGATACGTCAAGACATGAAAAAAGGGCGGCACGCGGCCGCCCTTTCGAGTCCGCCGCGCGTGCGCGCGGCACATACTTTATTTATTGCCCGGTATGCAGCTTGGAGCGCGTGCGCGCATAGCCGAAATAGACGACCAGGCCGATCGCCAGCCAGATGCCGAAGGCGATCCAAGTGATGGCGGACAGGAAGGACATCAGGGCCAGGCAGAAGATGACGGCGATCGCCGGCACGACCGGCACGCCCGGGCAGCGGAAGGCGCGCTTCAGGTCCGGACGCTTCTTGCGCAGCACGATCACGGCCACCGAGACCAGGCAGAACGCGGCCAGCGTACCGATGTTGACCAGTTCGGCCAGCACGTTCAGCGGGACGAACGCGGCCATCAGGCCGAACACGATGCCGACCATCCAGGTAGCGAAGAACGGGGTGCCGTATTTCGGGTGCACGGTCGACAGCTTGGGCGGCAGCAGGCCGTCGCGCGACATGGCGAAGATGATGCGGGTCTGGCCGTAGGCCATCACCAGGATCACGGTGGTCATGCCCAGGATCGCGCCCAGGTCGATCCAGCCGGCGAACCAGTTCTCGCCCGCGTGCTGCAGGGCCAGCGAGACCGGGTGGTCGACGCCTTGGAACAGCTTGAACGGCACGATGCCCGTCATGATGCCGGCCACGATCACGTACAGCACGGTGCAGATCAGCAGCGAACCGATGATGCCGATCGGCAGGTCACGCTCGGGACGCTTGACTTCTTCGGCGGCCGACGTCACGGCATCGAAGCCGATGAAGGCGAAGAACACGACGGCGGCGGCGCTCATGATGCCGTTCACGCCGAACGGGGCGAACGGATGCCAGTTGGCCGGCGTCACGTGCTTGAAGCCGACGAAGATGAACAGCAGCACGACGACGGTCTTGATGATCACCATGACGTTGTTCACGCGCGCCGACTCGCGCACGCCCAGCGACAGCATCCAGGTCAGCAGCAGCATGATGCACAGCGCCGGCAGGTTCATATAGGTCTGCACGCCCGGCAGCGCGCCCGGCGCGGCCGACAGCACCTTGGGAATCTCGAGGCCGAAGCCCGACATCAGCGATTGGAAATAGCCCGACCAGCCGCTGGCGACGGTCGAGGTCGCGAGGCCATACTCGAGCAGCAGGTCCCAGCCGATCATCCACGCCACCAGTTCGCCCAGCGTGGCATAGCTGTAGGTATAGATCGAGCCGGCCACGGGCACGGTCGATGCGAACTCGGCATAGCACATCGCCGCGAAACCGCAGGCGATGGCGGCGACGATGAAGGACACCGTCAGTGCCGGGCCCGCGGTCAGCGCGCCCGCGCCGGTCAGCACGAAGATACCGGTACCGATGATGGCGCCAATGCCCATCAGGATCAGGTCGGTCGGACCCAGTACCTTCTTCAGTCCGCCAGGGGTAGCGGCGGACGCGACCATGTTGTCGAGATTCTTGGTTCTGAAAAGACTCACTGCTTTCTCCAATCGATAGTAGATAGATCCCGGACCCTGGTTGTTGTGTGCGCCGCCGTAGAGCGATCGTGTCGTTCCCGACCGACACACGCGCGATGTCTCCTCTTGGGTACGGGCTTGCGCGGCTTTCCGACATGCAAGAACAATGCCGGGAAGCAGCGTCAGCGGCGTGACATTATCACCATTCTCTTATCTGGAATCAAAGGATTAGTTAAAAAATCCTTTTGTTTAGGATGGAAATGCTGGCAATGCCGGCACGGGATGACGAACGATCCGCCGGGGATGCCCGCCGTTCCCTAGCGTAGGGTGCAGATGAGCAGTTCCGGATCCGCGTTCAGGCGCAGCGGGATGCCCGCGCAGCCGACGCCCCGGCTGACGATCAGCGGCCCGTTGCCGGGCACGTCAAAGCGGCCGTAGCAGTAATCGCGCGAGACGGGACCGCTCGGACGAAATAGCGGCGCACCATTTTGGAGCGCGATCTGCCCACCATGGGTATGGCCGGCAAAACCGACGTCGAAGTGCTGCCCGTCCAGGCGCCACAGCCCGTCGGGCGAATGCATGATGTAAATACGCACGGCGCCGGCCCCGGCAAAGGTGTCATGCGCCGATGGCTGCCCCGTCCAGGGATCGTCGATGCCGCAGATGCTGACCTCGCCGAACGGGGCCGGCAGCTGGACGCTGCGGTTCACCAGCACGGTCACGCCATTGTCGCGCAGTACGCTTTCGATCAGCTCGCGGCCGTTCCAGACGTCGTGGTTGCCCATGACGGCATAGGCGCCCAGCGGCGCCAGGCCATGCGCCTGCCGCAGGAACGCCGCCAGGCCCTGGACGTTGGCGGCGTCGAAGGACACGTAATCGCCGCCGAGCAGCAGCACGTCCGGCCGCTCCTGCTCGATCTGGCGCAGCAGGTCGTCGAACAAGGCGCCGTGCGTCGTCGGTCCGGCATGGAAATCCGAGGCGAAGCCGATGCGCAGCGGCCGTGAGAGGCGCTTGCCGCCCTTCACGTCGACGTCCTGGCGCGCGACGCGCACCCTGCCCTGGCCGCCGAGCCGGTAGCTGAGTCCCGCGACCGTGCCGCCCAGCAGCAGGAAGTTCAGGACGCGTTCGGTGGCGTGGCGGATGGGGCGCGCGTGCTTGTTCTTGCTCATGCGTAAGATACTTGTAAAACCGGCACTCTACACCAAGCGTCCCGGCGGTGGCGCAGATTAGCGACGGACGCGATCCACTAGTGCTCCAGATCAAGAGGAGCTAAGATTGGCACCCCCTTATTCTTCGACGCCGATGCTGACCCTCGACCAATTCCTCGCCTTCCTTGCTGCCGCCGTCCTGCTGACCCTGTCGCCCGGACCGGACAATATGATGGTACTGAGCATCGGCATCGCCAAGGGACGCCTGCGCGGCATCGCCTTCGGCCTGGGCTGCGCATTCGGCTGCCTGAGCCATACGCTGCTGGCCGTGGTGGGCGTCAGTGCCCTCATCGCCGCGTCGCCGCTGGCGTTCACCGCCTTGAAGGTATGCGGCGGCCTTTACCTGGCGTGGATGGGCTGGCACGCGATACGGAGCCGCGGCGGCGCCCGGGTCGAGCGGGCCGAAGGCGTGACCGAATCGGCGCGCACGCTGTTCTTCAAGGGCATGCTGGCGAATGCGATCAATCCGAAGGTCGCCCTGTTCTTCCTGTCCTTTCTGCCGCAGTTCGTGGCCGCCGGTCGCGGCAACGCCAACCTGCAGATCGCGCTGCTGGGCATCACCTTCACCCTGCAGGCCGCGCTGCTGTTCGGCCTGCTCGGTTTCTTCTCCGGCGCCATCGGCACCTGGCTGGGGCGCCGGCCCAAGGCGGGCATGTGGCTGGACCGCATCGCCGGGGCCGTGTTCATCGGGCTGGGGTTGCGCCTCATCGTGGCCCGCTGAGCGCGGCGCTTCCCCTCAGTCGCGCCGGCCGTCGCGCCATTCGATCAGTTCGACCTTCAGCCAGCCGGGCCGGTGCAGGTCGAATTCCTTGTAGGCGTCGATCACGGATTCCATGCCCTCGCGCTGGGTGATGATGGAGGTCGGATCGAAGGCGCCGGTGCGGACCAGCTCGATCAGGTCCGGGATGTATTTGCGGTGGTTGCAATTACCCATGCGGATCGTGAGGTTCTTGTTCATCGCACTGCCGATCGGGAAGGAATTGTCCGAGGGCGGGTAGACACCGATGATCGACAGCGTCCCGGCCTTTGCCAGCGCCTGCACCGCCCACTGCTGGGCCTGGGATGGCGCCTGGCCCGGATGCCAGTTGTCGCCGTCCGGATGCTGGTGCGGCGCCACTTCCTGCACCTCCCGCTCGAACTGCTCCTTCTTCTCGGCGGCCTGTTGCGCAGCCGGACCGTGGTGCGGGCAGGCGGCGTCCACGCCGACCGCGTCGATCACGGCGTCCACGCCGATGCCGCCCGTCAGCTCGAGGATCGTCTTGACGGGATCTTCCTCGTCAAAATTAATCACCTCGGCGCCCTGGCGGCGCGCCACTTCCAGACGGTCCAGCAGATTGTCGACGGCCAGTACCCGCGCCGCGCCCATCAACCTGGCGGACGCGATCGCGAACTGTCCCACCGGACCGCAGCCGAAGACGGCCACCGTATGGCCATGCTTGATTCCCGCCAGGTCGGCGCCGAACCACGCGGTCGGGAAGATGTCGGACAGCAGGATCGCCTGGTCGTCCGTGACCTCGTCCGGCAAGCGGATCAGGTTCACGTTGGCGAAGGGAACGCGGGCTTTCTCGGCCTGCAGGCCGTTGAACGGGCCCGTCGCCTTGGGCCCGCCGTAGAAGGCGGTGCCGGCGGCCGGGCCGTTCGGATTGGCGTTGTCGCACTGGGCGTAGTAGCCTGCGCGGCAATAAGAACAGTAACCGCAGGCGATGGTCGACGGGATCACGACACGGTCGCCGACGCACAGGTTGCGCACGTTGCTGCCCAGCTGTTCGACGATGCCGACGGCTTCGTGCCCGAGGATCGTTCCCGCTTCCATGCCGCTGAAGCTGCCGCGCACGAAGTGCAGGTCGGTGCCGCAGATGGCACTGGTCGTGATGCGGACGATGGCGTCCTGCGGTCCTTCGAGGGTGGGTTCTGGAACGTCTTCCAGGCGGATGTCGCCAACGTCGTGGAATACAACGGCTTTCATGTCGGTCCTTTCGATGCGATGCGTCACATTGGATGGGTCGAAACGGCGCGCCGCGCCCCATTGGCCGGCACGGAAAATTCAGCTTAGCACCCGCTCTCGTGCCCGGCCCGCACGTTACCGGCGGTCATGGCCGAGTCCACCGGCACACGTTTGATCCGCATCCATGCCCAGCATTGCGCCGGAACTTCGCCCTGCCCGCCTCGTCTTACTGGACAAGACCCGCTTCCCGCCACGTGAGCAACCATGCACGATGTCGCGCACGAAACAGAAAGCAGCGCCGTCCCGCAGCCCAGCCTGGGCCTGCGCGAAGCCGTCACGCTGATCGTCGGCATCGTGATCGGCGCGGGCATCTTCAAGGCGCCCGCCGCAGTGGCCGGCCTGACCGGTAGTCCCGGCTGGATGTTTCTTGCGTGGGTGCTCGGCGGCGTCCTGTCGCTCGTGGGCGCGCTGTGCTACGCCGAACTGGCGACGAGCCATGCGCATGCGGGGGGCGACTATCACTACCTGCGCGTGGCGTACGGTCGCGCGCCCGCCTTTTTGTTCGGCTGGGCGCGCTACGCCGTCATCACGACGGGTTCGATCGCGCTGCTGGCCTTCGTGTTCGGCGACTACGCGCAACAGGCACTACCGCTGTCGACGCTATCGCCCGCGGCCGGCGCAACCGTCTATGCGGCGGGCGCCGTCGTCGCGCTGGCCGCCGTCAACCTGGCCGGCATCCGCAGCGGCAGCCGTACCCAGAACTGGCTCACGGTCGTCGAGGTGGGCGGGCTGCTGCTGGTCGCCGGGGCGGCGCTGGCGCTGACGATGGCGGCGACCGGCGATGCCCCGCCGCCTGCCGCCACAGCGAAAGAGACGGCGACAGCCGCTCCGCCGCCAGCCTTCGGCCTGGCGATGGTGTTCGTGCTGCTCACCTACGGCGGCTGGAACGAAGCCGCCTACATCAGCGCAGAACTGCGCGGCGGTCCGCGCGCCATGGTGCGCGCGCTGGTGCTGTCCGTTGTGGCGATCACGGCCTTGTACCTGATGGTCTGCTGGGCCTATTGGCGCACGCTCGGCATGACGGGTCTGGCCGCATCGAACGCACCGGCCGCCGACGTGCTGCGCCTGACCTGGGGCAGCACCGGCGGCCATGTCATCGCACTCCTCGTGGCGGTGTCTGCGCTCACGTCGATCAACGCGACCATGATCGTCGGCGCCCGCACCGGCTATGCGCTGGGCCACGACTGGCTGCGGCTGCGCCGGCTCGCGCACTGGGATGGCGTGCGCGGCAGCCCGGCCACGGCGCTGCTGGTGCAGGCCGCAGCGGCGCTGCTGCTCGTCGGCGTCGGCAGCGCCAGCGGCGACGGCTTTCGCGCCATGGTCGAATTCACGGCGCCCGTCTTCTGGCTGTTCTTCCTGTTGACCGGGATCGCCCTGTTCGTCCTGCGCCGGCGCGACCCTGCGCGCCAACGCCCCTTCCGCGTCCCGTGGTACCCGCTGCTGCCGCTGGTCTTTTGCGCCAGTTGCGCGGCGATGCTGTGGGCCAGCCTGTCGCACGTGGCCAGCCAGTCGGTGGGTGGCATCAATGCCGCATGGGTCGGCGTCGCCGTTCTCGCGGCCGGCCTATTGCTGCTCGGCCTGCTGCAGCACGACGATGGCCTGCACCATGCACAGCATCCGGGCAGCGTCCACGAGGCACCGGCCGCCTTCGAACCCCACTCCGAGGAGAAGCGAAGATGAACCCGATCATGCACCGCCGCCATTTCTTGCTCACCGCTGCCGCCGGCGGCATCGCCCTGCTGCCCGCGCCGGTCGTCCAGGCGCAGGACAAGAGCCCGCCGGCACGCCTGGACGTTCCCTATGTGCCGACGCCGCAGGAAGTCGTCGACCGCATGCTGGAACTGGCCAAGGTGGAGAAGAAGGACTACCTGATCGACCTGGGCTGCGGCGACGGCCGCATCGTCGTCAGCGCCGCCCGCGCATACGGGGCGCAGGGCCTGGGCATCGACCTGAATCCCGAACGCATCACGGAAGCCCGGGCCAATGCGAAGAAAGCAGGCGTGGGCACACGCGTCGACTTCCGCGTGGCCAACCTGTTCGAGACGGACCTGTCGCGTGCCTCGGTGGTCACCCTTTACCTGCTGCCCGACGTGAACATCAGGCTGCGCCCGAAGCTGTGGCAGCAGCTCAAGGTCGGCAGCCGCGTTGTCTCGCACGCCTTCGACATGGGGCCGGAATGGCCGCCGGAACGGACCGACGACGTCGACGGCCGCACCATTTATATGTGGACGATCGGACCGGAACAGAAAGCGGCGGCGTCCAGCGGCGAGCGGGCCACGGCCTGATTCCGGTCCTCCGCCGCGCCCATCGTACGTACAAGAACGCCCATTCCTTTATATTTCCATAAGCTAATTTGATTGGGCTCCATTTTTTCGATACATTGGAGGTTTTATGTTTACGGAATGGCAGCGGGAAACTTCGGCCATCCGCCCCGCACCCCGCGAATGCGCGATTCATCCTTATTCAAGTACCTGGGTTCCGGCTCGATCGTCACGGCCTGTTGCGTCCTCGGACCGCTGTATTTCGGCCGCGACGTCATCGAACCGCTCGCGCTCGCGTCCATCCTGAGCCTCGTGATCGCCCCGCTGATCCGCAGCATGCGCCGGGTCGGCCTGTCGCACATGCCGGCCACGCTGCTGTCCGTGGTCATCGTGGCGAGCTGCGTGATCGGCGTCGGCACGATCCTCGCCTTCCAGCTCGTCGCCGTATCGCGCGATTTGCCGAAGTACCGCGCCGCGATCCGCACCAAGGTCGCCGCCGTGCGCGAATTCACGGAGCGCCCGTTCGCCCGCCTCGAGGCGGAACTGAGCGCCGTGTCGCCACAGGAACGCGGCAACCCCGTCACGGCCCGCCGCGGCATCACGACGGTCACCGTCAGCCCGACACAACCGCTGCCCGTCGAGATCCGCCAGCCGCGCCTGACCACCAGCGACCAGATCCAGCGCCTGTTCTCCATGGCCTGGGGCCCGATCGGCGAAGCGGGTCTCGTCCTCGTACTGCTGGTCTTCATCACGCTGGAACACGAATCGCTGCGCGACCGCATGATCCGCTTGGCCGGCCAGGCCGAGGTCGGCAGGACGATCCGCGCGCTGTCCGACGCCGCCCAGGGCGTGTCGCGCTTCTTCTTCTCGCAGTTCGTCGTCAACCTGACGTTCGGCACGCTGATCGGCCTGCTGCTGTGGCTGGCCGGCGTGCCCCATGCGGGCCTGTGGGGCGCGCTCAGCGCCATGCTGCGCTTCGTGCCCTACCTGGGGGTGATGGCCGCCGGCCTGGTCATCGCCGTCTTCGTCGCCGCCATCGACCCGGGCTGGCAGCTCGCGATCTCCTGCATCGCGCTGTTCCTGGCGCTGGAACTGTTCGTCGCCAACGTCGTCGAGCCCAAGGTCTACGGCCACAGCTCGGGCCTGTCGCCGCTGGCAGTGATCGTCTCGGCCGTATTCTGGGGCGCGATATGGGGCCCGATCGGGCTGCTGCTGTCGACGCCGCTCACCTTGTGCCTGGTCGTGGCAGGCCGCCACGTGCGCGGCCTCGAACCGGTGACGATCCTGCTCGGCGACGCCCCCAGCGTGAGCGGCGCCCAGCGCTTGTACCAGCGCGTGCTGGCCGGCGACACCGACACCATCCTGCGCGACGCCCGCGCCTACCTGCGCCGCGCCAGCTTCGCGCGCTACTGCGACCAGGTGCTGCTGCCCGGCCTGACGACCGCCGCCGCCGACATCCGCAGCGGCCAGATCGACGACACGCAACTGGCCCGCATCCGCGCCACCATCGCGGACGTGGCGTCGCAGCTGACGCCGGAGATGCCCGTCCCCATCCGCAACCTGCGTCGGCGCAACGTCTCCCTTCTGGACGCCAACCTCGGCGCCCACCTGCGCCAGATGCGCGAAGAGCGCTACGGCCGCTGGCAGGACTCGCTCGACGTGCCCGCCCACTCCGTCGTCCTGTGCGCGGGCCTCGCCTCGGAGCGCGACGGCATCATGAGCGAACTGCTGGTACGCGCGCTGCGCGAGGGCGAGATCGACGCCCGCAGCTTCACGCTGCTGGACACAAAGGGCCCGGACGCCGACAAGGCCGAACTGATCTCGACGATCTTCCTGCCGTATCCGCTGGAAGAAAACCTGGCGACCTGGCTGAGCGCCGCGCTGGAAATGCGCGCGAGCTTGCCCACCGTGCTGCTGGCAACGATCCGCCTGCCGTTCGATCGCTCGACCGTGCCGCAGTCGGCGATCGAGAACCATGTCGACATCGTGTTGAGGTCGTTCGAGGAAGCGTTGGCGTTCGTGTCGCCGGAGAGCACTGCGCGCGGCTGAACGACGATCGCCGGACATCGCCAAAGTGTCGTCGCGGCGCGACTAAAAAGTGCATCTCAGCATGCATTTATAGTTTCCCCATTGCTATAATCAGGGATACTTTGTTCCGTATCTAATGGCATGGCTGTTTTCGACGACGTTCTTCCTCCGAGCACAGTACCGTCCAGCGCCTTTCCGGCTGCGCCGGCACACTATGTGTTGCGCGCCCGCCTCGGCGAAGGCGGACATGGCGAGGTCTATGAGGCCTGGGATACGAAGCTTGAGCGCAGCGTCGCCATCAAGCGCGTCAAGCATGACGCCGTCGCGGCTGGCGCCGACCTCATGCGCGAAGCACGCATGGCGGCATCGCTCCACCATCCTGCGTTCGTCAAGGTTCATGCCATCGAAGAGGCGGATGACGGCCAGTTCATCGTCATGGAGCTGATCCCCGGCCGGACGCTCAAGCAGGTTCTGGCGGACGGCAAACCGGCGCTGGAGAGAGCACTCGCATGGATACGTCAGGTCGCGGAAGCAATGCAGGACGCACATGCCTCCGGCCTCGTCCACGGCGACCTGAAACCGTCGAACATCATGCTGGAGCCGAGCGGAAAGGTGCGCATCCTCGACTTCGGCCTGGCGCTGCGCCAGGACATGCTGGCGACGACGACCATCACGCAGTCCGAGCCGCAGGGGACGATCGCCTACATGGCCCCCGAACGTCTGCTGGGCGCGCTGCCCGATGCGCGTGGCGATATCTACTCGCTCGGTGCCATGCTTTATGAAATGGCGGTCGGTGTCCGGCCTTTCTCCACCCTGAATGGCCTGGCGCTGGCTGCGGCGCACATACAGTCGTCGTCGGACAGTTGGGACTATCCGGACGCCCTGGATACTGCGCTTATCGCGCTCGTTCGGGCGATGACGGCGCGTGTGTCTGAGCATCGTATTGCTTCCATGAGTGACGTAGCGAGCCGGATCGGCCATATACTCGGGACGCCATCGACAGGCGCGACAAACATTGCTCCGGGACCGGCACCCGCGAAGCCCCCCCACAAGCACGCCTCTCATGCGCAGTGGCTCGGCGGAGTAGTGGTGCTGCTAGCGGCGCTTGTCGGCACGGCTTGGTGGCAGGCGCGTCCGAATGCAAAGTCGCTCCACAGCGTGTTGATACCTTATTCGGAAGCCTTGGAGATGGAACAGGCTTTGGCAGCGCTCAAACGCAGCGATCTGTCGGGAGAGCTTCAGAACGCGGAGGTGCGCTTCAACCGTATTCTCGCGCATAACGCGAACAACGCTGCGGCAGTTGCGGGAATCTCGTTAGTCTACAGTCAACGGTATGCCACCGATGACAAAGATGAAGTCTGGCTGCAAAAAGCGGACGCCGGAGCACAGCAGGCGCTCAAGCTCAATGAACAGTTAGCTTTGGCGCAGGTCGCACGAGGCGCGGTTTTAGACCGACAAGGAAAATTCGATTCTGCAATCGGCGCGTATCAGAAGGCGCTGCATTTAGATCCTGCAAATTATTTTGGCTGGCGGGGTAAAGTAGAATCGTTGCGTAACGGGAGGCAAGATGCGCTGGCGCTCGCTGCGATTAACGAAGCTACCCAACGCTTTCCCAACGACGCAATTTTCTATGCTGAACTAGGCGTATTGAAGGCGGCTGAGGGTGAATTTGCAGCAGCAGAACAAGCGTTCCGTCGGAGCATCGCAATTCAGCCTGACGCCGTTTTTTCTTACGCCAATCTAAATGGTGTCTTGCTAATGCAGGGCCGTAACGATGAAGCGTTGCGCATACTCCAAGAAGGTCTGCAAATTCGTCCAAGTGCCCATCTGTTCACAAATCTCGGCAATGCCTTGTTCTTACGTGGTGACTTCATAGGCGCGGCAAAAGCGTTTGAAAATGCTGTTTCACCAACGCACGGTTCACCGGGCGATTATCTCAACTGGGCTAATCTCGCCGACACGCTTCTGTGGCTGCCAGGGCGAGAACAGCAAGCGAAACAGGCTTATGAGAAAGCAAGGCAATTGCTCGCTACTAAACTTACGCGCGCCCCCAACGATCCGATATTAACTTCCCGCATGGGGCTCTACCTCGTGCGCGCAGGGTTGGCAAGCGAAGCAGGTCCGTTCATTCAGCGCGCATTGGTATCGGCACCCCAGGATCCGATGGTGCAGTTCCGATCGGGCATGGCCTACGAACTACTAGGTAAGCGATCTTTGGCACTTGCCGCGATCAATGAGGCTAGGCGATTAGGCTATCCATCCAATTTAATCGCTGCTGAGCCAGACTTGGCAGCGCTGCGCCGCGATCCCGGCTATCACACGGAGTAACAATTTCACCCTGGGGCAAATGCCCTTTCCCTGTAACCGCGAGAGAATCATGCAAGATACTTACACGCTCAAAATCACCTACACCTTGGGACAAGAACTGGCGACTTGGTCCTACAACAATGTAGACTCTCAGGAATGCTGTGGCGCGCATCCAGGGGATCTGGTCGACGTCATTTTCGATGGTCCCGGCGACGTCAACCAAGCTGTCATGCTGTGCGGCCAAATGGGCACGGAGAAAATTTCCTCGCCTTTCATCCAAGGCAACCAGATCGACGTTACTAGAACGCCTACCTTGCAGGTCGGACAGAATCTCGGCCGCTGGGGTTTCTCGCTCGCGTTCAGTGCACGCAACGCCGACGGCACCAGCTCCTTCTACTACGTGCCGGATCCGGAGATTGTCATTCGCGCTCGCCCAGGTTCAGACGACTAACCTCCTCACCTCCCTGCGCAAAGACTCCGTCGGCGTCCTGAGCGCCGACGCCGCGCGCGTCACGTCGTCCTCGTTGGCGGTCAGGGCGCGCGCGATTTCCTCGGCCGGGATCTTCTCGGCCCAGCGAATCTCGCCATGCGTGTCGAGCAGCTTGTACAGGCTCGGACGCGAAATCCCCAGCAGGCGCGCCGCCGCCTGGATGTTCCAGTCGCTGGCGATCATCGCCTCCATCACATCCTGGTCCGTCAGCGCGGATGGCTTGCGCCGCGGAGCGGATGGCGCAGGTGCCGACGACGCCGGTGCCGCCTCGGCCACCAGACGCGCCACGCTGCTCGGCGGGACGGGCGCCATGCGTACCAGTTGCTCCAATTGCGGCGTGCCGCCGTTTTCGACGAGCAGCGCGATGCGCTTGAGGGTGTGGCCGAGCTGGCGGATGTTGCCCGGCCAGTCGTAGCATGCGATCTCCGTGACCAGGCGCGCCGGCAGCGGCGGCAGCGTGCCCTGCTTGCCCAGCAAGTGGACGATCAGCACGCCGATGTCTTCGCGCCGAGCGCGCAGCGGCGGCAGCTGGATCGTGAAGCCTTCCAGGCGGCGCAGCAGCGCGTGGTTGAACGAGGCGCTGTCCAGGTCCTGGTCGGTGGCGGCGATCAGGCGCGCCGTCGAATGGCGGTGCTGGGTCGCACCCAGCGGGCGGTAGTCGCCGCCTTCGAGTACGCGCAGCAGCATCGGCTGTACGCTGGTCGGGGCATTGCCGATTTCGTCCATGAACAGCGTGGCGCCGTCGGCTTCCGCGAACAGGCCGCGGCGCTCGGCCTGCGCGCCCGTGTAGGCGCCCTTGGCGGCGCCGAACAGGTCCGCCGCGGCCAGCGATTCGTTCAGCGCGGCCATGTTCACGGCCACCAGCCGGTCGTCGCGGCGCTGGCCCAGCGTATGGATGCCGCGCGCGGCGATCTCCTTGCCCGTCCCCGTCTCGCCCAGCAGCAGCACCGTCAGGTCGGTCGGGGCGACCATGCGGATCTGGTCGCGCAGCGCGACGGCGGCGCTGCCCACGCCCGCGAGCCCCGGGACCGGATTGTCCTTCGGCAGGCAGTTCATCCAGTGCAGGCACAGGACCACGGCGCGGCCCAGCGTGAGGATCTGGCCGGCGGCCACGGCATCCTCATCGAAGCGCAGCGTGCCCTCCACCGCCTGGCCATTCAGTTCGACCGTCATGCGGCTGGCCGGCAGCGTGATCGTCACGTCGTCGTCGCGGTTGCGCGCAAAGCGCAGCGGCTCGCGCGAGATGCCGCCGTGGCCCAGCGGCAGTCCTTCGTGGCCGGGACGGCAGAACTGCGGCGCATAGCGGTTCAGCTCCAGCGCGCCGGCGTCACCGACGTACTGCTCGCCGATGCGCGCGGGGTCCGGGTGCCAGACGATGGTCAGCGCGAGCAGCGGCCGCTCGGACACACCGGGATCGGTAAGCGGCGAAGTCAGCGTGAAGTCGGAGTCGTGCATGGTCTGGCCGCGACGGAATGATTGACATGTAAAAAACGTGGCAATTTTACACGCTGCAGCGCGTTCCGGGGCCCGGAATGCCCGGTTTTACAGGAGAAACGCCTGGCATGACGCTTGCAATGCCTACAGTGCCGCCGCTGCCCCGCGGCCCACCGAACCTGCAAGACACGACCATGTACAAGCCCGAATCCACCGCGAGCATGCCCACCGCCGACATCCGCGTCACGCTCGACGTGAACCGCCTGAACCTGCTGCGCCAGCGCCCTGCCGAAGGCGCCGAGACCGTCGCGGGCAAATTCCTGGACCGGCGCCAGTGCCTCACGCAGGCCGCATTGAAGCGCGCCGCTTCCGGCCGGCCGGTACGCTTTCGCACCGTGCGCCACCTGGCGGCTTTTTACGGAATCGGCGTCGAAGCCCTGATCGCGCCGTCCGCCCGCGGCGCGGCCGCGCCGGTGGGCAAGACGTTCGGCGTCGAGCGCCTGCAGTGCGCTGCGCTGTTCGACGCCGTGCTGGCGACGGGCCATGGATGGCTGGCCGATGTGCGTGGCGCGCCGGGCTCGGACAAGTCGACCATGCTGGCCGAGTGCGCGGAAGACGCGCGCCAGCGCGGCTTTGCCGCCGTCGTCATCAAGGTGGCGCGGGACGAAGCCCAGGCGCTGCACCCGCTTGCCCAGCTGGTGCGCGCCCTGCTGTATATCGGTACGGGCGACAGCGGCGACGACGTCGAAGAACTGGTGCGCAGCCGCTGCCGCGCGCTCGACCTGTGCGCGGAACACGTCGATGCCTGCCTCGGGATGCTGGCCGGACCATCGTCGTGGCCGCTGCCGGGCACGCAGGTCCTGCACGCGGCGGCCTTGTGCGCGCTGGTCCGGCAGCGTGCGCGGCGCCAGCCGTTGGTGCTCGTCGTCGACGACGTGCAATGCGCCGACTGGAGCACGGGGTCGATGCTCAATACCGTGCTGCCGGCCACGCTGGACCTGCCGCTCGTCTGGATGCTGGGATCGGAGACGCAACCCGGGCCACATGCCGACCCGCTCGGCGCGCGCCTGGAGGCGCTGCCGCGCACGACCTTCCACCTGGCCGGCGTCCCCGGCACGCCTGCCGTTCCCTGCGCCGCCAGCGTGCTGCGCGTGACGCGCACGCGCAGCATCAACTAGAGAGTCGCCAGCCTCACTGCGACACGACCCCCGCCCCGGCGGCGGCGCGGCAGACGTAGATCGTCGACTGCTCGCCGCCTGGCGCGCGGTAGTCGCGCAGCACGGCCTCGCGCACCGGCTCGACCAGGTCGTCCGGCACCACGGCCACGATGCAGCCGCCGAAGCCGCCGCCCGTCATGCGCACCCCGCCGCGTTCCTTCACGACGCCGGCCACGATCTCGACCAGGCGGTCGACCGGCGGCACGGTGATCTCGAAGTCGTCGCGCATCGACGCGTGCGATTCCGCCATCAGGCGGCCCATGCGTGCCAGGTCGCCTGCGGCCAGCGCCTCGGTTGCCTGCAGCACGCGCGCATCTTCCGTCACCACGTGGCGCGCGCGCCGGAAGGTCACATCATCCAGGCCGGCGCCACGTTCGGCCAGCATGGCGGGATCGACGTCGCGCAGCGCCGGCACGCCGAGGTGGCGCGCGGCCGCCTCGCACTGCTGGCGGCGGGTGTTGTACTCGCTGTCGACGAGGCCGCGCTTGACGTGGGAATGCAGGATCATGATGGCGGCGCCGGCGGGAATCGCGACGGGACGCGTCTCCAGCGAACGGCAATCGATCAGCAGCGCATGGCCTTCGACGCCGCAGGCCGAGATGATCTGGTCCATATTGCCGCACTGGGTGCCGACGAAGTCGTTTTCCGAATGCTGGGCGGCGAGCGCCGTCTCGATCGGCGTCAGCGCGTCCATGCCCGGCAGCGTCGCGAACAGCCGGCCCACGGCCACCGTCAGCGAGGCGGACGAGGATAGGCCCGCGCCCTGCGGCACGTCGCCGGAGATCGCCATGTCCATGCCGGACAGCGGCAGGCCGCGGCGCTGCAGTTCGCGCACGACGCCGCGCACGTAGTTGGCCCACATGGCGTCGTCGCGCCGCTCGATCGGGCCATCGAGGGAATATTCGTCGACGGCGCCGTCGTAGTCGGCGGCGAGCACGCGCACGATGCGGTCGGTGCGCGGACGCGCCGCGATCACGGTACGGTAGTCGATGGCGCAGGGCAGCACGAAGCCGCCGTTGTAGTCGGTATGCTCGCCGATCAGGTTGACCCGTCCCGGCGCCTGCACGACCAGCGCCGGGGCGGCGCCGAAGGCGGTTTCGAATGCGGCACGGGTACGGGAAATCAGGGTTTCGCTCATGGATGGTGTCAGGATTGCGTCGGGTTCGATGGGTGCAGATAGTGCTCGTCGGGCAGCGCGCGCAGGCGTTCGGCCGCCTGTTCGGCGGTCAGGTCGCGCTGGGCCTCGGCCAGCATCTCGAAGCCGACCATGAATTTGCGGACGGTGGCGGAGCGCAGCAGCGGCGGATAGAAGTGCGCGTGCAGCTGCCAGGGGGCGCCGTCGGAGCCGTCGTAGGGCGCCCCGTGCCAGCCCATCGAATACGGGAACGAGGTCTGGAACAGGTTGTCGTACTTGATCGTCAGGAGCTTCAGCGCCTTGGCGAGATCGGCGCGCTGGTCCTGCGTCAGGTCTTCCAGCCGGCGCACGGTAAAGCGCGGCAGCAGCAGCGTCTCGAACGGCCAGGCGGCCCAGTACGGCACCACGGCCAGCCAGTACGCGGTCTGCACCACGACACGCTCGCCGGCAGCCGCTTCGCGCTCGGCGTAGTCCAGCAGCATCGGCCGGCCCTGCGCGGCGAAATAGGCGCGCTGGTTGCGGTCCTCGGCGGCAGGCAGGTTCGGCACGAAGCTCGAGGCCCAGATCTGGCCGTGCGGGTGCGGATTCGAGCAGCCCATCACGGCGCCCTTGTTCTCGAACACCTGGACCCAGCGGTAGCTCTGCCCCAGTTCCTGCGCCTGGTCGCACCAGGTGTCGACCACCTGTTCGATCGCGGGGAGCGGCAATTCCGGCAGCGTCTTGCCGTGGTCCGGCGAGAAGCAGATCACGCGGCTCGTGCCGCGCGCGCTCTCGGCCTGGAACAGCGGATCGGCGGGCGGCGGCGCGTCCGGCGTGTCCGGCAGCAGCGCGGCGAAGTCGTTCTCGAATACGTAGGTGCCCTTGTAGTCCGGGTTGTGCACGCCGTTTACGCGCGTATTGCCGGCGCACAGGTAGCAGGTCGGGTCGTGCGCGGGGCGCGGGCTGTTGTCGACCTTTTCCTGCTGGCCCTGCCATGGACGCTTGGCGCGATGGGGCGATACCAGCACATACTCGCCCGTCAGGGGGTTGTAGCGCCGATGCGGATGGTCTGAAGGGTTAAACATGTGTCTCCTTGATCTCTTGCGAATGGACCGGCGGATGCGCCTGCGGGTGGCGGCATGCACATCCGGGACCGCTATATTACACAGGTCGTACCACGGCCGGCCGGAACGTCAACACGGCGCGCAAGACGATGTTATCGCTAACCTACGTAGCTTCGCCCGGCATTCTTGTCTGGGGCCGAAGATAATATTGCCTGAGGTCATGAGCGTCTCGGCACCTCCCGGCTTCTTTATACCCCATGTGCCGCGACCGGCGGCGCATGGCGCGCCGCATGGCACGGCGCACTGAGCACCAGTTTCAGCGCGAGCCGGACTGCTGCGCCAGGATCTCCGGCCCGATCTCGCGCACCGACTTCACGCCCGTCAGCACCATGCTGGTCCGGATATCCTTCTCGAAGATGGCCAGCAGGTTGCGCACGCCGGCCCCGCCGGCGACGGCCAGCGCATAGATGAACGCGCGCCCCAGCAGCACGCCGTCGGCACCGAGAGCCAGCATGCGCACGACGTCCAGGCCCGTGCGGATGCCGCCGTCGGCGAAGATCGTCATGTCGCCCTTGACCGCCGCCGCGATCGCCGGCAGCGCCTTCGCCGTCGACAGCGCGCCGTCCAGCTGGCGCCCGCCGTGGTTCGATACGACGATGCCGTCCGCGCCGAAGGCCCTGGCGTCGCGCGCGTCGTCGGCATCGAGGATGCCCTTGATGACCATCGGGCCATTCCACTCGTCGCGGATCCATTGCAGGTCCGCCCAGTCGATGCCCGGATCGAAGTTGGCCGCGAGCCAGCCGATGTAGTCGGCCAGGCCCGTCGGGTTGCCGCGGTAGGTCGAGATGTTTCCGAGGTCGTGCGGCCGGCCCAGCAGGCCGACGTCCAGCGCCCAGCGCGGGTGCAGCATGGCCTGCACCATGCGGCGCAGCGGGCCGTTCCTGCCGCTCATGCCGGAATGCGCATCGCGGTAGCGGGCGCCGGGCACCGGCATGTCGACGGTGAACACGAGCGTCCGGATGCCCAGGTCGCGCGCGCGCTGCAGGTAGTCGCGCATGAAGCCGCGGTCCTTCAGCACGTACAGCTGGCACCAGATCGGCTGGTCGCAGCGGCCCGCGACTTCCTTCAAGGCGCACACGGACACGGTCGACTGGATGAAGGGAATGCCCCGCTCGGCGGCCACGCGCGCCGCCTGCACCTCGCCGCGCCGCGCATACATGCCCGCAAGGCCGATCGGCGCGAGCGCCACCGGGAGTTCGTGCCGGAGGCCGAACCATTCGGTCGACAGGTCGAGCGTCTCGGAACCCTTCAGCACGCGCTGGCGCAGCGCCACCTGCTGCAAGTCGTCCATGTTCGCGCGCAGCGTCGTCTCGGTGCCGGCACCGCCGTCGAGGTAGTGGAACAGGAATGGCGGCAGCTTGCGGCGTGCGGCCTCGCGGTAGTCGGTGGCGGAAGAAATGATCATGGCGTGTCGCGCGGTGGCGCGCTATCGTTATCGTTCGAGCGGCTGGATGTCCCCGTCCCTATTCTGCGCAAACATGCCTGGTTCGGCAAGGCCGGGCACGCGGGGACGCGATCCAAAAAAAATGCCCGGCCGTCACGGGCCGGGCATCGTGCGACACGGAGTGCGCGGTACGTCAGAAGCGCACTTTGAGGTAGGCCGACGGACCTTTCAGGCGCACGTCGACGCTGGCGTCGTGGTCCGAGTCGTGGTTCAGCGAGATCTTCTGGATGCCGTAGTCGAGCGCCAGGCCGACGTTCTTGGCCGGGAACCATTCGGCGCCGATCGAGCCGCCGTAGATGTGGCCGTTGACGCTACCGCCGTTCTTCTTGATGCCCGACGCTTCCGCGTACATGCGCCACTCCGGCGAGAACGCATGGCGCCATGCCACCTCGACCAGCGGTGCAAACGCGCTTTCGCTCTCGTCGCCGCGGAAGTCGACAGTCTGCGACGGCACGCCGGTGGCGCTGGCCGTCACGGTGCCGCTGCCCTTGATCGCGGCGCGGTAGTAGGCGGCGCCCAGGCCGACGCCGAACACGTCATTGCCCTTGCCCATCCAGAATTTATAGGCCAGCTTGGCCAGGTCCAGCTCCAGCTTGGCGTCCGCACGGGCGGTGGCCGAGACGTTCTGGCCATCGACCACGGTACTGCCGGCGAATTCCGGCGAATACGATTTGTGGTAGCGGAAGTAGTCGAACGACAGGCCGTGCGAATCGCCGATCAGCAGTTCGGCCTTCACGCGCGGCAGCGTGGTGTGGCCATCCTCGCCTTCCGGGGTGCGCACGCGGCCATAGTCGGTGTCGCCCTCGGCGCGCACCTTCGGTTCGACATAGAAGCCGCCGGCGGACACGCTGAAGCGGTCCAGGGCCGGCGATGCCTGGGCGGCGGCCGAGCCGCTCGCCAGCGTCAGGGTAGCGGAAGCGATGGCCAGGGCCACGGGAAGGATACGGAAGGTACGGGAAACGGATGGGTTACCGCTGGTGCGCGTCATGATTGTCTGCCTCTTGGTTAAGTCAACACACCGCATGGATCCAGGTCGATGCGGAATTGATGCAATTATGTTAATGCGCACGATTGAACGGGGCCTTGTACGAAAGTACAATGCCGCTTCGGTCGTGCGGACCATGCGCAGGCAGGGGTGCGGTGCGATATCCGCTTCGAACTAGTCGACGTCGGACGGCGTGATGAGACGGTGGCGCCAGGCGTAGGCCACGGCTTCGGTGCGGTCGTTGAGTCCCAGCTTGGAAAACACGCTGCTGATATGGGCCTTCACGGTGCGTTCCGTGATGTCCAGCGTCGCTGCAATCTTGACGTTGCTGGCACCCTTGGCCAGTTCGACCAGCACGTCCAGCTCGCGCGCCGTCAACGCATGGAACGGATCCTGGCGCGCGCTGCCGCGCGTGCGCAGCATGTCCACCATGCTCGAGGTCACGGAGGGGTGGATCACGGCCGTGCCAGCGGCGATCCGTTCCATCGCGTCCAGGATCTCGTCGCCGGACATCGATTTCAGCAGGAAGGAATGGGCACCCGCCTCGAGCGCGGCGAAGGCCGCCTTCTGGTCCTGGCTCGACGTCAGCACGACGATGGCGGCATCCGGCGCGACCGTGCGCAGGATGCGGATCGCGCCGGCAGTCGGCATGTTCGGCATCAAGAGGTCGATGACGACGATGTCCGGCTTGACATCCTGGGCGACGACGATGGCGCTGTCGCCGTCGGCCGCGTGGTAGATCTCGCCGTAGCTGCCGGCGATGGTGAGCAGGCTGGCCAGTCCGTCGCGCACGACGGCATGGTCGTCGACCAGCAGGACGGTTGGCTTCATGCCGCGGCTCCTTCCACGATGTCGTCGTTCACTACGTCCTTCGCAAGACTGAACGCGACCGACACGCGGGTACCCGACGCCGGCGCGCTGGCGATGGAGAACGCGCCGTGTGGCAGCGCGCGCGCGCGGGCCCGCATGTTCACCAGGCCCATGCCGACGCGCGCCGGATTGTGCACGTCGAAGCCTTCGCCGTCGTCGGTCACTTCCAGCGTGAAGCCGGCGGGAGCGCGGGCCAGCGAGATCGCCACGCGCCGCGCGCGCGCATGCTCCCTGGCGTTGGCGACGGCCTCGATGGCGATCAGCAGCACCTGCTGGGAGATCTCGGGCACTTCGCGCAGCGCCGCGTCGACCTCGTCGGCGATGTCGACGGTCCAGCCGACGCTTGAGCCGTCCAGCAGCGCCGGCACCTCTTCCGCCAGCACGGCGCGCACGCCCGCCTCGGCCAGCGTCGATCCGGACAGGCGCTGGATCACGCCCGCGAGGTCGCTCTGCAGCTGGCGCACGAGCGTCACGGACGTGGCGACGATGCGCTCGCGCCGCTCCGGATCCTGGGCCGCCTTCGACTTCAAGGCCGTCAACTGCAGGCTGAGGGCGAAGGCGCGCTGCTTGGCCGTGTCGTGCAGCTCGCGCGCGAGGCGGTTGCGTTCGTCGGCGGCGGCCAGGTGCTGCTTGACGCGGATGACTTCCGCGAACGAATCCGCCAGGCGGTTGAACGAGCGGGTGAGGTCGCCGAATTCGTCGTTGACGGTGTCGGCGATGCGCACGCGCGTATCGCCCTGGGTCCACGCCCGCGCGGCACGCTGGGCGCGGCGGATGCGCCGCACGAGCAGCGGCACCAGCGTCGCCGCGCAGGCCAGGTTCAGGACGACGATGAGGGAGAAGCCGACCGTCCAGGCCGACGTGGGCGAGTGCGCGAGCGCGCTCAATGGCCCATGCAGGCGCAGGCGCAGCGCCAGGCGGTCGCCGCCGGCGCCGAGCAGCACCTGGTAATTGCGCTTGACGGGCTGCGCGACGCCATCGACACGCGCGGCCGAGGCATCGACATGGGCGCCGTGCGGGTAACTGCAGCCGACGCCGTCCGCGTTCGCATACGAGAACGCCGCGCGGCCGTCGGCGAGCAACTGCGGCAGCGCGTTGGCGCCCGCGTTCGGCAGGCTCCCCTGCGGGAACAGGTCGGCCATGAACAGCCGCAGCGCATCCTCGCAGGTGGCGGGATTGGCGGCCGCGAAGCGCAGCAGCGGCGCGGCCCCGTCGAAGGCCTGGCGTGCATGGTCCATGAACGCTTCCGAGGCGAGCGTCGTGCGCGTGCGCTGGTTGTCGAGGTAATGCAGGCCGGCGCCGAACGCCGTCATGCCGACGGTCGACGCGAGAAACATAGCGATGAAAAAGCGCCAGAACATATCGTTGGGCTCCCGCGTTCCCCACTGGATGGCAGGGAACGTGATGCAGACAAACAACGATTATAGGGCGGAGCGCGCCGCGCCATGCGCACGCGTGCGTGGCGACGTCAGTACACGTCGCGCCGGTAGCGGCCGGATGCCATCAGCGCATCGCGTCCTTCGGCGCCCAGGATCTCGCCCAATGCCGCGTCGACGCCGCCCGCCATGCCCTGCAAGCTGCCGCAGACATGGATCACGGCGCCCTGCGCCACCCAGGCACGGACCTCGTCGGCGCGGGCGCGCAGGCGGTCCTGCACGTAGCCGGCCCCACCTGCTCCGCCGTCGGCATCGCGCGAGAACACGAGGTCCAGTTCCGGCAGCATGCCGGCCGCCTGCCAGGCCGCGATCTCGTCGGCGCACAGGCTGTCGAAGGCGCGCTGGCGCTCGCCGAACAGCAGCCAGTTGCGGCCCCTGCCCGCCTTCACCCGCTCGCGCAGCTGCCCGCGCAGCCCGGCCATGCCGGAGCCGTTGCCGATATACATACAGGGCACGTCCTCGGCAGGGCCGTGGAAAGCGGGATTCGCGACGACGCGCGCGCGTACGGCGCCACCCACCGGCACGTGTTCCGTCAGCCAGCCGGAGGCCAGGCCCAGGCCTTGTTCGTGGCGCTGCTGCCGAACCAGAAGCTGCACCGCGCCGTCTTGCGCGATGCTGGCAATCGAATAGCGGCGCGGCGCCAGCGCCTTCAACGTGGCGGCGCATTCCTGGGCCGAAGCGAAGCGGTGCTGCGCGTTCGGCAGCTCGCTGCAGGCCAGGACTTCGCCCAGCGTGCGCTCCTCGCCGCGCCAGCCTACGAGGGCATCGCCGTGCAGGCCGCTGTCGGCCAGGAAGGTCGCAACGACGGCCGGCGCATGGCACGGCAGGATCTCGACGAGGTCGCCGGCGCGCCAGCCGGCATCCGGCGCCGGGACCAGCGTGACCTCGAACAGCGGCGCGCCCAGGCTGCCGCGATTGAGTTCCGTACGTGCAGCCAGGCGCCACGCGGCGAACGGCGTTTCCGGCAGCGTCCAGCCACCGCCTTCTTCGCCTGCGTCGAGCGCATCGGCCCAGCGCGCCAGCGCAACGGTGTCGCCCTGGTCGACCTCGATGATGGGAAACAGCGGTCGGGCGCCGAGCGCGTGCAGGCCGCGGTCGAGCGCGTGGCCGAAACCGCAGAAGCTGGCGTAGTTGCGGTCGCCCAGGCCCAGCACGGCGTAGCGCAGCCGCGGCAGCGAGGCCGTGGCGGCATGCAGCTCCTGGCTGAAGCGGCGCGCCGAATCGGGCGGTTCGCCTTCTCCGTAGCTGCTGGCGACGAACAGCGCCGTATCGTAGCGGCCCAGGTCCGCCAGCGCCAGTTCGGCCAGCGGCTGCACGTCCACGCGCATGCCGGCACGGCGCAATGCCGCCGCCGTGTGCAGGGCGATGCGTTCGGCCTGGCCGCTCTGGGTGGCAAAGGCAAGCAGCGTCGGCATGCCGTCCGCGGCGGCCGGCGCATCGATGTCGGCCAGCAGCGCGCGCTCGCGCTCGACCTCCCGTGCCGCGCGGCGCCGCCCCAGGTACAGCATCCAGCCCGTGATGCCGAAGCCGGGCAAGGCCAGCGCCGCGAGCATCATCACGATCCGGCCCGGGATGCCGAAATAGGTCCCCATATGCAGCGGATAGATCGTCGTCAGGGCGCGCTGGCCGGCGCTCATCGCCGCGTACGGCTCGTCCTTGACGACGGTGCCGTCCAGGGCCAGCGTCATGCGGCTGCGGGCGCGCACGTGCGGCGCGTCGGGCGCGAGCCAGGTCACCTGCACGGGCTGGCCCGCCTTCTCGGGCAGGCGCAGGCTGGCCATCGACCAGGTGGGTGCGCGCCCTACGAACGCATCCCAGCTCGCCGCCATCTGCGGCAGGCGCTGCACGGGTGGCGGGACGCGCTTGGCCTTGGGGGCCGGCGCCACGGTAACGCGCGGCGGCCGGCGCGTGCCCGCCCAGCCGTCGACCGTGTCGCGCAGGATGTCGAAGCTCCAGTAGGCGCCCGTGAGTGCGAACACGAGGTACAACGGCAGCGCGAACGTGCCGGCCACCGCGTGCAGGTTCCACAGGAAGGAGCGACCCTTCAGTCTGGGGTTGACGACGAACCAGGCACGCCAGTCGCCCAGGCGGCGCGGCCAGCGCAGGTACAGGCCCGTCAACGCGAGGCCCGTCAGGCACAGCGCGAGCGTGCCGAGCACGGCGCGGCCCGGCTCGCGCGGCAGCAGCAGCCAGCGGTGCAGCGACTCGATCCATTCGAACGCCCCGTCCCCGCGCAGGGCCGGCAGCATGGCGCCGCTGTACGGGTTCACGTAGATCGTCTCGCCGCGGCGCTGGCCGGGCGCCGGCGCGAAGGTCACGCGGGCCGATTCGCCGGGCGTAGCGTAGACGGTGATGGCGGCGATGCGCTCGTGCGGATGCGCGGCCTGGGTGGACTGCAGCAGCACGTCCGGCGCCAGCGGCGGCGCGGCGCGTACAGCGACACTGCGCACGCCGGGGTTGAACGCATCGAGCAGCTCCTCGCGGAACGCGAGCAGCGCCCCGGTCAGCCCGATTACCATCAGCAGCGTGCCGGCCGTGATGCCGACCAGCCAGTGGAGCTGGAACCAGATCCAGCGCAGCGTCGGCCGCTGCATCAGAGGTCCACCTTCATGGTCAGTTTGACGAGGCGCGGCAGGCCGGCCGACAGGCGCGTGCCGGCGCCCGCCCAGTAGCGCTTGTCGGCCGCGTTGTCGACGTTCAGCTGCCACGTCGTGCGCTTGCCGCCGACCTCGCCCACATAGCGTCCGCCCACCGAGAACAACGTGTTCCCGCCGAGGAAGGCCTGGTCCAGGTCGTTGACGGGACGGCGGCCCGTGAAATATGCGCCCGCATTCAGCGACAGGCCCTGCACCGCGTCGAGATCCCACGACAGGAACGTGCTGGCCGTGCGGCGCGACGCGTTTTCCGGCGCCTTGCCGTCGTAGGCCGGGCCGATGTTGCGGAATTCCGGGTCGAGCACCTGGGCCGAACCCTGCCAGGACAACTGGCGCGTCAGGCGGCCTTGCGCGGCCAGCTCGATGCCGCGGTAGCGCTGGCGGCCGTCGGCCGTGAACACGTTCGCCGTATTCGTGTAATAACCGGGACGTTCGATGTCGAACAGCGCCGCCTGCAGCAGCAGGCCCGTCGGCGCACGCCAGCGCACGCCGACTTCCTTCTGGCGGCTGACGCCAGGCGCCATGCGCTCGTTCTGGTTGGCGCTGCCCGTCGGCGCCGTCTCGCCCTCTTCCAGGCCCCGGGCCGTGGATGCGTACAGCGAGACGTCGGCATCGGGCCGCCAGACCAGCGCGGCCATCGGCGTCGTCTTGTCGACGTCGTAGTGATTGCTGCCCTGGTCGCTGCGGTACTGCACGCGGCGCACGCCGGCGATGGCCTGCCACTGGCCCAGCGTCACGCGGTCGATCGCGTACAGGCCCTTGTCGCGGCTGTCGAGGGCTGCCGACGTCGGCGTGGTCGACGTGGCGCCGATCGTGTAGTTGACGATCGGGACCGGGTCGTACAGGTTCTGCGCGGGGATCGTGTAGTTGGCCTGGTAGACGGGGTCCTGGCCCTTGTCCGTGCCCGCCGCGCCGATCGTCAGGTCGTGGCGCAGCGCACCCGTCGCGAAGCCGCCGGACAGTTCGGCGCGCACCATGTCCGAGTCGACACCCAGGTGCTGCATATTGCCCGTGATGCGGCCCGCACCCGTCGCGACGGCCGCATTGCTGTTGAAGCGGAAGATCGGCAAGCGGCGATCGCGATCCGTCTCGGCGTGGCCCGCTTCCACGGTCACGGCCCAGTCGGCGTTCAGCGCATAGTCGGCACGCACCTGGACGTTCTTCGACTCGGCCTCGAACGTCGCCCAGCTGGGACCGACCAGCTTGCGCGGATCGACGGCGTGCGGCAGCGTGATGATGCCGTTGACGGCCGTGGGCAAGGTGATGCCCACCTGCTCGGTAACGCGGCGGCGGTCGTATTCCAGGTCGGCGCGCAGGCGCAAGCGCGGACCCACGCGCCAGTCCAGCGCCGCCGAGGCGAAGCCGCGGTTGCCGTTGCCGACGCCGTCCAGGTGCGAACCCAGCGTGCCGCCGGCCGCGTTCACGCGCACCCCGAACTCCTGCTGCGCGCCGAAGCGGCGGGCGACGTCGGTCGTGGCCACGGCCGAACCGTTATCGTCGAGCGTCAGGCCGAACGTGGTGACGGGCCGGGAACCGGCGCGCTTGGTCACGAAGTTGACGACACCGGCCGGCGACGTGAAGCCATAGTACAAGGCCGTCGCGCCCTTCAGCACTTCGACGCGTTCCTTGTTCTCGATGGCCACCTGCGAGAAGTTCATGATCGGCAGCGTGCCGTTCAGGCGGTAATTCGTGCGGTTCTCGACGGCCAGGCCGCGGATCACGAGCTGGTCCCAGGTATCGCCGCCGTTCTGCTGGCGCGTGACGCCGGCCGTATTGCGCAGCGCGTCGTACAGGCCGCCGGCCGCCTGCAGTTCCAGCACCTCGCGCGTCACCACGTTGACGGTCGAAGGCACGTCCATCACGTCGGCGCCGCGGAAACTCCCCGCCTCCACCGTGTTCGGCGCGAAGCCCTGCGCCCGGGCCGCCGTGATCCGCACGGCCTGCATGGATTGCTCGTCGCCTTCCTGTGCATGCCCTAAAGCCGGATAGATCGAGGACAGCACCAGGGCAAGTAGTGACGGACGCAGCAGCGGAGAGTGCAGAAGCGGGGCAGCACGCATGAACGGAGATCGAGTTGATGGTGGACAACCCCCGCATGATAGCCTGAATGAGAATCATTAACAACAACGAAAGGAGGACCGCATGATCGCGCGCGCACGGCCTCACCGACGCGACAACGGCAGCGCCGGCGCCGGCGCCCCGCCGGGTTCACGAGCGCGCCGTGCGGCTTCCTGAACGAGCGATCAGACGCGCTCGATGGCGACGGCGATACCCTGCCCCACGCCGATGCACATCGTGCACAGCGCGTAGCGGCCGCCCGTGCGCTGCAACTGCCAGGTGGCGGCCGTCGCCAGGCGAGCACCGCTCATGCCCAGCGGGTGGCCCAGGGCGATGGCGCCGCCGTTCGGATTCACGCGCGGATCGTTGTCCGCAATGCCAAGCTGGCGCAGCACGGCCAGGCCCTGGGCCGCGAACGCTTCGTTCAGTTCGATGAGGTCGAACTGGTCGAGGCGCATGTCGAGCTGGCGCAGCAGCTTCTGCACCGCCGGGACCGGGCCCATACCCATCACGCGCGGCGCCACGCCGGCCGTCGCCATGCCCAGCACGCGGGCACGCGGCGTCAGGCCATATTGCGCGACCGCTTCGGCGTTCGCCAGCAGCAGCGCGCAGGCCCCGTCATTGATGCCGGAGGCGTTGCCCGCCGTGACCGTGCCGCCCGGACGGACGACGGGCTTGAGCTTGGCCAGCACCTCGAGGCTCGTCTCGCGCGGATGCTCGTCGCGGGCGAAGCGCACCGGATCGCCCTTCTTTTGCGGGATCAGCACGGGTACGATCTCCTGGTCGAAGGTGCCGTCGGCCTGGGCGCGCGCGGCCTTGGCCTGGCTGGCCAGGGCGAAGGCGTCCTGGTCGGCGCGGCTGATGCCGAAGTCGTCGGCCACGTTCTCGGCCGTTTCCGGCATCGAATCGGTTCCGTACAGCTGCTCCATCAGCGGGTTCGGGAAGCGCCAGCCCATCGTGGTGTCGTACATGGTGGCGCTGCGCGAGAACGACGATTCCGCCTTGCCCATCACGAACGGGGCGCGCGTCATGGATTCGACGCCGCCGGCGATGACGAGACGCGCCTCGCCGGTACGGATCGCGCGCGCGGCGCTACCCACCGCATCGAGGCCCGAGCCGCACAGGCGGTTGACCGTGGTGCCCGGCACGTCCTGCGGCAGGCCGGCCAGCAGCAGCGCCATGCGCGCCACGTTGCGGTTATCCTCGCCGGCCTGGTTGGCGCAGCCGTAGATCACGTCGTCCACGGCCTTCCAGTCGACGTCCGGGTTGCGGCGTGCCAGTTCGCGGATGGGAATGGCGCCAAGGTCGTCGGCGCGCACGTCCTTCAGGGCGCCGCCGTAGCGGCCGATCGGGGTGCGGACGGCATCGACGATGAAAGCATCTTGCATGGTAAGTCTCCTCGTTGGGCTTGTTCAGCGTGTTCAGTTCAGCGCGTTCAGTTCAGGGAGGGCAGCAGCGGCGCGGCCGTCACCGCCTGCACGTCCGCCAGCGTGAGTCCCGGCGCCAGCTCGCGCACGCGCAAGCCGTCCGGCGTCACGTCGAGCACGGCCAGGTCCGTATAGATGCGGCTGACGCACTTGATGCCCGTGAGCGGATAGGTGCAGGCGTCGACGATCTTGCTCTCGCCCGTCTTGGTCTGGTGTTCCATCATGACGAACACCTGCTTGGCGCCGATCGCCAGGTCCATCGCGCCGCCGACGGCCGGAATCGCGTCCGGCGCGCCCGTGTGCCAGTTGGCCAGGTCGCCGTCCTTCGAGACCTGGAAGGCGCCCAGCACGCAGATGTCCAGGTGCCCGCCGCGCATCATCGCGAACGAGTCGGCATGGTGGAAGTAGGCGCCGCCGGTCAGCAGCGTCACCGGCTGCTTGCCGGCGTTGATCAGGTCTTCGTCTTCTTCCCCCGGCGCCGGCGCCGGCCCCATGCCCAGCACGCCGTTCTCGCTGTGCAGGAATACCTCGCGCTCGGGCGGCAGGTAGTTCGCGACCTTGGTCGGCAGGCCGATGCCCAGGTTGACATAGGCGCCTTCCGGGATATCCTGCGCGACGCGCTCGGCCATCTGGTCGCGGGTGAATTTGCTCGCGGTGTTCATGCGGCCTCCTTGACGACGCGTTGTACGAAGATGCCCGGCGTGACGATCGCTTCCGGATCGAGCTCGCCCAACGCCACGATCTCGGCCACCTGTGCGATGGTGGTCTTGGCGGCCATCGCCATGATCGGCCCGAAGTTGCGCGCCGTCTTGCGGTACACGAGGTTGCCCCAGCGGTCGCCGCGCAGCGCCTTGATCAGCGCAAAGTCGGCGTGGATCGGCGTCTCGAACACATAGTGCTTGCCGTCGATGATGCGGGTTTCCTTGCCCTCGGCCAGCAGCGTGCCGTAGCCGGTGGGCGTGAAGAAGCCGCCGATGCCGGCGCCCGCTGCGCGGATGCGCTCGGCCAGGTTGCCCTGCGGCGTCAGTTCCAGCTCTATCTCGCCGGCGCGGTAGGCGGCGTCGAAGTGCCAGGAGTCGGCCTGGCGCGGGAACGAGCAGACGATCTTGCGTACCCGCTTGGCCTTGATCAGCGCCGCGAGGCCCGTCTCGCCGTTGCCGGCATTGTTGTTGACGATGGTGAGTTCGCGCGCGCCCTGCGCCAGCAGCGCGTCGATCAGCGCCGACGGCATGCCGGCATTGCCGAAGCCGCCGATCATGACGGTGGCCCCGTCCGGGATGTCGACGACGGCCCGTTCCAGCGATTCGAATGTCTTGTCGATCATGGTGTGCCTTTATGGTGGCATATTTGCCCAGTTTGTGCGATTATCGAACACATATTCGCTAACCGCACAAAAAGTCTACGCCCGTGCCGGCCGCTGGTCAAGCGCGGCACGGGCCGGACAGTGTACCTGCCGACCATTCGACCATGCCACCAACCAACGACACCCCTCCCGCACGGCCGGGCGCCCTCACGATCGCCGACGAGATCGACGCGCTCACCGACCCCGACTTCATGACCTCGTTCGCGCGCGGCTTGGCCGTCATCCGCGCGTTCGCCGATTCGCGCCAGCCGCAGACCATCGCCCAGATCAGCCAGCAGACCGGCATCCCGCGCGCGGCCGTGCGGCGCTGCCTGCACACGCTCAGGCAGCTCGGCTACGTCGATGCGGAACTGAACAACTTCCGCCTGCGCCCGAAAGTCCTCACGCTGGGCTATTCCTACCTGTCGTCGACGCCGCTGACGCTGGCGGCGCAACCGTGCCTGAACGGCGTCAGCAAGACGCTGGGCGAATCGAGTTCGCTCGCGGTGCTGGAAGAAGACCAGGTGCTGTACGTGGCGCGCGCGGCAACCTCGCGCGTGATGTCGGTGTCGCTCAGCGCCGGCAGCCGCCTGCCCGCCTACTGCACCTCGCTGGGCCGGGTGCTGCTGGCCCACCTGCCGGACGCCGACCTCGACGCCTATCTGGCCCGCACGACGCTGCTGCCCAGGACCGAGCGCACGATCACCGATCCTGCCCGGCTGCGCGCGGTGCTGGAGCAGGTGCGCCGCGACGGCTATGCCGTCAACGACCAGGAACTGGAACTCGGGCTGCGCTCGATCGCCGTGCCCGTACGCGGCGCGTCGGGGCGCGTGCTGGCGGCGCTGAACGTGGGGGCGCAGGCGGCACGCGTGTCGCACGAGAGGATGGTGGAGGAATTCCTGCCGGTGCTGCAGGTGGGTGCGCAGGAGCTGGCCGTACTGCTGCCCTGACAGAAAAAGTATCTGCCATGCGCGATTAAATATGGTCGAGATCGTTAATTACTTCCGATTTTCGATTTCGACGCCCAATAATATTTGCTGGTTCCGATACGCCGGCGGCTTGTTCGGAAACAGCGATTCAATGCATTTTCTCTTTCGCCGACAATCCCGATATTGAAAATCCTCTGCTGGTTTGACACGGATAAAAACGTCAGCTAGTGTTTAGTAAATACATGATTATCGATGATGAATCTGTATTTGACCTGGCACGCCGCCATTCGAGTAAATCGCAGGATCGGATTTGGCCAAAAGCAATCTTGAATGGATGAGTTTGCAAGTGTGCAGCGGCTGTATCGCCCGCATCAACGGGACGAATGTACTCAGCGTGATCTTTACCGAGACACGCCCGGGACCAGCACATGTCGGTGATTTCACGGAAATCGATCCATTTCCGTTGAATCGGCCTTGACGGTAACGAGCTTGTTTTTATGGCATCCATTCTCCACGAAAGAATGGATTTTCCCATAAAGCGCACCCTCGATATACCGCCGATGCTTTATAGCCGAACGGGACGGTCACGATCGATACGTGACTGCATTCTTAGAAACTTTTGGCGAGATATCAAGATGATCGACGAGGACTTAGGTACGTACGCCCTGGTAAGTGAATATCTGGCGTACCCATCCATTTATGTGAATACCGGGGACCTTCCCAAATACTACGCGTTGCCGCCGTCGGAACGCGAGCGATTCGACCGGCACTGCAGCAAGAACCTGCTCGGCCACCGGGCGGCCGTCACGACATTCAAGCTTCGCCTGGCAAACGACGTCTGGCTACTCGACCATGACCTGAGCGAGGCCGGACAAGGCAAGGTCAAGATCGATATCGGCGGCAACGTGCCCGACACGGGCAGTGCCGGCGCCGTGAGCCATAAGCTGCAACTGCTGGGTCTGGCAATTGCCGCCAGCAGCCTCGGCGTTGCGATCACCGTCGGCATACGTCACTGGTATGGCGTGTAAGCCTCCGGCCGGGCTCGTGCGCACGGCTACAGCCGCTCCTTATCGTGCGCAATACCGAGCCCGTCGTAGATCGCGTACACGGTCGCCAGCAGGTCTTCCAGTTCCGGCGCGCGGTCCATGTGGCGCACGCTGAACAGGATCGGCGAAAACGCGTGCTTGTCCTCGATGGGACGGTACTCGACGTGCCCGCGGTGCATGCCCTGCACGCTCTCGGGCACGATCGAGATGCCCTGGCCGGCCGCCACCAGGCCCATCGCGATCTGCAGCTCGCGCACCTCCGTCACCTGCGCTGGCGCCAGGTTCGCCGCCGCGAAGATGCCCAGCACCTGGTCGGCGAAGCTGGGGCGTGGCGCCTTCGGATAGACGAGCAGCTTCTCGCTTGCCAGCTCGGCCAGGCGCACGCCGCCCGCGCGCCGCGCCAGCCGGTGTTCTGGCGGCAGCGCCGCCACCATCCTTTCCTCGCGCAGCAGGATGCGGCGGATGCTCGGGTCCTCGCTCTTCAGGCGGCCGAATCCCACGTCGATGCGGCCTTCCTTCAGCGCCGCCAGCTGCTCGACCGTCGTCATCTCGTGCAGCGTCACCTCGACGTGCGGATGGCGCTCGCGATAGCGCCGCACGATCTCTGGCAACTGGCCGTACAGCGTCGAGGCGACGAAGCCGATCGACAGCGAACGCTCCAGCTTGCCCACGCGCTGCGTCATCGCCTTCAGGTCGCGCACCTGGTCCAGCAGCGGCTTGGCATGGGCCAGGAAGAACTGGCCGGCCTCGGTCAGGCGCAACGGCCGCGAGCCCTTCTCGATCAGCGCCACGCCCAGGTCATCCTCGAGCTGCTGGACTTGCCGGCTCAGCGGCGGCTGGGCGATGTGCAGGCGCGCGGCGGCGCGCGTGAAATTCCGCTCCTCGGCCACCGCGACGAAGTAGCGCAGGTGTCGCAATTCCATTGTTCATACCTTTCAAGTATGGATTCGATACCGAAACGGTGTTGGACGGCCGCCGGCGGGGCGAATATCGTGGCATCACCCCAGCGCATTATACGCAACGAATATGATACAAAAAATCGACACCTTCCTCGTCGACGTGCCGACGATCCGCCCGCACAAGCTGTCCGTGGCCACGATGAACACCCAGACCCTCGTGCTGGTGCGCCTCCGCTGCACCGACGGCATCGAGGGCTGGGGCGAGGCCACCACCATCGGCGGCCTGGCCTACGGCGAGGAGAGCCCGGAGAGCATCAAGACCAATATCGACAGCCACATCGCGCCGCTGCTGGCCGGCATGGACGCGCTCCAGCCGGCCAAGGCCATGGCCCGCGTGCGCAAGGCGATCCAGGGCAACCGCTTCGCCAAGTGCGCGATCGAGACGGCGCTGCTGGACGCGCAGGCGCGCCGCCTCGGCGTGCCGCTGTCCGAGCTGCTGGGCGGCCGGGTGCGCGACGCGCTGCCCGTGGCCTGGACGCTGGCCAGCGGCGACACGGCGCGCGACATCGCGGAGGCCGAGCACATGCTCGACATCCGGCGCCACCGCATCTTCAAGCTGAAGATCGGCCTGCGCAGCGTCGACGACGACGTCGCCCACGTGCTGGCGATCAAGCGCGCGCTCGGCGACAAGGCCAGCGTGCGCGTGGACGTCAACCAGGCCTGGAGCGAGATAGATGCGGTGCGCGGCATCGCCCGCCTCGAGGAAGGCGGTGTCGACCTAATCGAGCAGCCCGTCAAGGCCCACAACGCCGCCGCGCTGGCGCGGCTGAAGGCCCGCTTCGACGTGGCCATCATGGCCGACGAAGCGCTGCACGGGCCCGACGATGCGATGGCGTTGGCGCGCCAGGACGCCGCCGACGTGTACGCCGTCAAGATCACGCAATCGGGCGGCCTGCTGCCGGCGCTCGACGTCGCGACGGTCGCGCGCCTGGCCGGCATCGGCCTGTACGGCGGCACGATGCTGGAAGGCGGGATCGGCACCGCCGCCACCGCCCACGTGTGCGCCACGTTTGCCGAGCTGTCCTGGGGCACCGAACTGTTCGGCCCCCTGCTGCTGACCGAGGAAGTGCTGCGCGAACCGCTCGTCTACCGCGACTTCATGCTCGAGGTGCCGCAGGGGCCGGGCCTGGGCGTCGAGATCGATACCGACAAGCTGCGCGCGATGCAGCGCCGATAAAGACATCTACAAGGAGACCCCATGCTGTTCCACGTCCGAATGAACGTCAACCTGCCGGCATCGATGCCGGACGAGCAGGCCGCAAGCCTGAAGCAGTCCGAGAAGGAACTGGCCCAGCGCCTGCAGCAGGAAGGCAAATGGCGCCACCTGTGGCGCATCGCCGGCCAGTACGCGAACATCAGCATCTTCGACGTGGGCAGCGTCGACGAGCTGCACATGCTACTGACGTCCCTGCCCCTGTTCCCTTACATGCAGATCGAGGTGATGCCGCTGTGCCGGCATCCCTCCTCGGTACGCGACGACGACCGCTGACCCGACAACGACACGATAAAAAAGGAGACAAGAACATGAACCATGCAGAGATCGAAGCCCTGGCCCGCCAATGGATCGTCGACGCCGCCGACCGCCCCGCCAACCCGCGCGTGCAGCAGGTCGTCGTGCGCCTGGTCGGCGACCTGTGCAAGGCGGTCGAGGACCTGGACGTGACGCCGAGCGAATTCTGGAGCGGCGTGTCCTACCTGGCCGCCGCGGGCGCCTCCAACGAACTGGGGCTGCTGGCCGCCGGCCTGGGCGTCGAGCACTTCCTGGACTTGCGCGCGGAGGAAGCGGAACGCCGGGCCGGCCTGGAAGGCGGCACGCCCCGCACTATCGAAGGCCCCTTGTACGTGGCTGGCGCGCCGGAAAGCGTGGGCTTCGCGCGCCTGGACGACGGCAGCGAGGCCGACCGGGCCGAGACGCTGTTCATGCAGGGCACGGTGTTCGATCCGGAAGGCCGGCCCGTGCCGGGCGCCAGGGTCGAGGTCTGGCACGCGAACCTGATGGGTAATTACTCGTTCTTCGACCGCATCCAGTCCGACTTCAACCTGCGCCGCACGATCGTCGCGGATGCGCAGGGACGCTACCAGTTCCGCAGCATCCTCCCCGTCGGCTACGGCTGTCCGCCGGACGGCACCACCCAGCAATTGCTGGACCTGCTGGGCCGCCACGGCCGGCGGCCGGCGCACATCCACTTCTTCGTCAGCCACCCGGGCTACCGCAAGCTGACCACCCAGATCAATATCGACGGCGACGACTACCTGTGGGACGATTTCGCCTTCGCCACGCGCGAGGGACTGGTACCGCCGATCCGCCGCATCGACGATCCGGCACAGCTGGACGCGCTGCGGCTGGACCAGCCGTTCGCCTCGATCGACTTCGATTTCCGCCTGGCGCGCGAGCATGCCACCCTGCCGGCGGCCGACGTCGAACGCGTACGCGCCGCGGCGTGAGCGGAGGACCGATGGCTTTCGTTGACCTTGCCGGCGTCCGCCTGCACTACCGCACCGACGGGCAAGCCGGCCGCCCCTGCCTGGTGCTGTCGAATTCCCTCGGCACCGACCTGTCGATGTGGGATGCCCAGGCCCGTGCGCTGGCAGCGGACTTCTTCGTCGTGCGCTACGACACGCGCGGCCACGGCCGCTCCGGCATCGCCGCCGGCCCGGCGACGATCGAGGACCTGGGCCGCGACGTGCTCGGCCTGCTCGACCACCTGGGCATCGCCCGCTTCGCCTTCTGCGGCATCTCGATGGGCGGCATCACGGGCCAGTGGCTCGGCATCCATGCGCCCGAGCGCATCGAGCGCCTGGTGCTGGCGAATACGGCGGCGAGGATCGGCACGGAGGAAGGCTGGACCGGCCGCGCCACCCTGGTGCGCGACGCCAGCATGACAGCCGTCGCCGACGGCGCCGCCGCGCGCTGGTTCACGGACGGCTTCGCCGCACACGCACCGGAAGTCGTCGCCGGCCTCGTCGCGGGGCTGCGGGCCCAGGACCCGGAAGGCTACGCCGCGTGCTGCGAGGCGCTGGCGGAAGCCGACCTGCGCACGGCCGTCGCCCGCATCGACGCCCCGACGCTCGTCATCGCCGGCGCACACGATCCCGTGACCACCGTCGCGGACGGCGCCTGGCTGTGCGAACGCATCGCCGGCGCGCGCATGCAGACCCTGGCGGCGTCGCACCTCTCGAACATCGAAGCGGCGGACACGTTTACGCGCAGCCTGCGCGGCTTCCTGGCCGGCTGAACGCCGCCGCCCCAACAAGCAGTCGATAAAAAAGAAGTACTTGGAGAAGACAATGGAACATCGCTTGATCGTCATCGGCACGATCGTGGTGGCGTATTTCGCCCTCATGTCGGCCATCACCTATCGCGTGCGCCGCCACGCCAACAGCAGCGAGGGCATGACCGCCGGCGGGCGCAACTTTCCCGCCTACCTGATCGGCGCCCTGCTGCTGTCCGAATTCATCGGCGCCTCGGTCAGCATCGGCACGGCACAGAAGGGCTTCGAACTGGGCATCTCGGCCGCCTGGAACCTGGTGGCCCTGTCGCTCGGCTTCCTGCTGCTCGCCTTCGTCCTCGTGCGCAAGTACAAGGAGAGCGGCCAGAGCACCATCTCCGGCATCCTGGCGCGCGCCTACGGCGAGTCGGTGCGCTATGCCGCGTCGATCCTGACCATCGTCGCGCTGTCGATCGTGGCCGTGGCCCTGTATGCGGGCGGCGGCGCCGTGCTGGCTGCCGTCCTGCACATCGACAAGACGCTGGCGAACCTGCTGGTCGGGGCGATCACCGTCGTCTACGTCAGCCTGGGCGGCATGCGCTCGGTCGTGTACACGAACTTCTCGCACGCGCTCGTCAAGTACCTGGGCATGGTGCTGGCGCTCGCGTTTGCACTGGAACAGACGGGCGGCATCGCCAACCTGCAGGCGCAGCTGCCCGCGACGATGTTCGACTGGGACGCCATCGGCTGGGGCCAGATCATGGCCTGGATGATCGGCGGGATCGGCTCGATCTTCGCCACGCAGTACGTGATCCAGGCGCTGGTCGGCACCGACAACCCGGCGGTGGCCAAGCGGGCCTGCTTCTACGTGGCCTCGCTGATGATCCCGTTCGGCCTGATGGCGGCGCTGGTCGGCATGTGCGGCGTCGTGCTCTATCCCGGCGTGAAGTCGATCGACGCCTTTCCGACGCTGATCGCCCACATGCCCGCGTTCTCGGCCAGCGTGATGGTGGTCGGCCTGGCCGGCGCCCTGTTCGGCGGCATCTCGGCGACGACGCTGGCCTCCGCCACGCTGGCCCTGAAGGATTTCTACGACCCGTTCTTCAACAAGGGCAAGGACGACCGCAAGTCGCTGCTGTTCGTGCGCATCGCCATCGCCGTCGCCGGCCTGCTGCCCCTGGTGCTGGCGCTGTCCGCCGAGAAGCTGCTGCTGATCGCCTTCCTCGGCAAGGCGCTGCGCGCCACCCTGGCCGTGCTGGTGCTGATGGCGTTCTACGCGCCCCGCTTCGGCACGCCGCGCGGCGCCTTCGTGGGCGTGCTGCTGTCGGTGGTGGCGACCATCGGCTGGTTCCTGGCCGGGAATCCGTACGGCGTCGACAGCTCCTATCTGGCCCTGGCCGTTCCCCTGCTGACGATGGGCATCAGCCAGCTGTTCAAGTCGACGCCGCCGTCGGCGACGCGCGAGGGCGGCCCGGCCGAAGCACGGGCACGCGTTTCATGACGCGCCGGAGCGTTGCAAAATTGCTGCATAGTCATTAGGAAACTATAGAAAAATGACAAAGTAATTACCTCCCCCCTTATGATCGGAAGCACAGGCGTCCGGCCAAGAGAATGGCAAACCCGGGCCACACAGGGAGAGTGAATGAAACCAAGGATGAAAGTGGCGGCGCGCGCCGTGCGTGGCGTGCTGCTGGCAGGTGGATGGATGGCGGCCGGCGCACTGGCCAATCCGGCGGCGGCCCAGGACCAGGCGACGTCGACGCAGACGACGGCAGAGGCGGCCCCGATGCCGACCGTGGAAATCACCGGTTCCGCGATCCGGCGCGTGCAGGCGGAAACGGCGCTGCCCGTGCAGACCGTCACCCGCGCCGAAATCGAGAAGGCCGGTGTGACGACGGCGGCCGAGCTGATGACGCGGATCTCCGCCAACGTCAACGGCCTGACGGACGGCGCCAGCATCAATGTCGGCGGCGACCAGCGCGGCTTCAACAGCGCCAACCTGCGCGGCATCGGCACCTCGTCCACGCTGGTGCTGCTGAACGGCCGGCGCATGGCCAACTTCGCTTCTCCCGGCGACGATACCGGCGTCGACCTGAACAACATCCCGGCGGCCGCGCTGGAACGCGTCGAGGTGCTGCTGGACGGCGCCTCCGCCCTGTACGGCACGGACGCCATCGGCGGCGTCATCAACTTCATCACGCGCAAGGACTTCCAGGGCCTGGAACTGAACGTCTACGGCGGCAAGACCCGCGAGGGTGGCGCCGGCAAGCGCACGGCCAGCATCGGCGTCGGCAAGGGCGACATCGAACGCGACGGCTACAACGTGTTCGCGGTGGCCGACTTCCAGCGCACCAACGCCCTCAGCACCTCGCAGCGCAGCTTCATCCCGGGCCTGCAGGTCGAGCAGCGCCTGGGCCACCTGCTGTCCGGCTATACCAGCCCGGCCAACATCCGCCTGACCTCGGCGCAGCGCGACCACCTGCAGGAGATCGGCTTCACGATCAACGGCCAGCCGATCACGAACCGCCTGATCAACCTGTCGGTGCCGAACTGCGCGCCGCCGGCCAACGTCTACCTGCCGGCCGGCACGGGCGGCGTGGACGCCTGCACGTATAACTACATGGGCGACACGGAGCTGTATCCGAAGTCGGAGAAGGCCAGCATCCTGAGCCGCGGCGTGATCAAGCTGGGCGACGGCCACCAGGCCTATGCCGAGGTGGCGCTGTCGCGCTCCAAGACCGACTACACGGGTTCGTCCGCGCGCGTGACGGGCTACATCGACTACAGCCGCGTGCCGCAGCTGGCCGGCACGGGCCTGGACCAGCTCGACGACGACATCCCCGGCGAACTGGAACTGCGCATGCGCCTGAACGAAGCGGGCCAACGCACCAGCACCCTGACGAGCGAAGGCGTGCGCATCGTCGTGGGCCTGACCGGCAATATCGGGGGCTGGGACTACGACACGGCGCTGAACCACAGTGTGAACACCGTCAAGGACAAGGACACGCACGGCTACCTGTTGTACGACAAGCTGTTGGAAGGCATCGCCGACGGCCGCATCAACCCGTTCGGCCCGTCCGGCCCCGAGGGCCGCGCGCTGATCGACAGCATCCAGGTCAACGACGACGTACGCCACGCGCGCGGCACGATGGATTCGTGGGACTTCAAGTTCTCGCGCGCCCTGACCCCGATGGCCGGCGGCGACCTGGCCGTGGCCATCGGCGGCGAGGCGCGGCGCGAGCGCAACGACTTCACGCCGTCGGAGCTCCTCCTGAGCGACAACATCAACAACGACGCCGCGCCGGAAGGCGGCCGCGCCACCCACGACAGCCGCACCATCGGCGCCGTCTACGGCGAGATGCTGGTGCCGTTTGCCAAGCAGTGGGAAGCGCAGCTGTCGGCGCGCTACGACCATTACCAGCAGGTGGGCGGCGCCGCCAGCCCGAAGATCGGCCTGTCCTACCGCCCTGCCGCCGGCGTGCTGCTGCGCGGCTCGGCCGGCCGCGGTTTCCGCGCGCCGTCGATGACGGAACTGCACCGCCCGACCGTCTACAGCAGCACGGCGACGCTGCCCGACCCCGTATATTGCGCGACGGTCGAGAACAACTACGCCGACTGCGCCGACAACTGGGACACGCGCCGCTACAGCAACCCGGACCTGAAGCCGGAGCGCAGCCGCCAGTTCTCGCTGGGCGCGGTGGCCGCCATCGGCAGCCACGTCAACGCCTCGCTCGACTACTGGAACATCAAGCGCACGGACCTGATCAGCGAGATCGGCGACGACATCATCCTGTCCAATCTGGACAAGTACGGCGACCTGGTGCACCGCGACGAGGACGGCCTGATCGACTATATCGACCTGCGCAAGGAAAACCGCGGCGCCCAGCTGGCCAAGGGCCTGGACCTGGCCGTCACCGTGCGCGGCGTCGACACGCCGCTGGGCCGCTTCGGCGGCCGCCTGAACGGCACCTACGTGCTGTCGTCGAAGATCCAGAACGCGCCGGGCGACCCGTACGTCAGCAACCTGAACCACTTCGTCACCGACGGCGTGGTCCAGCGCTGGCGCCACACGATCACCTTCGACTGGGACCGCGGGCCGCTGTCGGCCAGCCTGTCGAACACGTTCTCGAGCGGCTACGAAGACCAGAACACGGCGATCAACATCGACGACGGCAGCGTGGTCGCGAAGAACCACGTCAAGTCGTACTCGCTGTGGGACCTGTCGGGCGCCTACGTGTTCAACCCGCAGCTGAAGCTGCGCGTGGGCGTGCAGAACCTGTTCGACCGCAGCCCGCCGTATTCGAACCAGGCCTACTTCTTCCTGTCCGGCTACGATCCGACCTACACGGATCCGCGCGGACGGCGCTTCTACGCCAGCGCGACGTACGCGTTCCGCTAAACGCCGCATTGCCGGGGCCGGTCATTCGATGACCTGGCCCCGGTGGCATCCCCTGCCCCCGCCCCCTTTTCCGTAGCAGCCCAGCATCGCTTTTGCAAGCCCCGCACCCGTTAACCAACTAGTTAGTTATAATACCGGCCGCAGCTTGCCGTTCCCGGTCCGGGAAACGCCGACCGGTCCCGGCCGGCGCCGGTCGGCGCCCTCCTTCCAGCGTGGACGCCCTGCCTCCAGGCGCGCGGTCGACAGCCCGTTCGACCGTGCCGGCCACCGCTTCTATGCACGTAAAGTACTCGGAGATGTTCAAATGACTAACAATGAAACCCATCCTTCGGCCGGGCTGAGGGCTGGGTGTGTCCTGCTCGGACTCGTCTTGCTGGCCACCGGCCTGTTCTTCATCGTCGGCGGCGCCAGGCTGGCCGTCTTGCATGGCAGTCCCTATTTCCTGATCGCGGGCGTCGTCATCGTCGTTTCCGCCGTCCAGTTCATGCGGCGCAAGTCGTCCGCGGTCCTGGTGTACGGCGCGGCGTTCGCCGGCACCCTGGTCTGGGCGTTCGCCGACGTCGGCCTCGATTTCTGGCCCCTGGTGTCGCGCCTGATGCTGCCCGCCGGCCTGATGGTGCTGGCGCTGCTGGCGTGGCCGGCGCTGCGCAAGGCTGAAACGACGGCTCCAGCCGGCTCGACATCCGCCAAGGGCGCCTATGCGCTGGCCGCCGTGCTGGCGCTGGGCATGATCGCCACCTTCGTCCAGATGTTCCAGCCGCATCCGACCGTCGCCTTCGAGGGCACGCCGGCCGCGCTGGTGCCCGTCGCCCGCGGCCAGCAGCAGAAGGACTGGAGCCACTACGGCAACACGGCGGGCGGCAGCCGCTTCGCCGCGCTCGACCAGATCACGCGCGACAACGTCAAGGACCTGAAAGTCGCCTGGACCTTCCACACGGGCGACACCCCGATCAGCCCCACCGGCAACGGCGCCGAAGACCAGGAAACGCCGCTGCAGGTCGGTGACCGCGTGTACCTGTGCACGCCCCATAACAATGTGATCGCCGTCGACGCGGACAGCGGCAAGAAGATCTGGGAACGCGACATCAACGCACAGTCGCAGGTCTGGAACCGCTGCCGGGGCCTCGCCTATTTCGATGGGACCCAGCCTCTGGCGCATCCGACCGTGGCGGGCGCCACGCCGGTCTTGCCGGCCACCGTCGCACCCAGTGCGAACTGCGCGCGCCGCCTGCTGATGAATACCATCGACGCCCGCCTGGTCGCCATCGATGCCGATACCGGCGCCCTGTGCACTGGCTTCGGCACCGGCGGCTTCGTCGACCTGAAGGCGGGCTTGGGCGGCGCCGACGATCCGAAGTACCAGCTGACCTCCGCGCCGACGCTCGCGGGCACCACCGTGGTGGTGGGCGGCCGGGTCGCGGACAACGTGCAGACCGACATGCCGGGCGGCGTCCTGCGCGGCTTCGACGTCATCACCGGCGCGATGCGCTGGGCCTTCGATCCGGGCCGCGACGATCCGAACGCGCACCTGGAGCCGGGCCAGACCTGGGCCCGCAGCACGCCGAACTCGTGGGCGCCCATGTCGTACGACCCCGCGATGAATACCGTCTTCATCCCCATGGGCAGTTCGTCGGTGGACCTGTGGGGCGGCAACCGCACGCCGCTCGATCACCGCTACGCGACCTCGATCCTCGCGCTCGACGCCAGCACCGGCAAGGAGAAATGGGTGTACCAGACCGTCCACAACGACCTGTGGGACTTCGACGTACCGATGCAGCCTAGCCTGGTCGACTTCCCGACGAAGGATGGCGCGACGACGCCCGCCGTCGTCTTCGGCTCCAAGTCCGGCCAGATCTTCGTGCTCGACCGCCTGACGGGCAAGCCGCTGACGCGCGTCGAGGAACGTCCCGTCAAGACGGCCGGCATCCTGAAGGAACAATACGCGCCGACCCAGCCGTTCTCGGTCGGCATGCCGCAGATCGGCGCCGACACGCTGAAGGAATCGGACATGTGGGGTGCGACGCCGTTCGACCAGCTGATGTGCCGGATCAGCTTCAAGTCGATGCGCTACGACGGCCTGTTCACGGCGCCGGGTACCGACGTCTCGCTGAGCTTCCCCGGCTCGCTAGGCGGCATGAACTGGGGCAGCCTGTCGACCGACCCGAACAACCACCTCATCTTCGTCAACGACATGCGCCTGGGCCTGTGGGTGCAGATGATCCCGCAAAACACCGACAGCGGACCGGCCAGCAACGGCGGCGAAGCCGTCAACACGGGCATGGGCGCGGTGCCGCTGAAGGGCACGCCGTATGCCGTCAACAAGAACCGCTTCATGTCGCCGCTGGGCATTCCGTGCCAGAAACCGCCGTTCGGCACCCTGTCGGCCGTCGACCTGACGACCCGCAAGGTGCTGTGGCAAGTCCCCGTCGGCACGGTACAGGACACCGGTCCGTTCGGCGTCAAGATGGGCATGAAGATGCCGGTCGGCATGCCGACACTCGGCGGCACGTTGGCCACGCAGGGCGGCCTCGTGTTCATCGCGGGCACGCAGGACTACTACCTGCGCGCCTTCGACAGCGCGACCGGCAAGGAAGTCTGGAAGGCGCGCCTGCCGGTGGGCAGCCAGGGCGGGCCGATGAGCTATGTGTCGCCGAAGACGGGCAAGCAGTACGTGCTGATCTCGGCCGGCGGCGCCCGCCAATCCCCGGACCGTGGCGACTACGTGATTGCCTACGCCCTCGACCGCTGATGAACTGAGATGAACATGCGTTTACGAATGCAAGCCTGGAATGCATCCCGGCACCCGCGCGACCGGCGTCACGCCGGTTGCGTCGCCATCCTCGCCCTGGCCGCACTGGCCTCGGCGGGCGCCCAAGCGGACGACCGCAGTGTGTCTGCGACGCCGCCTGCCGGCGCAGCCACCCTGACCGGCGACTGGGGCGGTGCCCGCACCCGCTATACCGAAGCCGGCGTCAACTTCCGGGGCGATTATGTCTCCGAAACCTTTGCCAACGTCCGTGGCGGACGCGTACGGGGCAGCACCTATGCGCAGCAGCTGCGCCTCGGCGCGGATCTCGACATGGCGCGCATCGCGGGCTGGTCCGGCGCCACCCTGCACTTCACCGTCAACGACCGGCGCGGCGGGGGCGTGTCCGCCGATTACATCGGCAACCGGCTGCCCGTCCAGGAAGTCTACGGCGGGCCCTACACGCGCCTGAGCGAGGCCAGCTACGAGCAGAACCTGCTGGGCGGCCGGCTCAATATGCGTCTCGGCTTTTTTGCCATGGGCAATGACCTCGGCGGCATGATACTGGGCTGCCAGCTGGTGAACGCGGCGTTCTGCGCCCACCCGCTGTCTCTGTCGGGAAATAGCGGCTGGTATAACTACCCGAATGCGCGCTGGGGTGCGGCCTTCCGCTACCAGCTGCAGCCCGGCCTGCTGCTGCGAACCGGCGTGTTCCAGGACAACCCGCACCTCGGCGACAAGGACAACGCATTCCGGCCTTTCGCCAGCGGCACGACGGGCATGATGCTGCCGCTGGAACTGGAATACGCACCCGGCAGCGCGGCGCGGGACGCGGCGCTGCCCGGGCACTACAAGCTCGGCGTGTTCTACGATACGGCGCGCGCCAAGCGCCAGGGCGAAACGGGCACGGTCGACGGACGCTACGGCATGTACGTGCTGTCCGACCAGACGATCCTGCGCCAGGATCGTGGGCGCGCCCTCTCCGTGTTCGGCCAGTTCACGGCGAATCCACGCGCCTCGGCACAGATCACGCGCTGGTACGCGGCCGGTCTCGTCAAGACAGGCACCTTCGCGGGCCGCGATGCGGATACGATCGCGCTGGGCGTGGTGCATGCCGAGGTCAATCCACGCTTGCGCGACAGCGCCGCCGCGGCCGACGCCGTGGCCGGCGACTATGTATCGCTCCCCGCCGGCGAATCCGTCGTCGAACTCAGCTACGGGTGGCAACCGCTGCGCTGGCTGGGCGTGCGCGCCGATGTCCAGTACGTCGTCGATCCCGGCGCGTTCAGCTACCGCTCGACGAGGAATGCGCTGGCGCTCGGCACCCAGCTGAGGATCGCCTTCTGACGCTCCCGCCTGGTCAAGCTGCGCGCACGTAGCGCAGGATCGTGTCGATCACGACGTCGCGCCGCGCCGCGTGCACCTCGGCCCCACCGAGGTCGCGGTCGAAGATGAAGCTGAAGGTATGCCGGTTCGACACATTGTAGAAAGACAGTGCGCTGATCGACATGTGCAGGTCGACAGCATCGACGTCGGCGCGGAACACGCCGGCGTCGATGCCGCGCCGGCACAGCCGCTCCAGCAGGACGATGGCTGACCGGTTGATCTCGCGCAGCGCCGGGATCTTGCGGATGTACTCGCCGTTGTGGATGTTCTCGTTCATCACCATCCGGATGAATTCCGGATGCGCTGCATGGAAATCGAAACTGGCGCCGACCAGCTGGCGCAGGGCTTCCACGGGCGCGAGCGTCTCGTCGATATGCAGCCCGCCTTCGATGCCGCGGAAGCGGCGGTAGCTTTCTTCAAGCGCGGCGACGTACAAGTCCTCCTTGCTCCCGAAGTGGTAATAGATCATTGCTTTGTTGAGTCCGCTTTCGGCCGCGATGGCGTCGATGCGGGCGCCGCTCAAGCCGAGCCTGGAGAATTCCTGGAGTGCGACGTTGAGGATCCTGGCGCGGGTGCCGTCTTCTTCGGCCTTGGGGGGAGCGGTCTTCGATCTGCTTGCTTTAGTCATCGGGCTATTCTAAACGATCGCGCCGGCACGACTGTTTGCCGGTAGCATGCCCGCATGGCGCATGCGTCGACAGCGCAAGCCGCACGCGGAATGCAAAAAAGCCAGCGCGAACGCTGGCTTTTTTGTCTGAATCCTGGTGGGCGGTGCAAGTTTCGAACTTGCGACCCCAGCAGTGTGAATGCTGTGCTCTACCCCTGAGCTAACCGCCCTACTTTTCCTGCTTTGCTGCGAATGCATCGCTGCAATGACGAGCATTATAGGGGGAAATTTGCGTTCTGTCACCCCTGCGGAGAATATTTTCTCCAAACACACTCTCCCTTCACGCCCTTGTCGAGGGCGGCCAGCACATTGTCGTGCTCGGCAAGCTCGTCGGCCGCGGCGGACAGCACGATGATCTCGCCCAGCGGACCCGCTTCCAGCACGATGCCGCCGCTGCTCGTCTCGACTTCGACGTCCATCGACAGCGTGTTCTGGCCGCGCGTCATCGCGAGATAGACGTCGGCCAGCAGCTCCGAGTCCAGCAGTGCGCCGTGCAGCTTGCGGTGGGCGTTCGAAATGCCGTAGCGGTCGCACAGCGCGTCCAGCGAGTTGCGCTTGCCTGGATGCAGTTCCTTGGCCTGGACCAGCGTATCGATCACGTTGCTGCAGTGCTGGACGAACGGCGGCATGCCGATGCGCTGGAACTCGTGGTTCAGGAAGCCCAGGTCGAACGGGGCGTTGTGGATGATGATTTCCGCGTCCTTGATGAAGTCGCGCAGCTCTTCGGCGATTTCATGGAACCTCGGTTTGTCGCTCAGGAATTCGGTTGTCAGGCCGTGCACCGCCAGCGCCGCCTCGTCCGAGTCGCGCTCGGGATTGATGTAGCGGTGGTAGTTATTGCCGGTCAGTTTACGGTCGACGATTTCGACGCAGCCGACTTCGACGATGCGGTCGCCGGTGCGCGGATTCAGGCCTGTGGTTTCGGTATCGAGGACGATTTGGCGCATGCGCTTGGGAGATCTCTAGACGGTAAAAAAAGACCCCTCAGTATACCAAAGGGGTCGGGTGGGCGCAGGACCGCGGGCGGTCAGCGCTTGACTGAAGCGCAGCCCATATTGGCCAGCACGTCGGCCCGTTCGTTGCCCGGATGGCCGTTGTGGCCGCGCACCCAGCGCCATTCCACGGAATGCTGCTGCTGGGCGGCGTCGAGGGCCTTCCACAGGTCGTCGTTCTTGACCGGTTCCTTGGTCGAGGTCTTCCAGCCGCGCGCCTTCCAGCCGTGGATCCACTCCGAGATGCCCTTCTGCACGTACTGGCTGTCCGTATGCAGGACGACCTGGCAGGGACGGTTCAGCGTGGTCAGGGCTTCGATGACGGCGCGCAATTCCATCCGATTATTGGTGGTATTCGCTTCGCCGCCGAAGATTTCCTTCTGGTGGCCGCCGTCGGCCGTCAACAGCGCGCCCCAGCCGCCGGTGCCCGGATTTCCCTTGCAGGCGCCGTCGGTGAAGATTTCTACTTTGGTCATGCTGTTATTTCCCTAGTGTGACTTTTATTTGTGTCGTTCGTTGCGGTTCGTCGCCGGCACCGCTTGCGGCGCCTTGGCCTTTTTCTTGTTCCAGGCCGGCCCGATCAGGCGCATGCCCTTGACGCGTTTGATCGCGTGGACGATGTAGACGGCCCCCAGATAAGGCCACCAGCGCTGCCCCGCCCCTTCGACGAAGGCGAAGCGGTTCAGCCACTGCGCGGTGCGGAACGGCGGCGCGTAGCAGCCGAAATGGCTGCGCGTAGCCCCGAGATTGAGCAATTTTAACCAGTCTTTCAGACGCGGCAAAGAAATGAACTCGCCGGCCGCGGGCAGGTAATCGCTGCTCGTGATCCTGCCCATGCCCTGGCGCATGCCCCACAGGCTGGCCGGGTTGAAGCCGCAGATGATCAATTGCCCTTCGGGAATCAGCACGCGTTCCACTTCGCGCAGCACCTGGTGCGGCTCCTCGGCGAATTCGAGCACATGCGGCAACACGACGAGGTCCAGGCTCTGCGAGGCGAACGGCAGCTCGGCAAAGTCGAGCGCCACCGTGATCTGCTTGCCGCTCGCCGCGACGGCCAGTTCGTCCTCCGTCGACGTGCGCGTGGCCGCCACCCATTTGTTGGGCATGCGGCTCGCCGCCAGGCCGTCGATCTGGGGCAGGCCGATCTGGATCGCGTTGAAGCCGAAGATATCGGCCGTCAATTCGTCCAGGCAAGCCTGTTCCCAGGCGCGCACATAGGCTCCCGCCGGCGATTGCAGCCAGTGGTCGAGCGCTATAATGGATTTTTCGGATGGCGCGCTATCCATGTATGACCCTTTTCGATCCCTCTTTCGATCCCTGATATGACCCAAACGATGACTCCATTGCGTCCTGAACTTGCCGTACTGACGGTACCCGCCTTCCAGGACAATTACCTCTGGCTCATCCACGACGGCGTCAACGCTGCGGTGGTCGATCCGGGCGATGCCGAGCCGATCCTGGCCGCCCTGCGCGCGCATGGACTCACCCTGACCGCCATTCTACTCACCCATCATCACGCTGACCACATCGGCGGCGTGCCGCGCCTGCTCCAAGAATATCAGGTCCCCGTGTTCGGCCCGCGCAACGACGGCATCGATGCCGTCACGACGCCGCTGGGCGAAGGCGACCGCTTCACGGTGCCGGGTCTGGACCTGGAATGCTCGGTGCTGGACGTGCCCGGCCACACGCTCGGCCACATTGCCTACGTGCGCGAGACGGAGGGAGAGCGTTGGCTGTTCTGCGGCGACACGCTGTTCGGCGCCGGTTGCGGACGCCTGTTCGAGGGCACGCCGGCGCAGATGAAGACCTCGCTGGACAAGCTGGCCGCCCTGCCCGACGACACCCTCGTGTATTGCGCGCACGAATACACGCTGTCGAACCTGCGCTTCGCCCAGGCCGTCGAGCCGGACAACCGCGCCCTGCAGATGCGGGTCGAGAACGACAGCAAGTTGCGCGGCACGCATTTGCCGACGGTGCCGTCGAACATCGCCATCGAGAAGGCGACGAATCCCTTCCTGCGCGCCACCGAACCGGCGATCCTCGCCAGCCTCGTCGCGGCCGGCAGGTTGCCCGCGGGTGTAGAGAATGGTCCGGATGCGGTCGCCGCCTTCGCCGCGCTGCGCGAATGGAAGAACGTGTTCTGAACGGACGACGCCCATGGTCACGGTAGGCTGCTACGTGGACCCGGTCAGCCCGTATGCCTGGCTGGCCCTGCGCGACCTACCCCGCCTCGAGGCGACCGGCGCCGCCATCCGCATCGTGCCCGTACTGTTCGCCGGCCTGCTGAAAACGCACGGCAACCTCGGCCCGGCGGAAATTCCCGTGAAGCGGCGCTATGTGTTCATGGATGTGATGCGCGAGGCGGCAAGGCGCGGCCTGCCGTTCGAGGGACCGCCCGGCCACCCGTTCAATCCGCTGACGGCATTGCGCATGATGACGGCGGTCGATAACGATGCCGCGCGACTGCGGCTCGCGCTGGCGCTGACGGCGGCCTGCTGGGAAGACGGTGCGGACATCTCGGACGGGGACGTGGCCGCGCAATGCGCCACGGCGGCGGGCTTCGACGGCGCCGCCCTGCTCGCCGCCGCCGGCACGGACGCGGTCAAGGCGCTGCTGGCCCAGGCAACCGAGGGAGCGGCCCGCGCGGGCGTCTTCGGCGTGCCCACCTTCCGCATCGAGGGCGACGCGGCATTGTTCTGGGGCGGCGACCGGGTCGAGGCGCTGCAATGGCGACTGCAGGGCAACGCCATCGATGACGCCGCGCTCGCATCCTTTCTCGCGCGGGCCCCGCTGGCCGTAAGAACGTAAGGTGGACGGGTTTCCCGTCCACCTTACCCGTCTCCTCAGATTTCTTCGTACAGCGGCAGCGTCAGGAATTCGGCGAAATCTTCCGACGTCGACATCTGCTCGAAGATCTCGGCGGCGCGCGCATAGCTCGGGTTGTCGCCGTTCGGCGCCACGTCCTTCACCTTGGCCAGTTCTTCCGGGATCATCGCGCGCACCATGTCGGCGGTGACCTTGCGACCGTCGTCGAGCACGCCCTTCGGCGTACGGATCCATTGCCACACCTGCGAGCGGCTGATCTCGGCCGTGGCCGCATCTTCCATCAAGTTGTGGATCGGCACGCAACCGTTGCCGGCCAGCCAGGCGCCCAGGTAGTGGATGCCCACGTTGATGTTGTAGCGCAGGCCCGCTTCCGTGATCGGCGCCTCCGGCTTGAAGTCGAGCAGGTCGGCGGCGGCCACGTTCACGTCCGGGCGCTGCTTGTCGATCTGGTTCGGACGGTCGCCCAGCACCTTCTTGAATTCCGTCATCGCCGGCTCGACGAGGCCCGGGTGGGCGACCCAGCCGCCGTCGTAGCCGTCGGTCGCATCGCGCGACTTGTCGCCGATCACGCCTGCCATTGCAACGCCATTCTTTTCCGGATCGTTCTTGATCGGAATGAGGGCCGACATGCCTCCGATCGCCGGCGCGCCGCGCTTGTGGCAGGTCTGCAGCAGCAGCAAGGCATAGGCGCGCATGAACGGTGCCGTCATCGTCACCTTCGGGCGGTCGGCCAGGCAGAAATCCTTGTCCAGCTTGAATTTCTTGATGCACGAGAAGATGTAGTCCCAGCGGCCCGCGTTCAGGCCGGCGCTGTGCTCGCGCAGTTCGTACAGGATCTCGTCCATCTCGAAGGCGGCCAGAATCGTCTCGATCAGCACGGTCGCCTTGATGGTGCCCTGCGGCAGGCCCAGCTCGCGCTGCGTCATGACGAAGATGTCGTTCCACAGGCGCGCTTCCTGGTGCGATTCCATCTTCGGCAGATAAAAATACGGGCCTGCGCCGCGCGCCAGTTGCTCCTTGGCGTTGTGGAACATGAACAGCGCGAAATCGAAGATGCCACCCGAGATGCGCTTGCCGTCGACCAGCACGTGCTTCTCGTCCAGGTGCCAGCCGCGCGGCCGCACGACCAGCGTGGCGACCTTGTCGTTCAGCTTGTACTGCTTGCCGTTCTGCTCCATCGAGATGGTGCCGCGCACGGCGTCGCGCATATTCAATTGACCCGTGATCTGGTTGTCCCAGTTCGGCGTATTCGAATCCTCGAAGTCGGTCATGTAGCTGTCCGCGCCCGAGTTCAGCGCGTTGATGACCATCTTGCGCTCGACCGGGCCGGTGATCTCGACGCGGCGGCATTCCAGCGCCTTCGGGATCGGCGCGATCTTCCAGTCGCCGTTGCGGATGTCGGCGGTATCGGCCAGGAAGTCCGGGCGCTCGCCGGCGTCGAGGCGCTTGGCGCGCTCCACGCGGGCGGCCAGCAATTGCTGGCGGCGGGGCTCGAATTCGCGGCTCAGCTTGGCTACCAGCGCGAGCGCTTCCGGGGTCAAGATCTGGTCGTATCCGGGCTTGATCTCGGCGCGGATTTCCATTCCGGCGGGGGTAGCGATGGTCATGGCGTGCTCCTCTGTAGTGATGAATGCTTTGGCGCTCTTGGCGTTTGCTATACGGTCAAGTATATTCACTCCGGCTCACCTAAACGAGACAAAAAATACATTCATCTGTGCGTTTTTGTCATAGATCGAGGAGACTAGATGGGACAGTTCCGCCAGATTTCCACCTTCGTCGAGGTCGTCGCCCGCGGCAGCCTGTCGGCTGCGGCCAGGGCCGAAGGCATCGCCCCGGCGATGATCGGCAGGCGCCTCGATGCGCTCGAAGCGCGCCTGGGCGTGAAGCTGCTGCAGCGCACGACGCGCCGCCTCGCGCTGACCGACGAAGGCGCGGCCTTCCTCGAGGATTGCCAGCGCATCCTGGCCGAGCTGGAAGAAGCGGAAAGCGCCGTGTCGGAACGCAGCGCCCGCGCCAGCGGCCACCTGCTGGTGTCGGCACCCGCCGGCTTCGGACGCCAGCACGTGGCGCCGCTGCTGCCCTCCTTCCTGGCCGAACACCGCGACGTCACGGTCAACCTGAACCTGAACGACCGCGTCGTCGACGTGGTGGGAGAAGGTATCGACGTCGCCGTGCGCATAGCGAGTCTGACGGATTCGAACTTGATTGGCGTCAAGCTGGCAGATAACCGCCGCGTCGTCGTGGCCGCTCCCACGTACCTGAAACGCCACGGCACACCGCGCACGCCCGACGAGCTCCTGCGCCACAATTGCCTGGCGATCAGCAGCGAAGGCAGCCAGCGCGGCTGGAATTTCCGCGACAACGGCCAGACGGTGACGGTGAAAGTGGCGGGCAATATGGTCTGCAACGACGGCGAGGTGCTGCACGACTGGGCCCTGGCCGGACGCGGCCTGGCGTGGCGCTCGTTATGGGAAGTGGGGGTCGCCATCGAGGCGGGCCGGCTGGTGCCGGTGCTGGAAGATTACGCGGCGCCGGGTAACGATATCTTCGCTGTTTTCGCACAGCGCCGTCACTTGCCGCTGCGCATCCGTTTATTCGTCGATTTCTTGCGGCGCGCTTATGCGCAACCGGATTATTGGCGCAAGGCAGCAACTACCTGAGCAATAATCAAAATCCGCAATTTTCCGCGTTTGGCGGTGCCATTCACGGAGGCCGGACAAAAAAAATCCCCGGAAATTCCGAGGATTTTTTTGCACGGCATTCAGCGCATTACAGCGGCTGGATGTTCGATGCTTGCTTGCCCTTCGGACCGGAGGTCACGTCGAACGACACGCGCTGGTTTTCTTGCAGCGACTTGAAGCCCTGGGATTGGATCGCCGAGAAGTGAGCGAACAGATCTTCGCCGCCTTCATCCGGGGTGATGAAGCCGAAACCCTTGGAGTCATTGAACCATTTTACGATGCCAGTTGCCATTACAATTTCCTATTTCAGTTGAGTGGACTTAACGTCCGTTTATGATCGTTTGAAGAAGCAAGAAACAAATGACAGACTAACTGCACTGCTACCTCGAATCCAACGATCCCTAATTATACCGAATAAAATCGCATGTACACGATTTTTGCAAAATAAAACCGGAGCCCGTAATAATTCCTAAGACCAACTTTTACGCGCCCTATTTGCTTCGGCCGTAGACAAAATATAGGTCATCGATGGTCGCGAAGTTTGTCGTGGATCAAACGACTCCCGGACAGCATGTTTGTTCAGCATCTAAATGGCAGGCTCATCGTTAGGGTAAGCCCCCTTCGGATCGCGCAATCCCCAGGCCACGAACCCGTCCAGTTCGTGCAGCCAGGCGCGCCATTCGGTGGGGTTGACGGAGTCGAAGGTGGTCAGCACGCGCAGGCGCTGCTCGAGCACGCGCGCCTGCTGGCCCAGCGCGCGAAAGCCGAACGTGGCCGAAGAACCGGCCAGCGTGTGCAGCACGGCCTGCAGCTGCTCGATCAATGCCTGCTGCGGCCGCGCCACGTCGAACGCGCCGCGCGCCTCCGACAGGCGGCCCAGCGTCTGCGGCAGGCTGGCGGCGAACTTGCCGTTCAGCTCGGCCAGGCGTTCGAAGAATTCCGCATCCGCGCCGCTGCTCATCGCTTACTTGGTGCCGAAGATGCGGTCGCCCGCGTCGCCCAGGCCCGGGATGATGTAGGCGTGGTCGTTCAGGTGGCTGTCCAGCGAGGCGACGTACAGCTTGACGTCCGGATGGGCCTTGCGGAACACCTCCACGCCTTCCGGGGCGGCCACCAGGGCCAGGAAGATGATCTGGTCGTCGGGCACGCCGCGCTTCTTGAGCACGTCGACGGCATACACGGCCGAGTTGCCGGTCGCCACCATCGGATCGCACAGGATGAAGGTGCGCTCGTTGGTGTCCGGCAGGCGCACCAGGTATTCGACCGGCAGGTGGGTGTCCGGGTCGCGGAACACGCCGATGTGCCCGACACGCGCCGACGGCACCAGCTCCAGCAGGCCGTCGCTCATGCCGACGCCGGCGCGCAGGATCGGGACGATGGCCAGCTTCTTGCCCGCGATGACGGGCGCGTCGATCGTCTCGAGCGGCGTGTCGATCTGGCGGGTGGTCAGCGGCAGGTCGCGCGTGATCTCGTAGCCCATCAGCAGCGTGATCTCCTTGAGCAGCTCGCGGAACGTGCGGGTCGACGTGCCGCGGTCGCGCATATGCGACAGCTTATGCTGGATCAGGGGATGGTTCGTGATGAACAGGTTCGGAAAACGCGGATCTTGTTTCATGGTCGACATGGGAATCTTGATTGGTACGAAGGGCGCCATTATCCCAGCCGCGCGCCCGTTTGTCCCGCCTTTTTGTCGAAGACATATCGCCCTGGAGCCCCCTCCCCCGGCCTCAGCCGGGCAGCGCGCGCGCCAGGATCGCGGCACAATCGAGGCCGGGCGGCAGCCGCCCGAATGCCCCGCCCGCGTCGCGCGCGATCCGCGACGCCAGGAACGCGTCGGACACGTACGGCGGCGCATGGCGCAGCAGCAGGCCGGCCTGCACCGCCACCACCAGCCGCTCGGCCAGGCGGCGCGCCCCGCCCTCGTCCGCACTGGCGCGCGGCAGCGCTTCCAGCAGGTCGGCGCAATAGGCGTCGTAACGGCCGTCGCGCCCTGCCGCCGGCGCCAGTTCGGCCGCCAGCGCCTCGCGCACGTCCGGGCCCTTCGACAGCGCGCGCAGCACGTCCAGGCACATCACGTTGCCCGATCCTTCCCAGATCGAATTGACGGGGAATTCGCGGTACAGGCGCGCCAGCGGGCCGTCCTCGACGTAGCCGTTGCCGCCCATGACTTCCATCGCCTCGGCGCCGAACGCAGGGCCGCGCTTGCAGATCCAGTACTTGCCGGCCGGCGTCAGCACGCGCGCCAGCAGCGCCTCGTGCGGATCGTCGCGCCCGTCGAAGCAGCGCGCCAGGCGCAGCGCGAACGCCGTCGCCGCCTCCGATTCCAGCGCCAGGTCGGCCAGCACGTTCTGCATCAGCGGCTGGTCGGCCAGCGGCCGGCCGAACGCGCTGCGTCCGCGCGCATGGTGCAGCGCATGCGTGAGCGCGGCGCGCATCGTGCCGGCGCTCCCCAGCACGCAGTCGAGGCGCGTGTGGCTGCCCATCTCGAGGATCGTCGGAATGCCGCGCCCCTCCTTGCCGATCATCCAGCCGACGGCGTCGCAGAACTCCACCTCGGACGAGGCGTTCGAACGGTTGCCCAGCTTGTTCTTGAGGCGCTGCACGCGCACCGCGTTGCGGCTGCCGTCCGGCAGAAAACGGGGGACGAAGAAACAGCTGAGGCCCGCGCTGCCGGCGCCGTCCGTCTGCGCCAGGATCAGGTGCGCATCGGCCTGCGGCGCCGAGAAGAACCATTTGTGGCCGACGATATTCCAGGCATCCTCGTGCCCCTCGCCAAAGCGCTCGCGCGCCTCGGCCGGGTCGATCGGCGCCGCGCGCGTCGTGTTGGCGCGCACGTCCGAACCGCCCTGCTTTTCCGTCATGCCCATGCCGACCAGCGCGCCGCGCTTTTCCTCGACGGGCAGCGAACGCGGATCGTAGTCGCGCGACAGAATCCTGGGCAGCCAGCGTGCCGCCAGGGCGGGCGCCTGGCGCAATGCGGGCACCGCGGCATACGTCATCGTCACCGGACACTGCGACCCGTTCTCGACCTGGCCGAACATCAGGTAGGCCGCGGCGCGCGCGACCTGGCTGCCGGCGCGCGGCGCCTCCCACGGCAGCGAATGGGCGCCATTCGCAACCAGCAGCGTCATCAATGTGTGCCAGGCCGGGTGGAACTCGATCTCGTCGATGCGCCGGCCCTGGCGGTCATGGGTGACGAGGCGCGGTCCGTGCTCGTTGGCCAGGCGCGCCAGTTCCTGCAGGTCGCGCGCACCCAGGCGCTCGCCGAGGCGCTCCAGCTCGTCCGCCGCCCAGCCGCCACCCTCGCGCGCCAGCCCTTCGCGCAGCGCCAGGTCGCAGCGGAACAGATTGACGTCGCCGAATGGCGGCGCCTGGTTGATGACGTCGTGGGTGTCGAAGCGGTTCATGGTCGTCTCCTCCATGACAGATGAACGGGATGCCAGGTTTGTTGCAATGTGACATCATGTTCATCATGAAAAAGTTTCCTAATTGCACTATATCGGCGACAATGCACCAGTTCGGCGCATGCCGTGGATTAGCGATAAGGCAACAAGGCTAGCGCAAACCCACATGCCGGGCAAGCATTGCAGTCCCAAAATCTCGACTGCGATGCATCAAGCACGGGTCCAGGCGCCACGGGGAAAATGTGATTTTTAATGCCTCACGGAATTTTTCAGTGATACATTGTTTCGCGATTTGGTACACTCGTGCGGTTTCACAGGGCCCCAGGCGCCTGTCCAGCTAACAGAAAGCAAAAGTTCAACAATGCGTGCCAGTTCACCCGCAGTACCGCACGAGGAGCCGCGTGACGCCGCTCCCGCCGCGAGCCTGGACGGCTTCATGGAGGCGGTGGGCGACGTCGTGTTCCGGCTCGATCCGGGAGGACTGATCCAGTTCGCCAGCCAGCGCGCACTGCGCACGCTGGACATCGGCACCGGAACGCATTTGGCCGGCACGCCGCTGCTGGCGCTCGCGCCCGAGGCGGACCAGCCGGCCCTGCGCAACGCCATCATCGACGCCAGCGCGGTCGCCATCGCCGACCCGGTACTCGTCGAGACACGCCTGCGTCCCGCCGACAAGGACACGGGCGACAAGGAAACCTGGTACGAACTGCGCATCAGCAGCCTGCCCGGCAGCCACGAACTGCTGGCCGTGGGGCGCGACATGTCGGCCCAGCGCGCCACCGAGCAGCGCCTGCGCCACATGGCCACGCACGATGCGCTGACGGAGCTGCCCAACCGCCTGCTGCTGTCCGACCGCATCCGCATGGTGATCGCCAACGCGCGCCGCTCGGGCCAGGGCTTCTCCGTCGCCACGATCGGCCTGGACGGCTTCAAGAAGGTCAACGACGGTCTCGGCCACCCGGTCGGCGACGCCATCCTGCGCCAGGCCGCGGCGCGCCTGCGCAAGACGCTGCGCGACAGCGACACGCTGGCCCGCGTCGGCGGCGACGAGTTCGTCGCCGTGCTGCCCGGGACGTACACCGCGGCCCAGATCAAGCTCGTCACCGGCCGCCTGCTGGCGGCGCTGCAATCGCCGTTCGAGATCGACAGCCACACGATCTACCTGGGCGCCTCGGTGGGCGTCTCGATCTATCCGGAACATGCGGAAGACGAAGTGCGCCTGCTGGCGATGGCCGATGCCGCCATGGGCCGTTGCAAGGAAACGGGCGGCGGCCGCAGCGTCCTCTACGACATGAAGGACAGCGGCCCGCCGCAGCACGACATCTCGCTCGAGGCGGCGATGTTCCAGGCCGTGCGCGAAGGCGAGTTCCTGCTGTACTACCAGCCGATCGTCAGCAGCGCCTCGCGCCAGATCGAGGGTTTCGAGACGCTGATGCGCTGGAAGCACCCGGTACTGGGGATGGTGCCGCCGGTAAGGTTCATCCCGATCGCCGAGACCAATGGCCTGATCAACCTGCTGGGCGCCTGGGCGCTGAAGGCGGCCCTGGTGCAGCTGCGCCAGTTCGAGGAAGTGGCCAAGCGCGAGCTGTACATCTCCGTCAACATCAGCCCGCGCCAGTTCCGCAACGATAAATTCCTGTCCGTGCTGGACGACGCGCTGGCGTTCTCCGGCACCGCGGGCGACAAGCTGGTGCTCGAGATCACCGAAGGCACCCTGATGATCGACCCGCTGCACGCGGAGACGATCCTGGCCAAGATGACGGAACGGCGCGCCCGCATCGCCATCGACGATTTCGGCACCGGCTATTCGAGCCTGGCGTACCTGAAGCGCTTCCCGATCTCGGTGCTGAAGATCGACCGCGCCTTCATCAAGGACCTGCCGTCGTCGACCAAGGATGCGGCCATCTGCAACGCCGTGCTCGACCTGGCCAAGCACCTCGACCTGTCGGTGGTGGCCGAAGGCGTCGAGACCGAAGAACAACTCGCGTATGTCGAGTCGCGCGGCTGCGACTACGTCCAGGGCTACCTGACCGGCAAGCCGATGCCGGCCCATGTGGCCATGGCCGCGCTCAGGGAAAACCTGTACGCCGAACTGCTGCCGGACGAACTACGGGCGGGCAAACCATGAACCATTTGAACATCGAACGATCGCCGAAGGCCGACGCCACCCTCGCCCTGCTGTGGGAACGCATCCGCCGGCGCGGCGACATGCCCGGCTTCACCCGCGCAATCAACGCGATTCTTGCCTCGATGCGCGGCGAGGACGACCGCGACTTCTCGATGGCCGAGACGGTGCTGTCCGACCCCGTACTCACGCAGAAGGTGCTGCGCCTGGCCAACAGCGGCATGTACTCGGCGTTCGGCCAGCGCATCAACACGGTGTCGAAGGCGATCCTGGTGCTCGGCACCGAGGCGATCGGCCACCTGGCGCTCGGCCTGAAACTGATCGAGGAGCTGGGCAAGTCGACGCCCGACTCGCTGCAGGCCCACATCGAGATGGAAAAGGCGGTCCTGGCCGGCATGGTCGCGCACCAGGTGGCGGCCCAGGCCCGTGTGAAGGATGCCGAGGAAGCCGTCGTGTGCTCGATCCTGCACTCGCTGGGCCGCATGATGGTGACCTTCTACCTGCCGGAACAATGGGTGCTGCTGCAGCAGGCCGGCGGGGCCGGCGGCGAGGATACGGCGGCGCACGCGCAGCTGGGCCTAACGCTGGAGCAGATCGGCCGCGCGACGGCCGAACACTGGGGCCTGCCGCGCAACCTGATCGCCGGCATGCGCCGCGTCGAGCCGGGCGAGCGCGGCGAACAGTTCGGCCACGACGACTGGCTGGCGGCGCTGGGGACAATGGCCTCGCAGACGGCGGATTCGCTATGGCACAACGACGAAACGGGCGCCGAACAGGTGCAGCAGATCGCGGCGAGCTTCGCGCCGATGATCGGCATCGAGCCGGACTCCATCGTCGACGCCGTCGAGAAAGCCAAGGTGGAAGCGGCGGCCGACCTGTCGATCGCGCCGCTGGCCAACCCGCCGGAAAAGCGCGCGCGCGCCGCCGCGGCCACGCGCATGCGCGAAGCGGGCAACAAGATCCTGATGAGCGGGGTGGCCGACATGCGCGATGCCGCCGCCGGCGCCACGCCGGGCCAGATGATGTCGATGGCCATCGAGACGGCCTACCACGGCCTGTCGTTCACGCGCGCCTTCGGCTTCCTGCGCAGCCGCCGCGACGGCAAGTACACGGCCAAGATCGGCCTGGGCGACCACGCCAAGGCCCTGCTGCCGCAGCTGGTGTTCGACGACGCCTACGACCCGAACGTGTTCTTCGCCGCCCTCGGCAGCGACCGCGTGATCTTCATCGAGAACGCGCGCGACCCGAAATTCTCGAGCAAGCTGCCGGACTGGTGGAAGGCGTCGCTGCAGGAGGCGCGCTGCTTCGTCATCATCCCGCTGTGCACGCACGGCGAGCCGGTCGGCTTCATCTACGGCGACTGGGACGACCGCTATCCGTCGGTGTACCTGAGCCAGACCGAGTTCGCGCTGCTGAACGATTTGCGCGGGCTGGTCGTCAAGACGGTGGAGCGCAGGCAGCAGGCGGAAGTGGCTGCGGTGCGTAGCTGACTGCCGTCGTCCCCGCGAAGGCGGGGACCCATGCTGAGCGCGAGAAACCCGTACGTCAAATACTCGATCAGTATGTCGAAGTCCGGGTTCCGGCACGTCAGCATGGGTTCCCGCCTGCGCGGGAACGACGGTTCACGTGTACTGTCTATCCCAGCTTCGGGGTGTCCACCCGCACATCCCCGCACTGCGCCCGGTGCATCAACGCATGATCGATCAGCACCAGCGCCAGCATCGCCTCGGCGATCGGCGTGGCGCGGATGCCCACGCAGGGGTCGTGGCGGCCGAAGGTCTCGACCTCGACCGGATTGCCGGCCTTGTCGATCGAACGGCGCGGCGTGCGGATCGAGGACGTCGGCTTGATCGCGATGGAGACCGTGATGTCCTGGCCCGTCGAGATCCCGCCCAGCACGCCGCCGGCGTTGTTGCCGACGAAGCCCTGCGGCGTCAGCTCGTCGCCATGCTCGGAACCCTTCTGCGCCACCGACGCGAAACCGGCGCCGATTTCCACGCCCTTGACCGCGTTAATCCCCATCATCGCGTAGGCGATGTCGGCATCGAGCTTGTCGTACAGCGGCTGGCCCAGGCCGACGGGTACGTTCTTCGCCACCACGTCGATGCGCGCGCCGATCGAGTCGCCGGCGCGGCGCAGCTCGTCCATGGCGGCTTCCATGCGCGCGATCAGGTCGGCGTCGCCGCTGGCGGCGAAGAACGGATTCGCGTGCACGTGCTCCCAGCCCTGGAACGGCACGTCGATGTCGCCCAGCGCGCTCATGCAACCCATGAACTCGGTGCCGAAGCGTTCGCGCAGCCACTTCTTGGCGATGGCGCCGGCACCCACCACGGGAGCGGTCAGGCGCGCCGACGAACGGCCGCCGCCGCGCGGATCGCGCACGCCATACTTGTGCCAATAGGTGTAGTCGGCGTGGCCCGGGCGGAAGGTCTCGGCGATGTTGCCGTAATCCTTGCTGCGCTGGTCTTCGTTGGGGATCAGCAGCGCGATCGGCGTGCCGGTGGTGACGCCCTCGTACACGCCCGACAGGATCTGCACGCGGTCCGCCTCCTGGCGCTGCGTCACGTGGCGCGACGTGCCGGGCTTGCGGCGGTCCAGCTCGGGCTGGATGTCGGCCTCGGACAGCGCCATCCCCGGGGGACAGCCGTCGATCACGCAGCCGATCGCGGGACCGTGCGACTCGCCGAAGGTGGTAACGGAAAACAGCTTGCCAAATGTGTTGCCGGACATGAGAACTCTGGACTTATAAGAAGGGAAAGGACGATTTTACAGCATCGTGCCGGCCGCGGTAATTTGACAACACCTGCAAGTGGTCGAAACTGTTGCCTTAGAGAATTTTTTTCCTAGGCCCCGAATATTGCATATATACTAGCTTCAAAGAACCGCGCTGACAGGTTCGAAGAATCGCGCTGACTGGAGAAGTAGGACATGCCCGCACAGAACGCGCCCTCGGGCGCTGCGCAGGACGACGATCTGGTATTCGTCGACGAAACGCCTGCCGCGCCGGACGCTGGCGCAGCCGGCGCATGGCGGGTGCTGATCGTGGACGACGATGCCGACGTCCACTCGACCACGACCTTCGCGCTGGGCAGCCTGGAATTGCACGGCCGCCCGCTCGAGTTCCTGCACGCCTATTCGCGTGCCCAGGCCGAGCGCCTGCTGGCGCGCGAACACGACATCGCCGTCATCCTCCTCGACGTCGTCATGGAACAGGCCGACGCCGGCCTGCAGCTCGTGCGCCACATCCGCGAGGGGCTGGGCATGCACGACGTGCGCATCCTGCTGCGCACGGGCCAGCCCGGCTATGCGCCGGAGATGGACGCGATCCGCGGCTACGACATCAACGACTACCGCACCAAGTCCGAACTGACGCGCACCAAGCTGTACACGAGCGTGGCGGCGGCGATCCGCGCCTACGAGCAGATTCGCGCGCTCGAGGACAGCCGCGCCGGCCTGGCCCAGGTGGTGCAGGCCAATACCGAACTGATGGCGCTGCATTCGATCAGCGAGATGACCCAGGGGATCCTGCGCGAAGCCGCCCTGCTGCTGGGCCAGCCCGCGCACGGCCTGCTGTGCGCCAGCGCCCCCGGCGACCGGCCGCAAGCCTGGCACGTGCTGGCCAGCTGCGGCGACTGCACGTGCCTGGTCGCCGACGGCATGCTGGCGCGCGCACCGCACGGGCCGGCGGCCGCGATCGCGCGCACGCTCGAACGGCGCTGCAACGTCTACGATGCCGGCGAACTGACGCTGTACTTCCGCGGCAAGTCGCACGCCGACTTCGCTGCCTACCTGCGCCTCGCGCGCCCCGTCGATGCCATGCGCCGCGGCCTGCTCGACGTGTTCGCCAGCAGCCTTGCCGTCGGCCTGGACAACGTCGCGCTGATGACGGACCTGCAGCGCGCCGCCTTCTACGACGGCCTGACCGACCTGCCCAACCGCACCCGCCTCGTCGAACTGATCGACGACAGCCTGCGCCAGCGCCAGGACAGCGACGCCGCGCTGTGCCTGATCGACATCGACCACTTCGCCGAGACCAACGACGCGCTCGGCCACCAGTTCGGCGACGCGCTGCTGGTGGCCGTCGCGCAGCGCCTGCGCACGCGCCTCGATGCGCGGCTGGCGCTCGGGCGGATCGGCGGCGACATCTTCTGCGTGCTGGGACCCGCGAGCGAACTCGATCCGGCGACACTGCACGCCCAGTTCGACACGCCGTTCTCGATCGAGGGCCAGGACGTGCAGGTGTCGGCCACGCTGGGCCTCGTACGCCTGCGCGAGCACGACGGCAACGGCACCGACGCCCTGAAGGATGCCGACATCGCGCTCAAGCGCGCCAAGACCAAGCGGCGCGGCGGCCACTTCTATTTTTCGCGCGCCATGGGCGTGGAGACGCGCGAGCGCGTGCGCCTGATGCATGCGCTGCGCAGCGGCTTCGCGCGCGGCGAACTGTTCCTCGCCTACCAGCCGCAGGTGGAGCTGGGCCCGCGCCGCGCATTCGGCGCCGAGGCGCTGCTGCGCTGGCGCACCGAGGACGGGCGCTTCGTGCCGCCCGACCGCTTCATCCCCATCGCGGAGTATTCCGGCCTGATCATCGAGATCGGCGCCTGGGTGCTGCGCGAAGCCTGCGCCGAGTTGATGCGCCTCCGCGCCGCCGACCACCTCGACTTCACCATGTCGATCAATGTGTCGCAAGTGCAGTTCCGCCATCCACATTTCATCGACATGCTGCGCCGCGCCCTGCAGGAGACGGGCGCGCCGCCGGAACGGATCGAACTGGAAATCACGGAATCGATGGCGATGGAAGAGCCGGACCTGCTGATCGAGCGCCTGGCCGAGATCAAGCGCACCGGCGTGTCGATCGCGATCGACGACTTCGGCACGGGTTTCTCGTCGCTGTCCTACCTGCAGCGCCTGCAGGTCGACCGCCTCAAGATCGACCGCGCCTTCGTCACCGAGATCACGGGATCGGCACGCGGCAGCAGCATCGCCGAGATGGTCATCGAACTGGGACGCAACCTCGGATTGTCGATCATCGCCGAGGGCGTCGAGGACGAGCGCCAGGCGCAGATCCTGCAGGCGCTCGGCTGCCCGCTGGCGCAGGGCTATCTGTTCGCGCGGCCGCTGGCGCCGCAAGCGCTGCTGGAATGGCTGGGCAGCGATGCGCTGACGCGCGCTGCTTGAACAACGAATACGACGTCGCCCCTGCGCAGGCAGGGGCCTAATTTTGCACGCGCCTTGGCGACGCGCATGAGATTAGGCCCCTGCCTTCGCAGGGGCGACGGTTTCCCGGCAGCCGACTACCGCAAGCGGATCAGTCGTCCGCAGCCTGCTCGGCCGGCCAGTCGCGGATATATGCCTTGAGCATGCGGTTCTCGAAGCTCTGCGCTTCCAGCACCGCCTTGGCCACGTCGTAGAACGAGATCACGCCCAGCAGCGTGCGCGCGTTCATCACCGGCAGGTAGCGCGCATGCTTTTCCAGCATGATGCGGCGCACCTCGTTGACCTCGGTGTCCGGCGTGACGGTGATCGGCGCTTCGTCCATGTGCTTGCGCACCGTGCCCGCGCCGACCGTGCCGCCATTGGCGTTCACGGCCTGGATCACTTCGCGGAAGGTGAGCATGCCAACCAGGTCGCCGTATTCCATCACGACGAGCGAGCCGATGTCCCGTTCGGACATCGTGTTGACGGCATCGGCCAACGCCGTGTCCGGAGACACGGTGTACAGAATGTCACCCTTGACCTGCAGGATCTCGGAAACCTTCATGTTGACCCCCTTGATAGGAGAGGATTGCGACACTGTATTACTCATAATGCGGTTACTCATAATGCGGACTCTAGCCCATGCTCCCCAAAAAATCCAGCGTTACGCCCTACGCTGGTGCGACTATGCGCGATTTTTTTCGAGCAATGATGATTAATTGGTACGGTTAGCGCTAACGGATGCTAGCATGCCGCCATTTCCCCTGCATGGATCAGCGAAAAATGCGCACACCGACCATCGTGTTCCTGCACGGCGCCCTCAACGACCATACCGTCTGGGCGCCCATTACACCCGCTCTCGCGGCGCGCGGCTGGCCCGTGCTGGCCCCGGACTTGCCCGCCCACGCTCCTGCGCCCGGTCCTGCGCCCGGCCCCGCGCTGGCCAGCGTCGAGGCGATGGCGGACTGGCTGCTCGCGCAACTGGACGGCGCCGGCATCGAACGCGCCCTGCTCGCCGGCCACAGCATGGGATCGCTGGTCGCGCTGGAAGCGGCGGCCCGCCGGCCGGAACGCATTGCCGGCCTGGCGCTGCTGGGCAGCACCTGGCCGATGGCCGTGTCGGACGCCCTGCTCGCGGGCGCGCGCGACGACGAGCCGGCCGCCATCGAGATGGTGGCGCAGTGGTCGCACTCGGATGCCGGCCGCGACGCCGCCGACGGCACGCGCGCGCTGATGCGGCAGCTCGCGCAGCGCGACCCCGCGGCGCACCTGCTGCATACCGACCTCCACGCCTGCAATGCCTACGCCAACGGCGCCGCGGCGGCCGCCTCGGTACGCTGTCCGGTGCTGTTCGTCCAGGGCAGCCAGGACCGCATGACGCCGCCGCGCAAGGCGAAAACCCTGACGGATGCGATTTCCCATGGCAGAATCGTCACGGTGGATGCAGGCCACGCACTGATGGCCGAACAGTCCGACGCGGTCCTGGAAGCGCTGGCGGCATTCGCCGCCGAGGTGGCCGGGGCCGACGCACGATGACGTCGGGAGACGACGAGGAGACAGCAGCATGGCAGCCGTCCGCTACAACAGCTTCGCCGAGTTCTATCCGTACTACCTCGCCCAGCACGAGCACCGCCTGTGCCGGCGCGCGCACTTCATCGGCACCTCGTCGGCCATCGCCGGCATCGCCCAGTACATCGACAGCCTGAATCCCTGGTGGTTGCTGGTGGCGCTGGTCAGCGGCTACGGCGGGGCCTGGATCGGCCATTTCTTCTACGAGAAGAACCGCCCCGCCACCTTCGGCTATCCGTGGTACGCGTTCCGCGCGGACTGGGTCATGTACTGCCAGATGCTGACGGGGAAACTGAGCTGGTAGCTCAGGTCTCTTTTTCGGACATCTGCCCGCTCTTCGCCATCTCGACCTTGTCGGCCACGGCCAGCAGCGACTTCGCCGTCTTCGGCCAGCGCGCGTCCAGCAGGCGCTGGCGCGGCATCCAGATATAGCACACGCTGTCGCCCTGGTTGCCGCCCAGGATGTAGTAAGCATCCGAGCTCTCGCCGACGTAGAAGCCGACGTGGCCGAGGCCGGATTCGCGCGACTCGCGCCAGAACACCATCACGGCGCCGCGCCGCGGCGTGGTCGCGTCGCCGAAACGGCGCCACGACTGCGCCAGCAGCAGGCCGTTCGGCAGCACCTCGGACGGCAGCGTCGCGCCGATGCAATGGCCGACGAACAGCCCGCACCACGGCACTTCGTCGCCGGCGTACTCGAGGTCGAGGCTTTCGGCCCAGTCCAGGATGCGGGGGTTATCGCCGCCCCCGATCATCTCGCGTGTGTTGATCAGGCGCGTCGCCTCTTCCATCCACGGCAGCGGCTGCGCCAGCGGCTTGCCGGCGACCGCGCGCTGCAATGCGGCCATGGTCTGCGGTCCGACGATGCCGTCGACCTCGAGTCCCTCGCGTGCCTGGAACGCCTTGACGGCGGCGAGCGTGGCGCGGCCCCACACGCCGTCGATGGGCCCGGGGTCGAACCCGGCGCGCACGAGCGCCTCCTGGATTTCCCTGACGGGCATGTCCCTGATCTGCATGTTCATGGCAGCCTCCCTGTGGATCCATAAAGCTGTGATCCATCCGGGCGGGGACAGTTCCAAGGCGGAGTCAGTCGCGGGTCAGGTCTTCTGGACGGCGACGGTGGCCGCGGCCCCCTGCACGGAGGCGAAGTGGTCGGCCAGCGTCTGGTCCAGGCCGGCCTCCACGGCCGCCTCGACCTGGCGCGCCAGCGCGGCGGCATCGAGTGCCAGCGGGGTGTTCGGCACGCCTTCGCCGAGCGGCCCGGCGCCAGGACTGCCGGCGCCGCCGAACGCGAACATGCGGTACACGTCGGACAGGCGGATCAGGTTCGGGTCCAGCAGCAGCACCCAGTTGTCCATGGCCAGGCGGGCACTGCGCAGCTGCCGCATGTTCCAGCGCGCCGCGGCGGGCGTCTCGGCCTGCACGCGGCCGACCCAGCCCGCCGCCACCATTTGCTGGATCAGGGCCTTCGTCTCGTCGTAGCCGATGCGCGTGTGCGCACGGATCTGGGCCGGCGTCACCAGCGCCGTGCCGGTCAGGTGGGCGCTGCCGTGCAGGACCTTCAGGATCGCCATCGCGTCGACGAAGGCGCCGCCGGGCACGGGCTCGTACCACCAGCGCTCGTACTTCACCACCGGCAGCGCCGCCGTCAGCAGCGCGCCGACCAGCGTGATCATCCAGGACAGGTAGAGCCACAGCAGGAACAGCGGCAGCGCCGCGAGCGCGCCGTAGATGATCGCGTAGGTCGGGAACTGGCGGATGAACACGGCGAACACGCGCTTGGCGATCTCGAACGCCAGCGCCGCGACCAGGCCGCCCCACACGGCATCGCGCCAGTACACGGCGCGGTTCGGCACCGTCATGTACAGCAGCGCATAGGCGGCCGTCGTCAGCGCCAGCGACACCAGCGTGTAGAACAGCGCGCCGAGCAGCGGCACGGCCGTCGTCAGGCCGTTCGTGGCCGTAAACAGCTGCGAGGTGATGGTCAGCGAGATGCCGAAGGCCAGCGGCCCGAGCGTCACGAGCGCCCAGTACACGAGCACGCGCTGCACCAGCGGCCGCGGCTCCTTGACGTCCCAGATCTGGTTGAAGGCGCGCTCGATCGTGCCGATCAGCGCGGCCGACGTCAGCAGCAGCGCCACGGCGCCGACCGCCGACAGGCCCGTCGCCTTGCTGGCGAACTGGGTCAGGTTGCCCATGATCGTGTTGGCGATCGCCCTGGGCATCAGCATCTGCACGAAATAATTGTCCAGCGCCGTGCGCAGCTGGCCGAACACGGGGAAGGTGGTAAAGATCGCCAGCACGATCGTCAGCAGCGGCACGATTGACAGCGTGGTGGTGAACGTGAGGCTGCCGGCCACCTGGGGCAGTTTTTCCTCGGTCAGGCGGCGGCGGGCGAAGCGCACGAGGTCGCGTGTCTCGGCCCAGGTCAGGCCGCGCACGCGGTCGAAAGCGGTGCCGGCGGGCTCGATGCTGCTGCCTGGCAGCGGCTGGATGGTTTTGGACGGCATCGATCGGATCGCAGGGGGCCGCGCCGTGGCAAAAATGGTGCGGCGCAGGCGTGTCACAATGGAAGGGAACCCCGGAAAACCGTCGCGAGCGGCGGCAATGGTGGTCGAGAAGCGCAGCTGTACGAGGAGTACAGTGAGCATCGCAGACCGCCAGTGCAACGCGCAGCAGGTTTTTCGAGGTTCCCGCAAAGCGCCCTATAATACCAACGATGAACCCAACCAACCCGATTATCCTCATTTTGTATTACTCGCGGCACGGCAAGACGCGCCGCCTGGCCGAACTGATCGCCCAGGGCGTGGAAAGCGTGCCGGGCATGGAGGCGCGGCTGCGCACGGTGCCGGCGGTGTCGACGGTGACGGAAGCGACCGAGCCGGACATCCCGGCGAGCGGCGCGCCCTACGTCGAGTTGGAAGACCTGGCCGAATGCGCCGGCCTGGCACTGGGTTCGCCCACGCGTTTCGGGAACATGGCGGCAGCGATGAAGTACTTCCTCGATGGCACGTCCGCACAATGGCTGTCCGGTACCCTGGCCGGCAAGCCGGCCGCGGTGTTCACGTCCACCGGCAGCCTGCACGGCGGCCAGGAGTCGACGCTGCTGTCGATGATGATTCCGCTGCTGCACCACGGCATGCTGGTGATGGGCCTGCCCTACACGCAGCCGGAGCTGATGACCACCGCCAGCGGCGGCAGTCCCTACGGCGCGACCCACTGGTCCGGCGTGGACGGCAACCGCGCGCTGACGGAAGACGAAAAGCGGCTTGCGATCGCACTCGGCCGGCGCCTGGCGCTGGCCGGCCGCAAACTGGACGGGATGGAGTAGGCAATGCAACTGCATCGGTTGTTCCATACGGGCGCCGTGACCAGCCTGGTCCTGCTGGGCGCCTGGCTGCTGGCCTGGGAGATCGTGGTCGCCCCGCTGCATCCGGGCGGCTCGCTGCTGGCACTGAAGGCGCTGCCCCTGCTGCTGCCGCTGCGCGGCGTGATCAAGCGCGACCTGTACACGCTGCAATGGTCGTCGATGGTGATCCTCGTGTACTTCATCGAAGGCATCGTGCGCGCGTGGAGCGACCAGTCGGAACTGTCGCGCATGATGGCGCTGGGCGAAGCACTCCTGGTGTGCGCGTATTTCGTGTGCGCCCTGCTCTACCTGCGGCCTTACAAGAAAAAAGCCCAGCAGCTTGCCAAGGAACTGCTCGACAAGGTCAAAGTGCCGCATGACTGAGCACGTGACCAAGCACATCAGCGAGCAGGTGCGCGATCCTTTCCTCGAACGCTGCCGCGCCATCGTCGGTCCCGATCACATGCTGGCCGGCGCCGACGCCGAACCCTACCTCACCGACTGGCGCGGCCGCTTCACGGGCCGCGCGCGCGCCGTCGTACTGCCCGGCGACACCGCCCAGGTGGCCGCCATCGTGCAGGCCTGCGCAGAACACCGCGTGCCGGTCGTGCCGCAGGGCGGCCGCACGGGCCTCGTACTGGGCAGCGTGCCGGACGCCTCCGGCAGCGCCATCGTGCTGTCGCTGCGGCGCATGAACCGGGTGCGCGCCATCGACGCCGCCAACCGCACGATCACGGTGGACGCCGGCTGCCTGCTGCACGACGTCCAGCAGGCGGCGGCCGCGGCGGGCCTGCTGTTCCCGCTGTCGCTCGCCTCCGAAGGCAGCTGCACCATCGGCGGCAACCTGGCCACGAATGCGGGCGGCACCGGCGTGCTGCGCTACGGGAATGCGCGCGAGCTGTGCCTGGGCCTGGAAGCCGTCACCGCCCAGGGCGAGACCTGGGACGGCTTGCGCGGCCTGCGCAAGGACAATACCGGTTACGACCTGCGCGACCTGTACGTGGGCGCCGAAGGCACCCTGGGCATCATCACGGGCGCCGTGCTGAAGCTGTTCCCGCAACCGAAGGCCGCCATCACGGCCTTCGTCGCCCTCGGCTCGCCGGCCGATGCGCTGGCGCTGCTGAAGCTTGCCGACGGCGCCTGCGGCCCCGCGCTGACCGGGTTCGAGCTGATGAGCGACACCTGCCTGCAACTGGTGACGACGCATTTCCCGGAACTGCCGCGGCCCTTCGCCGCGCGCCACCCGCAGTATGCCCTGCTCGAAGTGTCCAGCCACGAGTCCGAGGCGCACGGCACCGCGCTGCTGGAGCGCGCGATCGGCAAGGCGCTCGAGGACGGCATCGCGCGCGACGCCGTGGTCGCCGCCTCCATCGCCCAATCGCGCACGCTGTGGGCGCTGCGCGAACGCATCTCGCCGGCCCAGGCCAAGGCGGGCAAGAACATCAAGCACGACATTTCGCTGCCCATCTCGCATATCGCCGACTTCATCGCCGCCACCGATGCGCAGCTGGATGCCGCCTATCCGGGCGTGCAGGTGGTGTGCTTCGGCCACCTGGGCGACGGCAACCTGCACTACAACATCGCGCCGCCGCCCGGCATCGGCCACGACGACTTCCTCGACCAGCAGGACGCCATCAACCGCATCGTGCACGACAGCGTCGCCGCGTTCGGCGGGTCGATCTCCGCCGAACACGGCATCGGCGCCCTCAAGCGCGAGGAGCTGGCGCGCTACAAGTCCCCCGTCGAGCTGGGCCTGATGCGTGCGCTCAAGGCCGCGCTCGACCCGCTCGGCATCATGAACCCTGGCAAAATTCTCTGACCAGGTGATCCCATGACCATGACCCGCTTCCTCCCATTGCTGACCGCCCTGCTCTTCGCCGGCCCCGTGTTCGCCGAACCCGTCTACAAATGCCAGTTCCACGGCAAGACCACGTACAGCGACCGCCCCTGCAGCGAGGGCGAGCAGATCGCGATGCCGCCGCTCGCCATCGGCGTCGACCTGCCGGGCAAGAACACCCCGGCGACGAACGACGCGCGCACCCTGCTCAAGATCGAAAAGCTGCGCATCGCCCAGGAACAGGATGCCGAACGCCAGCGCCAGGCGCGCCTGAAACAGGAGTACAAGGCCCAGCGGCAGGCCGAGCACGGCGCCCGCCTGGCCGCCAACCGCCGCAAGCAATGCGACAAGCTGAAACTGCGCCATCGATGGGCCCGGGAAGACGCGGAACGCGTGCACGGCCCGCAACGCGAGGCGGCATTGCGCAAGGCGCGGCGCCAGGCCGAGTCGCTGGCGGTGGAATGCCCGGCTTGAACCAGCGCGGTTCAGGCCAGCGCAGTTCGAGCCAACGCAGTTCGAGCTTACTATCGCGCTGGCTGCTGTTCGGCGAGTGGCGCGCGCACCCGATGCGCGCGTTGCTCGCCATCGTCGCCATCGCCGTCGGCGTGGCGATGGGCTTCGCCATCCACCTGATCAACGCAGCCGCCTTCAACGAATTTTCCAGCGCCGTGCAAAGCCTCGCGGGCCAGGCCGACGTGCAGGTTGCAGGGCGCGAGCCGCAGTTCGACGAAGGCATCTACCCGCGCCTCGCCACACGGGACGGCGTCGCGGTCGCCTCCCCCGTGCTCGAGATCGATGCCGCCATCCCGTCGGCCAAGGGCACGCTGAAGATCGTCGGCCTCGACGTGCTGCGCGCCGGCGTCATTTCCCCCGACCTGACGGGGGTGCCGGCCGCCGACCAGCCGTACGACATCCTGGCCGACGACGCCCTGTTCCTGTCGCCGGCGGCGCAATCCTGGCTCGGCGTCAGCACGGGCGCCAGCCTCGCCGTGCGCGCCGGCACCGGGGACGTGCTGCTGCGCGTCGCCGGCCCCGTGCTGCGCGCCCGCAGCGGCCAGCGCATCGGCGTGATGGACATCGGCGCGCTGCAGTGGCGCCTGCGCCAGCTGGGCAAGCTCACGCGCGTCGACCTGAAGCTGCGCGACGGCGTCGACCGCGCCGCCTTCCAGCGCCGGCTGCAGGCGGACCTGGACCGCGACTACCCGGGCCGCTTCACGGTGGGCGAGCCGAACGACGCCAACCAGGAAAGCCGCAACCAGAACCTCAGCCGCGCCTACCGCGTGAACCTCACGGTGCTGGCGCTGGTCGCGCTGTTCACCGGCGCCTTCCTCGTCTTTTCCACGCAGGCGCTGTCCGTGCTGCGCCGGCGCAGCCAGTTCGCGCTGCTGCGCACCCTCGGCCTTCCGCGCCGCGCCCTGCTGCGCCAGGTGCTGATCGAAGGCGCCAGCCTGGGCGTGATCGGCGCCCTGCTCGGCATCGCCGGCGGCTATGCGCTGGCCGCGGCTGCCCTGGCGCTGTTCGGCGGCGACCTGGGCGCCGGCTATTTCACGGGCGTGCAGCCGCGCGTGCAGTTCACGCCCGTCGCGGCCGGCGTGTTCTTTGCGCTGGGCCTGGGCGTCGCCCTGCTGGGCTGCGCCGCGCCGGCCCTGGAAGCGGCCCGCGCCCGTCCCGCCATCGCCCTCAAGTCCGGCAACGACGAGACGGCGCTGGCGGGCCTGGCGCGCATCTGGCCGGCGCTCCTGTGCCTGCTGCTGGCCGCCGCCTTCTCGTTCGCGCCGCCGGTGGGCGGCCTGCCGCTGTTCGGCTACCTCGCGGTGGCGCTGCTGCTGGTCGGCGGCATCGGCCTGATGCCGCGCCTGGCCGCCGTCGCCTTCCGTGCGCTGGAGCGCTCTCGAGGACTGCGCGCGCGCCCGTCTCCCGTGCTGGCCTTGACCCTGGCGCGCCTGGCGAACGCCCCGGGCCAGGCGTCGATCGCGCTGGGCGGCGTGCTGGCCAGCTTCAGCCTGATGGTGGCGATGGGGATCATGGTGGCGAGCTTCCGCGTGTCGGTGGACGACTGGATGCTGCACATCCTGCCGGCCAACCTGTACGTGCGCAGCGGCGGCGGCAGCGGCGCGCTGGGGCCCGACGAACAAGCCGCCCTCGCGCGCCTGCCCGGCGTGAAGGAAGTGCAGTTCCTGCGCACCCGCCCCCTGTCGCTCGATCCCGCCCGGCCCGCCGTCACGCTCGTCGCGCGCGACATCGATCCCGCCGATCCGGGCCGCCTGCTGGCCCTCGTCGGCCCGTCCGCCACGCCGCCGCCGGGCGCGCGGCCCGCCTGGGTGTCCGAGGCGATGACGGACCTGTACGGCGTGCATCCCGGCCAGGCGTTGACGCTGCCGCTGGGCGGCCGGCAGCAGACCTTCTTCATCGCCGGCGTGTGGCGCGACTACGCCAACCAGACGGGTTCCGTGATCGTGCTGCGGCGCGACTACCGCGCGCTGTCGGGCGATGCCGACGTCACCGATGCCGCCGTGTACGCGGCGCCGGGCACGCCGGTGGAACGGGTGGAGACGGCGGTGCGCGCGCTGCCGTTCGGCGCCGCGCTGACGCTGGCGCGGCCTGGCGACATCCGCGCCATCAGCTTGCGTATCTTCGACCGCAGCTTTGCCGTCACCTACCTGCTGGAAGCGATCGCCATCGCCATCGGCCTGTCGGGCGTGGCCGCCACGTTCTCGGCGCAGACGCTGGCACGCTCGAAGGAATTCGGCATGCTGCGCCATGTGGGGGTGACGCGCGGCCAGGTGCTGGGCATCCTCGCCATCGAGGGCGGCGCATTGACCTTGCTGGGCGTGCTCACGGGCTTCGTGCTGGGCCTGGCGATCAGCCTGATCCTCGTCTACGTCGTCAATCCGCAATCCTTCCACTGGACCATGCAGCTGCACCTGCCCTGGCCCCTGCTCACGGGCGTGGCCGCCGTGCTGGTCGCCGCCTCAGTGGCGACGGCGCTGGTGTCGGGACGGTATGCGCTGTCCGGCGGCCCCGTGCGCGCCGTGCGGGAGGACTGGTGATGCGCCTGCTGCAGACCTTGCTCATGCTGCTGGCGCTCGCCGCCAACGCCTTCGCCGCTCCCCCCGTCTTCGCTCCCGTCGTGCCGGGCCGCGCGCTGACCTTCCCCGCGGACTTCGGCGCCCATCCCGACCACCGCACCGAATGGTGGTACGTGACGGGCTGGCTGCAGACGCCGAACGGCAAGCCGCTGGGCTTCCAGGTCACGTTCTTCCGCAGCCGCAGCAGCCACGATGCCGCCAACCCGAGCGCCTTCGCGCCCACCCAGCTGATCATCGGCCATGCGGCGCTGTCCGACCCCGCGCTCGGCCACCTCGTGCACGACCAGCGCAGCGCGCGCGCCGGCTTCGGCCTGGCCTACGCCAAGACGGGCTACACCGACGTCAAGCTGGACGACTGGAGCATGCGCCGCGGCGCCGACGGCCGCTACCGCGTGGTCGTGCGTTCCGGTGAACTGAGCTACTCGCTGACCCTCACGCCCACCCAGAAACCCATGCTGCAGGGCGAGAACGGCTACTCGCGCAAGGGCCGCGAGGCCGCGCACGCGAGCTACTACTACAGCGAACCGCAGTTGCAGGTCGACGGCGACGTCGCCTGGGCCGGCAGCAAGGGCCGCACCCAGGCCGTGCGCGGGACGGCCTGGCTCGACCACGAGTGGTCCAGCCAGGTGCTCGACCCCGACGCCGCGGGCTGGGACTGGACCGGCATCAACCTCGACGACGGCGGCGCCCTCATGGCCTTCCGGATCCGCAGCAGCAGCGGTGCTACACTGTGGGCCCACGCGGCGCTGCGCGACGCGCGGGGACGCGTCACGCAGTACGGACCGGAGCAGGTGCAGTTCGCGCCGCAGCGGACCTGGACCTCGCCGCGCACCAAGGCGCGCTACCCGGTGGCGGCCGTGCTGACGCTGGACGGCACCGCATGGCGTATCGACGCGCTGCAGGACGACCAGGAACTCGATTCGCGCCGTTCGACGGGTGCCGTGTACTGGGAAGGCGCCGTCACCGCGAGCCGCGACGGCCGGCCCGTCGGGCGCGGCTACCTCGAGCTGACCGGCTACGTGTCGGCGATGAAGTTATAAGCAACAAGATCAATCGAACCACCACACCATGAGCAACGGCACCACCCGCACCACTCCGCCCGACACCCCAACGACCGCCCGCACGGGCGCCCTCGCCGCCCTGAAAGGCCTGCTGCCCTTCCTGCGCCCCTACCGGCGCCAGTTCCTGCTCGCCGGCGTCGCGCTGCTGGTCGCCGCCGGCGCCACGCTGGCCATTCCCTACGCCTTCAAGCAGATGATCGACCACGGCTTCGGCGCCGCGGCCGGCGGCGCCAACCCGCAGAACGTCAACGCCACCTTCCTGGCGCTGTTCGGCGTCGCCACCGTGCTGGGCATCGCGACGGCTGCGCGCTTCTACATGGTGTCGTGGCTCGGCGAGCGCGTCACGGCCGACATCCGCAGCGCCGTGTACCGCCACGTGGTGGTCCAGAGCCCGGAATTCTTCGAGACCACGCGCACCGGCGAGGTGCTGTCGCGCCTGACCACGGACACGACCCTGATCCAGTCCGTCGTCGGCACCAGTATCTCGCTGGCGCTGCGCAACACGCTGCTGTTCGCCGGCGGCCTGGTAATGCTGTTCGTGACCAGCGCCAAGCTCACGTCGATCATCCTCGGCCTGCTGGTGCTGACCGTCGTGCCGATCGTGCTGTACGGCCGCCGCGTGCGCACGCTGTCGCGCGATTCGCAGGACCGCATCGCCGATGCCTCCGCGCTCGCTGGCGAGATCCTGAATGCGATGCCGACCGTGCAGGCCTTCACCCACGAGACCATCGAGTCGCAGCGCTTCGGCGCCTCGGTCGAGGGCGCGTTCGCCACCGCCATGCGCCGCATCCGCGCCCGCTCCATGCTGACGATGCTGGCCATCGTCCTCGTGTTCGGCGCCATCGTGTTCGTGCTGTGGCTGGGCGCGCACGCCGTGCTGGAAGGCAGCATGACGGGCGGCGACCTGGGACAGTTCATCCTGTACGCGTCGATCGTCTCGGGCGCGATCGGCGCGCTGTCGGAAGTGATGGGCGAAGCCCAGCGCGCGGCCGGCGCCGCCGAGCGTCTGATGGAACTGCTGGCCGTGCGCTCCAGCATCCAGGATCCGGCGCAGCCGCGCACGCGGCCGGCACGCACCGCGGGCGGCGCGGCGCTGCAGCTGGACCACGTCAACTTCTCCTATCCCTCGCGTCCCGAGAGCGCGGCACTGGCCAACGTGATGCTGGACGTGCGGCCCGGCGAGACGGTCGCCATCGTCGGCCCGTCCGGCGCCGGCAAGACCACGCTGTTCCAGCTGCTGCTGC
>CAUSCY010000013.1:0-107794 GCA_963529995.1 uncultured Massilia sp. | reverse complement strand
CCGATGTCCAGGCTCTCAACTAACCGAAACAACCTCTTGCAACTTCACAGCTAGGACAGCGCGCCATGGCGCCGCGCCGGGAGGCGCGGGCCATGCTCGTCATTTGAGCGGGAGGTACGGTCCGTTTGGAATCGCGGTCGGTTCGGCAGTCAGCACCTGGGCATTGGCCATCTGCGCCAGAGGCATGTAGTTCGGCTTGGCACGCTGCAGCGCCGCCGTGACGGCCGATGCGACGAGGTCGGCGATCGGGTTGCCGGTGCTGTTGTTCTGCGGCGTGTACTGCATCTTCTTGTTCGCCTTCCACAGCTCGGTGCCGTCCTTGGAAACGAGGCGGTAGTCGAAGTCTACCGTCACCGTCGTGGCCAGGATGGCATATTGGGCATCCCAGCGGTTGATGGTCACGAACAGCACGGCGTCGGCGCCGAACAGGCGCGCCAGCGATTCGGGCGGCTGCTTCTGGACCTGGTCGCCGTCATAGAAACCTTCCTGCTCCAGCACGGTCTTGGACGTATGGACGGGGAAGACGTAATAACCCTTTTCCGCCAGCGGTACAGTCAGCGTCGTCAGCAGGTAGTTCGGCGCATCGACATCGAGCGACTTGTTCGCTGCGGGCACGACCAGGATCGAGCGCGGATTCGCCGCCTTGAACGCGCTCAGGTCCTGCTTCGCCTGTTGCGTCGCGCAGCCGGTCAGCAGCAGCGCTGCCGCCAATAAGAGTGCCCTCATGATTTTCCTTCCTTCGCTTGCGGCATCGTGCCGTTATTGATCAGCGCATTCATCAGGCCAGCGCTTTCCGGCCACAGGTCACGTTCCTTACGGAAGTTGGCTTGGGCATGTTCCTTGTCGCCAGCCTGCAACTGCAGCATGCCAAGGTCCGCGTACAGTCCCGGCGGAACCTTCTGCTTGCCCTGTTCGAGCTTGCCGATATGGGTTTCCAGCTGCTGAATGCCGGCGGCGGCGGCCGTCGGGTCCTTGTAGGTGTTATACAGGGTCGAGCTGTAGCCGCCCCAGTCGTACAATCCCTTGGTCGCGCAGCCGCTCAGAGCAAGCGCAAGCATCAACGTATAAGCCAGTCGCATGATCGCTCCTCAGTTGGCGGTAACGGTAAACGGGCGCATGACGCCATCGCCCAAGTAGGCACGTTCCATCAGCAGCGTCGTGCCGCCGAACTGTACCTTGACAACGTGCGTACCCGGCAGGACGCGCAGGCTGGCCTGCCCATCCAGGAAATCGTGCACGCTGCCCATGTCGAGCTCGTCGACAAGAACACGGGCGCCAGCGACGCGCTGCGCGTCGCCGTTGATGCGGAAAGTGATCTGCGGGCGTTGATCGACGACAGACGTTTTTTCTGTCGGCATCTGCACGCACGCTGCCAGCGCCATGGCCACGAGGAGTGCGCAAACGGTCTTCTTGACGGACATTACATGGTCTCCTTTTCGCGTACGGTCAACTGGTCGATCCTGAAGCCCTGCAGCGAGCCGCTGATGACGCTGGTGGCTGCGCCTTCGCTCATCTCGGCATCGCCAAACAGTGCATCGACCCGAATCTGCGCCACTTCCTTGCCTGGCAGGGTGATTTCGAAACCGGTTTGTGGCGACTTCACTTTTTCGCCCACCGTCTGCACGGAAAACACCATGCCCGGCTTGAGGCCCTGGGTCTTGCCGCCGGAAATGAAGTAACGGTTGCTGTCTACGCCGACGATCGACGTTTGCCATGGACGGCGGCTGAATTCGGTGCTCAAGCGGTTGACCACTTCCGAAATCGCCTGGCGGATCGACGAATCGTTCAGCGTGCTGTCGTAGCTGGCTTGCGAGCCGAAACCGAACGTCGATGCCGTCTGCGTCGAGGATTCCCCGGCGCCCGATGCCGCGAACAGACTCTGGCCGGTTGTGACGTCGACAACGCGTACATCGATCTTCGCAAACGCGACCTGTTTCTTGCTCGACGAGACGAAGCCACTTTCGCCCACCGTCTTGCGGCCGAATTCGGTGAGGGAGCCCATGATCAAGGCGTCGACGCCGACGAGGTTCTGCTTGGCACCGGTCAGCTTGCTCTCATCCTGCAGCTTTGACAGGTCGGTACGCTCGAGGACGACATAAGCGCCAGACTCGGTCAGGGCTTTGCTCAGCATGTCGGCGATCTGCTTGCCGACCGGGTCGCCAGCGTTATCGCGCAGGAGCGATTTCCCATAATTCGTTTCGTTGCTCACACGGCCCAGTGCGATCTTACGTTTGAGGACCGGCTTGGCCAGCGGTGCGGCTGCCATTTCTTTCTGCATGTGCTTTTGCACGTCGACCGATTGCGCGGCGTCTTTGACGGCCATCGGCGGCGACTGTGTTGCACATCCAGATAATGCAGCGATTGACGATACCGTCAGGATCGCTGCAGTGGTACAGACATTCAATCCCATAGTTTTCCCTTTTTATTTCCGTTATGAACGCTTAAATTCTTCTTAACAACTAATTAAGCGGCGCTCACTGTAGCGGAATTAACTGAAGGAAAACTAACCAATTGTCACTGTTGCGCTTTTGGTAGCAGCATTTGACGATATGACCATATAGCGTTCAAAAACAAAATGCCGAAGTACGGTCGCCCGCGCTTCGGCATTCGTCAGCGACTGGCCGCAGTCGCTTATACTCCAGTCAAGACTGCCTTGAACCCCTCCGGCAACGGCACCGACTTCTCCGCCGCAAAATTCACCCAGACAACCTTGGCGCCGCCCTCGGCATGCACGACCTCGGCCTTGCCCTCCGCATCGACGAGGCGCATCTCGTGCGTGATCTCGACGCTCGAGCGCCCCGGTGCCCCGGCAAAGGTGCGGACCTCGATCTCGCCCGGATAGGTCAGTTGCTTCATGAAGTTGCAGTAGGCGGTGACGATGACCGGGCCCTCGCCCTTCGGATCGATGCTGCCCTGCGCCTCTTCGAGGAAGGCGATGCGGGCGCTCTCCATGTAACGGAAATAGACGGTGTTGTTGACGTGTCCCAGCGCATCCATGTCTCCCCAGCGGATGGCTTGGCGCATCGTGTGAACCAGTTTCTTGTCGCTCATTATTGGTGATGTGCTTCGATTGCTGTGCTTCGTTGAAAAAATCGTTCAGGCGGAAGGTTCCGCCTCCTTCAGGATGGCCGCGACGATGGCGCAGAAACCCGGCGGGTCTTCCAGCATCATCATGTGGCCCGTCTTCGGCTGCACGTGGATGGCGCGCGCGGCGGCCAGCACCCAGTCCGGGATATCCCAGCCGGCCGCCGACTGTTCGCCGCCGACCAGCCACAGGGGCGTACCGCGCAGCAGCACGCGCCGCACCAGTCCAAGGTAGTCCGGCGACCCCGTCACGTCCAGCACCGATTGCGCCAGCCGCTGCAACGTCGTGTAGGGCTGGTTGGCGAGCATCTCGCGCGCCCAGACGATGCGTTCGTCGCTCGCCTCGACGCCCATGCGCTCCAGCCAGGCGGCCGGCGCGTCTTCCATGGCGCCGTATTCCGCGGCCCATTCCTCGTCCGGCAGCGCGGCGATACGACCGCACCAGAAGGCGTCCTTCAGCGTGAAGTTGCCCTCGACGTTCACGATGCCGCGCACCAGCTCCGGCGCCAGGTCCGCCGCCAGCCACGCCAGTGCGCCGCCGACACTGTGGCCCAGCAGCCAGGCCGGCTGCCTCACTTCGTCGCGCAAATAGTCGGCCAGGGCACGCGCCTGCGCCGGCAGGTCGATGCCCGACTCGATGCTGCGCAGGCGGCCGTAGCCGGCCAGGTCGGGCACGCGCACGTCCACGTCCACGCCCGCCAGCAGGCGCTGCGGTTCGATCGGCGCGAACGCGTTGAACAGGCCGTGGGCGACGATAAGTGCCTGGCTCATTGCGCCGTCATGCCGTCGTCGGCTGTGATGATGGCGCCATTGATGAAATGGGCTTCCTCGGCCGCCAGCAGCAGCAGCAGGCCATCGAGGTCTTCCGGCCGGCCGGTGCGGCGGCGCGGCAGCATGTCGATCAGGCGCTTGCCCTGCTCGGTCTCGAAATAATCCTCGTTCATCTCGGTGGCGATGTAGCCGGGGCAGATGGCGTTGACGTTGATGCCGTAGCGGCCCCATTCGACGGCCATCGCCTTGGTCATCTGCACCACGCCGGCCTTGCTCATGCAGTAGATGCCGATCTGCGGCATCACGCGCAGGCCCGCCACGGAGGCGATGTTGACGATGCGGTGCTGCTTGCGCGGATCGCCCTTGGCGCGCTGGATCATGCGCTTGGCCGTCTGCTGGGCCATGAAGAAGGCGCCGCGCAGGTTCGTGTCCATGATGTAGCCGTAGTCGTCCTCGCTCACGTCGAGCAGGCGCTGCGTGTTCTGCACGCCCGAATTGTTGACGAGGATGTCGATCGGGCCCGCCTCCGTCTCCGCATGGGCGATGGCCGCCTTGATGCTGGACAGGTCCGTGACGTCGAGCGAGACGACGTGGGCGGCGCCGCCGTCCGCCTCGATCTCGGCGCGCAACTCCTTCAGGCGGTCGAGCCGGCGCGAGGCCAGCACGACCTGGGCGCCGGCGCCGGCCAGCGCCTTGGCGAAACGCGCACCCAGTCCGCTGGACGCTCCGGTAACCATCGCGATCTTGCCTTCGAAGTTGACTTCAATACCCACTTTCCTCTCCCCCGCGCGAATGAGCCCGAACTATATTCTGTTGCGAAGACATAATGATTACATACTTCACCAAATTCACGCGGTTTAGATTGCCGCATCTAATACTTGCCCTACAATGGCGCACGCCGTTGCCAAGCAAGGCAAAAAAGTGCACACTCGTGCTTAAATTTTTTTGATACCAATTAAAACAATGACACAGACCAACAGCATCCTCGAACAGTATGGCCCCCGCGAGGCAATGGAGTACGACGTGGTCGTGGTCGGCGGCGGTCCCGCCGGCCTGGCAGCGGCCATCCGTCTGAAGCAGCTGGCCGGCGAACAAGGCCGCGAGGTATCGGTCTGCGTGCTGGAAAAAGGCGGCGAGCTGGGTGCGCACATCCTGTCGGGCGCCGTGATGGATCCGATCGCGCTGAACGAACTGTTCCCGAACTGGAAGGAACTGGGCGCGCCGCTGAATACGCCCGTCACCGAAGACCGCGTCCTGTTCCTGACGGAGACCAAATCCTACGCCACGCCGTCGTTCATGGTGCCGAAGGCCCTGACCAACCACGGCAACTACGTGATCTCGCTGGCCAACGTCGTGCGCTGGCTGGGCCAGCAGGCGGAAGCGCTGGGCGTCGAGATCTTCCCGGGCTTCCCTGCCGCCGAGATCCTGTACAACGAGGACGGCTCCGTGAAGGGCGTCGCCACCGGCAATATGGGCATCGACCGCCACGGCGAGCCGACCGACGCGTTCCAGCTCGGCATGGAGCTGCACGCCAAGTACACGCTGTTCGCGGAAGGCTCGCGCGGCCACCTGGGCAAGCAGCTGATCGCCAAGTTCGGCCTCGACAAGGGCCGCGACCCGCAGGTGTACGGCATCGGCATCAAGGAGCTGTGGGAGATCGATCCGGCCAAGCACCAGCCGGGCCTCGTCGTGCACACGGCCGGCTGGCCGCTCGATTCGTCGACCTACGGCGGCTCCTTCCTGTACCACCTGGAGAACAACCAGGTCGCCGTCGGCTTCGTCGTCGGCCTCTCGTACCAGAACCCCTACCTGTCGCCGTACGAGGAATTCCAGCGTTATAAAACGCACCCGAGCATCCGCGGCTTCTTCGAAGGCGGCAAGCGCATTTCCTACGGCGCGCGCGCGATCACGGCCGGCGGCCTGCAGTCGCTGCCGAAGACCGTGTTCCCGGGCGGCGCCCTGCTCGGCTGCGACGCCGGCTTCCTGAACGTCAGCCGCATCAAGGGCAGCCATGCCGCCATCAAGACCGGCATGCTGGCCGCCGACGCCGCCTTCGCCGCGCTGGATGAAGGCCGCCAGTTCGACGAGCTCTCCGCCTACCCGGCGTCCTTCGAGCAGTCGTGGCTGAAGGAAGAGCTGCACGTGGCGCGCAACTTCAAGCCGTGGATGAGCAAGGGCCTGTACCTGGGTTCCATCATGACGGGCATCGACCAGATCGTCTTCAAGGGCAAGGCGCCGTGGACGCTGCACCACCAGCACGCCGACCACGAATGCCTGCGTCCGGCGTCCGAGTTCACGCCGATCGCGTATCCGAAGCCGGACGGCAAGCTGACCTTCGACCGCCTGTCCTCGGTGTTCATCTCGAACACCAACCATGCGGAAGACCAGCCCGTGCACCTGACGCTGAAGAACCCGAGCGTGCCGGTGGAGGTGAACCTGGCCAAGTTCGCGGGCCCCGAGCAGCGCTACTGCCCGGCCGGCGTCTACGAATTCGTGAAGACGGACGAAGGCAAGGACCGCCTGCAGATCAATGCGCAGAACTGCGTGCACTGCAAGACCTGCGACATCAAGGATCCCACCCAGAACATCGTCTGGGTGACGCCGGAGGGCGGCGGCGGGCCGAATTACCCGAACATGTAAGCGCCCGTCCGTCCACGTCCGTTGAACGCGTGGACGGCGGAGCCGTCCACCCTACGTAGGGTGGACGGGAAGCCCGTCCACGCGTTCAAGCGCCATGGATTCCAACGCCCCCGCCGTCATCGGCGCCCCGAACACATACCCCTGCGCGTAATCGCACTCCGCCTGCACCAGCAGCCGGCGCTGCTCCTGCGTCTCCACGCCCTCCGCCACTACCTCCAGTCCCAGCTTGTGCGCCATGGCGACGATCGCGTCGACCAGCGCCGCCTCGCCGTCGGCCGCGCCGGCAAACGAGGCATCGACCTTCACCACGTCGATCGCATGGCGCTGCAGGTGGGCCAGCGAGCCGTGCCCGCTGCCGAAGTGGTCCAATGCCACCTGCAGGCCCAGCGCGCGGTACTGGCGCAGCCGTTCCACCACGCGCTCGGAACCGTCCATCAGCACGCTTTCCCCGATCTCGGCGACGATGCTGCGCGGCGGCAGCCCCAGTTCCTGCAGGTAGTCGAACCAACCCTGGTACAGCGCCGCGTCGCGCCGGAATTGCACGGGCGATTTGTTCACGCAGACCTGGAAGTCGGGCGCGATGCTGCGCTGCCAGGCCTGCACCTGGCGCGCCGCCTCGCGGAATACCCAGTCGCCGATCTCGACGATCAGGCCCGAGCTTTCGGCGAACGGAATGAATTCGGCCGGCTGCAGCAGGCCTTGTTCGGGATGGCGCCAGCGCAGCAGCGCCTCGGCCTTGCGCACGGCGCCGCTGCGCAGCGAGACGATCGGCTGGTACAGGATCTCGAACTGGCCGCCGTCCAGCGCGCGCCGCAGGTCGACGCCCATGGCCCGGCGGCGCAGCGCGGCCTGCTGCAGGTCGGGCGTGAAATAGCAGTAGCGGTTGCGGCCGCCGTTCTTGGACGCGTACATGGCCTGGTCGGCGCTCGCCAGCAGCTCGCTCAGCTCGCGCGCATCGGCCGGGTACAGCGCGATGCCGACCGAGGCCGAGACCTCCGCCTGGTGGCCGCCCAGGTCGAACGGCCGCGCCAGCGCGTCGACGATGGCCTGGGCGATGCGGTCCACGTTGCCGACCCGGTCCAGCCCGGCCAGGATCAGCGTGAACTCGTCGCCGCCCAGGCGCGCCAGCGTGTCCGACGCGCGCACGCAGCCCTTGATGCGGCGCGCCGCATCGGCCAGCAGCGCGTCGCCCACCGCATGGCCGAGGCGGTCGTTGACCTCCTTGAAGCGGTCCAGGTCGATGAACAGCAGGGCCAGGAAGGTGGCATTGCGGTCGGAGCGGTGCATTTCCTGGCGCAGGCGGTCGCGGAACATGTGGCGGTTCGGCAGGCCCGTCAATTCGTCGTAGTTGGCCTGGTGCCAGATACGCTCGGCCGAGGCGCGCTGGCGCGTGATGTCGGTGACGAGGGCCAGCGCGCCCGTCACGCTGCCGCCGGCGTCGACGATCGGCGTGGTCGCCGCGCTTGCCCACAGCACGGCGCCGTCGCTGCGCAAGAATTTCAGCTCGACGCGTGCGCCGAGGGCATGCAGGCGGCGCACGTCATGGGCGTCGAAGCGCGCGCGGCCCTCCTCGTCCATGAAGTCGACCAGGGGCCGGTCCAGCAGGTCCTCGATGGCGCAGCCCAGCAGCGCCGCCATGCGCGGGTTGACGAAGGCGATGCGCCCGTCCGCGTCCGTCTCCCAGATGCCCTCGTCGGCGCAATGGACGATGCGGCGGAAGCGTTCCTCGCTCCCGGCCAGCAGCGCCAGGCGCTCGGCAGGGTCGCCCGGCTCGATGACGACGCGGCAGGCCTGCCCGCTGCCGTCCGCATGCGCGGACAGCACCACTACCAGCGCATCGGCGCGCCCCGTCCACCCGAGTTCCAGCGTGCACGCGAGCGGGGTGCGGCTGTTCAGCGCCGCCTGGAAGAAGGCGTCGAAGCGTTCCAGCGCACCGGGCGCCACGAAATCGCGCAGGCGCCATCCGCCGCCCGAGCGACTGACGCCCAGCATGCGCGCGGCCGCCACATTGGCCTGCAGGATGCGGCCGTCGACGCCGGCGACAACGTAGCCGCCGGGTGCGAGCAGCCGCAGTTCGCTGTAGTAATCCGGTTCCGAGGGATCCGGTTGCTGCTCGTGGTGGCGCCGCGCGGCGCCGTCGCCGCTCCGGTCCCCGGCCCGTCGGCCGGCGTGCGCGTCCTTGTCCATCCCGCCTCGCTTGTTGTCGGTGCATCGTTCGGGAAAAATGCGCCGACGGCCGGACGGTCGCTCAGGACGGCTGGTGGGCCCGGTTGAAGCAGCGTTCGGCGCGGCGCTGCAGCGCCTCGAAGAACAGGCTCAGCAACCAGTAGATGATGGCGGCTGCGATGTACAAGGGCAAAGGCTGGAATGTGACCGAGATCAATTCTTTGGTCACTAGCATCAATTCCGTCATCGTGATCACGGAAACCAGCGAGGTGTCCTTGATCAGGCTGATCAAGGTGTTGCTCATCGCGGGTACGGCAATGCGCAGCGCCTGCGGCAACACGACGTGGCGCAAGGCCTGCGGCCAGGTCAGGCCCAGGCTGAACGCGGCGCGCCACTGCCCCTGCTGGACGCCGAGGATGGCGCCGCGCAGGCTTTCCGACAGGTAGGCGCCCGAGTTCAGCGACAAGGCCAGGATGCCGGCCGTGACGGGCGTGAATTCGATGCCGACGCTGGGCAGGCCGTAATAGATCACGAACAGCTGCACCAGCAGCGGCGTGCCGCGGAACAGGCTGACGTACAGCGCCGCCGGCCAGCGCAGCGGCGCCCAGGGCACCACGCGCAGCACGGCCGCCGGGAACCCGAGCGCCAGGCCGCCGACCATGGCGGCGACGGCGAAGACCAGCGTATAGCCGGCCCCCTTGAGCATCACCGGCGCCGCCTCGACGAGCAGCGCCGTCAATTCATGGACATCCATCGGGGACAGGCGCTCCTCAGGGCGCGCGGCTGGCGTCGCTGCCGAACCACTTCAGCGACACCTGCTTCAGGCTGCCGTCCGCGCGCGCATCCGCGAGCGCCTTGTCGATGGCGGCCAGCAGCTTCGGATTGCCCTTCCTGAGCGCCACGCCCATGCGCTCGACGGCGCCCACGCGCGCGCCGGCACGGATCGGCAACTGCGAATTCTTCAGCAGGTAGGACACCATCAGGCTGTCGTTCAGCGCGGCGTCGATGCGGCCGAACGCGAGGTCCTGCAGGTTTTCCGGCGCCGCCGGATAGCTTTTCACGTCGATGCCCGCGACGGCCTTGGCCTGCTGCTCGTACACGCTGCCCTGGCCGACGCCGACCTTCCTCCCTTTCAGGTCGTTCAGGCTCTTGTACTCGTTGCGCTCGTTCCTGCGCACGATGAGTTGCGGCGACGAATAGGTGTACGGCTGGGAAAAGTCGAATGCCTGCTGGCGGCGCGGATTGATGCCGACCTGGCTGACGATCGCATCGTATTTGCCCGCACCCAGGCCCGCCAGGATCGCCGCCCATTCGGTGGTGACGAACTCCGGCTTCACGCCCATCTTGGCGCAGATGAGCTTGGCGACATCGACGTCGTAGCCCGCCAGTTGGCCTGTTTTCGCATCCTTGAAGTTGAACGGCGGATAGGTGCCCTCGAGGGCGATGCGCAGCGTGCCGCGCGCCTTGACGGTATCCAGCAGGTCGGCCGCACGGGCCGGCGATGCCGGTCCCAGCGCCAGGCCAAGTGCGAGCAGGCCGGCACCGGCCAGCAGGGAGCGGCGGGCGGCGCCGAACGTCAGTGAAGCCATGTGCATGTAATTCCACTCGTGTCGAAGACAGAGCTGATTTAACACTACAATGCGACGCGGCGCAAAGGAAAAGTTGTCACTAAATAATATCGGTGAGCTATCACCAGCGCTGGCGGCCGTGCTTGCCGAAGTTGTGGCCCGTGACGATCAGCGAGGTCTCGACCAGCGTGGACAGGCCCAGCAGCAACTGCACCAGCTTGTCGTCCGGCAGGATCCAGAATTGGCCGCTCGGCTGCTCGGCGCCGGTGGCGGCCATGATCAAGGGCGCGACCCAGCTCGCGTCCGGCTCGACGTCCAGGATCACGGCATCGTCCAGGGTCTGCATATAGATGTCGCCGCCCACGGCGAGCTGGAAGCGCACGCCGACGCCCGTTTCCTGGGGCCGCACCAGTTCCTGCATCGTGCGGTTGTGCTCTTCGATCCAGAGTTCCACGTCCTGCGGCGTCTCCAGCGGGGACCAGGGCACGGGACGGAAGCGCGGGCGTTCGGCGTCGCGCGACGTGGATTTCGGATCGGGGTTGGCGTCTTGCGTCATATCAAAAAGGAGTTATCGGAACGGCGCGTATGCTACGGCATTTCGCCTGGCTCGGCCACGCCCGCGTGCTCAGGGTTGCTGCACCAGCGTCACGAGCCGCGCCTCGACCCGGCCGCCGTCGACCAGCAGCTCGGCCGCGGCAATCGGCAGGCTGAAGCGGCGCTTGCCGGCGCTGCCCGGATTCACGTACAGCACGCCGTCGCGCTCGTTGCAGGCGGGCTTGTGCGAATGGCCGGACACGACCACGCGCACGCCGGCCGCGTGCGGATCGATCAGCAGCGCCTTCAGGTCGTGGATCGCCAGCAGGCGCACGCCGCCCAGCTCCAGCGTCGCCGTCTCGGGCAAGGTCTCGGCCCAGGCAGCCGTGTCGTTATTGCCGCGGACTACCGTCAACGGCGCCAGCTGCGCCAGGCGCTCGAGGATCTCCGGGCCGCCGATGTCGCCGCCGTGGACGATATGGTCGCTGCCGGCCAGGAAGGCCAGCGCCTCGGGCCGCAGCAGGCCGTGCGTGTCGGAGACGAGGCCGATGCGCAGCCGCGTCAATGCCGGCGGCCCATCTTCATCGCCGTCCAGATCGAATACAGGGCCGAGATGCCGACCAGCACGTAGATCAGGCGGGTCGCGGGACTGCCGGCGCCGAACAGCGTGGCGACGACGTCGACGTCGAACAGGGCGACCATGGCCCAGTTCAAGCCGCCGACGATGAGCAGCGCCATGGCGATGTAGTCGATCGCCGACATCGCCGTGCTGCCTTCGCGCACGGCTGCGCGCCGTTCGGGCAGGTGCCGGCGTTCCATCGTGGGTGCGTTCATGGTTGCCATCATGTCCTCCGTGGAAGATTACGAGTCAGAACACTCGGCGGCTGCAAGCACATCCGTAGGGTGGGCACCCCGTGCCCACCGAGCGCAAACGTGGCGCAGCGCAGGGTGGGCACGAGGTGCCCACCCTACGGCCGTTCACGTAAAGATAGCAAAAACATGGGGAGCGGCGCGCCGCTTAGGACTTCAGCCCTTCCAGGTCCGGTTGAGGCCAGTATCCGCGTGGATCCAGCCGCCCTTGGGTCCGGAACGGTAGTAGAAACCGACGCCGCCCTGGCGGAAGCTCTTCACCAGGCCGCCCAGCACCTCCTCGGTCAGGCCGGCGATGCGCACGTCGGCCGCCTTGCCGGACATGTGCAGCGACTGGCGCGCCGCCGGCACGCCCTGCTCGCGCAGGCGGGCGTTCGAGGCCGGCGTGCGGTAGCCGGACAGGATCTCGAGCGGGTGTTCCAGGCCGTAGCGCGCGACGAAGGCTTGCGAGGCCCACAGCGTCTCGAACAGCTTCGGGTCGATCGGGATGGACGACTTGCCGTTGACGTCGCGCAGGATGTGGCACAGCTCCTGGTAGGCGGAATCGATGATCTGGCCGTCTTTCCAGTACAGCACCTTGGTGCGTTCGCCGCTGGCCGGACGGACGACGGACAGCGTGCGCGGCTTGACCCAGAAGTCGAGGTCGACCACCTGGGCATCGAACAGGTCTGGCGGCGGCTCCAGCTCGGTGCTGGACTGGGCGGCGGCGCGCGCGCGCGCGTCGAGCAGCGGCACGGCGACCAGCCCTGCGGCGGTCAGGCGCAAGCTCTTTTGAATGAAATCTCTACGGGAAGCCATATGGTACTCATCGTTGCAACCTGCTTACTATAACGTAAGCAATAGCAGGAAAAAAGATGAGCACACATTACAAGATGTTTCCTGCAACAGCGATCGGACGCAGTATTAACCTGCGCACTCAGCCCGCGCACTTGCAGAAGCGCTTGCTGGCAGGCGCGGCGCAGGCATCGAGCTGCTTCCAGAGGAAGTCGCACTCCATGCCGAAGCAGGCCTTGTCCTTGCCGGAATTGATATAGCCGAGACGCTCGAAGAAGGCGCTGGAGGAACCGGGCGCGTGCATATGCAGCTTGCTGATGTTCCAGGCGCGCGCCTGGGCCTCGATGGCATCCAGCAGCGCGCGGCCGACGCCGCCCTTCAGCTGGTCCGGGCGCACGTAGCACAGCGCCAGCTTGCCGGCCTGGTTGAGCAGCGCCAGGCCGACCAGTTCGCGCCCTTCGCCATCGCCCTTCTCCGCCACCACCGCGTAGTTGGCGGGCGAAGAGAACCAGGTCAGCACGTTGTGCGGCGTCTTGTTGCCGAGCCAGGCCTGCAGGATGTCGGGACGGCCGCCATGGTCCTGCTCGCAGCCTTCCTCGATCGAGCGGCGCAGCAGCTTGCATGCTTCGGGTGCGTCGGTAGGTAGTGCCTGGCGGATGTCGATACCCATGTTTTGCTTCGGATAACCTTGCTTCGAAAAACGTCAATGCGGAAGTGGCGTACGAAGGCCGGACTATAACGCAATCCGGAGATCTCTGCTGTGCATATCCCCATTCCGGGCCAGCGTCTAAGCATATGAAGAAAATGTACTTTTGTTTTGCTATTCATTAACGGATCATGCCCGCATCACCAGTCCATACAGGAAGAACAATATGAACCGCACCCATTCCCCGCTGCGCCGCCTGCTGCTCGCGCTGACCCTGGGCAGCGCCGTCCTGCCGGCGCTGCAGGCACGCGCCGCCGACGTCGAGCTGCTGAACGTTTCCTACGACGTGGCGCGCGAGCTGTACAAGGACGTCAATCCCGCCTTCATCGCCGAATGGAAGAAGACCACCGGCCAGGACGTGACCATCAAGCAGTCGCACGGCGGCTCCAGCAAGCAGGCGCGCGCCGTCGCCGATGGCCTGCAGGCATCGGTCGTGACGATGAACCAGGCCAACGACATCGACATGCTGGCCGACCGCGGCCTCGTCGCCAAGGACTGGGCCAGGAAATTCCCGAACAATGCGGCGCCCTATTACTCGACCATGGTGTTCCTGGTCCGCAAGGGCAATCCGAAACAGATCCGCGACTGGGCCGACCTGGCCAAGCCGGGCGTGAAGGTCGTGATCCCGAATCCGAAGACCGCCGGCAACGGCCGCTACACCTATCTCGCCGCCTGGGGCTCCGTCGTCAAGAAAGGCGGCAGCGAAGCGCAGGCGCGCGACCTGGTCGCCCGCATCTTCAAGAACGTGCCCGTGCTGGACGGCGGCGGCCGCGCGGCCACTACGACCTTCACCCAGCGCCAGATCGGCGATGCCCTCGTCACCTTCGAGAACGAAGTGAACCTGGTGCGCGCCGAGTTCGGCAACGACTTCGAAGTCGTCTACCCGAGCATTTCCGTGCTGGCCGAATCGCCCGTGGCCGTCGTCGACAAGGTCGTGGACCGCAACGGCACGCGCAAGCAGGCGACCGCCTACCTGAACTTCCTGTATTCAGCAACGGGCCAGGCGATCGGCGCCAAGCACTACATGCGCGTGCGCGACGAAAAAGTCATGAAGCAGTTCGCCGCCAACTACAAGCCGATCCAGCTGTTCACCGTGGATGACGTGTTCGGCGGCTGGCGTGCGGCGCAGAAACGACATTTTGACGATGGCGGCGAATTCGACAAGATCTATCAGTCGAAATAAGATAAATAAATAATCGGCAACGGATTAACTGGACAGGCATACAGGCCTGGCACGAAACTTGCCAATTATGCTGTACAAATATACAGCGAATACGGCAGTTATCGATTGTTGAGTCGTTTTTTTAACGAACTTAAATTGCCCAACAATTAAATTTCCGTTCGAAAATAAGGCCTTGCGTCAACGCGAGGCCTTTTTTTCTTGTAGAATCTTGCCGTTGGTCTTGATTTCCTTTGAGCGACATTGATATATGTCACTTATTGGCGCAAGTCCGATAAAGATTCTTCCATTTAGCGCGACGCTAATGGCTAGCTTGACGTTTTGATGCTCCGCCGCCAATCGGCGCCCGACCATTAACCCGTACCTACTACGATACCCATGATCAAAAAATTCCTCGCTGCCGTGCTGATGACGCTTTCGAGTGCGGCCGCCCTCGCCGTGCCGTTCGGATCGCAATCGGTGCTGGTGGTGGAAGACGATACCGGCAAGGTCCTGTTCGAAAAGAACGCGGACAACGTGGTGCCGATCGCTTCCCTGACCAAGCTGATGACTGCCATGGTGGTGCTCGACGCCCACCAGGACATGAACGAGATGATCGAAATCGACAAGAGCGACGTCGACATGCTCAAGCACAGCAGCTCGCGCGTGCCGGTCGGTTCGACGATCCCGCGCCGCGACGTGCTGCAGCTCGCGCTGATGTCCTCGGACAACCGCGCCGCCGCCGCGCTGGGCCGCACCTATCCGGGTGGCATGCCGGCCTTCACGGCCGCCGTCAAGCGCAAGATCGCCGCGCTGGGCATGCACCAGACCGTGATCGAGGAGCCGACGGGCCTGAGCCCGCATAACCGTTCGACCGCCGCCGACCTCGTCAAGATGGCCACCGCCGCCTCGAACTACGCCGAGATCACCCGCATCACCACCTCGTCCGACCACATGGTCAACATCAAGGGCCGCGAAGTCGAGTACCACAACACGAACCGCCTGGTCGGCGCCAAGGGCTGGGACATCGGCCTGTCGAAGACCGGCTACACGCAGGAAGCGGGCCGCTGCCTGATCATGCGCGTCAAGGCCGCCGGCAAGAACGCGACCCTGGTGCTGCTGAACGCCGGCGCCTCGTCGGTACGCATGCTGGACGCGCTGAACATCCGCCGCCACGTGCTGGGCGACACCATCCCGACCGCCCGCGCCGCCACCAAGGCGCCGCGCATCAAGGCGACGGCCGGCGGCGTGCGCGTCAAGGCCTCGGCCCGCAGCGCACGCAAGAAGGTCGTGGTGCGCCACCGCAAGCATCACTGATCGGCGCCCCTGCGTCGTCATCGAAAGCCGGGACGGGAAACCGTTCCGGCTTTTTGTTTATCATGGCGGCTTTGCCATTCCCGCTGACTCCATGAAACGCAACCGCTCAATCGCCATCTGCGCCATCGGCGCCGTCGTCCTGGCCCTGCTGGCCGCCTCCGTCTACGCCAGCCCGTACTGGCAACTGCACCAGCTGCGCGCCGCCGTCGAGCGCCACGACGCCGACGCCGTCTCGGCCCACGTCGATTTCCCGGCCCTGCGCGACAGCGTCAAGGGCCAGCTGATGGCATCCGTCAGCCGCGACCTGGCGGCGGAGGAAAGCGCGAACCCGCTGGTCGGCCTGGGCAAGTCGATGGCCCTCGCCTTCCTGAACCCGATGGTCGATGCGCTCGTCTCGCCGGCCGGCGTGATCGCGATGATGGAGAACGGCAAGGTCAACCTGGCCAAGCGCCGCACGGCCGACGACGCGCCGCCGCAGCGCGACGAGCACGGCAAGCCGGAATACGCTGCGGCCTATCGCGCCTGGGACAAGTTCGCGCTGACGTGGAAGGGATCGGAAGGCGGCCTCGTGTTCACGCGCCACGGGCTGTGGGGCTGGAAGCTGTCGGGTATCGAGCTGGGCCATTAAACCGTCGCCCCGGCGCAGGCCGGGGCCGAATTCCGTAGCGTAGCTCGCGCATGAGATTGGGCCCCGGCCTGCGCCGGGGTGACGGGCTCAGGCTAACGAAATCCCTACGGTCAACGGATTGCTAGCGCGCCTTCAAATGCCGCACATGCCCCTCGAGCTCCGCGAACGTCGGCCGCTCGGTCGCCGAGATGACCTTGCGCCCGAACTCGACGGCGATGGTCGGCGCATAGCCGTTCAGGCTCGCCAGCAAGGTCACCTTCACGCATTGCAGGGCTTTCGCCACTTCCTGGTGGCGGCGGTGCAGCAGGCTCCCCAGGGGAGCGACGAGGCCGTAGGACAGCAGGATGCCGAGGAAGGTGCCGACCAGCGCCGCGGCGATCAGGCCGCCCAGTTCGGCCGGCGGGCGGCCGATCGCGCTCATCGTGTGCACCACGCCCATCACGGCGGCGACGATGCCGAAGGCCGGCATGCCGTCGGCCAGCTTGTGGATCGCCTGAACGGGAATGTCGGCGTCTTCCTCGCAGGTCGCGATCTCGTTGTCCATCAGGTTCTCGAGCTGGTAGGCGTTCATCGTGCCGGACACGATCAGGCGCAAGTAGTCGGTGATGAAGTCGAGCAGGTGCTCGTCCTGCAGCACGAGGCGGTAGGTGCCGAACAACGGGCTCTGGTAGGGCGAGTCGATGTCTTCCTCGATCGACATCAGCCCCTCCCTGCGCACCTTGGTCAGCACGTCGAACAGCAGCGCCATCAGGTTCATGTACAGCGCGCGCGTGTAGCGCGAACCGCGGAACAGCAGCGGCAGGCTGTGCCAGGTCAGCAGGAGCGCCTTGCGGTCGTTGGCGATGACGAAGGCGCCCAGCGCACCGCCGAAGATCATCATGAGTTCGTAGGGTTGGAACAGCGCGGCCAGGTGGCCGTCCTGCAGCACGAAGCCGCCGAACACGGCCAGCAAGACGATGACGAATCCAGCGAAGATCAACATGGCGGCTCCCGCTTACTTTCCAAATCGCAACTTTATCATTGTTGCCATCAAGAAAGCAAAGCGGAAAAGCAAGCCGTCGCCAGAAAGGGATCAGGATGCGTTGCGCCGGTTTGCGCAAACGCAGCCGCAAGTCAGCGCTCGATCATGCCCCGCAAGCCGCTGGCGCGGTGCGTGCGGCGCCCGATCGCGTCGCCCAGCACGCCCGGGGCCGGCGTCGTCAGCGTGAATTCGCGGCTGGCGCGGGTGATGCCCGTATAGACCAGTTCGCGCGCCAGCACCGCCCCGCCCTCCTTCGGCAGCGCCAGCACCGTGTGCGCGAATTCCGAGCCTTGCGATTTGTGGACCGTCATCGCGAACGCCGTCTCCACGTGGCGCAGGCGCGTGGCCAGCACGCTGCGGACCTCGTCGCCTTCGAGGAAGTAGACGCGCAGCGATCCCGGACGCTCCGGGTCGGCCAGCGTCAGGCCGATGTCGCCGTTGAACACGCGCGTGCCGTAGTCGTTGCGCGTCACCATGACGGGACGGCCGACATACCATTCGCCCGCGCGCGCGATCAGGCCCGCGTGATCGAGGCGCCCTTCGATAGCCGTGTTCAGGCCTTCGACGCCCCATTCGCCCTCGCGCAGCGCGCACAGGATGCGGAATTGTTCGAAACGCTGCAGCACGCTGCGCACCCAGTCCTCGTGCGGCCCCTGCGGCCCCGCCTTCAACAGCTCCAGGTAGGGCCGGTAGCCGTCGCCGGCCAGTTGCAGCAGGTGGTGCTGGTGGGCGTGCTCGATCCAGCGCAGCGCGCCGTCGTTCCCGCCGTCGCGCAATACGGCCATCGCGGCGTCGACGTCGCCGCCGTTGACGGCCAGTGCAAGGCGGCCGATCGGGCCGCCGAAGCGGCGGCTGTGGCGCAGCATGACGGTCTGCTGGGCCAGCGGACCGCCGCTGCCCGCGTACTCGCCGGGAATGTCCTCGCCGCTGGCGGCGCGTACGTAATCGAGCGTCTCGCCGTCGTAGTTGCCGGCCTGGGCGTCGTGGCACAAATCGCCCAGCACGGCGCCCGCCTCCACCGACGCCAGCTGGTCCTTGTCGCCCAGCAGGATCAGCGTCGCTTCGGGCGGCAACGCATCGAGCAGCGAGGCCATCATCTCCAGGTGCACCATCGACGCCTCGTCGACGATCAGGACGTCGACGTCGAGCGGATTGCCGCGGTGGTGGGCGAACGCGCGCGTGTCCGGGCGCGCGCCGAGGAGGCTGTGCAACGTGCGCGCGGCGCCCATGCGCGCCGTCAGTTCGCGCAGCGGCAGCGCCTCGCCGACGCGGTCGGCCAGCTCCGTCAAGGCCTTGTCGATCGACTGCTTCAGGCGCGCGGCCGCCTTGCCGGTCGGCGCCGCGAGGGCGATGCGCTGGCGGCCGGCATCGGGCGCCGTCGCGAACAGCAGCGCCAGCAGGCGCGCCACCGTATAGGTTTTACCCGTGCCCGGACCGCCCGTGATGATGGCGATCGAGCCGCGCAACGCGATGGCGCAGGCCAGCTTCTGCCAGTCCGGCCTGGGCTGCTGGTCCGACGCACGGGGCGACGTGAACAGCACTTCGAGCCAGGTGCGCACGGGGGCAGGATCGACCGCGTGATGGGCCAGCGCCCGTGCGCGCACGCTGGCCGCGACCAGCGTCTCGTCGCGCCAGTAGCGGCGCAGGTACAGGCGGGTGCCGTCCAGCACCAGCGGCTGCCCGTAATCCAGGTCGTCCACGCACCAGACCTGCTCGCAGCCGGTGAGCTGCGCGATCCAGCCCTTGACGCCGCGCGGCAGCGGCTTGGCGGCCTTGGCCAGCGCCTTCCAGTCCTCGTCGGCCCAGCCCAGCAGCGCGGCCGGTTCGGATGCCAGGTCGTCCAGCAGCAGGCAGCTGTGGCCGCGTCCTTCCAGTTCGGACAGCACCAGGGAGGCCAGCAGCAGCGGGACCGGTGTGGCGCCCAGGCTGGCCACGAAGCGCGAAAAGGCGCCGGACAGACGGCGCAATTCTCCCGCTTCGGTCAGGCGTTCGACCTCATGCCAGAACGCCGGGTTGACTTCTTCAATCTTCATGGTCTCGTCCATCGCCCAGCAGGCGATCCAGTCCGTCGAGCAGTTCCAGGTCCGGCTCGATCAGGTAGCAGCCGTGCGTGGCCGGGTTGGCGATCCCGCGCAGGAACAGGAACACGGCGCCGCCCAGTTGTTCTTCGGGGGCGTAGTCGGCGCCCAGACGCGCGCGCAGCAGGCGGTGCAGCGCCAGCAGGTAGATCGCGCCCTGGATGTCGTAGCGGTGCTCCGCCATGCCGGCCGCCATCGCCGTGCGCGTGTACGCCGCGTCGCCCGGCCCCAGCGCGTTCGACTTGTAGTCGAGCACCCAGTAGCGGCCTTCGTGCTCGAACACGAGGTCCGTGAAACCCTTGAGCATGCCATGCAGCTGGCGCTCGGGCAGCGTCGGCCGCGCCACGTTGCCCAGCAGCCGGCGGCGGCACAGGCGGTCCAGCGCACCCACGTCGAGGTGGCGGCTGGGGAACCAGAACTCCATTTCGGGCAGGGGCGCGTCGATGTCGGCCAGCGCGGCCTGGAACGGCGGCAGGCGCGTCGTCGCGATCGTCTTCAGCCAGGCCAGCGCGTCGTCCAGGCGGTTGCCCCAGCCGGCGCGCTGGATACGTTGCGCCAGCCGTTCCTGGAAGCCTTCGTCGTCGACCATGGAAAAACCTTCCTGCGCCATCCATTCGAGCTGCTCGTGCAGGAAGTTGCCGGGCGTGGAGCCGCGCGGGAAACGGTGCCAGGGCGCGTCCTCGGCACGCACCTGTTCCACCGTGCCCGGCTCCGCCTCTTCCATCAGGTTCTCGTCCTGGGCGCGGGTGGGCGGCGCCACCGTGTGGCGGGTGAGCGAGGTGAACGAGCCGACCGCCCAGGTGCGCTCGAAGCGGCCGTCGAAATGGGCCGCGTCGACCAGTTCCGGACGCACGTCGGTGCGCCGCAGGAGCGTGATGCCTTGCGGCTCGTCCAGCATGCGCAGCTCGATGCCGGCGGCGTCGCCGCGCAGCCGCTCCCAGTGCGCCCCCATCTCGGCGGCCGCCACCGGTTCGCCGCCCGTGAGCAGGTAGCCCAGCGCGGAATCGTGCAGCCGGTTCTCGCCCTTCTTGCGGCCGGCGACGGCGGCCACGCCCAGCCACAGGAAGTGGCGCGCGCGCGTCAGCGCCACGTACAGCAGGCGCAGGTCTTCCTCCAGGCGCGCCCGGTCGACGGCCTCCAGCGCCTCGTCGGACAGGCCCAGGTCGATGCGGCGCTCGCCCTCGTCCACGTATTCGAAGAAGGCGCGGTTGCGCTTGTCGGTCTTGCGCGCCGTGACGGCGAACGGCAGGTACACGAGCGGATACTCGAGGCCCTTCGACTTGTGCACGGTGACGACCTTGACCAGTTCCGCATCGCTTTCCAGGCGCAGCACGCGCTCGTCGCCGCCAGCGCCCATGCCCTCGATCTGCTCGGCGAACCAGCGGATCAGCGCCTGTTCGCCGTCCAGCTCGCGGCTGGCTTCCTGCAGCAGCTCGGCCAGGTGCAGCAGGTTCGTGAGCTTGCGCTCGCCGCCCGTCTGCTGCAGCAGCGTCGCCGGCAAGCCCAGTTCGTGGATGAAGCGGCGCAGCATGGCCAGCACGCCCTGGCGCTGCCAGGCCTGGTGCAGGGCCTTCAACTGCTCGACCCTGGCCTCCCAGGCCAGTTCGTCGCTCGACAGGCGCGCCAGCTCGCCCAGCGGCAGCGCGCAGGTGGCGGTGGCGAACGCCGCGCGCGCCAGGCCGCCGTCGAGCGGGTTGGCGACGGCCTGCAGCCAGCGCAGCACGTCGCGCGCTTCCTCGCTCTCGACCACCGAGTCCTGGTCGGACAGGTAGACGCTGGCCACGCGCCGGCGCACCAGCGCGCGCCGGATCGCCCCCGCCTCGCGGCGGTCGCGCACGAGGATCGCGATATCGGCCGGCATCAGGCGACGGAAGCCCCCTTCGTCGTCGGCAAACCCGACGCGCTCGTCGTTCAGCAGTTCGACGATGTGCTCGGCGCAGTGGTGGGCGAAGAATTCGCGGTAATCCTCGGCCTTGAGGTCGTCGCGCTCCGTGCTGCAGATCGCCAGCGCCTGGTAGGCGCCCGCGACGCCGACCAGCTGCTGGCGCCGTCCCGCCGCATCGACGGGCTCGAACGGCAGCGGGTTCTCGCCGTCCTTGCGGAAACGGAAGGCGCCCGCCGCATAGCCCCCTTCGGCGTAGTCGAACAGGCGGTTCACGGCCGCCACCAGCTGCTGCGTCGAGCGGTAGTTGGTGCCGAGCTGGTAGTGGCGGCCCGCCGTCGCGCGCCGCGCCGACAGGTAGCTGTGGATGTCGGCGCCGCGGAAACCGTAGATCGACTGCTTCGGATCGCCGATCAGGAACAGGCCGCGCCCCGGATCGTTGTCGGCCACGCGGTACAGCAGGTCGAAGATGCGGTACTGCTCGGGCGACGTATCCTGGAATTCGTCGACCATCGCCACCGGGAACTGCTCGACGATGCGGCGGCGCAGCGCCTCGCCGTTGGGTCCTTCCAGCGCCGTCTTCAGCCGCGCGAGCATGTCGGCAAAACCGAACTGGCGGTTGCGGCGCTTCAGTTCCACCATGCGCCGCGCGATATTGCAGGCCGCGTGGCGCAGCAGCTGGTGCTTCAGCGGTTCGATGGCATCCAGCGCCGCGCGCAGGCTTGCCGTGTGCTCGAAGCATTCGGGCACGGCGGCGTCGAAGTCCTTGCCGTAGGCGTCGATGATGCCGTCCGGCGTCAGGCGGCGCCAGGCCGTGTCGGTCAGGTCCGGTTCCGCCAGCGCCGGGTCGGCGGACCAGCGCCGCAGCGCCTCGAACCATTTGGCCAGCGTGTCCGGACGCATTTTGGTGCCGTTGAACGCTTTCGGATGCGCGCCGCGCTGCGCCGCGATCCACGCCTCCATCGCGTCGGCCCGCCCGGCCCAGCCTTCCTTGACGCGCGCGAGTTCGGCCTGCCTGCGTGCCTCGATGCGCGCGATCAGCTTGGCGAGCGGTTCCATGCCGCCCGGGCCGCCCTCCTCGTTCAGGCAATCGGGGCCCAGCAGCTCGGCGCGCTGCACCAGCTCGCGCACGCCGCCCTTCATGGCCTCGACGTCCGGCCAGGCGCCCAGCAGCGCCTGCAACGCGCGCCCGCCCAGCGGGTACACGTGCTGGCGCCAGTAGTCGTGGGCGGCGTCCTCGAACAGGCCGCGCTCGTCGCTCACCAGTTCCTCGTCGAACAGGCTGCCGCTGTCGAACGCGTGCTCGCGCAGCATGCGCTGGCACCAGGCGTCGATGGTGAAGATGGCCGCCTCGTCCATCGTCTCGGCGGCCAGCACGAGGCGGTGCGCGGCGACCAGGCGCTGCGCCTCGTCCTCGTAGCCCTCGGCCAGCGCTTCCAGGTAGGGATCGTCGAAGAATTCCTCGCCGCGGAAGAACGCGGCGGCCTGCACCAGGCGTTCGCGCACGCGGTTCGACAATTCGCGCGTGGCGGCGCGGGTGAAGGTCATCACGAGGATCTCGGGCGGCAGCAGAGGTCGCGCGTAAGCGTCAGCGCCGCCATGGCCCAGCACCAGCCGCAGGTACAGCGCGGCGATGGTCCAGGTCTTGCCGGTGCCGGCGCTGGCCTCGATCAGGCGCGAGCCGTGCAGCGGGAACGTCAGGGCGTCGAGCAGCTGGCTCATGCCGCACCTCCATCTGCGCTGCCGTCCGCGCCGCCATCGAAGCGGGTGATGCTCACCCCTTCCTGCAGCCAGTCGTGCAGCGGTCCGTACAAGGCACGGGCGACGGCCGGCCAGTCGCCGGCGGCGCGCAGCAGGTCGAATTCGGGCCACAGGCGCGCCAGGCACGGATCGGCCACTTCGCCGTCGATCTCGAAACCGCCGTCGTAGGCTTCGCGCGCGTCGCCGCCGGACAGCTCCGCCAGCGCCGTCTTGCAGGCCACGGCCAGCGGCCGGTCGAGGTTCGCGCGCCACAGCCGCCCCAGTTCCTCCAGCCGGGCCAGCGCGACGTCCTGGGCGATGGGCGCCATCTCGACCATGCCGTCGCGCGCCACCAGGTGGCCGGTGACGCCCGTCCCCATCGCCGAGGCGGCCAGCTGGCGCAGCCAGGGCGCGATCAGTTTGTCGCCGCGCGGCGCACCCTTGCGGTCCAGCACCTTGGACGAGATCTGCACCAGCCAGACGGTCGATGTGCCGTCCGTGCGCAGGCGATCGATCCAGTCTTCAAGGCGGATGTCGCCCGGTTGCAGCGGCAATTCCAGCTCCACCGCCAGCTTGGGCGCCGCCTGCGGGAAGCGGGCGCCCAGCGCCAGCCAGGCGCGGCGCACGGGCACCAGTTCCTCGACCAGTTGCTGCTGCCACTGGCGGCCGACGAGGCCGATCGGCAGCACGCCTTCGCGCGCGACGCGTTCGGCGCGCGCTTCCAGCACCTGGCGCACCTCGTTCTCCGGCTCCGGCGTGCCGCTGTCGTCGAGCAGCGTGTCTTCCAGGAAGTAGCGGTCGAGGGCGTTCAGCGCGAACGGCTCCTCGTCCTCGCCCACCACTTCGAGGTCGTTGAAGTTCACGGCCAGACGGCGCCGGAAAAAGTAGCGCGCCGGCTGCTTCAGGAAGGATGCCAGCTCGCCCAGCTTGAGGCTGTAGTTAGGATCAAGTTCGTAGGGCGGCAGCACGTCGGTCTGCGGGGCCATGTCGGCATCGGCCTGGGCGTCAACCATGCGGTGAGCCGACCGCCATTCGCCCGCATACGTCAGCAGGCCGCCGCGCTCGAAATAGCGGCGCGAGAACGGCTGCAGCGCATGCACGATCGTCAGGTCGTCCGGATCGAGGTCCCAGCCGGACTTCAGGTAGTCGCGCAGCTGCGCCACCAGCACGGACGCGGGCTGCTCCGTGTTGTCGCGCACGTTGCGGCCGACCCAGCTCACGTACAGCTTGTCGCGCGCGGCCAGCAGCGCTTCCAGCATCAGGTAGCGGTCGTCGTCGCGGCGCGAGCGGTCGCCCGGGCGTTGCAGGCCCGGCAGCGCCAGCAGGTCGAAGTCGGCCTGCTGGGCGCGGCGCGGGAAGTCGCCGTCGTTCATGCCCAGCAGGCAGACCACGCGGAACGGCACGGCGCGCATGGGCATCAGCGTGCAGAACGTGACGCCGCCGGACACGAACTGGTGAGTCAGCGCCGGCTGGTCGAGTTCATTCATCCACGCCTCGCGCATGACGGCCAGCGGCACCGGCTCGTCGAACAGCGCGTTCTCGCAGATCTCGAGCCAGCACTGCAGCGCCTCCTCGAGCTGGTTCAGCGTGATGCGGTCCGCTTCGTCGGACGCGCGGAAGAACCTGGCCAGCAGCGCCCGCGCCCGCTCGCCCCATTCGAGCGGACGCAGGTCCGCATCCAGCAGCTCGCGCCAGGCCAGCAGCGACTCGACCAGCTCGGCCAGCGATCCGGCCAGCGCGGCATCGAGGCCGCCCACTTCCGCATACGGCTCGATGTCGCGGAAGCTCGGTCCGGCGCCCGTGGCATAGCCCAGCAGCATACGGCGGATGCCGAACAGCCAGGAATTCTGCTCGCCCGCCGAACCGAGGCCCAGGCCGGCGCGGTGGCGCTGGTCCAGGCCCCAGCGCACGCTGGCGCCTTCGATCCAGTGACCAAGCACGGGCAGGTCGTCTTCCGACAGGCCGAACCTTGCGGCCAGCGCCGGCACGTCGAGCAGGTCGCGCACCTCGCTCTGGCGGCAGCGCTGCTGCGGCAGGCGCAGCAACCACTCCAGCGCCACCAGCAGCGGATTGACGCTGCGGTCCTTGGTGTCGCCGATCTCGAACGGGATCTGGCGCGGGTCGCCGCGCTTGTGCTGGTCGAACACGGCGTGGATCGCGGCCGAGAAGGTGTCGATGTCGGGCACCATCACGACCACGTCGCGGGGACGCAGCGGCTCGTCGCCAAATTGTCCCGTCGCGTCGGCGAACCAGGACAGCAGCTGGTCGTGCAGCACCTCCACTTCGCGCTGGGCGCTGTGGGCGATGTGGAATTCGATGGAACGGTCGGCCGGGTCGGGCGGCATGTGCGGATGCTCGGCCAGCGGCAGCAGGTCGCGGATCGCGGCCTGGGCCTGGGCCAGCAGCGTGTCGCCCTCCTCGTCGCCGAACAGGTCGACGCGCAGGTTGCCGAAGCGCGCGCCATGGTCGCTGTCGAATTCGTCCAGCATGCGCACGAAGTCGCGGCCCTGGCGCCCCCAGCTGGCCAGCAGCGGGTGGCTGTGCGCATGCAGTTCCTCGATCGGCACCGAGGACAGGTCGCGGCCGTCGCGCGGCGCCTGGCGTTTATAGGCCGCCTTCAGCAGGTCGCGCCCCTCGATGATGTCGCCCCAGTAGAAGCGGCACGGGTTCGGCACGGCCAGCAGCACCTGCGTGTGGCGCGACAGGCCCGCCATCGCCTGGATGGTCTGGTAGGGCAGCGTCGACATGCCGAACAGCACCACGCGGCGCGGCAGGCGCAGCACGGGCGGGCGGTCGTCTTCCACGGCGGCCATGAATTGCTGGTGGATGGTGGCGCGGCCGGACCAGCGCCGCTCGGGCGGCAGGCTCTCGTGGATCTCGCGCCAGAGCTGCGCCTGCCAGCACTGGTCGGGCGTCAGCGCGATGGGGTCCCCGCCCGGGCGCTGCAGCTGGTCGCGCCCCTCGGCCCAGTCGGTCAGCCAGTCGGCACGGTACACCTGGTACTGGTCGTACAGGTCGGCCAGGCGCTCGGCCAGCTGCAGGCGGCGCTCCGGGTCGCCGTCGGACAGGAAGTGGCGCAGCGGTTCGAATTTTTCCTTCTGCAGCAGCTCGAGCAGCAGGCGCATCAGGCGCCAGGTCAGCGCATCCTTGTCGAACGGCGAGCGGCGCGGCACCCTTTCCGGCCCCAGCATGCCGCGGTAGGCCTGCCACAGGAACCGTGCCGGCAGCGCGACCCGGGTGGCCGCGCACACGCCCAGTTCCTCGGCCAGCGCAATCTTGAGCCATTCGGCCACGCCGTTCGACTGCACCAGGATGAGCTCTTCTTCCAGCGGACCGAGCGGGTGAGTGCGCAGCCAATCGAACACGGCGGCGCGCAGCAATTCCATCTGGTTGCCGTGCAGGATGAGGAGACCGGGGGTGATCGGGGATGACATGACATTCAGCTTCGAGGGGATGCCGGCAGCATACACCGCATGGCCCGCCATTGGTAGAGCTGAAAGCCATTCCGCCAACACGGCCGCAGCAGCGTGAGGCGTGGTCATTTCCTCACATTTGCTACCATGGCAGCATCGCCAAAACGGCAACGAGGAAACGACATGCAAGATCAAGAACACAAGGACCACGCCGCCCTGGCCGATCCCGCCCAGGACCCGCATGGCTGGCTGGAGGACATCGCCGGCGAAGCGGCGCTCGGCTGGGTAAGGGAGCGCAACGGCGCCAGCGAAGCCGAGCTGACGGCGCGCGTCGCCTACGGCCCGCTGCGTGCGCGCCTGAAGACCATCCTGGATGCCAAGGAGCGCATCCCCTGGGTCGGCTTCCACGCGGGCTTCTATTACAATTTCTGGCGCGACGCCGAGCACGAACGGGGCCTGTGGCGCCGCACGACGCTGGACGAGTACCGCAAGCCGGAGCCGGCCTGGGAAACGGTGCTCGACCTCGACGCGCTGGCGCGCGAGGAAAACGAGAACTGGGTCTGGGCCGGCAGCGTCAAGCTCAAGCCGCGCGGCGAGCGCTGCCTCGTGTCGCTGTCGCGCGGTGGCGGCGATGCCCATGTGGTGCGCGAATTCGACCTCGCCGCGAAGACCTTCGTCGCCGACGGCTTCGTCCTGCCGGAGGCGAAATCGAGCGTCGGCTGGATCGATGCCGATACGCTGTTCGTCGCCACCGACTTCGGTCCGGAATCGATGACCAGCTCGGGCTACCCGCGCATCGTCAAGGAATGGAAGCGCGACACCCCGCTGGAGGCAGCCGTCACCGTGTACGAGGCGCTGCCGGACGACCTGTCCGCCTCCGCCTGGAAGGATTTCGCACCCGGCTTCGAGCGTCAGTTCGTCAACCGCCAGATCGATTTCTATACCAGCGAACTGTTCCTGCGCGAGGAAGGCCGGCTGGTCCCGATCCCGAAGCCGCTGGACGCCAACGCCTTCACCGTGCGCGGCGAGATCGTCATCGAACTGCGCTCCGACTGGGATGCCGGCGACCGCACGTGGCCGCAAGGCGCCCTGCTGGCCATGGATTTCGCCCGCTACATGGCGGGCGAGACGGCGTTCGAGGCGCTGTTCCTGCCCACGCCGACGACCTCGCTGGACGGAGTCACGGCGACGAAGAATGCGATCCTGCTGACCATCCTCGACAACGTCAAGAACCGCGTCGTCGAGCTGCGCAGCGAAAACGGCCGCTGGATCCGCCGCGACGTCGACGCGCCGAAGATGGGCGCGCTGGAAGTCGACAGCGTCGACGAGATCGACTCCGACGACTACTTCCTGACCGTCACCGACTTCCTGACGCCGACCAGCACCTATCTCGCCCACGTGGGCAACGACCGGCGCGAGCTGCTCAAGTCGATGCCGGCGTTCTTCGATGCGTCGCCGTACACGGTGAGCCAGTTCGCCGCCAAGTCGGCGGACGGCACCTACGTCCCGTATTTCGTCGTGATGCGCAAGGATGTCGAGTGGAACGGCGGCAATCCGACGCTGCTGTACGGCTACGGCGGCTTCGAGGTGTCGCTCAAGCCCTTCTACAGCGGCATCACCGGCGAAGCCTGGCTGGCCCAGGGCGGCGCCTACGTGCTGGCGAACATCCGCGGCGGCGGCGAATTCGGCCCGCGCTGGCACCAGGCGGCACTGAAGGAACACCGCCAGAAGGCGTTCGACGACTTCCTCGCCGTCGCCCAGGACCTGATCCGGCGCCGCCTGACCAGCCCGCGCCACCTGGGCATCATGGGCGGCAGCAACGGCGGCCTGCTGGTCGGCGCCGCGCTGACCCAGCGCCCGGAGCTGTTCAATGCGGTCGTGTGCCAGGTGCCGCTGCTGGACATGCGCCGCTACCACCAGCTGCTGGCCGGCGCGTCCTGGATGGGGGAATATGGCGATCCGGACGATCCGGCGCAATGGGCGGCAATCGCCAAGTACTCGCCGTACCACAACGTTGCGCCAGGCAAGCAGTATCCGCGCGTGCTGTTCACCACCTCGACCCGCGACGACCGCGTGCACCCCGGCCACGCGCGCAAGATGGCGGCGCTGATGGGCGCCCAGGGCCACGACGTGCTGTACTGGGAAAACACGGAAGGCGGGCACGCAGGTGCAGCGAATAATGAACAGACGGCAACGATGTATGCGTTGACGTACACATTCTTGCTGCAACAACTAAAGTGATATGTCATCGGCAAGCCGGTTCGGCAAGCCACCCTGCCAGCGCCGATCCTATCTTTTGACATGGATCAAACCCTGAAACCCCCGTTTTAGGGGACCGCTCGTAGGGAGTTCCGGTCGGAACTAGCAGGGTTGCTAGGTCGCTAGATGAATGATGCATGGAATACTTGTTTCCCACACATCTTTCCCTGGAGGATCAGCGATGGCTAATGATTTCGTTACCGAAGCAAGCCTGCGTGAACCGGCTGTAGGCACTGTGCTCAAGCCGGCGTCGCTGGCCCTGTCCGTCGGCGATCTGAAGAAATACCGGATCAGCAAGCGTGAAAGCCAGGAAAAATTCTGGGGCCGCTTCGGCGTGACCCAGTCGAGCGGCAGCCGTTTCGAGACGGGCCTGGCCATTCCAGCCCCCGTTGCCCTGCTGTTGAAGCTCTATGTCAACGGCAAGCTCAACGATGGTGATCTTCTGGGGTAATCAGGCCAAGGGAAATGGCCCGTACGACCGCCTGTTGCCGGGTGTTGACGTTGAACTTCTGCCGGATATTCCCCTTGTGGAAGTTCACCGTCGCCTCGGAACAGCCGGTGATCTTTGAAATCTCCCACGACGATTTGCCCACCATGACCCAGTTGAGCACCTCAAGCTCGCGTGGCGTCAGCCGCGGCGCCGCCTCCTGCGTCACCGGCGGGCAGAATCGTACCGCGGACGCGAACGCATAATCGCGCACCAGGGCCAGCTCGGCCAGCATCCCCATCACCGTCCGCACATACGCGGCATCCGGCACCGCATCGCTGGCGAACGACAGCAGGCCGAACTCCCCATTGGGGCCATGGATCGGGAACGTCACCCCGGCGCGCACCCCATGGCTGCAGGCAGCCTCGTACAGCGCACGCTGGGTCGGGCTGCGGAACAGTTCCGGCTGCCAGATGATGGGTAGCGTGCTCTGCAGGCAGTGGCCCACGACCGGATCGACATGGGCGAGGCGCTCGGCATCGTAGCGCTCGCGCCATTTGGGCGGGTAGTTCGTCTGGATGAAAGCGTTTTCAAGACGCGCATGGCGCGAGCCGGACAGGCCGAACAAGACCTTGTCGAAGCCGTGGGCACGGCCGAGCGCAAACAGCACCTTGCCCCAGTTGGCGGCACTGTCCGTGTGCATCAGCTCGTCAAGCTCGACGCTATTCATGTCTTCCCCGCGCTGTCGATATCGCTGTCAATGTATTAACAGCTACCATGCTAAATAAGTCGTAACTAAAAAGCACGAAAAATGTTGTTGCTATTCATAATGGCTAGTTCCAGCCGGCTTGTCTACTTATACGAAAGTTCGGCGGGATTGGATGTGAAATCGTTTTCTCTCAATCGTGCGCCCCAACCGTTCGAAATGTTCTAATATCGCGCGAATTGTCTATGGAAAATTGCACGAATGCAAGTTTATAAAGAAGAAGGATTAAACTTAGCATTTAAACCACAGTGTATCTTGACAGGGTTTCATGGATAAGTATCTTCTTGCAATTCCCAGACTTTCATAACAACACGCATCCGTCCAAACACATTGCTCGCATGTGCATTCATCCACGGCCTTCCATGGCCAATCCGACCTGCGGCGGCGGCCGGCGCACCGCCCTCCTACCCTTTCTCTTTCGAGGAAACCTAGTCAATGAACAACATGACTGACATGGCTGAGCAGCTCGATGTAAAGCTGTTGCTGTCCACGCTGATGGCCCTGAAAAAAGGCGATTTCTCCGTCCGCATGCCGTCCGACTGGACCGGCGTCTCGGGCAAGATCGCCGACACCCTGAACGACATCATCGAGACCAAGCAGAAGATGGTCGAGACGGTGACCGAGGTGTCGCGCGTCGTGGGCCGCGAAGGCCACCTGACCCAGCGCGCCGACGTGCCGGGCGTGGTCGGCGGCTGGTCCACCATCATCAGCTCCGTCAACACGCTGATCGACGACCTGGTACGCCCGACGACGGAGATGGCGCGCGTCATCGGCGCCGTGGCGAAGGGCGACCTGTCGCAGACGATGGCGCTCGAAGTGGACGGCCATCCGCTGAAGGGCCAGTACCTGCGCGCGGCGACTACCGCCAACACGATGGTGGAACAGCTGTCTTCCTTCTCTTCCGAAGTGACGCGCGTGGCGCGCGAAGTGGGTACCGAGGGCAAGCTGGGCGGCCAGGCCTACGTGCCGGGCGTCGCGGGCACCTGGAAGGACTTGACCGACTCCGTGAACTCGATGGCGGGCAACCTGACCTCGCAGGTGCGTAACATCGCCGAGGTGACCACCGCGGTGGCGAACGGCGACCTGTCCAAGAAGATCACGGTGGACGTGCGCGGCGAGATCCTGCAGCTGAAGGACACGATCAACGTGATGGTGGACCAGCTGCGCTCCTTCGCCTCCGAGGTGACGCGCGTGGCCCGCGAGGTGGGTACCGAGGGCAAGCTGGGCGGCCAGGCCTACGTGCCGGGCGTCGCGGGCACGTGGAAGGACTTGACCGACAACGTGAACTTCATGGCGTCGAACCTGACGGGCCAGGTGCGTAACATCGCGGCGGTGACCACCGCCGTGGCGAACGGCGACCTGGGCAAGAAGATCACGGTGGACGTGAAGGGCGAGATCCTGGAACTGAAGAACACCATCAACGTGATGGTGGACCAGCTCTCCTCCTTCGCCTCCGAGGTAACGCGCGTGGCAAGGGAGGTGGGTACGGAAGGAAAACTGGGCGGCCAGGCGATGGTGAAAGGCGTGGCCGGCACCTGGAAGGACTTGACCGACTCGGTGAACTCGATGGCGGGCAACCTGACGGGCCAGGTGCGTAACATCGCGGACGTGACGACCGCCGTGGCGAACGGCGACCTGTCGAAGAAGATCACGGTGGACGTGAAGGGCGAGATCCTGGAACTGAAGAACACCATCAACGTGATGGTGGACCAGCTGAACTCCTTCGCCTCCGAGGTGACCCGCGTGGCCCGTGAAGTGGGTACCGAGGGCAAGCTGGGCGGCCAGGCGAACGTGCCGGGCGTCGCCGGCACCTGGAAGGACTTGACCGACGGCGTGAACTCGATGGCGGGTAACCTGACGGGCCAGGTCCGTAACATCGCGGAAGTGACGACGGCCGTGGCGAACGGCGACCTGGGCAAGAAGATCACGGTGGACGTGAAGGGCGAGATTCTCGAACTGAAGAACACCATCAACGTGATGGTGGACCAGCTGTCCTCGTTCGCCTCGGAAGTGACCCGCGTGGCCCGTGAAGTGGGTACCGAGGGCAAGCTGGGCGGCCAGGCCTATGTGCCGGGCGTGGGCGGCACCTGGAAGGACTTGACGGACAACGTGAACTTCATGGCGTCGAACCTGACGGGCCAGGTCCGTAACATCGCCGCGGTGACCACCGCCGTGGCAAGGGGCGACCTGTCCAAGAAGATCACGGTGGACGTGAAGGGCGAGATCCTGGAACTGAAGGACACCATCAACGTGATGGTGGACCAGCTGTCCTCCTTCGCTTCGGAAGTGACCCGCGTGGCGCGCGAAGTGGGTACCGAGGGCAAGCTGGGCGGCCAGGCGAACGTGTCCGGCGTGGCCGGCACGTGGAAGGACTTGACGGAAAACGTCAACCAGCTGGCGGCGAACCTGACCAACCAGATGCGCGCGATCGGCGAGGTGGCAACGGCAGTGACGCGCGGCGACCTGTCGCGTTCGATCCAGGTGGAAGCGCGCGGCGAGGTGTCCTACCTGAAGGACAACATCAACGAGATGATCCGCAACCTGAAGGAGACCACGCAGAAGAACGCCCAGCAGGACTGGCTGAAGACCAACCTGGCACGCTTCACCCGCCTGCTGCAGGGCCAGCGCGACCTGCAGGCCGTGACGAAGCTGATCCTGTCCGAACTGGCGCCGCTGGTCTCGGCCCACCACGGCGTGTTCTACATGATGGACTCGCAGGAGATGGAAGCGCGCCTGCGCATGATCGCCTCCTACGGCTACCGCTCCAGCCGCAAGCTGCCGACCTCGTTCGCCCCGGGCGAAGGCCTGGTCGGCCAGTGCGCGATCGAGAAGAGCCGCATCTGGCTGACCGACGTGCCGCGCGACTACATCGTCGTCTCCAGCGGCCTCGGTTCGGCGCCGCCGACGAACATCGTCGTGCTGCCGATCCTGTTCGAACAGCAGGTCAAGGCCGTCATCGAGATCGCCTCGCTGGACCGCTTCACGGAAACCCACCTGTCCTTCCTGGACCAGCTGATGGAATCGATCGGCGTGGTGCTGAACACCATCGAGGCGAACAGCCGTACCGAATCGCTGCTGACCCAGTCGCAGTCGCTGGCGCAGGAACTGCAGCAGACGAACCAGGAACTGGCGGAAAAGGCGCGCCTGCTGTCCGAGCAGAACATCGAGGTGGAACGCAAGAACCGCGAGGTGGAACAGGCCAAGCTGGCGCTGGAAGAAAAAGCCACGCAGCTGGCGCTGTCCTCGAAGTACAAGTCCGAGTTCCTGGCGAATATGTCGCACGAGCTGAGGACGCCGCTGAACTCCCTCCTGATCCTCGCGCAGCAGCTGTCGGACAACCCGGAGGGCAACCTGTCGGCCAAGCAGGTCGAATTCGCCAAGACCATCCACGGTTCCGGCTCCGACCTGCTCACGCTGATCAACGACATTCTCGACCTGTCGAAGATCGAGTCGGGCACCGTCACGCTGGACGTGTCCGAGTACCGCTTCTCGAACCTGCGCAACTACGTCGACCGCACGTTCCGCCACATGGCCGAGGCGAAGCACCTGGGCTTCCAGGTCGACCTGGCGGACAACCTGCCGACCGCCGTGATGACGGATACGACGCGCCTGCAGCAGGTGCTCAAGAACCTGCTGTCGAACGCGTTCAAGTTCACCAGCCACGGCCACGTGTCGCTGACGATCAGCCTCGTGACGAGCGGCTGGACGGCCGACCACCCGCACCTGCTGCATGCGGACGCCGTGCTGGCATTCTCCGTGCGCGACTCGGGCGTGGGCATCCCGTCCGACAAGCTGCAGCTGATCTTCGAGGCGTTCCAGCAGGCCGACGGCTCCACCGCCCGCAAGTACGGCGGCACGGGCCTGGGCCTGTCGATCTCGCGCGAACTGGCGCGCCTGCTGGGCGGCGAAATCCGCGTCGAATCGACCGTCAACGTCGGCTCCACGTTCACGCTGTACCTGCCGTACAACCGCGCCGGCTTCATCAACTATGAGCAGACGCGCCAGCCGCAACCGGCGCGCCTGGCCGCGCCGCCGGGCGTGACGAGCGTAATGAGCTCGCCCGTCGTGCACCACGACGCCGGCACCGAGCAGGATGGCGGCCTGGCGGCGCTGGATGCGCTCGACCCGTCCGACGACCTCGGCGACGACGCGGGCCAGTACGCGACGATCCGCGACGACCGCGGCCTCGTGGTGCCGGGCGACGCGTCCGTGCTGATCGTCGAGGACGACGAGCGCTTCGCCAAGACGCTGCTCGACTTCGCACGCGAGAAGAATTTCAAGGGCGTCGTGACGCAGCGCGGCGATTCCGCCCTGTCGCTCGCCCGCGACTACCTGCCCTCGGCGATCCTGCTCGACATCGACCTGCCCGACATCGACGGCCTGACGGTGCTGGACCGCCTGAAGCGCGACCCGAGCACGCGCCACATTCCCGTGCACGTGATCTCGGCGCTGCGCGAACGCGAACGCGCGCTGCGCCAGGGCGCGATTTCCTACCTCAACAAGCCGGTCGACCGCGACATGCTGCAGGAGGAATTCAAGCGCATCCAGAAGTTCCTGATGGGCGGCAAGCGTTCGCTGCTGGTGGTCGAGGACGACCCGGCCCAGCGCGAGGCGATCGTGGCGCTGATCGGCGCCTCGGACGTGCACATCGTGCTGGCCGAGGACGGCAAGTCGGCCCTGCAGGCGCTCGCGTCGGACCAGTTCGACTGCATGGTGCTGGACCTGACGCTGCCGGACGTCTCCGGCTTCGACCTGCTCGACCAGATCGGCAAGCAGCCGCAGTTGCGCGACCTGCCGATCGTGATCTATACGGCGCAGGAGCTGTCGCGCAAGGAAGTCACCAAGCTGAAACGCTATGCCAAGACCATCGTCGTCAAGGATGCGCGCTCGCCCGAGCGCCTGCTGGACGAGACGGCGCTGTTCCTGCACCGCTCGCAGGCCAGCCTGCCCGAGGTGCAGCGCCGCATGCTGGAAGAGATCCATGCGCTCGACGGCGGCCTGGCCGGACGCAAGGTCTTGATCGTCGACGACGACCTGCGCAACATCTTCGCGCTGTCCTCGCTGCTGGAGCGCCAGCAGATGCAGGTGCTGTTCGCCGAGAACGGCCGCGACGGCATCGAGGTGCTGGAAAAGGATCCGACCATCGAGATCGTCCTGATGGACATCATGATGCCGGAGATGGACGGCTACGACACGATGCGGGCGATCCGCCGCATCCCGAAGTTCAAGTCGCTGCCCATCATCACGCTGACGGCGAAGGCGATGAAGGGCGACCGCGATAAATGCATCGCGGCCGGCGCGTCCGACTACATCACCAAGCCCGTCGACGTGGCCCAGCTGCTGTCGATGATGCGGGTTTGGCTGCACTGATGGCCGCACCCATGGTGCCCGCCAACACATGGACCGGCATGGCCGCCGGTCTCGCGGTCGAGGAGCTGGAAACGGAGCTGCTGCTGGAAGCCGTGTTCCAGCGCTTCGGCCACGACTTCCGCGCCTATGACCGCCAGGCGCTGCGCGAACGCCTGGCGCGCTTGCTGCAGACGCTGGGCGCGCGCACGCTGTCCGGACTGCAGGAGCGGGTGCTGCACGACGGCGCGGAAGCGTCGCGCCTGTTGCGCGCGTTTGCGCCGGCGCCCGCCGGCGTGTTCGACAATCCCGGCCACGCGTCGCGGCTGCGCACCGTGCTGGCGCCGTCGCTGCGCGGCTGGCCGCTGCCGCGCGTGTGGATCGCCGAATGCGCGGGGATCGGGGAAGCCTGGACGCTGGCCATCGTGCTGGCCGAGGAAGGCGTGCTGGGACGGCTCGACATCCACGCCACGCTGGCCAACGAGGAACTGGTGGCGGAACAGCAGGATGCTTGGCTGTCGCTGGCCGACGTGGAGGCGGCCCAGCAGCGCTACGCCGAGAGCGGCGGTACCGGCAACCTGGCCGCCTACTTCGAGATCAAGGGCGGCATGGCGCGCCTGCAGCCGCAGCTGCGCCGCCGCATCACCTGGTCGCAATACAGCCTGGTGACGGATGCCTCGTCCAACGAGTTCCAGGCCATCGTCAGCTGCCACGCGCTGTCCGATTTCGGCCCGGTGCTGCGCCAGCGCGTGCTGCGCCTGTTCCACGACAGCCTGGCGCGCTTCGGCGTGCTGTGCCTGGACCGGCCGCTGGCCGTGACGGATGCGCATGCGGGGTCGTACCAGGCGGTGGCGGGCGAGCGGCCGTGGTACAAGCGGGTAGGTTAAGACGCGCCCCATAAAAACGTCGTCCCTGCGAAGGCAGGGACCCAATTTGCACGCGCTATCGGTACGCATGCAATATTGGGCCCCTGCCTTCGCAGGGGCGACGGGTTTTCTACATCACCGCCGCACTCGGCCTCTCCGCCACCCGGTCCCGCCACGCCTGCAGATTGTCCATCCCCTCCTGCCCCGGCCGGAACCGCATCAGCCCACGCGCGAATTCCAGCGCGCAGAACGCCGTGATGTCGGAGATCGTGAACCGTTCCCCCGCCACGTAAGGCTGCCGCGCCAGCACGCCATCCAGCCAGCGCGCCGTCGTGCGCACCTTGTCGCCCTGCGATGCGCCGAACTCGCCGAACTGCGGCTGCTCCAGCGCCGCCAGCCCCGGGTGGGTATGGCGGATGCAGTTGGCGATGCGCAGGAACAGCTGCAGCTCGCAGCGCCGGTCCATCATCTCGACGAAGGCGCGCTCCTCGAACCCCTCCCCCATCAGGTTGGTCGCGGGATGCAGGCCTTCCAGGTAGGTGCAGATCGCGCGCGTCTCGGCCAGCACGCGGCCGTCGTCGAGTTCCAGGACCGGCACCTGGGCCAGCGGATTCTTCGCCATGAACGCGGCCCCGCGGTGCTCGCCGGCGGCGAGGTCGATCGGCACGACCTCGATGTCGCGGATGCCCTTCTCGGCCATGAACATCAATACGCGGCGCGGATTGGGCGCGCGCGTGGCGCTGTACAGTTTCATGCTGTCTCCTGTGCTTGTTGTGCCGACGATGATAACCGAGCGATGGCATCGACTGGACAAATTGCCGCGTTGACATTCCACATGGTTTGCCCGTAGATTTGCCGCTTGGCCTTGCGCGTCCAAGCGACTCCCGCGCGCAAGTTCGACATACATACAAATAGGACCCCCATGCACCGCAGCCTGCTTTCCGCCGCCATTGCCCTGGCTTTCGCCGGCATGCCCGCCCTCCCTGTCCAGGCCGCACCGGGCAAGGCCGCCGCCACCGCACAGGCAACCACCCAGTTGCCGCGCGGCGTCGCGCCGACGCACTACGACATCTCGCTGACGCCCGACGCCGCCGCCGCGACCTTTACCGGCAAGGCCGTCATCACGCTCGACATCGCCAAGGCCACGGACAGCATCGTGCTCAACGCCGCCGACCTCGCGTTCTCGAGCGCCAGCATCGCGCCGGCCGCGGGCGGCGCAGCCACGACGGCCAGCGCCAGCGTGAACGCCGAGGCGCAGACGGCGACCTTCAAGTTCGACCGGCCGCTGGCCCCGGGCAGCTACCGTCTGGCCCTCGACTACAAGGGCAAGATCGGCACCCAGGCCGTCGGCCTGTTCGGCCTCGACTACGCGGGCGCCGACGGCAAGCAGCAACGCGCGCTGTTCACGCAGTTCGAGAACTCGGACGCGCGCCGCATGATCCCGTCCTGGGACGAGCCGGCCTACAAGGCCACGTTCTCCCTCGACGTGACGGTGCCGACGGGCCAGATGGCCGTCAGCAATATGCCGGGCGAGGTCAAGACGCTGCCGGACGGCCGCCAGCAGGTGCGCTTCGCGCGCACGCCGAAGATGTCCACCTACCTGCTGTTCTTCGCGCTGGGCGATTTCGAACGCGCCACCACCAGCGTGGAAGGCACGGAGCTGGGCGTCATCACGCGCCGCGGCGCCGTCAAGCAGGCCCAGTTCGCCCTCGATTCGTCGAAGGACATCCTGAAGGAGTACAACGAATACTTCGGCGTGCGCTACCCGCTGCCCAAGCTGGACAACATCGCGGGCCCGGGCCAGAGCCAGTTCTTCGGCGCGATGGAAAACTGGGGCGCGATCTTCACCTTCGAATACGCGCTGCTGCTCGACCCGGCCATCGCCACCCAGCGCGACCGCCAGAACATCTTCTCGACCGCCGCGCACGAGATGGCGCATCAGTGGTTCGGCGACCTCGTCACCATGCGCTGGTGGGACGACCTGTGGCTCAACGAAGGCTTCGCCTCGTGGATGGAAAGCCGCATGACGGAGCGCCTGCATCCGGAGTGGAACAGCAAGCTGTCGGCCGTCGGCAGCCGCGACGGCGCCATGCAGCGCGACTCCACGGCCGCCACCCACCCCGTCGTGCAGCACATCGAGACCGTCGAACAGGCCAGCCAGGCCTTCGACGAGATCACCTACCAGAAGGGCGAGGCCGTCATCCGCATGCTGGAAGCCTACGTCGGCGAGAACCCCTGGCGCGAAGGCGTGCGTGCCTACATGAAGGCCCACGCCTACGGCAACACGGTGTCGGACGACCTGTGGAAGCAGATCGAGAAGGCGGCGAAGAAACCCGTCACGGCGATCGCCCACGACTTCACGCTGCAGCCGGGCGTGCCGCTGATCCGCGTCGGTGAGCCCGTGTGCAAGAACGGCGCGACCGTCGTGCCGCTGACCCAGGCCGAGTTCTCGCGCGACCAGCCGAACAAGAAGCCGCTGGCGTGGCGCGTGCCCGTGATCGCGCAGATAGCGGGCAACGGCGGCGGTAGCGGAAAGACCGCGAATACGCTGGTCTCCGGCGGCAAGGGCACCATCACCGTGCCGGGTTGCGGCGCCGTGATCGTCAATGCCGGCCAGAGCGGCTACTACCGCACGCTGTATGCGCCGAAGGAATTCGCCGCACTGGCCGGCCAGTTCGCGCAGCTGGCGCCGATCGACCAGATCGGCCTGCTGTCGGACAGCTCGTCGCTGGGCATGGCCGGCCTGCAGCCAGCCTCCGACGTGCTGGCGCTGGCCAAGGGTGCGCCGCTGGGCGCCGACCCGCTCGTCTGGCAGCGCATCGCCGGCGTCCTGTCGGGCTTCCACAGCCGCTATGCCGGGGACGCAGCGCGCCAGCGCGCGTTCGACGCCTTCGCCCTGGCCCGCCTGGCGCCGGTGATGGCGCAGATCGGCTGGACCGCCCGCGACGGCGAAGCCGCCACGGTGGCCAATCTGCGCAACCAGCTGATCGGCGCGCTGAGCGACCTGGGCGACGCCGCCACCATCGCCGAGGCGCGCCGCCGCTACGCTGCCATGGACAAGGATCCGTCCGCCGTCCCGGGTCCGCTGCGCAAGACCGTCCTCGCCGCCGTCGCCCAGAATGCCGATGCCGCCACCTGGGACGGCCTGCGTGCCCGCGCCCAGGCCGAAAAGACGCCGCTGCTCAAGTCCAACCTGTACATGCTGCTCGCCATTGCCAAGGACAAGGCCCTGGCCCAGCGTGCGCTGGACCTGGCGCTGACCGACGAACCGGGTGCGACCACGAGCGCGACGATGATCTCGGCCGTGGCCGGCCGCTATCCGGACCTGGCATTCGACTTCGCGCTGGCCAACCGCGAGAAGATCAACGAGCGCATCGACGCCACCTCGCGCAGCCGCTACTTCGCGCGCCTGGCCTACGGCTCGTCCGACCCGGCGATGGTCGGCAAGCTGAAGACCTACGCCGACGCGAACCTGGCCGCCAGCGCCCGCGGCGACGTCGAAGCGGCCATCGCGGCCATCCAGGACCGCATCAAGGTCAGGGAGCAGCGCCTGCCGGAGATCGATGCGTGGCTGGCGAAGAACGCCAAGTAAGTCGACGCTGAGCCACCACACCGTCGCCCCTGCGCAGGCAGGGGTCCAATTTTGCATGCAATCGTACGAAATTGGGCCCCTGCCTGCGCAGGGGTGACGTGCTCATGACAACGGCACCGTTTTCTGTCGCCGTACTTCCAGCCATTCATCCAGCTTCGCCGCCGCTCCCGCCGGCACGTGCAGTCCCAACTTGGTCCTGCGCCACAGAATGTCCTCCGCACTGCGCGCCCACTCCTGGCGCACCAGGTAATCCGCCTCCACCTCGAACAATCCCGGCACGATTTCCTCGCCCAGGTCCGCGAGCGTGCGGCAATGCGCGAGCATGGCGCCCAGGCGGGTGCCGTAGGCGCGCGCCCAGCGCTGCAGCAGTGGCTGGGGCAGCCACGCGTACTGCTGGCGGCGCGTGCGCAGCCAGCCGTCGAATTCCAGCACGCCGCGCGCGATCGGCAGCCGTCCGTACAGGTCGCCGCCGGGCAGGCAGGCGTGCTCCGTCCAGCCGCGTACCTGGCGTCCGAGCGCGGGGCCGATGAGGTCGACCGCCTGTTCGGCCAGCCTGCGGAACGTCGTCACCTTGCCGCCGAACACGGACAGCAATGGCGCGCCCGTGTCGTCGAACGCCAGCCGGTAGTCGCGGCTCGCGCTTGACGCGCGCGCGGCGCCCGGCCCGACCTCGCCGATCAGCGGACGCACACCGGCATAGCTCCACACCACGTCGTGCTGGCCGATGCGGCGTTCGAAGCAGCGGTTGACGGCCTCGCACAGGTAGGCGGTCTCGGGCGCGCTGATCGCGACCCGGTCGAGCGCGGCGCCGTCCGCGTCGCCCGCGAACTCGACGTCCGTGGTGCCCACCAGCGTGAACGCCTCTTCGTAGGGCAGCGCGAACACGATGCGGCCGTCCGGCTGCTGCAGCAGGTAGGCGTCGCGGTGCTCGAACAGGCGCGGTACGACGATATGGCTGCCCTTGACGAGACGCAGCGGCTGCTGCGGCGCGCCGTCGACGCCGCGCAGGAAGCTCGATGCCCAGGGTCCCGCCGCATTCACGAGGCAGCGGGCGTGCACGTGGCGCACGCCGCCCTCGCCTTCCAGCAGCGCATCCCAGCGCCCGCCCTCGCGCCGAACGCCCAGGCAGCGCGTGCGCGTGTGGATGGCGGCGCCGCGCTCGCGCGCATCGAGCGCCGCCAGCACCACGAGGCGCGCATCGTCGACCCAGGCATCGTAGTAGGAAAACGCGCGCACGAAATGGCGCTGCAGCGCCGCCCCGGCCGGGTCGAGGCGCAGCCGAACGGCGCGCGAGGCGGGCAGGAAGTCGCGTGGCGCCAGGTGGTCGTACAGGAACAGCCCGGCGCGCACCATCCATGCCGGTCGCTGTCCCGGCGCATGGGGCATCACGAAACGCAGCGGCCGCATGATGTGCGGCGCTCCCTTGAGCAGGATCTCGCGCTCGCGCAGCGCCTTGCGCACGAGGCCGAAGTGGAACTGCTCCAGGTAGCGCAGGCCGCCGTGGATCAGCTTGCTGGATGCGGACGACGTGTGCTGCCCCAGGTCGTCCTTTTCGCACAGCACGACGCGCAAGCCGCGTCCAGCGGCGTCGCGCGCGATGCCGGCGCCGTTGATGCCGCCGCCCACTACCAGTACGTCGCAATCGATGCGTTTCGGAAGTTCGCCCATGTCCTGTCCCCGCTTCATTCCTCGCTCACGATTCACGGCTCACGATTTCCGGCTCACGAATTTCAGCTCACTATAATGCCCGAACCGCACGCGATGTTCGTCCGCGTCAATCGTGAACGCGGACGGGCGCGTATGGCGGCCCAGTGTAGAATTCCGGCATGACGACCGTTCGCTGCCTTCGCTAGCATGGCGCCCGATATGCGCGCCTGGGTTCGCATGCCTTCCGGCAAGCGGCTCGACCTGCTGAACCCCACGCCCTTCGACTGGGACGATGCCGACCTGGCGCTCGGCCTGGCCCGTACCTACCGCTGGGGCGGCCACTCCGCGTGGCCGCTGCCGCTGTCGGTCGCCCAGCATTCGATTGCCGTGATGCTGCTGCGCCGCGCCGCCAGTCCGGCGCCGCTGCCGGCCGTGTGCGAACTGCGCGAACTGCTGCACGATGCCGAGGAAGGCCTGCTCGGCTTCGATGCCGTCTCGCCCATCAAGCCCTTCCTCGGCGACGGGTTCCGCGCGCTCACGCGGCGCCTGGAGCAGGCCGTGTTCCTGCGCTACCGCCTGCCCGCATGGACCGCACAGGAACACGCGCAGCACAAGCGCGCCGACCGCCTGGCCGCCGCCAGCGAAGCCGTGCACATCGCCGGCTGGTCGGTGCAGGAAGTGCGCTCCACGCTGAAGATCCGCTCCGAAGTGCTGGAGCGCGACCCACTGGCCGAGGCCTACGATTGCCGGCCGTGGGAGCCATGGCCGCCGCTGCTCGCTGCCGAACGCTTCCTGGCCGAGCTGGAACGCCTGCAGCGCAGGAGCGACGCGGAAGAAGCCCCGTGAGCCTGGACGCCGCGATCGCCCGGGCCGCCGCGCTGCTGCGCGACGCCGACGCGCTCCTGATCGGCGCCGGCGCCGGCATCGGCGTCGATGCCGGCCTGCCCGACTTCCGCGGCGACCACGGATTCTGGCGCGCGTATCCGCCTCTGGCGAAGCTCGGCATCCGCTTCGTCGAGATGGCCAACCCGCGCCATTTCGCGGCGAACCCGGAACTGGCCTGGGGTTTCTACGGCCATCGCCTGGCCCTGTACCGCAACACCGTCCCCCACGAAGGGTTCGCGATCCTGCGCGAACTGGGCGCGCGCCTGCGCCATGGCGCCTTCGTCTTCACGAGCAACGTCGACGGCCAGTTCCAGCGTGCCGGCTTCGACCCGGCGCGGCTGGTCGAATGCCACGGTTCCATCCACCACCTGCAGTGCACGCGCCCGTGCAGCGATGCGATCTGGCCGGCGGACACGGTACGGCCCGTTATCGACCCGGCCACTTGCCGGATGGCGCCGCCCCTGCCGACCTGTCCGCACTGCGGCGCGCTGGCGCGCCCCAACATCCTGATGTTCGGCGACGGCGCCTGGATCGATACACGCAGCGAAGCCCAGTACGCGCGCCTGGAACGCTGGGCGGCGAAGTGCGCCGGCTGGTGGTCATGGAACTGGGCGCGGGCAGCGACATCCCGTCGGTGCGGCGCCTGTGCGAATCCCAAGGAGCGCCGCTCGTCCGCATCAATCCGCGCGAGCCGGACGTGGCGCCGGTGCACGGCGTCGGCATCCAGGCCGGGGCGCTGGACGCATTGCGGCGGCTGCGCGACGCCCTTCCGTAGGTTGCGAAGCGACGAACTGTCAGGAAACAGCTGTCGGTCATCGTGGTTGTTGCCTGTAAGGAAATACTCGATCAATCATCATAAAAATGCGCTAAAGCATTGATTTGATTCGATTTATTCCAATATCCACAAGAAATGTGGATAACTGTGTGGACAAGCGCCTCTTGACAAACGTGGAGGGCAGTAACGATGCGGGTTTCAACAAAATGCCCAAGGAACAGGCAAAAATTAAGCCGTTAGGAATCAATGACTTGCACATGCACTGCTTTTGAACAGTGCGTGACTATGGGGCAAATTCCTACAAAAACGACGCTACGGGGATAACTCGGCGAACGTGGCAGGAATTCCCGGGATCCCGCTGTCTTCTTGTGACTATTTCCATGCATTGCGCGCCCGCTCGCGCACCATCATCCTGATGCTGTCAGGCATCGGCTTGCGGCTTTGCGGCGTCTCGGCATTCATCCAGACGCACTCCTCGAAATGCTTCAGCATGGCCGGCGCGACGAAGCGGGTGCGCTGGGCGTACACATGGCGATCGCCCATCTGCGCCTGCTGCTTGATGAAGAAACGGTTCGGCACCACCAGGTGCAGGTGTTCCTTGGCGCGCGTCATGGCAACGTACAGCAGGCGCCGCTCTTCCTCGATGTCTTCGGCACTGCCGGTCGCCATGTCGGACGGGATGCAGCCATCGACCACGTTCAGCACGTGCACGGCCTTCCACTCTTGGCCCTTGGCCGAATGGATCGTCGACAGGATCAGGTAGTCGTCGTCCAGCAGCGGCGGGCCGGCGCGGTCGCTGGTGGCGTCGGGTGGATCGAGCGTCAGTTCGGTCAGGAACGTTTCGCGCGAGCCGTAGCCGCCGGCCAGCGCCACCAGTTGCTCGAGGTCGGCGGCGCGCACCGGAGCGTCGTCGTACAGGCGCTCCAGGTGCGGCAGGTACCAGTCCTTGACCAGTTCGGCGTCCAGCGGCCAGCGCAGGCCGGACGTGCGCAAGGTGCGGAACAGCGCGGCGAACTGGTCCCACTCTGCCTGGGCCCTGGCGGGCGCGGCGAAGGCGGCCACGGCGTCGGCGGGCTCGGGCGCCTCCGCGACCGCATCGAGCAGCCGCGCCGCCGTCGCCGGGCCGATGCCCGGGATCAGCTGGACGACGCGGAAACCGGCCAGGCGGCCGCTCGGGTTCTGGACGAAGCGCAGCATCGCCAGCATGTCCTTGATGTGCGCGGCCTCCAGGAACTTGAGGCCGCCGAACTTCACGAACGGCACGTTGCGCCGGACCAGTTCCAGCTCCAGCGCCGCGCTATGGCTCGCGGCGCGGAACAGCACGGCCTGCTGGGTCAGCCTGGTGCCCTGCTCGCGCTGTTCCAGCACGCGGTTGCAGACCCAGCGCGCCTGTTCGGCCTCGTCCGGGATCAGCACCAGTTGCGGTTTGCCGCTCGCCACTTTATCCGTCCACAGCGTCTTTGCATGGCGTTCCAGCGCCGCCGCGATCACGGCATTGGACGCATCCAGGATCGGCTGTGTGGAACGGTAGTTGCGATCCAGCGTGACCGTGTGCGCGGGCTGGCTGAACTGCGTCGGAAAATCGAGGATGTTGCGCACCGTGGCGCCGCGGAAGGAATAGATGGCCTGGGCGTCGTCGCCGACGACGACCACGCCGCTTCCGTCCGGCTTCATGCCGCGGATGATGGCCGACTGCAGGCGGTTGGTGTCCTGGTATTCGTCGACCAGCACGTGGTCGAACAGCGCCCCCAGTTCCGGTCCCAGCTCGGGGTCGGACGCCATCTCGGCCCAGAACAGCAACAGGTCGTCGTAGTCGAGCACGTTCTGCTCCTGCTTGGCGTCGACGTAGGCGCCGAACAGGCGCTTCAACTGCTCCTCCCACTCGCTGCACCACGGGAAGGTCGATTGCAGCACGGCGTCCAGCGGCTCGCGGCTGTTCACCACGCGCGAATAGATCGCCAGGCACGTCCCCTTCAAGGGAAAACGCTTCTGGCCGGCCGCGGCGCCCAGGCCGATTTCCTGGCGCACCAGGCCCATCATGTCTTCCGAGTCGGCGCGGTCGTGGATCGTGAACGAGGCTTCCAGGCCGATGCGGCCCGCGTACTCGCGCAGCAGGCGCGCGCCGATGCCGTGGAAGGTACCTGCCCACGGCAGGCTGGCGAACGACTGGCTCGACGTCTTGAAGATCCGCTGCAGCACGCCGGCCGCGCGCTGCCCCATCTCGTTCGCGGCGCGCCGCGAGAACGTCAGCAGCAGGATGCGCTGCGGATCGGCGCCCGACTGGATCAGGCGCGCCACCCGGTGCGCCAGCGTATTCGTCTTGCCAGAACCGGCGCCGGCGACGACCAGCAGGGGCCGCGGCGCAGCGGCGCCGATGTCGTGCTCGACGGCGGCGCGCTGGGCGTCGTTCAGGCTCGCATAGGGATCGTCGTCCCGCTCCGTGGACGAAGCAGACGAGGGACTGGCAGTGGCGAAGGCGGTAGCGGACATGGACAAGCTGAAAAGATGGCTCAACTGTACATTTATCCAGTGTGCTTGCGCAAGTGCAATCGTCTGTCCAGATTCTCGCGGTGTCGCGCGACGGCATCAGCGGTGAGCGCTGTGCCAGAGGCCGCTTTCGCTAAGTCGATGGTTTTAAACGAATTGACCAGATATCCACAAAAACTGTGAATAAGCTTGTGGAAAAACACCCTCTTGACATCGCAAAACCGAGCGGGGATGCGGCTTTCAACAAGTTGCCCGTTGCGCGGGCAGTTTGCAAGCCACGCAAAATCAAGGGTTTACGATGTCAAGCGGAGCACGGATTAAATAATTATGCAAGATGAAGATAAGAAATTTTTGTGTATAACCTTTGCCGAAACTATCCCGCCGGCTCAGGCATACCAGGCGCGCCGGCGCCCCGGTTCCGTCAGTACGCGTTCGATGACGTCGTTGCCGATGTCCTGGGAACGCAGGTATTCGACGGCCGTCATCGTATTGCTGCGTTGCTGGAGTGCAATGCCCAGGTCGACGATGTCCCGCCGTTGCGCGTCGCGGCGCTGGTAGGGAATAGTGACTTGGTCGCTGTCTTGATCGAGGATGTCTTGATTCATCTCAGTTCCTGACTTTGATGGAAGATAAAGGTTTTGCTGCCTAACGAGTATTTCCCAGGATGAGCGAAAGTCAAGGCGAAATTTCCTGCCTCGCTTAGCGCCCACCGTCCCGCGTGCGCCGCCCCCACGCGGCCCATCCTAGAATGGACGTCGTCATCCATTCCCTAGCGAGGCATCCGTGAGCAACGATAACCACTCCGCCAATCCCGACCTGAAGCCGGGCGACGAGGCCGAATCAGGCACCCCGGGCGCGGGCGAAGACCTGTGCGAAACCTGCGGCGGCAGCGGCAAGCTGGCCGACGGCAAGACCTGTCCCGAGTGCGAGGGCACGGGCCGCGTGATGCGGGGCATCGGCGGCGGCTGATCTCCGCATCGCCAAGCGCATCCCGATGCGCATCCGCGCCTTGATGCAGACGGCATGCCCGGGCCGCCGCGCTGGCAGGCTTGACGTGGAACGGGCATACTTGCGGTTTCGTTAACCCATCGCATTTGCGGATTCCACCATGCCCGAACTCCTCAGCGAACACGCCTGCTTCGGCGGCGTCCAGCGTTTCTACAAATTCGATTCCAGTGCCATCGGCCTGCCGATGCGCTTTTCCGTCTACCTGCCGCCCGGCGCCGAGGGCAAGCGCCTGCCCGTGCTGTTCTACCTGGCCGGCCTGACCTGCACCGAGGAGACCTTCATGATCAAGGCCGGCGCCCAGCGCGTGGCGGCCGAGCAAGGCCTGATCCTGGTGACGCCAGATACGAGCCCGCGCGGCGCCGGCGTGCCCGGCGAGACCGACGCCTGGGACTTCGGCGCCGGCGCCGGCTTCTACGTCGACGCCGTGCAGGAACCGTGGTCCGCGCACTACCGCATGTACAGCCACATCCTCGAACTGCGCGAGCTGGTGCTGGCCGAACTGCCGGCCGACCCGGCGCGCGTCGGCATCTTCGGCCACTCGATGGGCGGGCACGGCGCCCTGATGCTGGCGCTGCGCAACCCGGACCTGTTCCGTTCCGTCTCCGCCTTCGCGCCCATCGCCGCGCCGATGCGCTGCCCCTGGGGGCAGAAAGCCTTCGGCGGCTACCTCGGTGCGGACCAGGCTGCATGGCGCGCCTACGACGCCACCGAACTGATGGCCGACAGCGTGGCGCCGCCCTTCCCCAAAGGCATCCTCATCGACCAGGGCCTGGCAGACAAGTTCCTGGCCGAACAGCTGTATCCGGAAGCGTTCGAGCAAGCCTGCCAGGCCGTCGGCCAGCCTCTCGAGCTACGCCGCCATGCCGGCTACGACCACGGCTACTACTTCATCTCGACCTTCGTCGAAGACCACCTGCGCTTCCACCGCCGCAACCTCGGCTGACGCCGTTCCTTCCCTTCCTTCGCAGCGATAGACCGGCGCCACGGCGCCGGATTCCCCGCTTTCGTCCGCTTGCTGGCGCGCGTCAAACATCGCCCGCCGGCGGCGCGCACGAATCGCGCAGGCACTTGCATTCGCCGTGCCGCAGTCCTATAAATTCGGTGGCGGCGCCGACGTTCTGCATTCCGTCCCGGCGGCCGCCGCCGCATCCAGCCACATTATCCCGCCGCATCACCCTTTATGAGGAGGTCATCATGAACCTGATCAGGAGGAGCAATGCCCCGCTGACGCCGTTCCGTCCGGGCTCGATGGAAGAACAGTTCGGCCGCATGGTCGAGAGCATGTTCCAGGACTTTTTCGCACCGCTCGCGCAAGGCGCCGCCTGGGCCGGGGAAGGCCTGGGCATGCCGCGGCTCGACGTCACCGAACACGATGGCGCGTTCGAGGTGCGCGCCGACTTGCCGGGCGTGAAGAAGGAAGACGTGAAGGTCGCCATCGACGGCCAGCGCGTCACCATCGAAGGGGAATGCCAGCAGGCAAACGAACAGCGCCAGGGCGAACAGGTGGTGTACGCTGAACGTTCGACACGCAAGTACCAGCGCAGCTTCATGCTGCCGGCTGAAGTGGACGACGCGGCAGCGGAGGCGAAGCTCGAGAACGGCGTGCTGATGCTGACGCTGCCGAAGAAGGCCGGCGGCGCGGCACGCCGGCTGACCATCCAGTAGACGCCGGCCGCGGCGGTACGGTTGGCGCTGGAGGACGGCGCCGGAGGAAGGCAGCATGGCGGAGATCCGCGGCTTCAGGGACAGGGTGGAAGCGGGCGAACTGCTGGCCGGACGGCTCGCCGTCCACGCCGGGCGGCCCGATACGCTGGCAGTCGCCCTTCCGCGCGGGGGCGTGCCGGTCGCTTTCGCACTCGCGCGCCGCCTCGGCATCGCGCTGGATATCCTGATCGTGCGCAAGCTGGGCATGCCGCACCACCCGGAGTGCGCGATGGGCGCGATCGGCAGCGGCGGCGTGCGCGTGCTGCAGCCGGGCGTGCCCGGCCTGATGGGTGTGACGCAGGACGACGTGGAAACGGTCGTCGCGCGCGAGCTGGCCGAGCTGGAACGGCGCGAACGCGCCTATCGCGGCGACCGGGCGCCGCTGCAGCTGGCGGGACGCACGGCGATCCTCGTCGACGACGGCGTGGCGACCGGCGCGAGCATGCTGGCCGCGATCGACGTGGCGCGCCGCCTGCGGCCGCGCGCGCTGGTGCTGGCCATACCGGTGGCGCCGCCGGACACGCTGCAGGTATTGGCGCCGCGCGTCGACGCGCTGGTGTGCCTGCTGGCGCCGCCGCGCTTCCGTGCGGTCGGCCAGTGGTACGAATACTTCGACCAGACGAGCGACGCGCAGGTGCACGATCTGCTCACAGCCGCCTGGAACAACCACCCCTGACCCGAGCAAGGACAAGCAACGAGGACCGAGACCATGAGACAGACGACCGACATCAACATCGAGATTGCCAAATGGCTGGGCGGGGCGGCCGCCGGGGCGCTGCTGATGTACATGCTCGACCCGGAGCGCGGCAGCGCGCGCCGGGCGCAATCCGCGGCGGCCGTACGCGGCGCGGGCACGCGCACCTCGCAGGCCCTCGGCCAGGCCTGGCACGGCGCCGGCGAACGGCTGGGGGCCGCCGGCCAACGCCTGCGTGCCGGAGCGACCAGGGGCCCGAGTGTCGACCTGCCCCATGGAGTCAGCGACGTCCAGGAAGCCGCGCGTCCGGACGGCGCCGCCAGCCACTTGGTCGAGGAAGCGCGACAAGGCCTGGAACACGGCGCCGACACCGCGCGCCGCCTCGGCGGCCGCATGCGCACGGCGGTACGGGATACGCTGCATGGCGCGCTGGACAGCGGCCCCGAAGGCGCGTGGTCGCCGGCCGTGCGCAACTCCGCCGTGGCGGGCGGCGCCCTGCTCGCCACGGTCGGCATGCTGCGCCGTTCGCCGCTGGCCCTCGTGCTGGGCCTGGCCGGCGCGGCCCTGCTCGCACGCGGCGCCGCCAACAAGCCCCTGAGCGGCATGCTGGGCGGCGTGGTGCGGGGTCCGCTGGGCCAGCGCCTGCGCCTCTCGATGGACCAGACCGCCGACGTCGAGCAATCGATCCATATCGACGCGCCGCCGGAAGACGTGTACGACCTGTGGACCGACTACGAGAACTTCCCGCGCTTCATGTCGCACGTGGTCGAGGTGCGCGACCTGGGCCGGCGCCGCTCGCACTGGGTGGTCCGCGGTCCGGGCGGCACCGAGTTCGCCTGGAATTCCGTCGTCACCGAACAGACCCGCCCGCACCGCCTGGCCTGGCGCAGCGAACCGGGCGCCGAGATTCCGCAGAGCGGCTCGATCCAGTTCGAGCCGCAGCGCGGCGGCACCCTCGTCACGGTGCGCATGTCCTACGTGCCGCCGGCCGGGGTACTGGGCCGCAGCCTGGCCGCCCTGCTGGGCGCCGATCCGCAGTCGCGCATGCAGGACGACCTGCGGCACATGAAGTCCTTCGTCGAACGCGGCGCCGCGCGCCACCACGCTGCCGCGCCGCACGGCGGCAGCCGCACCCTGCATTGAGAGCACCATGCCTACCCAGCAAGCCGCCTCCTTCCTGCGCCGCGCCGCCCGCCCCCTCACGGGCGGCGAGCACGACTACGATGCCCTGCTCGACCTCGTCGGCGATGCCCGCTTCGTGCTGCTGGGCGAAGCCACCCACGGCACCCACGAGTTCTACGAGGAGCGCGCCCGCATCACCCGCCGCCTGATCGAGGAAAAGGGCTTCCATGCCGTGGCCGTCGAGGCAGACTGGCCGGATGCCTACCGGGTCAACCGCTACGTGCGCGGCCAGGGCGAAGACACCGACGCGAACGGGGCGCTGGGCGGCTTCAAGCGCTTTCCGAACTGGATGTGGCGCAACACCGATGTCGCGCGCTTCGTCGAATGGCTGCGCCGGCATAATGGGCAACAGCGTGGGCAACGGGGTGGGCAACGGCCTGGGCACCGACACGACCAGCCCGGCAGCGGCGCGCGCCAGGTCGGCTTCTACGGCCTGGACCTGTACAGCATGTTCACCTCGATCGGCGAAGTGCTGGACTACCTCGGCAAGGTCGATCCCCAGGCCGCGGCCCAGGCGCGGGCGCGCTACGCCTGCTTCGACCATTACTACGAGGACAGCCAGCACTACGGCTACACGGCGAATATCGACCTCTCGGCATCCTGCGAACAGGGCGTGATCGAGCAACTGGCGCAGATGCAGCAGCGCGCGCTGGACTACATGCAGAAGGACGGCGCCGAGGATGCCTTTTTCTATGCCCAGCAGAATGCGCGCCTCGTTAAGAATGCCGAGGAATACTACCGCACCATGTTCCGCGGCCGGATCTCGTCCTGGAACCTGCGCGACAGCCACATGGCCGAGACGCTCGACGCGCTCGCCGAATACCTGACGCAGGACGGCGAGCCGGCCAAGATCGTCGTGTGGGAACACAACTCGCACATCGGCGATGCGCGTGCCACCGAGGTCGGCGAACTGGGCGAATGGAACGTGGGCGAACTGGCGCGCAAGGCCTACGACGGCCAGACCCGCCTGATCGGCTTCTCGACCTACGACGGCTACGTGACGGCGGCGTCCGAATGGGATGGCGCGGCCGAGCACAAGCGCGTGCAGCCCGGCCTGGCCGGCAGCTACGAGGCGCTGCTGCACAACGTCGGCCTGCCCCGCTTCCTGCTGCCGCTGCGCGAGCCGGGACCGGCGCACGACATCCTGATGGAACGCCGCCTGGAGCGGGCGATCGGCGTGCTGTACCTGCCGCGCACGGAACGCCAGAGCCATTATTTTTCGGCCCAGATGGCGCGCCAGTTCGACGCCGTCATCCACGTCGACCGCACCACGGCCGTGGTGCCGCTCGACCGCGGCGGCGACTGGCACGCGGAAGAGCCGCCGGAAACCTATCCCTCCGGACTGTAGGCGGCCGGCGGCACGGCGGCGCCGAGCACCACGCAGCGGTCGCGTCCCGCGCGCTTGGCTTCGTACAGCGCCGCATCGGCCTGGCCGAGCAACTGCTCCTGGTCCGGCAGCGGCCCGGCCCCCGCGTCGGCCAGCGTGATGCCGACGCTGGCGCTCACCTGCAGCGGGCCCGCCCGGGTGGCGAAGGGCGCGCGTATGGCCTCGACCACGTGGGCGCCGATGCGCGCGGCCTGCTCCGCGCCGCCCAGGTCTTCCAGCACGATCACGAACTCGTCGCCGGCCAGGCGCGCCACCGTGTCGACGGCGCGCACGCCATCGGCCAGGCGGCGTGCGAACTCCTTCAGCACCTCGTCGCCCACGCCATGGCCCCAGGTGTCGTTGATGCGCTTGAAATGGTCGATGTCGAGGTAGGCCAGGCCCAGCACGCTGCCCATGCGGCGCGCCCGTTCCAGCGCGCGCACCAGCGTCTCGCCGAACAGGCGGCGGTTCGCGATGCCGGTCAGGTCGTCCACCCGCGCCATCTGCAGGAGCCGGCGCTCGGCTTCCTTCACCCGGGTCATGTCGTGCGCGAGCGCATACACGCCGACCACGGTGCCGCTCTCCCCCCGGTCCGGCACGAAGGTCCATTCGAGGATGCGGTGGCGCCCGGCTGCCTGCAGCGCCATCTCGAAGCGCGCGCCGTTGCCGTCGAAGGCGCCCTGCAGGCGCGCCCTGGCGCCGTCGTAGCCCGGCTTGCCCAGCGCTTCCAGCAAGTGCATGCCGTCCAGGCCCGCGTCGCCCAGACCGAGCCAGGCGCGGAAGGTGGCGTTGGCGAAGCCCAGCCGGTGGTTGCGGTCGATGTAGCAGATCAGGACCGGCAGGTTGTCGGCGATCAGGCGCAGGCGCTGCTCGCTGGCGGCCTGCGCCAGCTCCGCTTCCTTGCGTTCGCTGATGTCCATCGCCAGCACGTAGAAGCCGGCGACACGCGCGTTCCCGTGCTCGTCCTCGCCCACGTCCGGCAGGTACTCGATCAATTGGTGGCGCCGGCTGTCGTCGCTGCGCACGTCCTCGACGCGCCCGCATTCGCCGCGCAGCACCGCGCGCACCAGCGGCTCGAGGCGCGCATAGCCGGCTTCGCCCAGCGCCTCGCGCACCGTGCGGCCATGCGCGGCGCCGTCCGTCAGGCCGAGCATGCGCTCGAAGCCCGCATTGGTGAAGGTGATGCGCTCGTCGCGGTCGACATAGGCGATGGCCGCCGGCACGTTGTCGGCGATGGCGCGCACCCGGCCCGAAGCCTGTTCGCGCTCGTGCACCAGGTCGTGGAAGGCGCGCGCCAGTTCGCCGATCTCGTCGCGCCGGCCCAGTTGCGCGTCTTCCAGCAACGCGGCGCTGCCGGCGCCGCCGCGGCGCATCGCCGCCACCTTGCGGCGCGGCGCGTCGAGCGGGCGCAGGCTGCGCCGCACCAGCCACCATGCGAAGCAACCGGCCAGCAGCGCCAGCGCGCCGGCCACGGCGAGCACCCGGTGGCGCATCCTCGCCATCGGCGCGAACGCCTCCTCGCTCGGATAGCGCGCGCCCAGCACCCAGCCCGTGCTGCGCAGCCGTTTATAGGTGAAGATCGCGGCGCCCTGGCGGTCGATGCCGTGCACCCAGCCCTCGAAGCCGCGCAGCGCGCGCTGCGCGCCGGGGTGGTCGCCGGGACGGACGTCGAAGCGCTCCATCAGGCGTTCGCGGCGCGGGTGGTCGATCACGACGCCGTCGGCCGACATCAGGAACAGGTAGCCGCTGCCGCCCGGCCGCAATGCATCGATCTGGCGCAGGAAGTTCGAATGCTGCAGGTCGATGCGTCCGGCCAGCACGTAGGCCAGGTCGCCAGCGGCATCGAACACCGGCGCCGTCACCAGCACGACCTGGGCGCCCGACAGGCGGCTCTCGAACGGCGCCGATACCAGGCCGCGACGGCGCCGCACGGTCTCGTCGAAGTACTGCCGGCCCGCGCCGGTAAGGGGCTGGGCGCTCGGCATCGTGGAACCGGATGCGACCAGGTCGCCGTTCCCCGCGAAGGCGACGACGTTGACGAAATCGTCCAGCGCGCCCGTCTCGCGCTCGCTCAGCCAGGCCTGCAGGCGGCGCGGATCGTGCAGCGCGGTCGGCGGCACCGCCCGGGCCAGCGCGTCCATCTCGCGTACGCGTGCGTCCAGCCGGTCGTCGATGAAGGCGGCGGCACTGGACAACAGGGCGAACTGCTGGTCGCCCAGTACCGTCTGCATGTCGTGCTCGGCCACCGTCAGCGCGAGCGGCCCGACCAGCAGCGTGGCGCCCAGCACCAGCGCGCCGACCATGACGGCCAGGCGCGAACGCACGGTGATGGGCAAGTTGGATCGCAAGGCGTTCTTGTCTCTTCGTGTCTCTATCTGTCTTGTCGCGGCAGCACCGCGTGTTTCGCGGCCCTGTCAGTATATGTCACAGTCGTACGGCCAGCGCTGAAACCGTATGCGCGGCCGCCGTGTTGGTTTACGATGTGCATGTTTATCTCGCGACATAACAATTATCCAACACGGGGACATGAGTAAATATACCTTGAGTGTCAACGGAAAAGCCCAGACCGTCGACGTCGAAGCGGACACGCCGCTGCTGTGGGCCTTGCGCGACACCCTGGGCCTGGTCGGTACCAAGTACGGCTGCGGCATGGGCGTGTGCGGCGCCTGCACGGTACACGTGGACGGCCAGCCGGCGCGCTCCTGCCAGCTGCCCGTGTCCGGCATCGGCAAGCGCAAGGTCACCACGATCGAGGGCCTCGATGCGCATGCCAGCCATCCGCTGCAGCAGGCCTGGCAGGAACTCGACGTGCCCCAGTGCGGCTATTGCCAGGCCGGCCAGATCATGACGGCCTGCGCACTGCTCAAGCAGCATCCGCGCCCCACGGACGCCCAGGTCGACGAGGCCATGGCCGGCAACCTGTGCCGCTGCGCGACCTATGTCCGGATCCGTGCCGGCATCCACCGCGCCGCGGCGATTTCCGCTGCGAACACCGCTGCCGACGCCGCGCCTGGGGGGAACAAACCATGACGCGCGCCGCCACTTCCCCATCGCGCCGACGCTTCCTCCGCCAATCGGCCGGCGCCCTGCTGCTCGGCATGCACGGCAGCGCCATCTCCCTGGCCGGCGCGGCGGACCTGGAGCAGGCCGGCGAATTCGTGCCGAACGCCTTCATCCGCATCGGCGCGGACGGCCGCGTGACGCTCGTGTCCAAGCAGCCGGAAATCGGCCAGGGCATCAAGACCTCGCTGCCGATGGTGCTGGCCGAGGAGCTCGAGGTCGATTGGCAGGACGTGCGCGTGATCCAGGGCGACCTCGATCCGATCTACGGTCCGCAGGGCGCCGGCGGTTCGACGTCGACGCCGACCAACTACGATAACTTCCACAAGCTGGGCGCCACCGCGCGGACCATGTTGGTGCAGGCGGCCGCGCAGACCTGGGGCGTGCCCGCGTCCGAATGCCGCGCCAGCCAGGGCAGCGTGCTGCACGCGGCGAGCGGCCGCAAGCTGGGTTACGGCGCCCTGGTCAGGACGGCGTCCGCACTGAAGGTGCCGGATGCGAAGGACGTGACGCTGAAGGACCCGTCGACCTACCGCCTGCTCGGCACCCGCATCGGCGGCGTCGACAACGGCCTGGTGGTGGCGGGCAAGCCGTTGTTCGGCATCGATACGCGCCTGCCCGGCATGCTCTACGCCACCTACGTGAAGTGCCCCGTGCTGGGCGGCCGTCCCATCGGCGCCAACCTGGCGGCGATCAAGGCGATGGCCGGCGTCAAGGATGCGTTCATCGTCGAGGGTACGGAGAACCTGAACGGCCTGCGCCCGGGCGTGGCCATCGTCGCCAATTCGACCTGGAACGCGCTGCGGGCGCGCAAGAAGCTCGAGGTGACCTGGGACGAAGGCGAAGGCGCCAAGCACAGCTGGGCCGCATTCCAGGCCCAGGCGCAGGCGGCATCCGGGGAAGCGGGCAAGGCGGTGCAGCGCCGCGACGGCGACGTCGATGCGGCGCTGGCCGGCGCCGCCCGCACGGTGGAAGCCGACTACAGCTATCCGTTCATCTCGCACGCCAGCATGGAGCCGCAGAACTGCACCGCGTGGTTCAAGCCGGAGTCCGGCGTGCTGGAACTGTGGGCGCCGACGCAGAACCCGGGCGCGGGACAGGCCCTCGTCGCTTCCACCTTCAATCTGCCGAAGGAAAAAATCGTCCTGCACATCACGCGTAGCGGCGGCGGCTTCGGGCGCCGGCTGTCGTCCGACTTCATCGTCGAGGCGGCCGCCATCGCGCAGAAGGTGAACGCCCCCGTCAAGCTGACCTGGACCCGCGAGGACGACCTGCAGCAGGATCACTTCCGCGCCGGCGGCTTCCACTTCCTGCGCGGCGGCGTCGACGCCGACGGCAAGGTGGTCGCCTGGCACGACCATTTCGTCACCTTCGCCAACCGCGTCGAGAAGGACAGCGGCAGCGTGCTGCAGCCAGGCAGCGGCGGCAACCTGTCCGGCGACGAATTCCCGGGCCGCTGGGTGCCGAACTGCCTGATCGAACAGACGCCGCTCGAATGCCGCATCCCGATGGGACCGTGGCGCGCGCCGGGCAGCAACGTCTTCGCCTGGGTGTTCCACAGCTTCATCGACGAGCTGGCGCATGCGGCCGGACGCGACCCGGTCGCCTTCCGCCTCGACCTGCTGGGCGACAAGGACGTGATGCCGGGCACCGGCGAGCGCGGCACGCCCTACAACGTGGCGCGCATGCGCGGCGTGCTGAAGGCCGTGGCCGACAAGTCGGGCTGGGGCCGGCGCCGCTTCCCGCGCGGGCAAGGCGCCGGCGTCGCCTTCCACTTCAGCCACCGCGGCTACGTGGCGCAGGTGGCGGAAGTCACCGTCAGCAAGGATGGCAAGCTGACCGTGGACCGGGTCGTCGTCGTCAGCGACGTCGGCGCCCAGATCGTCAACCTGTCCGGCGCCGAGCACCAGATCGAGGGCTCGGTGATCGACGGCCTGTCGACGCTGATGCTGCCGGAACTGGGCATCGAGAAGGGCCGCATCGTGCAGTCGAACTTCCACGACTACCAGTTGATGCGCATGCCGGACATCCCGACGAAGATCGAGTCGCACTTCCTCAAGACCGATTATCCGGTCACGGGGCTTGGCGAGCCGGCTTTCCCGCCGCTGGCCCCGGCCGTCTGCAACGCGATCTTCGCGGCCACGGGGAAACGCGTGCGCGAGCTCCCGCTGTCGAAGGCGGACCTGAGCTGGAGCTGACGTGGACCATCCGGGCGCCCTGCTGCACCAGGCCGTGCAGCTGCACCAGCAGGGCCGCCTGGACGCGGCGGCCGCGCTCTACCGGCGCGTGCTGGAGGCGGCGCCGCGCCAGTTCGACGCCCTGCACCTGCTGGGCGTGATCGAGCGCCAGCGCGGCAACCCGGCGCGCGCCGCGGAGCTGATCGGCGCGGCGCTGCAGGTCGATCCGCGCCAGGCCCGGGCCCACTGCAACCTGGGGGCGGCGCTGCAGGACGTGGACCGCCCCGCCGAGGCGCTGGCCAGCTACGACGCGGCGCTGCGCCTGGACCCGCGCTATGCGCTTGCCTGGAACAACCGCGGCAACGCCCTGCGCCGCCTGGGCCGCGCCGGCGAGGCGCTCGACAGCTACGAGCGCGCGCTCGGCATCAAGGCCGACTATCCGGAAGCATGGTGCCAGCGCGCCATGCTGCAGAACGATATGGGCCTTCACGCGGAGGCGGCGGCCAGCGCCGAGCGGGCCCTGTCGATACGGCGCGGCTATGCCGACGCCCTGCTCGCCCTCGGCAATGCGCTGCAGGGCATGGACCTGCTGGCCGAATCCATCGCCGCCTACGACGATGCCGTCGCGGCCGCGCCGGGCCAGGCCGAGGCCTGGTGCGCGCGCGGCGCCGCGCTCAAGAAGTCCGGCGCGCTGGCAGCGGCACTGGACAGCTACAACCGGGCGCTCGCCGTGCGTCCCGATTACGCGCTGGCCGCCCACTATCGCGCCAACGCGCTGCGCGCCCTCGGCCGCCACGACGAGGCGAAGGCCGCCTACCGCCAGGCGCTGGCGCTGGGCGCGGACGCCAACGAGATCCGGTTCGCGCTGGCCGCGCTGGGCGAAGGCGCGCGTCCCGTGGCGGCGCCGCAGGATTACGTCAGGGAGCTGTTCGACGGCTACGCCGGCCGGTTCGACCATCACCTGGTCGACGTGCTCGGCTACCGCACCCCTGCCCTGCTCGAGGAACTGCTGGCCCGGCACGGCGTGGCGCCCGCGCCGGGCGACGAATGGCACGTGGCCGACCTGGGCTGCGGCACGGGCTTGTGCGCGCCGTTCCTGCGGCCGCGGGCTGCGCGCCTGACGGGCGTCGACCTGTCGCGGAAGATGCTGGACCGGGCCGCGCGCCTGCAGTCCTACGATGCGCTGGCCTGCGCCGAGATCGGCGACTGGCTCGCCGGACAGGCCGACCGTTGCGACCTGCTGGTAGCGGCCGACGTGCTCGTCTACATCGGCGCGCTGGAGCACCTGTTCGCGCGTGCGCATGCGGCGCTGCGCCCGGGTGGACGGTTCGCGTTTTCGTGCGAGGCGCTGGCCGGGGAAACTGCGGAGGATGGGTATGCGATCCAGGCGTCGAACCGGTTCGCGCATACGCTGGATTACGTGGGACGGTGTGCGGCGCAGGCGGGGTTCGCGGTGGTCGAGGCGGAGCGGGCGGTGCTCAGGCGCGAGCACGGGGAAGATGTGCAGGGGTGGCTGGTACTGCTGGCCCGGTGACCGTGCAGGCATGGTGAGCACGTGGTGCCCACCCTACGGTTGCCGAACTTCGTAGGGTGGGCATCACATGCCCACCTTATCGTCACGCCACCGACAGCGCCGTCATGCCGACTTCGCCGAGCCGCACGGGCACGGCGCCGCGCGCCACCATGCGGTCGAGCGCGCGGCGGCCGTCGCCCTGCTGGACGTCCACGGCGCGCATCGCTTCCGGCACGATGATCGTGGTAAAACCTTCCTCGAGCGCGTCGGTGACCGTGTTCAGGACGCAGTAGTCGGTGGCCAGGCCGCACACCGTCACGCGGTTCACGCCGCGCGCGCGCAGGCGCGCCGCCAGCGTCGTGCCGTTGAAGGCGGAATAGGCGTCGACGCCGGCCGTATCCGCTTTCGAGATGATCACGGCGTCGTCCGGCAGCGCCAGTTCGGCCGAGAATTCCGCGCCCGGCGTATTGGCGACGCAGTGCGGCGGCCACGGGCCACCCTGGTCGGCGAACGAACAGTGGTTGTCGGGGTGCCAGTCGCGCGAGGCGAAGACCGGCAAGCCTTGTTCGCGATACAGCTCGATCAGGTGGTTGATCGGGGCGATGACTTCATGGCCCGCGGCCACGCCGAGCGCCCCGCCCGGCAGGAAATCGACCTGCATGTCGATCACGAGCAAGGCATCGTCCTTGTCGAGGTGGATCGCACTCATTCTTGTCTCCTATAGACACGGCACGGCGCCGCAGATGCGCCATTGTCGCGCAAACCGCCGCGCCTTGCCGGGAGCGGCGGTTTCAGTGGCGCTCGTCCACACTCAGTGGCGTGTCGCCGCGCGCGCCGCCGGATCCGGGTCCAGCGCCCCGAGCCGGTCCAGAATGGCGGCCGCACGCTCGGCCTGGGCCGCGTCGGCGGCATGGACGGTGACCTGGCAGTCGCGCACGGCATCCTGGGCGACCGGCTTGTACGTGTGGCTGTAGGCCGTCTTGCCGGTGACGTCGGGGTCGTCGCCGGTGACGAAGTTGCCCTGCACGGGGCCGGTTTCGTCGATGCGCACGTCGATGGCGACGTCATCGGCGGCAATGCCGGCTTCCAGCAGTTCGGCACGTGCCTGCTCGGCGGCGGTCACGTGCATGAAGGTACGAACGATCGGGTTTTGCATGATGGCTCCTGCATGAATGCACTGGAGCCCACCGTACCAGAAATGCATCGGGCATGGCGCCCGCCGTGCTCCCGGTTGCACTCCGGATCGCATATACGAAAACTAACACTGCCTTTGTGACAAACACACGTAACGTGCGGCACAAAGCTTTTGCTTTAGTACAATTTCGCCACCCTCCTTGCCACCTTTCATTGCGCGCCCACTACCATGCACATCTCGGCCCGTATCGCAGCCTCCCGTCCCCTTGCCACCACCGCCATGCACGGCCGCGTCGAAACGCTGCGCAGCCAAGGCCAGGACGTCATCGATTTTTCCATCGCCATCTCGCACTTCCCGGCGCCGCAGGCGGTGCTGGACGCGGTGGCCGATGCCACCCTGCGCGAGCGCACCATGCCCTATACGAGCGTGGTCGGCGGGCTCGGCGTGCGCGAACGCCTGGCCGCCAAGCTGCGCCAGGAAAACGGCATCGCGGCGGACACCGGCGAGATCATCGTCACCAACGGCGCCAAGCAGGCGCTGTACGAGGCGCTCTATGTGATGAGCGATCCGGGCGACACGGTGCTCGTGTTCAAGCCGCACTGGCCCGCCTACGTTGCCACTTGCGAGCTGCTCGGGCTGCGCCCCGTGCTCGCCGAGCTGCCGGACGCCATCACGCCGGCGCTGCTGGACAGCCTGGGCATGCCCCGCATCGTGATCATCAATAACCCGCACAACCCGACCGGCAAGGTGTACACTCGCCGGGAGCTGGAATACGTACGCGACTGGGTGGAGCGCATCGGCGCCAGGGTGATCGTCGACGAAAGCTACGAACACCTGGTGTTCGAGGGCGAACATGTCAGCCTGGCCGCCTTGTGCGACTGGCGCGCCATCGGCGTGGTGACGATTTTCTCGGCGTCGCAGAGCTATGCCATGATGGGCTGGCGCGTCGGCTTCGCGCTGGCACCCGGGGCCGTCGTCGATGCGATGCAGACGCTGCAGGGACCGATCACGGCGGCCGCGCCGCACCTGTCTCAGGTCGCCGCGGCGGCGGCCTTCGGCACCGGCGCCCCGCTCGCGATGATGGCGGACTACCGCGCGCGGCGCGACCTGGCGGTGCGCGAGTTCGCCGGACTGCCCTGGATCAGGATGCATGCGCCTGCGTCCGGTCCCTACCTGTGGGGCGACGTGCGTGCGCTGACGCAGGATAGCGTCGCGCTGTGCGAGGCGTTATTGGAAGAACAGCGCGTGGCCGCCATGCCGGGCGACGCGCTCGGTGTGCCGGGTTTCATCCGGCTGGGCTATATCGCGGACGACGTGGCGACCCTGCGCGACGGCATCCGCAGGATCATCGAATTCGGCGACGCCGCCTTCGCGCAGCGGCCGGCGGGCGGAAAGCAAGACTATGAGTAGGAAGACATGATAGTTGGGTTGAGCCGGTTCCGGCCGAACAGCCTCCGGAGCCGGCTGATGCTGCTGGTGGCGCTGGCCATCACGCCGCTGGCGGTCATGACCGTCCTGTCCGGAATCCGCGAACGCGAACACGCCATCAAGGCGTCCGAAGAAAACCTGCGCCGCCTGACCGGCATGGCGGCGGCCAACGAGGCCCAGTCCATCGAGGGCGCGCGCCAGATCCTCGTCGACCTGGCCAGCGTGCCCGACCTGCTGGGCGACACCGCCAAGTGCACCTCCCTGCTGTCCGATGTGCTCGACCGCAACGAAGGCTTCGTCAACTTCGGCCTGATCCAGCTGAACGGCGACGTCACCTGCAGCGCCGTGCCGCTGCTGCATCCCGTGAACCTGGGTGACCGCAGCCACTTCCGCCGCGCCATCTCGGAACGCCGCTTCATCGCCGGCGACTACGTGTTCGGAAGGGTCATCAAGAAGCACACGATCAATCTCACCTATCCCGTCATCGACCGCGGCGGGAAGGTGCTGGCCGTCGTGTTCGCGGCCATGGACCTCGAAGGCCTCGACACCTTCATCAACGACATCAGCCTGCCGCCCGGTTCCGTGCTGGCGACGGCGGACGCGCGCGGCACCATCATCTCGCGCCGCCCCGATCCGGAACGCCACTTCGGCACACGCCTGGCGCCTGCCACGCTGGAAGCGATGGCCACGGCCGGCCAGCGCGCCGTCACCATCCGCGGCGAGGACGGCGTCGAGCGCCTGCACACCTTCGCGCGCGTGGGTGCGCCGACGCTGTCCGACTACACGGTCACGATCGGCATCCCGACCGAAACGATCCTGTCGGCCGCGCGCCGCGACCAGATGATGTCGCTGCTCGGCCTTGGCGTGACCACCATGCTCGCGCTGCTCGCGGCCTGGCTGGTAGGCGACGTGCTGATCGTGCAGCGCGTGCGCAAGCTGATGGGCACCGCCGAGCGCATCGCGGCGGGTGACCTGGAGGCGCGTTCCGGCATCGGCTACGGCAGCGAGGAAATCGGCAACCTGGCGCAGGCGCTGGACCGCATGGCGGCGGCGCTGCAGCGCAAGGAGACGGCGCGCACGCTGGCCGAGCGCGAACTGCGCGCGGCCGACCAGCGCAAGGACGAATTCCTGGCCATGCTGGCGCACGAGCTGCGCAATCCGCTGGCGCCGATCAGCACCGGCGCCCACCTGCTCAAGCTGCTGCATTCCGAGAATGCGCAGATCACCCAGACCTGCTCGATCATCGTGCGCCAAGTCGACCACATGACGAGCCTCGTCGACGACTTGCTCGATGTCTCGCGCGTCACGCGCGGCCTGGTGTCGCTGTCGACCCAGGTGCTGGACATCAAGCGCGTGATCGACGACGCCGTCGAGCAGATCCGTCCCCTGATCGCGGCGCGCCGCCACCGGATCGCAATCGACCTGCCGCCGGAGCCTGCGCACGCCAAGGGCGACCACAAGCGCCTCGTGCAGGTCTGCGCCAACCTGCTGAACAATGCCACCAAGTACACGCCGGAAGGCGGCACGATCCGGCTGCGTCTCGCACCGGACGGCGACGACTGGGTGCTGAGCGTGGCGGACGACGGCATCGGCATGGAGCCGGAACTGGTGGGACGCGTGTTCGAGCTGTTCACCCAGGCCGAGCGCACGCCAGACCGCTCGCAGGGCGGCCTGGGCCTGGGCCTGGCCCTCGTCAAGAGCCTCGTGGAACTGCACGGCGGCACCGTGCAGGCGGCGAGCAGCGGCTTGGGCAAAGGCTCGACCTTCACCGTACGCCTGCCCCGCTTCGTGCAGCAGGTGGTCCCCGTGGCCCCCGTCGAACGGGCCGCGCTGCCGGCCGTCGGCGTGGCGCCATTGCGCCTGCTGCTGGTGGACGACAATGTCGACGCCGTGCACACGCTGCAGCTGTTCCTACGCTCGGCCGGACACGAGGTCGACGTCGCCTACTGCGCCGCCGACGCGCTCGAACTGGCCAAGGTGCTCGTGCCCGACGTGTGCCTGCTCGACATCGGCCTGCCCGACTTCGACGGCAACGAACTGGCACGCCGCCTGCGCCGCCTGCCGCAGGCGGCCGGCGCGACCCTCGTCGCGATGACGGGCTACGGGCGCCGCGAAGACCGCGACGCGGCGATGGACGCCGGCTTCGACCACTACCTCGTCAAGCCCGTCAACACGGGCCAGCTGGCCGACATCCTGGCCGCGGTGGCCGAGACGGGCGTCAGGCGTTAGGCATCAATCGCGGTTCGGCTGCGTGGCCAGCGCCACGATGGCGGCGCCGGCGGCGACGACCAGCACATCCTCGACCAGGCCGCTGCGGGTCTGGCCGACGCGCGCCATGGCCTGCTTGCGCACGGCCAGCGTCGCGTAGGCCAGCGGCACGGCGGTCGCCACCGCGACGGCGGCGCCTTCCTTCTCCCTGCCCCGCGGCGCCAGCGCCGCACCGGCGATCCCGGCACTCATCACGCGCGCGAGCAGGCCCAGGAACACGGTGCGGTCGGGCGCCGTCTTCATCTTGTCGCCGGCCAGTTCCCCGACGCCCATCGCCAGCGCGCCGTACTTGAAGGCGGGACGGTTCAGCAGGGTCAGGTGGCCCGTCGTGTCGCGGCCGGCCAGCCGTGCCGTCGCCAGCGTGGCCATCGGCGTCATCGAGCGCGCGCTGGCGACGGCGCCAATCAGAATGGAGGGAAGCAGGTCGCGAAATGCCATGGTGTGACTCCTGTGTCGGTGGATGGATGCGGACCGCGGTCACGGTCGAGTTCGCAACCAGCTTACCCGAGTAGGAGATCGACCCACGCACGGCTCAGCAGGAATCCAAACAAATGTCCCGGCGGCAGGACGAGCCTGCGGCCGGGACATCGTGGTGGGGAAAGGGGCGTGGGCGTCAGCCGCGGCGCTTGCGGCGCGCCAGCAGCACCCCGGCGAATCCGACGCCGGCCAGCCACAGCGAGCCCGGCTCCGGGACGTCGTTGCCGTCGTCCTTGCCGTCGTCGGACTTGGGCGGGACGAGTACCGGCTGGGTCGGCTGCAGCACTTCGGGCAGGCCGCCGTCCGGCTTTTCGGGGGGCGTCTGCGGCACGGGGATCACGGGGTCGGTGGACGGCGCGCCGCCGGTATTGCCACCTGGGCTTCCTCCAGTATTGCCACCGCCGGTACCGCCGCTGCCGCCGCCCGTATTGCCGCCGCCGTCGCTGCCGCCGCTGTTGCTATTCCCCGGATCGCCCGTGCCGCCGGACGAGCTGCCCGTGCCGTCGCCCGGCGCCGGGGTCGATGCCGGCGGCGTCCCGGCGCTGCCGCCGGAACCGCCGGAGCCGGAGCCGGAGCCGGTATCTCCCGCGCCCGCGCCCGTGCCGTTGGCCTGCGTTGCCTTGGCCAGCAGCACGCCGCTATTCGCGATGCGCATCATCTCGGCCAGGTCCGGCATGGATGGAAGGCCGAGTCCGCCATTGGCGCCGCTGCGGCCGGCTGCCGCGGTGCCGCGCAGCAGGCCGGCGCCGTAGAAGTTATTCAGGACGAAGGCATGGCCGCTGCTGTCCGCGAGGCTGTCGGCCGTGAACGAGACGTTCTCGGCGCTACACGCGTCGCCGTCGACGGCCTCGTCGCTGGCGGCATCGAGTTCCGCTTCGCTCGGTCCCTTCGCCTCGACCGGCAGCATCGCCACGTCGGAGACGCGGTTGCCGCAGCGGCCGCGGATGTCGTTGCTGCCATCGGTCAGCAACGTCTCGCCTGCGGCCAGCATGTGCTTGCCGGCGGTCCAGAAGACCTTGTCGCCCTTGCGGTAGGACACGTACACGGCGCGCGGCTTGGAGACCGTCGTCACCCGGGCCTTGTCCATCTGGAACGGGGCGTAATGATCCGCGACCACCTTGTCGGTCGTCATCACGCGTACGACGTCGTCACGGCCGGCAACGCCGCCCGGCACCACCGAGTACGGATACACGCGCCGCACCGTCTTCGGCGCCGCCGGGGCGGCTGCCTGCCAGGCACGGGCCGGCTGGGCGCCGGCCTGCGATGCATCGGCGATGGCGGAAACGTCGTTCGCGGCCAGCGGCGGCGGGGCCGGCGTCCGCGTGACGAACAGCAGCGCCGCGCAACCGGCGACCGCCACCAGCGCTAAGGCGGCCAGGCGCCGTTTCAGGCGCTGGGACTTCCTGCTGCGTCGGATGTAGGCGGTGCGCGTGTGCATATCGTGAACCAAAGTAGGATGTGTCCTACAGTTTAATGGCATTTCCAAACGTAAAACTGTCCTTTTGGAAATATTGGTTACCTTGAGTTGTAGAAATGCCGAAATTGATCACTCATGGAAACATTTTCATTTCCACATGGAAATATCGCAAGTTGTCATTGCTCGGCAATAAACACTCGCTAGACTCGGCCCCGTTCACTTGACACGAGGGCAATATGGATCGACGTGGTTTTCTCAGGAGCGCGGCCTACTTCACCGTCGTCGGCGCGAGCGTGCCGCTGGCTGCATGCGGCGGTTCGGACGGCACCCCGGCCGGCAGCTTCACCTTTCCGCTGGGCGTGGCCAGCGGCGACCCGAAGGACACGAGCGCGGTGTTCTGGACGCGCTGTCTGCCCAGGAGCGGCACCGCCAACGCCAACCTGCGGCTGGACGTGGCCAGCGATGCCGCCTTCACGAACATCGTCGCGCTGGCCGAGCTGAGCGCGACCGCCACCTACGACCACACGGTGCGCGCCAAGGTGACGGGCCTGTCGCCGAACACCCGTTACTGGTACCGCTTCGTGGCCGGCACCGACGTCAGCGCGATCGGCCAGACGAAGACGGCGCCCGCCGCCGCCAGCGCACCCGCGCAGCTGCGCTTCGCGTGGATGACCTGCCAGGACTGGAGCATCAACCACTGGGCCGCCATGGACCTGATGGCGCAGGAAGACCTCGACTTCATCGTGCACCTGGGCGACTACATCTACGAGACCGTGGGCGCCGCGTTCCAGACCGGCGCGGCCGAGCCGGCGCACGGCAAGATCACGCTGCCGAACGGCGTTGCCGCCGGCGGCGCCGTGTACGCCAACACGGTGGACGACTACCGCACGCTGTACCGCACCTACCGCGGCGACGCGCGCCTGCAGGAACTGCACCGCAAGTTCCCGATGGTGGTGATCTGGGACGACCACGAATTCTCGGACGACTGCTGGCGCGACCACCAGACCTATACCAACGCCAACGTCCAGCAGACGGCACGCCGCCGCGCCGCCAACCAGGCCTGGGCCGAATACATGCCGGTCGACTGGGGCGACGTCTCGTTCGACCTGAACAACGCGGCCTACGACAATATCCGCATCTACCGCGACTTCAAATTCGGCAACCTGCTGCACATGGTCATGACGGACGAGCGCCTGTACCGCGACGACCACGTGGTCAGCGAAGCGTCGTACGCGCAAATGCTGCAGCACGACCCCGTGAACGGCAGCGATTCCGTCGGTTCGCGCTACTTCGTGCCGCAGCCGCTGCTGCTGCAATACGAACAGGCCGACACCGCCGCGCTGGGACGCGCGCCGAGCATCCTGGGCGCCACCCAGGAACAGTGGTGGAAGGACACCATGAAGAACTCGACGGCGACCTGGAAGGTATGGGGCAACGAGGTCACGCTGAACCGCATGTGGGTGGACCTGCGCACCCAGGCCGCGGCGCCGTACAACCAGCTGTACGTCGTGAATGCCGACGGCTGGGACGGCTATCCGGCCCACCGCGCCGAGCTGCTGGGCTGGCTCGGCGCGCAGAACGTCAAGAACGTCGTCGCGATCACGGGCGACCTGCACGCCTTCCAGTGCGGCGTCATCTACGACAACAACGACCCGGCCAGCGGCAAGGCGGTCGCCGTCGATTTCGTCAGTGCCGGCATCAGCAGCTCGTCGTTCTACAAATACCTGAGCGCGGGCTCGGCCGGCACCCCGTTGGCCCCGCTGGTCGCGACGCCGCAGACCTTCGACGGCGTGCTGCGCGCCCACAATCCGGCCTTCGCCTACGTCGACCACGATGCCCAGGGTTATTCCGTGGCGACCGTGACGCCGGCCGCGTTCAGCGTCGTGTTCAACAAGGTCAAGCCGCTCAATGCGGACGGCAGCAAGCCAGCGGCGCCGCTGGCCAAGAAGACGCGGATCGTGTTGCAGGCCGGTTCGACGGTGCCGGCGGTGACGGACAACGTCAGCTAAACCACGTCGTCCCTGCGAAGGCAGGGACCCAAGTTTGTTCGCGCGACGTTGGCGCACGCAGAAATTGGGCCCCTGCCTTCGCAGGGGCGACGGTGCTTGAACCCACGCCAATGCTCCTATTCATTTACAATTTGTTTACACGTAAATGAAAGGAAATGAATGGAGTCGATCGAAGTTGTCCTCGCAATGCTGCTTGCCGTCGTGGCGAGCGGGTGGCTGGGAAGGATGTTGCCTTTTGCCATACCGCTGCCCCTGATCCAGATCCTGCTGGGTGCCATCATCGAAGGCGTGTTCCAGCATGGCGTGGCGCTCGACCCCGATATCTTCTTCCTGCTGTTCCTCCCTCCGCTGCTGTTCCTGGATGGCTGGCGCATTCCCAAGGTGGGCCTGTTCCGCGACAAGGGCACCATTCTCGAACTTGCGCTCGGCCTCGTCGTATTTACCGTGCTCGGCGCCGGCTTCCTGCTCGACTGGCTGATCCCCGAGATGCCGCTCGCGGTGGCATTCGCGCTGGCGGCCATCGTGGCGCCCACCGACCCCGTCGCCGTATCAGCGATCACGAACCGCATCCCCGTGCCGCCGCGCCTGATGCACATCATCGAGGGCGAGTCGCTGCTGAACGATGCCAGCGGCCTCGTGTGCTTCCGCTTCGCCGTGGCCGCCGCCATGACGGGCCACTTCTCGCTGACCGAGGCCGGCACGACCTTCCTGTGGGTGGCGCTGGCCGGCATCGCCGCCGGCGTCGTCGTTACCTGGGCCATTGCCCGCGTCCACGCGATCCTGCTGAGCCGCTTCGGCGAGGACGACGGCATGCCTATCCTGATCAACCTGCTGACCCCGTTCGGCGCCTACCTGGCGGCCGAGCACCTGGGCGCCTCCGGCATCCTGGCGGCCGTGGCAGCCGGCGTCACGATGAGCTATGTGGAATTGGGCGGCAGCGCCACGCCGACCACGCGCATCCGCCGCAACGTCGTCTGGGACACGCTGCAGTTCTCGCTGAACGGCGTGATGTTCGTGCTGCTGGGCGAACAGTTGCCCGACGCCGCCCGCGCCGCGCTGCACCCCGGCGGCGTCACCCCGTATAGCGGCTGGTGGCTGGCCGGCGTCGCGCTGGCGTTCAGCGCCGCGCTGATCCTGCTGCGCTTCGTCTGGGTCTGGATCTCGCTGCAGCTGACGCTGCTGAACCGGCGCCGCATGGGCGAGCAAGTCTACGCGCCGCGCATGCGCCTGATCCTGGCGACCTCGTTCGCGGGCGTGCGCGGCGCGCTGACGATGGCCGGCATCCTGACGCTGCCGCTGGCGCTGCCGAACGGCGCACCCTTCCCGGCGCGCCACCTGGCGATCTTCCTGGCCGGCAGCGTCATCGTCATGTCGCTCGTGGTGGCCAGCATCATGCTGCCGCGCCTGCTGCGCGACCTGGAACTGCCCGAAGGCGTGCACGTCGATGACGAGGAGGAACGTGCCCGTCACGCGGCGACGCTGGCGGCCGTTGCGGCGATCGAGAACGAGTCCAAGCAATACGGCAGCGACGCCGAAGGCATGCTGCACGCGGACGCCGCCTCCCACGTGCTGGGGCTGTACCGCCACCGCCTGCGCGAGACCCAGCCCGGCGAAGGCCGCCCGGATGCGCACCGTGCCGAGCAGACCGAGCGCACGTACCGGCTGATGGGCCTGCAGGCCGAACGCGACACGATCCTGTGCCTGGCGCGCCGCAACGAGATTTCGGACGAGGTGGCGCGCCACCTGGTGCGCGAGATCGACCTCGTCGAGGCGCGGTACCGGTAACGTGGTGCATGCACGGTGGGCATGTGATGCCCACCCTACGTGACATCGACCGTACCGGAATGACGCCGCGCCGTTGCATGGTGGGCATGTGATGCCCACCATGCAAGCGCCATCGCCGTAGGGTGGGCACCACGTGCCCACCATCACTGTCTCCCGGCCACCAACGTTAGTTCCCGAACGGTGCGCCCATGCCATCCGCTTAGACTGACTCCTACACGTGTCAGATACGGATGACCCATGAAGAGCGAACCGCGCGCACCGGACGGTCCGGTGCCGAATACCGATCCCCCCGCCGCCGCCAAGGCGGCCGGCCTGCGCTACGTCCACGACGACCGCCCTGGCATCACGCGCAAGCCCGCCAAGGAAGGCTTCGACTATCTGGACGCCCACGGCGTCCCCGTCGAGGACGAAGCCACCCTCAAGCGCATCAAGGCGCTGGCGATCCCGCCCGCCTGGACTGACGTCTGGATCTGTCCCCAAGCCAACGGTCACCTGCAGGCCACGGGCCGCGACGCCCGCGGTCGCAAGCAATACCGCTACCACGCCAAGTGGCGCACGGTGCGCGACGAGGTCAAGTACGAACGCATGATCAAGTTCGGCCGTGCCCTGCCCCATATCCGCAAGGAAGTCGACCGCGCCCTTTCCCTGCCCGGCCTGCCGCGCGACAAGGTGCTGGCGACCATCGTCTACCTGCTCGAGGCGACGATGATGCGCATCGGTAACGACGAATACGCGCGCGAGAACAAATCCTATGGGTTGACCACGCTGCGCAACCGCCACGTGCGCATCGACGGCAGTGAAGTCGAATTCCGCTTCCGCGGCAAGAGCGGCGTGTTCCACGACGTCAAGGTGCACGACCGCCGGCTGGCCAGGATCATCGGTCGCACCCGCGACCTGCCGGGCCAGGACCTGTTCCAGTACCTCGACGACGACGGCGAGCGCCATACGGTTGGCTCCGCCGACGTCAACGACTGGCTGCGCACCGTCACCGGCGAGGAATACACGGCCAAGGATTTCCGCACCTGGTCCGGCACGGTGCTGGCCGCGATGGCGCTGCGCGAGTTCGAGAGCTTCGATTCGGAGGCGCAGGCCAAGAAGAACATCGTGCGCGCCATCGAATCCGTGGCCGAAAAGCTCGGCAACACCCCTTCCGTGTGCCGCAAGTGCTATGTGCACCCGGCCGTGCTGGACTCCTACCTCGACGGCACCATGCTCGAAGGCTTGCGTGCCCGCGCCGAGGAGACCCTGGCCCAGGACCTGCAAGACCTGCAGCCCGAAGAAGCGGCGGTGCTGGGCATGCTCCAGCACCGCCTGGCGCAGGAATCCGCCGCGGCCGGCGTGCACGTGACGCGCCGCGCCGCCTGACCAACCCTTACGAAAGGCAAGCCCATGACAGCAACGCGCAGCATCGAACTGGTGGCCGAGTTCGGCCACCAGGTGACCGGCATCTCGGTCTCGGAAGACAACCGCATCTTCGTCAACTTCCCCCGCTGGACCGAGGACACCGAAGTCTCGGTGGCCGAACTGGTCGACGGCCGCCCGCAGCCCTATCCGGACGGCGAATGGAATGCCTGGCGCAATGCGAAGAAGGACGAGATCACGCCGGAAGACCATTTCGTCTGCGTGCAGAGCATCGTGGCCGACGGCCGCGGCAGCCTGTGGGTGCTGGACGCCGCCGCGCCGGCCCAGGCCCATATGGTGTCCGGCGGACCGAAGCTGGTGCGCATCGAACTGGCCACCAACAAGGTCAGCCAGGTGATTCCCTTCGACGAAAGCCTGGCGCCGCAGGGCTCCTACCTGAACGACGTGCGCTTCGCGCCGGACGGTAAGCACGCCTACATCACCGATTCCGGCGTCAAGGGCGCGCTGCTGGTGGTCGACATCGGCGCCTCCAAGGCCGTTCGCGTGCTCGACGGCGACCCATCGACGCAGATGAAGAAGGGCCTGAACGTGACGGCCGACGGCAAGGTGCTGCGCCGCCCGGACGGACGCGGCGTGGAATTCTCGGCCGACGGCATCGAGCTGTCCGCGGACGGCAAGTATTTGTACTGGCAGGCGATCAAGGGCGACGACCTGTACCGCATCCCGACCGAGGCCCTGCTGGGCGCCGGCATGCGCGGCGAGGACGTGTCGGGCCGGGTCGAGCCCTACGGCAAGAACGGCGTGTGCGACGGCCTGCTGTTCGACCGCGGCACCGACGTCATGTACCTGACCTCGCCGCAGGACGATTCCATCAAGCGCCGCGACCTGTCGCAGGGACCGGGCGCCGAGATCGAGCTGGTCGTGCACGACGACCGCCTGCGCTGGCCGGACACCTTCAGCCAGGGCCCGGACGGCACCATCTACGTGACCACCTCGCACATCCAGGACTCGGCTTTCTTCAAGCCGGATGCGCCGGCGGCGTTGCCGACGCAGCTGTGGAAGCTGGTGTGAGCGGATAACTCCTGCTTTCCTGGCTACGCAGGCTAGTGTCCTCACCGTCGTTCCCGCCCACGCGCACTGCTGTCCGGGATAATCGCTACGCTCTGCAATAAGACGCGTCATAGATAAACCCGTCGTTCCCGCGAAGGGTAAAACAGTCCAGTGGACTGTTTTACCCCATGCTGAGGTCCCGAAGTCGATCCGTTAATAAGACCCCGTCGTCTTCAACATACGGAATTCGGTTGCTCAGTATGGATTCCCGCCTTCGCGGGAATGACGATGCTTTTTTCGCGAATAATATTCCGGAGAGCAGTGCGCCTAAGCGGGAACGACGGGTTTACGTATGCCTCTCCAACGCTTCATTTTGCCGAAGGAAAGAACAACTGTTCCCCCTCCGGCTTGAACGCCGCGATCCTGGCCTGGCCATCGCGCGACGTGATCCACTCGATCAGCTGCTTCGCCCCTTGGTAGTTGATGCCCTTGTGCTTGTCCGGATTGACGGCGATGATGCCGTAGGGGTTGAACATGCGCTTGTCGCCCTCGACCAGGATCGCCAGGCCCGTCTTGGCCTTGTAGGCGCCGTAGGTGGCGCGGTCGGTCAGCGTATAGGCGCCCAGCTCGGACGCCATGTTCAGCACCTCGCCCATGCCCAGGCCGGCCGACACGTAATTGGCGCCGGCCGGCCTGGTGCCGGCCGTCTGCCAGTAGCCCTTTTCCATCACGTCGGTGCCGGAATTGTCGCCGCGCGAGATGAACTTGACGTTGCCGGCCGCGATCTTGCGGAACGCGGCGATGACGTCGCGCTCGCCCTTGACCTTGGCCGGGTCGGCCGTCGGGCCCGCCACGACGAAGTCGTTGTACATCACGTTGCGGCGGTCGATGCCCCAGCCTTCGGCCACGAACTTGTCTTCCAGCTGGCGCGCGTGCACGAGCGTCACGTCGACGTCGCCGTTCTTGCCCAGCTCCAGCGCCTTGCCGGTACCGACCGAGATCACCTTGACCTTGATGCCCGTCTTCGCCTCGAACGACGGCAGCAGGTAGGCGAGCAGGCCCGAGTTCTCGGTGCTGGTGGTGGTCGACAGGCGCAGAGTCTTGTCGCCAGCCTGCTGGGCATGCACGAACGGCGCAGCGAGGACGGCACCCAGAGCGAACACGAGGATGGAACGGCGTTGCATGGACATCTCCTTGTAATGGTCAGCGGACTTCGAGGCGGCCGTCGCGCAGCTTGAAGCGCTGCACGCCCGGCAGGTTGATGAGGTCGCGGTCGTGGCAGGCGACGACGACGCTGCTGCCCTGTTGGACCAGCGTCGGTATGAGTTCGATCACCTGTTCGCGCGCCGGGCCGTCCAGGTTGGCGGTGGGCTCGTCCAGCAGCAGCAGGCGCGGCTTGAGGATGCGGGCGCGGGCCAGGGCGACGCGCTGCTTTTCGCCGCCGGACAGGCGCGCGGGGTCCGTGCCCTGCAGGTGCGCGACGCCCGCCCACGCCATGGCTTCCTCGACCTCGGCGGCCCGGCGGGCACCGTCGGCCCCGCGCAGCGCCAGGCCGTAGCCGACGTTGTGGGCGACGCTGCTGGAGAACAGCACTGGGTGCTGGTGCACGTAGACGATGGCCTGGCGCAGCGCGCGCGGATACGGGTGATGACGCACCTCACGGCCTTCGAAGCGCAGGCTGTCGATCTCGGCCCGCTCCAGGCCGCCCAGCACGCGCAGCAGCGTGCTCTTGCCCGCGCCGTTCATGCCGGTGAGGACATAGGCCGCATGCGTCGCGATCTCAAGCAGGTCGATGTCGAACAGCAGGCGCTCGCCATGGCGCTTGCGCAGCCCGCGCAGGCCCAGCAGGGCCTGGCGGCGCTCGTCGACCGGGCTGATTGCCCCGCTCAATCCCGCCCCCGCGCCGCATGGGCATCGCCCTGCAGCACCATCAGCATGCCGTTCATGACGAGGGCGAGCGTCACCAGCACGATGCCCAGCGCAATGCCCTGGGCGAACTCGCCCTTGCTCGTCTCCAGCGCGATGGCCGTGGTCATGGTGCGCGTCTCCCCCTCGATGTTTCCGCCCACCATGAGCGCGCAGCCGACTTCCGAGATCACGCGTCCGAAGCCGGACAGCACGGCCGCCATCACCCCGAAGCGCGCTTCGTGCAGCACGCGCACCATCACCTGCCAGCGCGAGGCGCCCAGCGTGACGGCCGTCTCGGCATAGCGCGGATCGACGGCCTGCACGGCCGCCAGCGTGAAGGCGACCAGCACGGGCAGCGCCACCACGCACTGCCCGAGCACGATGCCGGGTTGCGAAAAAAGCCATTGCAGGTCGCCCAGCGGACCGCGGCGCGACAGCAGCAGGTATAGCAGCAGGCCGATCAGCACGGTGGGCAGCGACAGCGCGGCCTGCGCCAGCCAGATCACGATGCGGCGCCCGCGGAAGCGGTACATGGCCACCGCATAACCGACCAGCACGGCGGGCGGCGCGGCCAGCAGCAGGCCGGCCAGGCTGGTGGTGAGGGACACCCGGATGATGCGCCACAGGCCGGGGTCGCCCGTGAACAGCAGCGCGAAGGCACGCGCGATGGCGTCGAACAGGGACATCAGGTAATGGCGCGGGAGGCGCGGGAGGCATATTCCGCGTCGACGGCGGCCAGCAGCTCAGGCTCGAACACGAGCCGGTCCGCACCGGTCAGCAGCAGGAAATGGCGGCCGCTGCAGCGCGCCAGCAAGGACATGCCGAGCTGCCCGGCGACCATATGCCCCATCTGCGTGGTGCCGGAACGCGACAGCAGGAACGGGATCCCCATCTGCGCGCCCTTGATCACCATCTCGGATGTCAGCCGTCCCGTCGTATAAAACACCTTGTCGGCGCCGCTCATGCCCTCCAGCCACATCAGGCCGGCGATCGCGTCGACGGCATTGTGGCGGCCGACGTCTTCCACGAACCACAGCAGCGCCCCGTCGGCATCGAACAGCGCGCAGCCGTGCACGGAGCCGGCCTGCTTGTACACCGACTGCTGGCTGCGGATCGCCTCGACGATGCGGTACACGACCGACTGGCGCAGGCGCGCGTCGGGCGGCAGCACGATGCGGTCGACCTCGTCCATCAGTCCGCCGAACACGGAACCCTGGCCGCAACCGGTCGTGACAACTTTCCTGGCAGTACGCTCTTCGACGTCGGCGATACCCCCGCGGGTCACGACGGCCACGGCATCGACGGACCAGTCGACCTGCACGGAAACCACCTCGTCGAGCGAGCGCACGAGGCGCTGGTTGCGCAGCCAGCCCAGCGTCAGCGCCTCGGGCGCCCCGCCCAGGGTCATCAGGGTGACGAGTTCGCGCTTGTCCACGTACACGGTGAGCGGACGCTCGGCCGGAATGTCCAGTGCCGTACGGCGGCCGCGCTCGTCGACCGATACGACCTCGTGGGTCAGCGCGGCGCTGGCGCAGGACAACTGCGGACGCGGGCCCGGGGCTGTATGCGCTGCGGGCGATGCGTGCGTGACGGCGGGCGGCAAGTCGAGGCGGCTCATGCTTGTGATTGTGCCACGACCGCGGCGCACTGCGCGCGCCCCTGTCTTTCGGGTGCGCCGTTGCGTTTCTGCCCCCTGCCGGTCAACCTCCGGGCCGGATATTGTGGTTGAAGCTGAACAGGTTCTGCGGATCGTACTGCGCCTTCACCTGCGCCAGCCGGTCGTAGTTGGCGCCATAGGCTTCGCGCACGCGCGCCGACTCGTCCTGGGTCAGGAAGTTCACGTACACGCTGCCCGCCGCATGGGGTGCGGCGGCCGCGAAGAATTCGCGCGCCCAAGCCATGACGGGGGCGTCGTCGGCCGCCTCGAGCCAGCGGCCGTGCACGTTCATCGCGAACTGGATGTCGCGGTGCGGATAGGCGGTCGCATCGGGCGCCGGCTCGTTGGCGCGGCCGCCGATCAGGCCCAGGAAGATCTCGCAGTGCGGCGTCGGCACGCTGGCCGCGTAGCGCAGCACGACGTCCAGCGCATCGTCGGACAAATGCCTGAAGTTGTGCGATTTCCAGTAGTTGCGCGCGCCCGGCGCCAGCAAGGGATCGAAGATCTTTTGCCACGCCGCGTACGGCATCGCCCCCACGTGTTCGCCGAGCACCGTGCCGAAGCCGCGCAACTGGTCGAGCACGGGCTCGACCTGGTCCAGGGGCTGGGGCGAGAACACGGCCAGCGCGACCATGTCGCTGCCGTGCACGTCGGCCGGCAGGAAGGGCAAGGGCGGCGCCTTGCGCAGCACGGCCCAGATGCTGATGTCGTTGGGCAGCGTGTCGACCAAGTCGCGGTAGCGCCGCAGCACGTCCCTGCCCTCGGCATGCGGGAACACGACCAGGCCGGCCGTGACGTCGGGCCCGACCCCGTGCAGCGCGAACTCGAAGCGCGTGACGATGCCGAAATTGCCGCCGCCGCCGCGGATCGCCCAGAACAGGTCCGGTTCCTGGCGCGGCCCGATGTGGCGGCGCTGGCCGTCCGCAGTGACGATCTCGGCGCCGACCAGGCTGTCGACGGTGAGGCCATAGGCGCGGCTCAGCCAGCCGAAGCCGCCGCCCAGCGTCAGCCCGCCCACGCCCGTCGTCGAATTGATGCCGAGCGGGACGGCCAGCCCGAACGCCTGGGTCTCATGGTCGACGTCGGACAGCAATGCGCCGCCGTCGACCCAGGCCAGGCAGGCCTCGGGATCGACGTGCACGCCGCGCATGCCGGACAGGTCGACCACCAGACCGTCGTCGCACAGCGCATTGCCCGCGATATTGTGGCCGCCGCCGCGCACGGCCAGCGGCAGCCCGTGCTGGCGCGCGAAGGCGACCGCGGCCAGCACGTCGGCGGTGCCGGTGCAGCGCGCGATCAGGGCTGGACGCCGTTCGATCATCGCGTTCCAGATGGTCCTGGCCGCGTCGTAGTCCGGATCGCCCGGCTGGAAGACCGGGCCGCGCAGTGCGGCCCGCAAGCCCGCGACGACCTCGCTGTTCATCTTGGTCATGGCATCCCCCTATGTCATGAATTCAGCATAGGTGGCGCCGGCCGATGTGCAAGCGGTCCGATGAGCCCTTCAGAAGGTCAGGCGGCCCTCGATCGAATCGTCGAGCGTCTTGCCGATCAGCGCGCCCACGGCGACCTTGGCGCCGGCCACCACGCTGCCGTGCTTGTTGTCCCAGTAGTAGCCGGTCTTCGGCGTGAAGCGGATCACGGTGATGCGCGGGTCGTCCTCGCCTTCGGTGAACCAGGTCTTGAGCAGCGGGTTCCACAGCTCGTGGATCATCGTGCGGTCCTGCATGACTTCGGCACGGCCCTCCAGTTCCAGGAAGCCGGCGTGGTGGCCGACCTGGAAATACAGCTTCGCGACCGGATTGGCTGCCAGCTCATGGTTCTTGTGGCTGTCGCTGGCCGACAGGAACCACAGGTTGCCGGCGTCGTCGGCCTTGCGCACGCTCATGGGGCGCACGCCGTCCGTCGAGCCGGTGGCGCCGGTGGTGCAGAAGAAGCAGGATTCCGCGTCGTCGGCCATGTCCTTGACGCGTTTGGCAGCGTCGATGCCGGCCAGGTCGCGGCGATTCTGTTCGGGTTGGTTGCGGTTGATCGAATCCATCTGGAGCTCCGAAAGTGGGTGTGGATCGACTGTACGCGGGCCCGCGGGCGCCGTCTGTGCGGCGCTGAACCCAGGCGGTCGCCGAATCCAGATCGGGCCTCCCTCCTTGACCTATAATGGCTGTTTTCCGTCCCGAGTAACCTATGCGCGCAACCCGCGGGCCGACCCTCTCCCTGCGCCACCTGCTGATCCTGCTCACGGCGATCGGCCTGCTGCCGCTGGCGGCCCTCGGGGTATGGAACCTGCATGCGGCATCGGAATACCGCCAGCGCGAACAGGAGCGCTCGATGCTCGACCTGGCGCGCGCCCTGTCCAGCGCCGTCGATGCGGAGCTGGACGGCACGGTGGCCACGCTGAGCAGCGTGGCGCGCAACCCGGCGCTGGCGCGGGGCGATATCCGCAGCTTCTACGGCATCGCCGAGGAACAGGCGCGTACCCAGGGGGAATGGTTGTCCGTGATCCTGTCCGATGCCGACGGCAACATGCTGTTTCGCACGAATGCCCCCTACGGATCGGCGCCGGCACCGGCCGCCGACCCCGACAGCCTGCAGCGCGTGCTGGCCCTGCGCCGGCCCGTCGTCGGCCGCATCGCACGCGGCAAGGGCGGCAGCCTCGCGGTGCCCGTCCGCATCCCTGTCAGCGATGGCGCCGGCCGCCTGTACGCGCTGACCGCCGTCGTGCGCCCCGACCGCATCGCGCGCGTCATCGAACGCCAGCGCGCACCGGCCGGCTCCGTGATCGGCGTAATGGACGCGACCGGGTCGCTGGTCGCGCGCTCGCGCCGCACCGTGATCGGCGGCCCGCCCAGTCCGTCGCTGGTGCAGCTGATGCAAACCGGCGGGCCCGAGAACGTCGGCGTCACCACCACCCTCGAAGGCGACGAGGTCGTCTCCGCCTATACCCGCCTGTCCCACTATGGCTGGACCGTGGCCATCGGCGCACCGCCGGCGCCGCTGCGGGCCGGCCTGGTGAACGGATTCGTCAGCGGCTTCGCCCTGTACGGCGCCGGCATCGTGCTGTCGCTTGCCGTGTGTATCGGCCTGGCCTCGTGGCTGGCGGCGCGCATCGTGCGCGGCATCGAGCGCCTGGAACGGGGCGCGGCCGCCCTCGGCGCGGGGGCGCCGGTGGCCATCGGCCCGTCGCGCATCCGCGAGATGGAGCGCATCGGCCAGGCGCTGGAAGCGACGGCGCGCCAGCGCAACGCCCACGAGGACGAGCGTTCGCGCCTGCTGCTCTCGCTCAAGCAAGCGCTGCAACGACAGGAAGATGCGCTCGGCGAGGCCAGGAGCGCCGGCCGCGCCAAGGACGAGTTCCTGGCCGTGCTGGGCCACGAGCTGCGCAATCCGCTCAGCCCCATCGTCGCCTCGCTCGACCTGATGGACATGCGCGACGAGCCGGCCGGACGGCGCGAGCGCACCATCATGCGGCGCCAGGTCAGCCACCTGAAGCGCCTGGTCGACGACCTGCTGGACGTCTCGCGCATCGTCTCCGGCAAGCTGCAGGTCGACCTGCGCCCGCTCGACCTGGCCGAACTGGCGCGCCAGACCGTGGCCGCCCTGCCCGACCAGGCCGTCGCGCTGCAGGCGCCGGCCGCGCTATGGGTCGAGGGCGACGAGAGCCGCCTGGCCCAGGTGCTGAACAACCTGCTGTCGAACGCGGCGCGCTTCGGCAGCAGCGCCACGCGCGTGACGCTGGATGCCGTCGACGGCAGCGCGCGCCTGCGCGTCGAGGACAACGGCGTGGGCATGGAAGCCGACCTGCTGGCGCGCGTGTTCGAACCCTTCTACCAGGCGCCGCAGCCGCTGGCGCGGCACACGGGCGGCCTCGGACTGGGCCTGGCCATCGTGCGCCGCATCGTCGAACTGCACGGCGGCAGCGTCTGCGCGCGCAGCGCCGGGCCGGGGCGCGGCAGCTGCTTCGAAGTCGTGCTGCCGCTGGCCGCGGCACCGGCCATGCCGGCCGCTGCCGACAGCGCGCCGGAAAGCCGGCGCCTGCGCGTGCTGCTGGTCGACGACAACGAAGACGCCGCCGCCACCGGGGCGGCCCTGCTGGCGCAACTGGGGCACGAGGTACGCACGGCCCATACGGCCGGCCAGGCGCTGGCGGCGGCACGGGAATTCCACCCCGAGGTGGCGATTTTGGACATCGGCCTGCCGGACATGGACGGCTACGGCCTGGCGGCGATCCTGCGCCGCACGGGCGCCCCCGGCCTGCGCCTGGTGGCGCTGACGGGGTATGGACAGAAGACGGACGTGGAACGGGCGCACGCGGCGGGGTTCGATCTGCATCTCACGAAGCCGGCGGGGCTGGGGGATTTACAACGGGCGTTGCAGACGACGGCAGCCATTTAGCCGCTCACACGCCGGCGCACTGCTGGCTTAAATATCATTCACGAAAAACACCGTCGTTCCCGCGAAGGCGGGAACCCATGCTGAGGCTCCGAAGTCAGCACGTATAAACGCCAGGGCGTATTCAACATACGGAATTCGGTTGCTCAGTATGGGTTCCCGCCTTCGCGGGAACGACGATCATGCGTAGCGTAGTGTTTACGCCAACAAAGGCATCAGATAATGATCCGCCAGCAGCGCCACGAACAGCAGCGCCAGGTAGGCGATCGACCACGCGAACGCCTTGCGCGCCACCTGGTCGCTGTAGCGGCGGTGCACCAGCCAGGAATGGCGCAGGAACACGGCGTTCAGCACGACGGCGGCGGCCAGGTAGATCCAGCCGCTCATGCCCACAAGGTAAGGCAGCGCGCACGATGCGGCCAGCACGATGCTGTAGAGCCAGACGGCGCGGCCCGTGTAGGCCATGCCGTGGGTCACGGGCAGCATCGGCAGGCCGGAGCGCGCATAGTCGTCGCGGCGGTACATGGCCAGCGCCCAGAAGTGCGGCGGCGTCCACAGGAAGATCACCAGCACCATCAGCCAGGCTTCGAGCGGTACGGCGTTCGCCACCGCGGCCCAGCCCAGCGCCGGCGGCATGGCGCCGGCGATGCCGCCGATGACGATGTTCTGCGAGGTGTTGGGCTTGAGCAGGATCGTGTAGATGAAGGCATAGCCGACGAAGGTCGCCAGCGTCAGCCACATCGTGAGCGGATTGACCTCGACGTACAGGATCGCCATGCCGGTCCCGCCGACGAGCAGCGACAGCAGCACCGTGCGGGCGCGCGTGATCTCGCCGCGGGCGGTGGCGCGCCGTGCCGTGCGCGCCATGCGGGCGTCGACCTCGGCCTCGATCAGGCAGTTGAAGGCGAAGGCGGCGCCGGCCAGCAGCCAGATGCCGGCGGCGCTCCACAGCAGCACGCCCCAGCCGGGGAAACCGGGGGCGGCCAGCAGGCTGCCGATCACGGCGCAGAACACGGTCAGCTGGGTCACGCGCGGCTTGGTCAGGACCCAGTACTGGGACAGCGTATTCATGGCCGGGGCCAGCGCGCCGGCGACCGGTTCGGCCGGCACGGAAAGTTTTGCTTCGACATTCGACATGGCAGATAGTCCAACGTAAAACGGTGGCGGCACCGCGGATGGTCACGGTACGGCGGTCGCGCGGCGCACGGGCCGGCGGGTCGGGAGAGATCGCCTGCAGCCGGCGGACCTCTGGACAGCATAATCCCGGCATGCTAGCGGAAAAAGGGGGCAGGACGTGCGGGCAAATTGTCCCAGTTGAATAAAAAACAAGCCGGCGTCCCCTTGGGCGCGGCCGGCGACTGTGGCGTATCGGCCACAGTCGCTCCATGCGAATCAGATGCGCTGGTCGAAGACCTGGCGCAGGTAGGCAATGAAGGTCTCGTCCGTGCTGAAGCCCTTGCCGGGGCTGTCGGACAGCTTGGCGACCGGCTGCCCATTGCAGCGGGTGAGCTTCATGACGATGTTCAGCGGATCGAACTGGGTGTCGTTGGTGAGCTTGGTGCCGATGCCGAAGCCCGTCAATACGCGGTCGGCGAAGTGACGGTACAGCATCAGCGCCTTCGGAATCGTCAGCGCGTCCGAGAACACGAGCCGCTTGGTGCGCGCGTCGATGCGCAGCTTGGCATAGTGGGCCAGCGCCTTCTCGCCCCACTCGACCGGGTCGCCCGAGTCGTGGCGCAGGCCGTCGAACAGCTTGGCGAAATACAGGTCGAAGTCGCGCAGGAAGGCATCCATGCCCACCACGTCGGTCAGCGCCGTGCCCAGGTCGCCGCGGTATTCCTGCACCCAGTCTTCCAGTGCCTTCTTCTGGAAGTCGCGCAGGCGCACGTCGAAGGACTGGAAGGCCTGCATGTATTCGTGGGCCATCGTGCCGATCGGGACGATATTGAACTGCTTGGCCAGGTACACGTTCGACGTGCCCTTGAAGAATTGCGGGATCTCGCGCACGAGCGTGGCCACGACTTCCTTGTGCCAGTCGCCGGAAAAGCGCCGTCGCACGCCGAAGTCGGAGAATTCGAACGGGTGCTGGCGCTTCGGCTCCAGCTCGAAGGCGCGCAGTTCGTCGATCTTCTGCTGCAGGCGCTTGCGCGCCTCGACCAGCGCCGCTTCCTGGTCGAAGCGGCGGAAATACAGCTCGTTGACGATGTACAGCACGTAGATCTCGAAGCCCATCACGTGCACCAGCGGGCCGGCGGCGCGGATGCGCAGGTGCGGGCCGTCGGTCTCCACCTGGATGAACTTGCGCTGGAAGCGGAACAGCGTGAGGAAGTCGGCGAAGTCGCTCTTGATGTAGCGGAGCGTGCGCAGGTAGTTCACCTCGTCCTCGGTGAAGCGCATCGTGCACAGGTGATCGAGCTCGCGCTCGACCTCTTCCTTCAGGTCGGCCAGCGGGTAGGCCGGCGTATTGCGGCACTTGAACTCGTATTCGCCGACGGCGTTCGGGTGCATGTGCAGCAGCGCCTGCCACATCGTGAATTTATAGAGATCGGTTTCGAGCAGGCTGCGGACGACGGGTTTCATGGTGCGAGGCAGGTTGTTGTTTCCGCCATCTTACCGGGCCTGCGCGATTTCTGCTCAGGCAGACGCTCAGGCAAACGCTCAGGCAGACGCATGTGCGGACGCGGCCTTGCGCTGGCGTTTCTTGGGCGCGAGCATCGTGCCGTTGCACTCGGGCGTGCCGCAGCGGCAGGCGAACAGGCGTTTCAAGGCGGGCGTGTGGCGCTCGTCGTAGATCAGAGCGTAGTTGTAGTTCAGCTCATCGCCGGCCTCGATGTCATGCAGCGCGTGGATGTACACGCGCCCATCCTCCTCGTAGGCTTCGCAGTTCGGGCCGCAGGCATGGTTGATCCAGCGCGCGTCGTTGCCGCGCCGGCCGCCGTCGATCACACGGCCGTCGGCCAGGCTGAAATAGAAGGTATGGTTGACGGGACCGCCACTCTCGGCCGCGCGCCGCGTGGCTTCGTCCCAGCTGATGCGCTCGCCGCGGTATTCGATGATGCGCTCGCCGGCCGCGATGTCGCGCAGGGCGAAGACCCCGTTGCCGTGGACGGGCGATTTCCTGACTTCGTAGATGGAAGAAGACTTGGTGCTCATTGCGATGACGTTGTGGGGTGGTGGATGGTGGACGGCGCCGGTGGCGCACCGCATGCATTATTGATCTTTTTATAGCATTGTGCCGCACGCCACGGACGCGCGCCAGCCATCATTACCCTTCGTCGTCAGGCTTCGAACTCCTCCTCGCCGAATGCGACGCCCACTCGCTGCCCTGCCGCCTCGGCCCGGCGCAGCTCGACGCGGCGGATCTTGCCGGAGATCGTCTTGGGCAGCTCGGTGAATTCGATGCGGCGGATGCGCTTGTACGGCGAGAGCCGCGCGCGCGCGAATGCGAAGAGCGCGCCGGCCAGTTCCCGCGTCGGCTCCACGCCGGGCCGCAGCGCGACGAAGGCCTTCGGCACCGACAGGCGCAGCGGGTCCGGGCTGGGCACGATGGCCGCCTCTAGCACGTCCGGATGCTCGATCAGCACGCTCTCCAGCTCGAAGGGACTGATGCGGTAGTCGGACGACTTGAACACGTCGTCGTTGCGGCCGACATAGAAATAATAGCCGTCGCCGTCGACCCGGGCCGTGTCGCCAGTGTGGTAGTGGCCGGCGCGCATGACGTCGGCGGTCTTGGCCTCGTCGCCCTCGTAGCCCAGCATCAGGCCGATCGGCCCGGCATCGAGGGGGATGGCGATCTCGCCCTCCTCCGCCGGCGCGTCGTCCGCGTCGAGCAGGGCGATCGCGAAGCCCGGCAACGGACGGCCCATGGAACCCGGCTTGACGGGCTGGCCGGGCGGATTGCCGATCTGGCACGAGGTCTCGGACTGGCCGAAGCCGTCGCGGATGCGGATACCCCAGGCCCTTTCGACCTGCTCGATGACTTCCGGGTTGAGCGGCTCGCCCGCCCCCACCAGCTCGCGCAGCGGCGGCTGCCAGGCCGCGAGGTCTTCCTTGATCATCATGCGCCACACCGTCGGCGGCGCGCACAGCGACGTGACCCCGCAGCGCACGATCGTGTCCAGGCAGGCGCGCGCCGAGAAGCGCTCGTAGTTGTAGACGAACACCGTGGCGCCGGCGTTCCAGGGCGCGAAGAAGCAGCTCCACGCGTGTTTCGCCCACCCGGGCGAGCTGATGTTCCAGTGCACGTCGCCGCGCTGCAGGCCGATCCAGTACATCGTCGACAGGTGGCCGACCGGATAGCTCTGCTGGCTGTGCAGCACCAGCTTGGGCTTGGCCGTCGTCCCGGAGGTGAAGTACAGCAGCAGCGGATCGGTGGCCTTGGTCGGCCCGTCCGGCACGAAGGTGCGCGGCGCCGTGCCGCTGGCGGCGACGCCGCGCCAGCCGTCCGGCGCACCGCCCACCGCGATGCGGGTGAAGCCGGCGCCGAGCGCGGCGAACTTGTGCGCCTCGGACGCCTGCGCGACCACGTGGGCGACGCCGCCCCGGCGCATGCGGTCTTCCAGGTCGGCGCCGGCGACGAGCATCGTCGTCGGCACCAGCACGGCGCCCAGCTTGATCGCGGCCAGCATGATTTCCCACAGCTCGACGCGGTTCGGCAGCATCAGCAGCACCCGGTCGCCGCGCCGCACGCCCGTCTCGCGCAGCCAGTTCGCGACCTGGTTCGAGCGCGCCGCCATCTCGGCGAAGCTCAGCTTGCGCTCGCTGCCGTCCTCGTCGACGACCCACAGCGCGGGCGCGTCGTTATCCTCGGCCTGGACGTCGAAGAAATCCAGCGCCCAGTTGAACTCGTCGAGTTGCGGGGCCTCGTAGTCGCGGTAGGCGGTGGCGTAGTCGAGGCGGTGGCGCTGCAGGAAGTCGCGCGCGGCGACGAAGCGCCCGGTCGGGGATGCGGTCATGGTAGTCTCCTGTGCATGAATGCGGGTGGCGGGACGTCTGCGTTCCCTGCCGTGTTTTCCCCATTCTGCCATGGCCGCGCATTCCCGCGCGACGCGCCCGCTGAACGAGCGCGCTGGACGAGCGTTAGCGCCGCTTCAGTTCGTGCGCCTGCCCGATCGTCATCTCGCCCTGCGGCGCCATCATGTCGACCACGCGGCAGTCGCCGCACATGCGCATGCGGTCCAGGTTGCCGGCGAACGCCGGGTGGCCGGACAGGCGCGCCAGCATCGCCTCGATCATGCGCACGGTGCCGAACGGCTTGCTGCAGCGGATGCAGTGGAACGGCTGCGTCTCGGCCAGCACCGCCGGCTGCTTGCGCTCGGGGCGGAAGGACAGGCGCGGCACCAGCGCGATCGCGTCTTCCGGGCAGGTGTCGGCGCACAGGCCGCACTGCACGCAGTTCTTCTCGATGAAGCGCAGCTGCGGCAGACCCTGGCCGTCCTGCAGCGCGAGCGCCGGACAGGCGCCGACGCAGGACATGCACAGGCTGCAGGCGGCCCCGTCGACGGCCAGCGCACCGAACGGGCTGCCCGGCGCCAGCGCCACCTCCTCCGGCTGCACGGGCGCGTGGCGGAACAGGTGGTCGAGCGCGTCGTCGAGCGCGTCGCGCTTGTCGCGCGCCAGGTGGAAGCCGGCGCGCCGGGCGGGCCCGCCGGCACGCGGGGCATGGTCCAGCGCCAGTGCCAGCTCCTGCACGCTGCCGGCGCGCAGCAGCTGCACGTGCGGTCCGGCGTAGCCCAGCCCTGTCATCGTCTCCTGCACGACGGCCATCTGGCGGTCCAGCGCGCCGATGTACTGCGGCGCTTCCTCGTCCGTCGTCAGCACGGCGATGCCCGTCGCGCCCCACGCCAGCGCCGCCAGCCAGACATCGATGCCCGTCGATGCCGCATGGTGCAGGCCCACCGGCAGTACCCGTGCCGGCAGCGCCCGGCCGTCGCGTTCCATTCCGACCAGCAGCGCGGCGCCCGTCATCCCGTGAAACAGCAGTACCGGCTCGCTGCCGCCTGCGCCAAGGTAGGCGTCCAGCATCGTCTTGACGCGCTGCCCCGTGTGCGGGGCGGACGGGTAGGCATAGGCGAGCGCGCCCGTCGGGCAGACGGTGGTGCAGGCGCCGCAGCCGGCGCACAGATAGGGATTGACCTCGACCAGGTCGCCGGCGCCGGAGATCGCCTCGGCCGAGCAGATCTCGATGCAGGCGTTGCAGCCCGTGCGCCGGTTGCGGCTGTGCGCGCACAGGCGTTCCTTGTACTGGAAGTACTTCGGCTTCTCGAAGTCGCCGACCATGTCCAGCAGCGTGTCGGCCAGCGCATCGAGCGCGCCGGCATCCGCCGCCAGCCCCGGTCCCGGCGCGTGATAACCGTGCGGGCGCTGGTGCGCGCCGATCCGCGGCACGGCGCCGAGGTCCGCGACGAGGTCGAAACGGGCGTGCTCCGGCGCCCTTCCCGTCGCCTGCCAGGTCGCCTCGAAGGCGCCCAGCCAGCCGGACAGCACGAGCCTCCGGGCCTGGAACACGGGATAGATCCGCAGCGACGGCGCGGGCAGCTCTTCTTCCTCCAGCAGGAGGACCGTCACCGGCACGGCCGCCGCCAGGCGGTCGGCGAGCGGCAAGGCGTCGGCGCGGCTGCCGACGACCAGCGTGTTGCCGGCGGAGCGGTAGCCGACGGTGTCGAGCGCGTCCGGCGCGTCCAGGGTGTCCAGCGCGGCGAGTGCCGCCTGGCGCGCCAGCAGGTTGCGCGCCTCGCGCTCCGGGTCGGCGCCCTGGCTTTCCATCAAGCGGATGTTCATCGTGCCTCGTCTTCAGGTGGGATGGCTGGTGGTTCCAGCGGCTCGGCTTGTCGCGGCGCTTCCTGCGCGCCGTCTTCGTCGTCGTCGATGAGGTGGCGGAACACGCTCTTGGCGTGATCCAGCGACGCCAGCATCGCATCGGACACGGGACTGGGCCGCGTGTAATCGTCGATGTACACGTCCAGCCCGTCCATCGTGTTGAAGTGCGGGTCCGCGAACAGCTTCTTGAGCGCCGTGCGCCGCACCGCCTGGTCGACGCCGCGCGCGACGAAGGCGGAAAAGTCGGACTCACCCGTCAATGCCGCCACGTCGTCCATGGTCGGCAGGCGCTCCGGCGCCGGATCGGGATCCGTCGTCACGGCCGCATCCGCGGCCACGGCGGCCACGGGACCTAACGGCGGCGCCGCTTCCTCGGCCGGCGCGAGGCCCAGCTTCGTCTCCGTCTTGCGGCGCGACCAGCGTCTCAGGAAGCCTTCGTCCGTCATGGCGTCGTCCGTCATCCGTGCTGGCGTCCCTTCTTGCGCGGCTGCGGCTGGTAATGCTCGCGCAGGTAGGCGGCCAGCCAGGCGTACACCTCGGCCGGCATGTCGACGCCGTCCGCCGTCTCGCCCGAATCGAACATGCGCGTGCCCTCGACGTAGCTGACGGAGGCGCGCACGGGCATCGCGCGGCCGTCCTGCATGCGCCACAGCACGAACACCTTCGATTCCGGCGCCATGCAATTCTCGTAATAACCTTCGTTCTCGTCCGGATACAGTTCCAGTTCCAGGCCGGAGACGAGGTAATAGTCGCGCTCCGGCGAGCGGCTGAGTTCCCGCACGGTGTCCAGGTTGCCGCGGTCGGCGACGATGCCGACGGCGGACCAGGCCTCATCCTCGGTCCAGCGGGTTCTGACCACGCGGCGCTGCATCAGCACGGCGATCGGCATGCTGCCCATTTTCATCGTGTCCTCGATCTCGTCATCACTTCTTGCTGGCGTCGGGCGAACCCTTCTGGACCGTCGGCGGCGTGCCCGCCGGGACGGATTTGGTCGGCCCGGCCTTCACGTCTTCGCTGGGCGGCGCGGTGCCGTGTTTTTCGCTCTTGACGGGCGCGCTGGCTCCCGCCGGCGTCAGCGTGCCCTGCGGCTGGCCGGCCGGACCGCCGCCGACGGCAGGCGCCGCGGACGCCGCTACCGCTGCCGACCCGGATGCCGAAGCCGGCGCGGCCGCGATGGCCACCGGCGCGTGCACCTTCCAGCCCTGGGCGGCGGCGCGCGTCCGCCAGCGCGCGCTGACGGCATCCATCGATGCGGCGAGGCTTTCCTTGTCCTTGGCGGCCTGCGCATCGGCCGCGGCCTTTTTGGCGGCGGCCGCCTGCTGCTGGGCCGCGGTGGGCGGCGGCAGCGCGGCCAGCGCCGCGGCGGAGGTCGCTGTCAGCGCCAGCACTGCGGCGCGCAGCCATCGACGTGCGGTAGGACATTCGTTCATCGCGTCTCCTCCATCCGTTCAACGTCCCGGCGCGGCGCCGTTGGCGGGGTCGCGGTGGACGGCGCCCGTCGCCGGCGCATCGCGCGGGGCGCCCGGCGGCGGCGTGTTCTCGCCGCTCTGTTGCTGCATGGGCCCGCCGCCCGGCGCGCTTGCCGCACCGGGATCGCTGACGCCGGCCGTCGGCCCCTTGCCCGTCTCGGTGACGGTGCCGCCGGTGGCCGCGCCCGACGTATTGCCGCCGCTGCCGCCGGCGATGCCGGGCGTGCCGCCCGCATAGGTGGCGTCGGTCTTGGGCCCGCCGTTGGCCGCCATCACCTGGCCGCTGGTGCCGCCGCCGGCGGACACCATGCCGGGGAACTTCGTCTGGCGCTGGGCGTTGTCGCCTTCCCTGGCGCAGCCAACCACGGCCAGCAGCGCGACGGTAGCGATGGCGAAATTCGATACGGTCTTCATGGCGTGTTCCTCAGTGGGCCGGACGCGGCGGCATGCCCGCGTTCGGCGCCTGGCCGGGCGGATGGTCCGGCGGCTGGTCCGGCGGCGTGCGGTCGTCGAAGGTGCCCGGCGGGACGCCCGCCTTGACCTCCTCGTACCACACGGCATGGTGGGCCCTGGCCCAGGATTCGTCGACGGTGCCGTGGCGCATGGCCTGGTAGGCGCCCGGCGTGCCCCAGGTGCCGATGTAGCTGTGGCCCATGGCGGCCACGATGTAGAACATGGCGCCGACGATGTGCAGCGTGTTCGCCACCTGCAGCACGTAGCGGGTCTGGCCGTAGCCGATGAAGTCGAGGATCAGGCCCGTCACCGACATGACGATGCCCAGCAGCGTCACGCCCAGCCAGAACCAGGCCTTTTCTCCGGCATTGAAGAAGCCGGCCCGCACGTGCTTGTGAGTGACGAGGCCCCCGCCCTGCTTCACCCATTCCCAGTCGATCCGCCGGAGGAAGTTACGGTGCAGGAAGGTAAAGAACATCAGCACCGAGCACACGATGAACAGCGGCCCGATGAAATTGTGCAGGTACTTGAAGACGTAGGCGATAAAGGCGAACACGTCGTGCCCGACGAGCGGGATCAAGAGCTTCTTGCCGAACATGATCACCAGCCCCGTGACGGCCAGGACAATGAAGCTGATCGCCGTCGCCCAGTGCACCCAGCGCTCCCAGCCGTTGAAGCGCTGGATGCGCCGCCCTGTTTCCGGCGCATCGGTACGCGCGGGGCCGACCAGGCGATAAAAGAAGAAGATGGCGACGATCGCGACGACCAGCAGCGTTCCCATGGCGGTCGCGATCGGACCGTTGCGCCATACGCGCCAGGTGTTGCCGCCGCGCTGGACGATCACCGTGCCTTCCGTATGGCCGTACTGGCCCAGGTAGTGGCGGTCGACGTGCACGCGGCCGGACGCCGCCGAGGCCAGTCCCGGTTCCGGGCTGCGAGAATCCGCTTCGGCCTGCAGGATCGTCTGCTCTTCGGCGTATGCCGGCTCGGCGCGCTCGTTGGGCACGCCCGCGTGGGCGGGCACGCCGGCCAGCACGAGCAGTGCCAGCAGAGCGAGGATGCAGGGAATGAGCACCCGCGGGAGAACGTGGAATGCGCGCATCATCGTCTTCTCCTAGGGGTTGGCCCGGTTGTATTCGTTCTGCAGCTGGTTGCGGTTGTTGATCGTGCCCCACCAGGCGAGCTTATCGCCGTGGAACATGACCTGCTGCTGGCGGTTGTCCTTCTTGCCGGCGTACTGGCCCTTGATCCAGGCCGGGTGCTGGTCGACTTCGAGACAGCCGGCCAGCAGCGCCAGCGGCACGGCCAGCAGGCAGAGTCGGGCGATGGTCTTCATGTCGGCTGCTCCCCCGGATCGTTCTGCGATTGGCCCGGCACCTGGTTGATGCGCGGCGCGTCGCCCTTGGCGCCGATGCTGCCGCCCCGTTTCGGCTTGCCGTAGGCGATCTTCCAGCCCCACAGCTCGGGGCCGTAGCCGCGCGTCTCGACGCGCTGGCGGTAGATGTCGGCCAGGATGTTGGCGTCGCCGCCGATCAGCGCCTTGGTGCCGCACATCTCGGCGCAGGCGGGCAGCTTGCCCTCGGCGATGCGGTTGCGGCCGTACTTCTTGAATTCCGCCTCCGACGTGTCCGGTTCCGGGCCGCCGGCGCAGAACGTGCACTTGTCCATCTTGCCGCGGTGGTTGAACAGGCCCGTCTCCGGGAACTGCGGCGCGCCGAACGGGCAGGCGTAGTAGCAGTAGCCGCAGCCGATGCACTGGTCCTTCGAGTGCAGCACGATGCCGTCCTCGGTGTGGTAGATGCAGTTGACGGGACACACCGCGAGGCATGGCGCATCCGTGCAGTGCATGCAGGCCATCGAGATCGAGCGCTCGCCCGGCATGCCGTCGTTGATCGTCACCACGCGGCGGCGATTCACGCCCCACGGGGTCTCGTGTTCGTTCTTGCAGGCGGTCACGCAACCGTTGCAGTCGATGCAGCGTTCGGTGTCGCAAATGAACTTCATCCTGGCCATGTGCTTCTCCTTGTCCCTGCCGTCACGCGCGCACCAGACGGCACAGCGACACCTTGGTTTCCTGCATCATCGTCACGGCGTCGTAGCCGTAGGTCCAGCCCGTGTTGACGGCCTCGCCGCGTACCTGGGGGGCGCCGCCCTCCGGATAATGGTCCTTCAGGTCCTCGCCCATCCACCAGCCGCCGAAGTGGAACGGCATCCACACGAGGCCTTCCGGCACGCGCGGCGTGACCATCGCCATCAGCTTCAGGCGCGCCCCGGTCGGGGTCTCGACCCACATGAAGTCGCCCACCTTGACCCCGACCTGGGCCGCGTCGTGCGGGTTCACCTCGCAGAACATGTTCTGCTGCAGTTCGGCCAGCCAGGGGTTGGAACGCGTCTCGTCGCCGCCGCCCTCGAACTCGACGAGGCGGCCCGACGTCATGATGAGCGGATAGTCCTTCGAGAAGTCGACCTGCTGCACGGATTTGTAGAGCGTCGGCAGGCGCCAGAACGCCGCCTTGTCGTCGTAGGTCGGGTAACGCGCCACGAGGTCGCGCCGCGGCGACAGCAGCGGCTCGCGGTGCACGGGGATCGGGTCCGGGAAGTTCCACACATTGCAGCGGGCCCGCGCGTTGCCGTACGGCGCGCAGCCGTGCGCGATCACCACGCGCTGGATGCCGCCGGAGATGTCCGTCTTCCAGTTCTTGCCTTCGGCCTGGACCTGCTCTTCCGGCGTCAGGTCGGCCCACCAGCCCAGCTTTTTCAGGAACACGTGGTCGAATTCCGGGTAGCCCGTATCGAGTTCGCTGTCCTTCGTGAACGAACCGTCTGCCGCCAGCAGGCTCTCGCCGTTGTGCTCCACGCCCCAGTTGGCGCGGAACGGCAGGCCGCCATCGGCGACGCTCTTGTGCAGGTCGTACAGGATCGGCGTGCCCGGATGCTTCATTTCCGGGGTGCCCCAGCACGGCCACGGCAGGCCGTAGTAGTCGCCCTTGCACGGGCCGGATTCGGCACGCATCGTGGTCGGGTTGAACGTGTGCTTGTTCTGCATGTGCAGCTTCAGGCGCTCCGGCGAGCAACCCGTGTAGCCGATGGTCCAGCACGAACGGTTGATCTCGCGGAGGATGTCCTCGACCACGGGCTCGTTGTGCACGACCTTGATGTTCTTGACGAGCTGCTCGGCGAACCCGAACTTTTTCGCGAACAGGTACATGATCTCGTGGTCGGTCTTGCATTCGAACAGCGGCTGGATCACGCGTTCGCGCCACTGGATCGAGCGGTTCGACGCCGTGACGGAACCCTGGGTCTCGAACTGTGAAGCGGCCGGCAGCAGGTACACGCCATCCGTCCTGCCGTGCATGGCCGCCGTCATGCTCGGATACGGATCGATCACGACCAGCATGTCGAGCTTCTGCATGGCCGCCTTCATGTCCGGCAGCCGCGTCTGGCTGTTCGGCGCGTGCCCCCAATAGATCACGGCGCGCAGATTGCTGGGCTGGTCGACGTACTGGTTCTGTTCCAGCACGCCGTCGTACCAGCGCGACACGGTGATGCCGGATTTTTCCATCAGCTCCTTGGAGCCGTAGCGCGACTTGAGCCAGTCGTAGTCAACGCCCCAGACGTTGGCGAAGTGCTTCCATGCGCCCTCCGCCAGGCCGAAATAGCCGGGCAGCGAATCCGCGTTCGGCCCCACGTCGGTGGCGCCCTGCACGTTGTCGTGGCCGCGGTAGATGTTGGCGCCGCCGCCCTGCACGCCGATATTGCCCAGCACCAGCTGCAGGATCGACAGCGCCCGCACATTGGCCGTTCCCACATGGTGCTGGGTGATGCCCATGCACCAGACCACGGACGAGGGACGGTTCGTCGCCAGCATCTCGGCCGCCTTGCGCGCCGCCTCTTCCGGCACCCCGGTCACCTCGGTGACCTTGTCCGGCGTCCACTTGGCGACTTCCTTGCGCACGTCGTCCATGCCGTAGGTGCGGGCGGCGATGAAGTCCTTGTCTTCCCAGCCGTTCTGGAAGATGTGCCAGATGATGCCCCACACCAGCGCGATGTCGGTGCCGGGCCGCACCCGCACGTAGTGGTGGGCGAACCTGGCCGTCCGCGTGAAGCGCGGGTCGATCACGATCATCTTGGCGCCGAGTTCCTTCGCATGCAGGAAGTGCAGCATCGAGATCGGGTGCGCCTCGGCCGGGTTCGAACCGATGAACAGCACGGCCTTGCTGTAGTGCAGGTCGTTGAACGAATTCGTCATCGCCCCGTAGCCGAAGGTCTGGGCGACGCCGGCCACCGTGGTCGAGTGGCAGATGCGGGCCTGGTGGTCGCAGTTGTTGCTGCCCCACATCGACACCCATTTGCGCAGCAGGTAGGCCTGCTCGTTGTTGTGCTTGGAGCTGCCGATCACCATCAGCGCATCCGGTCCCGCCTGCTGGCGCAGGTGCAGCAGGCGGTCGCCGATCTCGTCGATGGCCTGGTCCCAGGAGATGCGCTCGTACTTGCCGTTGACGAGCTTCATCGGATAGCGCAGGCGCTTTTCGCCGAAGCCGTGCTCGCGCACCGACGCGCCCTTGGCGCAGTGGGCGCCCATATTGATGGGCGAATCGAACGCCGCTTCCTGGCGTATCCAGACCCCGTTGCTGACCACCGCCTCGACCGAACAGCCCACCGAACAGTGGCTGCAGACGGTGTGCTTGATCTCGGTCCTGGCCGGCGCCTGCCCGGCCGGGTCGGCCGCGCTGGCCGGACCGATCACGTTCAGCGGCAGGTGGCGCGCGAGCGCTCCGGCGCCGGCCGTGATGCCGGCGCCGGCCAGGAAACGGCGCCGTTTCAGGCCGCTGTCGCGCGATGTCTTCACCAGGGTCATTGCGAACTCCTTACAGGGCATGCATGGATGGTCACCGGTGCGGGGCACCAGTAGGGTCACCAATAAGCGGCGGTACGGTAGTAGGTGCGGATGTGCTCCGTCTCGTGGTAGCCCTTGGGCTGCGGCGCGGGCTGCGGCGCAGTGACGGACGCGGGCGCCGACGCCGCGGCATCGGCCCTGCCCGCCACCACGGCGAGCGCGCCCAGCGGCGCCGCCTTCAGGAGGCTGCGGCGGGTCGGGTCGGGGCGGTCCTGCGCTGGCGGTCGGGTGTCCTTGGTCATCGTTGGCCTCATGCAGTCAATGTGGTGTCGGCCAGCACGTCCGGGCCGGCTGCGGGCAAGGCGTTGCGCAGGTCGGCGCGCGGCAGGCGCGGCAAGCCGGTCAGCGGATCGAGCGCGGGGTCGCAAGGCTCCAGGACAGCGAAGGCCTGGGCCTCGATCGACAGGAAGGCGTCGGCCACGCGCGCGACGACGCGGTAGAAGTTCGCGCCTTCCGCGTTGGCGATGTCGAGCAGGCAGGCCGCGTACCACGGCCGGATGTGCGTCTCGAAGAAGGCTTTCTGCGCCGCCAGCGGGCGGAGCGTCGTGCCTGGGCCGCCCTGGATCAGCACCCGCATCGTCTCGCACAGGGCGCCCAGGTGGTCCTCGAACTCGCCGCTGCCCTGCGCCCTTGCCAGGCGCAAGGCGGCGAGGTCGCGGCGCAGCTCGGCCAGCGGCACGTCGTTCAAGTGGCCGGTCAGGTAGAAGGAGCCGTAGGGGTTCAGCAGCGGGGTGCCGGTGCTGACGAACAGCAGGTCGAATTCGTCGGCCGCCGCGCGCGCATCGACGACGGCCGCGGCATGGGTCAGGTCCAGCCAGGCGTCTTCCAGCGCGAACTCGCCTGCCGCCGCGATCGGATCGGCGCCCGCCAGCGCGGACAGCAGCGCGGCATCGGGCGGCGCCAGCAGCAGCCGTGCGAGCAGTGCATGGAAATCGGCACGGGCCTGGTCTTCCTCGTGCAGGACTGTCTCTTCCTGTCGATCTTGCTGCTGCTCAGACATGCTGCTCCCGCTGGCAAAGTTTGATGCGAGTCTAGCAGGCGTAGCAAAAGAAATGCACACGATTAGACTTTTGGGAGGGGTTGTATCCGCGCAGAATGAAATTGCTCAGCGCAGTCCCGTCGCGCGCATCGCCACGCGCAGCACCCAGGCCACGGCAGCGAGCGCGGCCACGCCGCCCAGCCATAGTGCCGCCATCCACGCCAGACGGCGCAGCCACAGGCGCCGCATCAGTGGTAGCCCTGGTCCGCGCCGACCTTGCCGCGGAACACGTAGTAGGACCAGCTCGTGTACGCCAGGATCAGCGGCAGCACGACCAGCGCGCCGACCAGCGTGAAGCGCTGTGACGCCGGCGGCGCGGCCGCTTCCCAAATCGTGATCGTGGGCGGAATGATGTGCGGCCAGATGCTGATCGCCATCCCCGCATAGCTCAGCAGCACGAGGCCCAGCGCCGCCACGAAAGGAAGGCGGAACGGATCGCGCCCGAGCGCGCGCAACAGCACGGCGGCGCATGCGGCTACCAGCAGGGGCACGGGCGAGAGCAGCAGCAGGTTCGGGAAACTGAACCAGCGCTCGGCCACCTGGTGGTAGGCCAGCGGCGTCCAGAGGCTGACCCCGCCGATCGCGGCCAGCAGCAGCCAGGTGAACGGCCGCGCCAGGCGGATCATGCGCTGCTGCAATTCGCCTTCCGTCTTCATCACCAGCCAGGTCGCGCCCAGCAGCGCGTAGGCGACGAGGACGCCGCAGCCGGCCGCCAGCGGGAACGGCGCCAGCCAGTCGAGCGGACCGCCCGCATAGCTGCGGCCCGAGACGGGGATGCCTTGCAGCAGCGTGCCCAGCGACACGCCCTGGAAGAACGCTGCCGTCACGGATCCGCCGATGAACGCCAGGTCCCAGATCGGGCGTTCGCGGTCGTTGGCCTTGAAGCGGAATTCGAACGCCACGCCGCGGAAGATCAGCCCGATCAACATGAAGATCAGCGGCAGGTACAAACCCGACAGGATCACCGAATACGCCAGCGGGAAGGCGGCGAGCAGCCCTTCCCCGCCCAGCACCAGCCAGGTCTCGTTGCCGTCCCAGATCGGGGCCACCGTGTTCATCATGGTGTCGCGCTCGCGCCGCCCGCGCACGAACGGGTACAGCAGGCCGATGCCGAGGTCGAAGCCGTCCAGCACCACGTACATGAAGACGGAAAAGAAGATGATCGCGGCCCAGATGGCCGTGGGGTCGAAGTCCATGCCGTCTCCTCAGGGCGGGTTGTCCGCGGCGTCCTTTTCGGGGACCGACAGCGGCCGTGCCGGCGTGCGCTGGTCGCCGGGGCCGCCGCGCGGAGCGCCGTGCACGTCGAAGGCCTGCGGACCCTTGCGCACGAGGCGCAGCACATAGGCGATGCCGACGCCGAACACGAAGAAATACGAGACGACGAACAGCGCCAGCGACAACGCGAGCGGCGCGGTGCCGTGCTTGGAGGCGGCGTCGGCCGTGCGCAGCACGCCGTACACGACCCAGGGCTGGCGCCCGACCTCGGTGGTGATCCAGCCGGCCAGCACGGCGATCAAACCCGCCGGTCCCATGCAGGCGGCGAAGCGCAGGAACCACCGTTGCGTGTACAGCCGGCCGCCGCGGCGCAGCCGCAGGCTGCAGGCACCGAGCAGGATCATCAAGAGGCCCAGGCCGACCATGACCCGGAAACTCCAGAACACGATCAGGGAATTCGGCCGTTCGTCGCGTGGAAACTACTCCAGGCCCTTGATCTGGCCACCCCGGGTGTGCGTCAGGATGATGCTGCCCAGGCGCGGCACGCCGACGGCGAAGCGGGTCTTTTCCGCCTCCATGTCCGGCACACCGAACAGCAGCAGCGGCAGCAGCTCGTCCCCCTCGTTCTGCCAGTGGCCTTCCAGCGCGGCGATCTTGGCGGGCTGGTGCTGCAGCGTGTTCAGGCCGTGCATGTCGCCGACCAGGGCCTGGATGGGCGCCACCACGAGCGCCATCCACATCGCCATCGAGAGCATCGTGCGCACGGCCGGGCGATCGTTGCCTTTCAACAGGTGCCAGGCGGCGGAGGCGCCGACGAACAGCGCGGTGGAGAGGAAGGCCGCGATCGCCATGTGCGCGAGGCGGTAAGGAAACGAGGGATTGAACACGATGGCGAGCCAGTCGACGGGGACCATGCGTCCGCCCTCGATCGCATAGCCCTGCGGGGTTTGCATCCAGCTGTTGGCGCCGAGGATCCACGTGGCCGAGATCAGGGCGCCCAGCGCAACCATGCAGGTGGCGAAGAAATGCAGGCCGGGCCCGACGCGGGTCCAGCCGAACAGCATTACGCCGAGGAAGCCCGCCTCGAGGAAGAACGCCGTCAATACCTCGTAGGCCATCAGCGGCCCGACGATGCCGCCCGCGTACTCGGAAAAGGCGCTCCAGTTCGTGCCGAACTGGTAGGCCATCACGATGCCGGAGACGACGCCCATGCCGAAGTTGACGGCGAAGATGCGCAGCCAGAAGTGGTACAGGTCGACGAACACCTGGCGCTTCGTCCTGAGCCAGCATGCTTCCAGCACCATCAGGTAGCTTGCCAGGCCGATCGTGATGGCCGGGAACAGGATGTGGAACGACATCGTGAACGCGAACTGAAAGCGTGCCAGATCGAGTGCCGCGAGTCCAGACATGAGCATTCCTCCGCAAGTCGTATGGCGAATCTTACCTGCACGCGAGGCGCGCACGCTTGCCCGCGCCTGCCTGGACATGCACACTGCATCGATTGTCGGTGCAGCGGAACGCGCCGGAACGGGCGTTCGGCGCATCGCGGGAGACTTGCATGGACTTTGAACTGAAGGACGTACTGGCCGCCGTCGGCCCCAACGCCGGCCTGGTATTCGCATCGTGGATGTTCATGCACCTGCTGCAGGGCAGCTACAGCAGTGCCTATGACCACTACCGCGGCCTGATCGACAATTACCGCCAGGGGGCGGAGGGCCAGCGCAAGGACACGATCCGCGACGAGATCGCGCTGTACCGCCGTCGCATCGACTGCATGCGCCGCGCCACCGACTACGGCCTGTATGCCGCCATGCTGCTGATCGGCACGCTGATCATCGCCGTCGCCCATGCCGTCTTCAAGGGCACGCCCTTCCTCAACTACGCGGGCGCGATCACCACCGTGGTGGGCCTGGGCATGGTGATCTGGGCCGCCGAGCTGGTGGTCAAGGAGAACCGGCTGCTGAAGATGCCGCTCGACCGCGAAGTCGACGACACGCCCGACCTGGATCGGCACATGCAGGAACATCGCACCTGAATACGACACTTTTGGCCGCTGAAGGGGCAAAAAAGGGCTGCGATGGTCGAGATTCCCGACAATGGCGACTATAATCCCGTTGTTGATGCTCTTCTTCCTGCCATGACCCAAGCCGCCATCCTTCCCGCCGACCAGCCGCTGAACATCCAGGCCCTCAAGGTCAGCTGCCAGCAGTGCAGCATGGGCCAGCTGTGCCTGCCGATGGGCCTGGCGGAAGCCGACATCGACCGTCTTGACCAGATCATCGGCCGCCGCCGCCGCATCGCGCGCGACGAGCGCCTGTACCAGATGGGAGAACAGTTCCGCAGCCTGTACGCGGTACGTTTCGGCCACTTCAAGACCTATCAGGTGAATGCGGCCGGCGAGTCGCAGATCACGGGCTTCCAGATGGCCGGCGAACTGCTGGGCATGGATGCGATCAGCGGCGACCGCCACCATTGCGACGCCGTCGCGCTCGAAGACAGCGAGGTGTGCGAGATCCCGTTCAACAACCTGGAAGACCTGTTCGGCCAGGTGCCCAACCTGCTGCGCCACTTCCACCGCATCATGAGCAAGGAAATCACGCGCGAGCAGAACGTCATGCTCCTGCTGGGGAATATGCGCGCGGAACAGCGCTTCGCCGTGTTCCTCGTGAACCTGTCGTCCCGCTACGCCGCGCGCGGCTATTCCTCGACCAGCTTCCAGCTGCGCATGTCGCGCGAGGACATCGGCAACTATCTGGGCCTCACCATCGAGAGCATCAGCCGCCTGCTGTCGCGCTTCAAGAAGATGGGCCTCGTGCAGGTGGACAAGCGCGAAGTCATCCTGCTCGAGCCGGCACGCCTGAAGGCAATGGCCGCCGGCACCGAGCAGTGCAGCCCGATGGCTTGACGCAGCACGGCAGGTATACGTTCGGATAGCTGGCAAGCTTGCTGTTGCCCTGCACAATCGGGGCCAAGGAGATTGCCAATGTCCCACAAGTTTCACCTCGGCGCCGCAGCCTGCCTGCTGTGCGCCACAGCAGTCCACACTGCGCACGCCCAGGACGGCGTGCAGATCTACGGCCGCCTGAACGTCTCGATGGAACACGTCGACAACGGCAGCGGCTTTACCCAGACCCGCATGGTCAACAACCGCTCCGTGCTCGGCTTCAAGGGCAGCGAAGACCTGGGCGGCGGCCTGAAGGCCATCTTCCAGCTCGAAGGCACGCTCTCGCCCGACACCGGCGCGGGCGAACCGTTCCGGCGCGACACCCGCGTGGGCCTCGAAGGCCCCTGGGGCACCCTGTTCGCCGGCCACTGGGTCACCGCCTACAACGGCGCCACGTCCGGCCTGGATCCGTTCTATCCGACCACGGCCGGCTATATGAGCATCCTGGCCAACGGTTCCGGCGCATCGGTCGACAACGTCAACAACACGTATTCCTTCGACCGCCGCCAGGCCAATTCGCTGCACTACTGGACGCCGGAATGGCACGGCCTGTCGCTGCGCCTGACGCGCGGTATGAACGAGGAATCGCCCGCCAACGGCGCCAAGCCGTCGATGGTTTCGGCCGCGGCAATCTATGCCGAAGGCCCGTGGTACGCGACGCTGGCGCACGAGCGCCACCACGAATACCAGGGACCGGGGCTGGACGACCGCGGCAGCAAGGCGGCCCTCGCCTACCAGTTCGGCAAGACGTCCTGGGGCCAGACGCGCGTGGCCATCATCGGCGAGCGCCTGGAGTACGAGACGGCCAGCGGCAAGCTGGCGCGCAATGCCGGCTTCGTGTCGGTCTCGCACCAGATGGGCGCGCACGGCCTGCGCCTGACGGTGGGCCGCGCGGGCGACACCAGCGGCGCATCGACTGCCACCATCGGCTTCCTGCACAGCGGCCCGGACACGGGCGCCACCCACGCGACGCTGGGCTACGACTACACGCTGTCCAAGCGCACCAGCCTGTATGCCTACTACACGCACCTGGACAACGAGCGCAACGCCATCTACGACTTCCCGATCAACGGCATCGGCGCGGAGGCGGGGGCGACGCTCAAGGGGGCGGTGCTGGGGATGCGGCACAACTTCTGACCTGCGCCGCTGAATGACGTCGTCCCTGCGCAGGCAGGGACCCAATGTTGCCGGCGCGCCGTCCGCGCGAACAGCAATTGTGTCCCTGCCTCCGCAGGGACGACGGCGTTGTGTGCGTGCTTTATGCCTGCTTCTGCACCACGATCCACCGGTCGATCACCTCGCCCAGCACATCCAGCGGCACCGAACCGTTCTTCAGCACCACGTCGTGGAACGCCGGCAGCGAGAACTTGTCGCCCAGTTCCTTCTTCGCCTTCTCGCGCAGGTCGATGATGCGCAACATGCCGATCATGTAGGCGCAGGCCTGGCCCGGCCAGGCGACGTAGCGCTCGACTTCCTGCGCGCCGATGCCGTAGTCGATCGCCTGCTGGCGCGTCCAGCCCTTGGTGTGCAGGCCCGTGTCGACGACGAGGCGGCGCGCGCGGAACAGTTCCGAGCCGAGGGCGCCCAACAGGCCCGGCACGTCGCCTTCGTACCAGCCCTGCTCCACCGCCAACCGTTCGGCGTACAGCGCCCAGCCTTCGCTGTGGGCACTGCCGCCGCCGAAGATGCGCTGGGCGCGGAACTTCGGCAATCCCGTCTGCTCCTGCTGGATCGCCAGCTGGAAGTGGTGGCCGGGCACCGCCTCGTGGTAGGACAGGCTGCGCATGCGGATCACGTCGAAGGTCGGCCCGCGCATCGGCACCCAGAAGATGCCGGGACGGCTGCCGTCCGGCGCCGGCAGCGTGTAGTGGGCGGCGGCCGACGGCTCCGTCAGCGGCGGCTCGCGCCGCACCTCGACCGGGGCGCGCGGCTTCAGGTTGAAGATGGCGGCGCTGCGCCGTTCGGCATCGGCGACCATGCCGGCATACTTCTGCAGCAGTTCCGGCCGCGGATCCGGGTCCGGCTTCGGCTGGAACGTGGCGTCCAGCTTGGCCATGCGCTCCTCGACGCTGCCCTCGGTGTAGCCGAGCGTGCGCAGGTGGCGGTCCATCTCGCCTTCGATGCGCGCCACCTCGCGCAGGCCGATCGCGTGGATCTCGGCCGCCGTCAGGTTGGTGCTCGTATAGGTGCGCAGCGCCTGCTGGTAGGCCGCGGCGCCGTTCGGCAGGCGCGAGATGCCGGCCGTGTCGTTGGTCTTCGGATGCAGCCCGGCCAGGAAGGCCTGCACGCGCACGTAGGCGGGACGGATCTTCGTCTCGACGATGCGGGTAGCGTCGGCGATCGCTTTCGCGCGCGCATCCGGCGCCAGGTCGGACAGCTTGTCGCTGCGCTGGGCGAACGTGGTGACGAGCACGTTCTTGTCGGCCGCTGGCTCCAGGAACTTGTCGACCTGGAACTGGGCGCGCTCGAGGATGAAGCGCGGCGGGATCAAGCCCTTCGCCGTCGCCGCCCTGGCGCGCGCCAGCGCCTCGTCCATGCGCGTACCGATCTGGTCCAGGCGCGCCAGATAGCTGGACACGTCGGCCGCGCGGCGCAGCGGATGCGTCGTCGTCATGAAGTTCACCAGGCCCACCTGCACGCCGCCGAACTGGTTGAAGACGAAGCTGTAGTCTTCATACGGCTCGCTGGCCACCGTGTTCGCCAGCGACCAGCGCATCACCGACGCCGAGGTGCGCTGGTCCTCGCTCAGCGGCCCGGCCAGGAATGCGTCGAGCCGGGCAACGCCCGTCCTCGCCAGCGCGACGACCTTCTTGCGCTGCGCGGGCGTCTGCGGCGTCAGCTGGCGGTCCAGCGCATCCTGCTCGCTGCCCGAGAAATACTGGGTCGAGGTGGCCGATTGCGGATTCAGGCGCACCCAGTCTTCGGCGAAGCGGTCGGACCAGGCGGTGAACGCTGCGTTCGGCGCCGCGGCGACAGCGGAGGTAGCCGCGATAGCGGGGAAGGCTTGCAGAACAACTGGGGCGAACAACGCCGCGATCGTCGCGCGGCGCTTGTGGAAACGGGGTGTCGGCATCGCTCTCTTCCATGTTTGATTGTAATTGCCAGGCGGACCTCGGCCGTCGCAATCTACCATGCAAAACATTGCCTTTGCTACATTTTCGAATGGCAAGCGGGACATGCTAGGATGCCGACTTGACACTTTTTCAATACCGATTCCCGATGCGCGCCTTCCCCCTGCTACTGTCCACCTTCCTGTTGTCCAATCCTGCAGGCGCCGACGCGCTCGACGAAGCCATCCTGAAGGAAATGGCTTTCCGCCACGTCCCGGGTGTGAGCCTGCTGGTGGTGCAGGATGGCAAGGTGGTCAAGGAACAGGGATATGGCCTGGCGAACATCGAGCACGGCGTGCCCGTGACGCCCGATACTGTTTTCCAGTCCGGCTCGATCGGCAAGCAGTTCACCGCGGCGCTCGTGCTGCTGCTGGCGCGCGACGGCAAGCTGCAACTGGACGACCCCGTGTCCCGCTACCTCGACGGCACGCCACCCGCCTGGCGCGGCATCACCATCCGTCACCTGCTGAATCACACGTCCGGCCTGGACGATCCTTACGAGAAAATGGATTTCCGCAAGGATTACACGGACGAGGAGCTGATCGCGCACGAAGCGTCGATCCCGCTCTTGTTTTCTCCTGGTGAGAAGTGGTCCTACAGTAATACGGGATACCATTTGCTGGGTTTCATCTGCAACAAGGTCGGCGGCAAGTTCTATGGCGAGCAGTTGCGCGAACGGATCTTCGCGCCGCTCGGCATGGGGACGCGCATCATCAGCGAGGCCGACATCGTGCCGCACCGTGCAGCAGGCTACGAGTGGGATGGCGAACGGCTGCGCAACCAGACTTGGGTGGCGCCACGGCTGAACACGACGGCCGACGGCAGTCTGTACCTGACGGCACGCGACCTGATGAAGTGGGATGCGGCGCTGTACGGCAACGCCATCCTCGACGCCGGCATGCGTGCGGCGAGCTGGACGCCGACCCGGCTGGCCGACGGCAGCACCGTCCCGTACGGCTACGGCTGGGCACTGCAACCGCGCAACGGCCATCGTGCCATTTCTCACAGCGGCATGTGGCAGGGATTCACGTCGATGTTCGACCGTTACGTCGACGACCGCCTCACGGTCATCGTGCTGACGAATTCGGACGTGGCCAGTCCCGAGCGGATCGCCAACCTGGCGGCAGCGCACTACGTGCCCGCGCTGGCGCTGAAAGCGGCGCCGCCCGTCCCCGACGCCGACCAGGCGACGGCCGCGCGGGTTCGTGCAGCAGCGGCGCGCCTGGCCGCCGGCAAGCTGCCGGAGCGCGTCTCCGCCGCGGTGGCGGCCGCCTACACGCCGGCCCTGGTCGACATCGCCGCCGAACTGCGCCGTGCCGGCGCACTACGCGAACTGCTTCCGCTCGAACCCGAGGGAAGCGGCCCGCAGCGGCGCCTGCGCTACCTGCTGGTCTACGAGAACGACCAGGCGGTGCTCAGCCTGCGTATGGACCGCACCGGCACCATCGATTCACTCGGCTTTTCCGCGCAGTAGCCGGCGCGCGGTCATGTCGGTTATCGCGGATCGGCGTCGATGACCAGCTCCCGCTTGCCATCCCAGCTGCCGGACAGGCGCCAGTCGCGCAAGCTGCCTTCGGCCACGACCTGCCAGTGCGTCGCTTCCAGCGCCGGCAGGTCGATGGCGAACGCGCCGCCGGCATCCGGGCGCACGAGCAGCGCCTGGTCGCGTGCGGGTAGCGTGGGATGCACGAGGTAGACCGTGAACGGCGCCGCGAACGGCCTGCCGGCGCTGGCGATATGTCCTTCCAGCCGCCCTGCCCCGGCATGCCAGCGTGCGCGTAATGATAGTCCCAGGCTGCTCGCCACGCGGTCGCGGCGCAGGTCCTGGTTGATCGCCTTGCCTTGCTTGTAGTAGTCGTCGACGACCATGGCGTCCGGATGACCGAGCGCCAGCCAGGTGGCGACGGCGCCGGCGACGACCACCGAGGCCGGTCCCAGCATCAGCAGCCACGGCCAGCGGTGGGTGTACCAGGGCGTGGCGTCGGGACGCGGCATCGATTGTATGGACATGATGGTCCTTCCTTTATCTGGGAACGATGAAGACGGCTTTCTCGGTCACGGTCAGGCCCGGCGCGTCGACGGCGCCGACGCGGAAGGCGATCGGATTCGAGCCGCGCTGCGCATGGGCGGGATCGGCGCGCACGCGCAGCGCGACCGTGCGCGCACTGGCGCCCGCGAGCCGGAGTTCGGACGCATCGACGATCGCGGCGCCGGCGATGCCTTGTACCTCGATGCGGAACACGTGGGCGCTGTCGTCGGTGTTCATCACCTGCAGGCGGTACACGTTTTCGATCAGCCCGTCGTCGACCTCGCGGCCCATGGCGCCGCGGTCGCGGATCACGTCCACCTTCAGCGGCACGCGCAGCAGCAGCGACGCCGTCATGCCGACCGCGATCAGCACGAACACGGCGCCGTAGCCGATCACGCGGGGACGCACGATGCGGCGGCGGATGCGCGCCATGTCCCAGCCGGCGGCCAGCGCATTCTCGGTGGCGTAGCGCACCAGGCCACGGGGCTTGCCCACCTTGTCCATGACACCGTCGCAGGCGTCCAGGCAGGCGGCGCAGCCGATGCATTCGTACTGCAGCCCCTTGCGGATGTCGATGCCGGTCGGGCATACCTGCACGCACAGGCTGCAGTCGATACAGTCGCCCGCGCCGGTCCGCCTGCCGGCCGCGCGCGGCTCGCCGCGGGCCGCGTCGTAGCTGACGATCAGCGTGTCGCGGTCGAACATCGCGCTCTGGAAGCGGGCATACGGGCACATGTACTTGCATACCTGCTCGCGCAGCCAGCCGGCGTTGCCGTAGGTGGCGAGGCCGTAGAACAGGATCCAGAACGCTTCCCACGGTCCCAGGCGCAGTTGCAGGGTCTCCCCCGCCAGCTCGCGGACGGGCGTGAAATAGCCGACGAAGGTAAAGCCGGTCCACAGCGCGACGGTCGCCCAGGCCAGGTGCTTGGCGCCGCGCTTGGCCGCTTTTGCCGGCGTCCAGCCCTGGCGATCGAGGCGGATGCGGGCACTGCGCTCGCCCTCGATGCGACGCTCGATCCACAGAACGATCTCGGTATAGACCGTCTGCGGGCAGGCATAGCCGCACCAGATGCGTCCCGCCACCGTTGTGACGAGGAACAGCCCGTAGGCGCAGACGATCAGCAGGCCAGCCAGGTAGATGAAATCCTGCGGCCACAGCACGAGGCCGAACAGGTGGAACTTGCGGCTGGCCAGGTCGAACAGCACGGCCTGGCGACCGTGCATCTGCAGCCACGGCAGCCCGTAGAACAGCAACTGGGTCAGCCAGACGCAGATGCGGCGCAGCGAGGCGAAGCGGCCGCGGACCTCGCGCGGATGGATCGGTTCGCGCGCCGCATACATGCGGACGACCGCTTCCTTCCGCGCGTTCATGGCGCGGCGGCGGCCGGTCCGGTCGATGCGGTCACGGGTGCGGCCGGCGGGTTCGACAGGCTCCAGACGTAGGCGGCCAGCACGTGCACCTTGGGTTCGCCCAGGAACTCGCCCCAGGCCGGCATCGTGTTGTTGCGGCCCTTGCGGATGGTTTCCATCACCGTCTCCACGCTGCCGCCGTACAGCCAGGTGCGGTCGGCCAGGTTCGGCGCGCCCAGCAGCGGATTGCCGTGGGCATCGGCGCCGTGGCAGGCCGCGCAGGCGCCGAACTTCGGCTTGCCGAAAGCGACCTTGATCGGATCGGCGGACAGGCCGGACAGGCTGCGCACGTAATGCGCGACGTTCTCGATGTCCTGGTCGGAACCGAGGGCGGCGCCCATCGGCGGCATCTGGCCGTTGCGGCCCTTCATGATCGTCTCCTTGATCGCGGACGGCTCGCCGCCGTACAGCCAGTCCTTGTCGGCCAGGTTCGGATAGCCCTTGTTGCCGCGCGCGTCGGAGCCGTGGCACTGCGCGCAATAGGTCAGGAACAGGCGCTCGCCGATCGCGTGCGCCTGCGGATCGGCCGCCACCTGCCTGAGGTCCTGCTGCAGGTAGCGCGCGAACAGCGGCCCGTAGTCGGCATCGGCCTGCTTCACCTCCGCCCGGTAGGCGCCGGACGACTGCCAGCCCAGGCGGCCCGCATAGCTGCCCAGGCCGGGGAACAGGATCAGGTAGATCGCACCGGCGGCGATGGTCAGGTAGAACAGGCCCATCCACCAGCGCGGCAGCGGCGTGTTCAATTCCGTCAGGTCCTCGTCCCAGACATGGCCCGTCGTCGCCTCGGGATGACCGTCGGGGCCCAGTGTCGTCTTGTAGTGCGACTGCGACCACAACAGGATCGCGCAGCCGGCGATCGACAGTACCGTGATCAGGGCGACGTACCAGTTCCAGAAATCGCTGGTGAAGTCAGACATGGCCTTCTCCTGTTTCCTCGTCTGCGAAGGGAATATGCGCGGCGGCGGCGAAGTCGCGTTCGCGGCGCAGGTAGGTCCAGGCCACGATGCCGATGAAGGTGGTGAAGCTGATCACCGTCATGATGCGACTGGCGTCGTCAAAGAGCGATTGGATGGCCATGTCAGTTCCTCGTCTTGATCTGTGTGCCCAGGCCCTGCAGGTAGGCGACCAGCGCATCCTGCTCGGTCTTGCCTTCCAGTTCGGCCGGGCCGTTCTTCACGTCGGCGTCGCTGTACGGGACACCCAGGCGCTGCATCGCGCGCATCTTCGGCACGATGGATTGCGGATCCAGCTTCGCCGCCGCCAGCCACGGGTAGCCCGGCATGTTCGATTCCGGCACCACGTCGCGCGGATTGTCCAGGTGGGTGCGGTGCCATTCGTCCGAATAGCGTCCGCCGACCCGCGCCAGGTCCGGGCCCGTGCGCTTGGAGCCCCACTGGAACGGGTGGTCGTAGACGAATTCGCCGGCGACCGAGTAATGGCCGTAGCGCTCCGTCTCGGCGCGGAACGGGCGGATCATCTGCGAATGGCAGTTGTAGCAGCCTTCGCGGATGTACACGTCGCGTCCGGCCAAGCGCAGCGCCGAATAGGGTTTCAGGCCGGCGACCGGTTCCGTGGTCGACTTCTGGAAGAACAGCGGCACGATCTCGACCAGGCCGCCGAAGGAAATCACGGCCAGCACCAGGCCGATCAGCAGCCAGGGATTCTTCTCGATCCGTTCATGCGTGAAGTTCATGGATGCTCCTTCGTCAAGCGGGTTCTGGGATGGACGCCTCGGGACGTGCCGGCACCGGTCGTCCGTGCGGCAGCAGCGGCGGGATGCGCGCGTCGACCGCGCTGGTGCCGCGCATCGTCAGCCAGGTGTTATAGGCCATCAGCACCATGCCCGACAGGTACATCAAGCCGCCGCCGAAGCGGATCACGTAGTAGGGATAGGTCGCCTTGACGCCTTCGACGAAGGTATAGGTCAGCGTGCCGTCCGGGTTCACGGCGCGCCACATCAGGCCCTGCATCACGCCGGCGATCCACATCGCCGCGATGTACAGCACGATGCCGATCGTGCCCAGCCAGAAGTGGGCGTCCACCAGCGGCATGCTCGCCATCTGCTTCTTGCCCGCCATGCGCGGGATCACGTAGTACAAGGAGCCCATGGTGATGAAGCCCACCCAGCCCAGTGCACCGCCATGCACGTGGCCGATGGTCCAGTCGGTATAGTGCGACAGCGAGTTGATGGTCTTGATGGACATCATCGGGCCCTCGAAGGTGGCCATGCCGTAGAAGGACAGCGAGACGATCATGAATTTGAGCAGCGGGTCCGAGCGCAGCTTGTACCAGGCGCCGGACAGCGTCATGATCCCGTTGATCATGCCGCCCCAGGACGGCGCCAGCAGGATCAGCGAGAACACCATGCCCAGCGACTGCGTCCAGTCGGGCAGCGCCGTGTAGTGCAGGTGATGCGGGCCGGCCCACATGTACGTGAAGATCAGGGCCCAGAAGTGCACGATCGACAGGCGGTACGAGTACACGGGGCGTTCGGCCTGCTTGGGGATGAAGTAGTACACCATGCCCAGGTAGCCGGCCGTGAGGATGAAGCCCACCGCGTTGTGGCCGTACCACCACTGGATCATCGCGTCCTGCACGCCGGCGTACATCGAGTACGACTTCCACAGCGTGGCCGGCATCGACATGCCGTTCACGATGTGCAGGATGGCGACGGCGACGATGTAGGCGCCGAAGAACCAGTTGGCGACGTAGATGTGCTGCACGCGGCGCTTGACGATGGTGCCGAAGAAGACGACGGCGTACGTCACCCAGACGATGGCGATCAGGATCGTGATCGGCCATTCCAGCTCCGCGTATTCCTTGCCGCGCGTGAGGCCCATGGGCAGCGTGATCGCGGCCGACACCAGCACGGCCTGCCAGCCCCAGAACGTGAACGCCGCCAGCCGGTCCGAGAACAGCCGCACCTGGCAGGTGCGCTGCACGACGTAGTAGGACGTGGCGAACAGCCCGCAGATGCCGAAGGCGAAGATCACGGCATTCGTGTGCAGCGGACGCAGGCGGCCGTAGCTGAGCCAGGGGATGTCGAAATTCAGCGCCGGCCAGGCCAGCTGGGCGGCGATCCAGACTCCGGCCAGCATGCCGATCACGCCCCAGGCGACCGTCGCGATGGCGAACTGGCGGACGATCTTGTAGTTGTAATGTTGAGTGCTATCCACGACGCTCTCTCCCTAGTTTGAGTAAGCACAGCAGTCGGGAGAGTAGGATTTCGGCTAGGCAAAATCCTTGATGTGAATCAAAAACGCCGGAGTGCCGGATTCCGTCGTCCCTGCGCAGGCAGGGACCCAATTTTTCGAGCGCAGCGATAACGCTTGCAACATTGGGTCCCCGCCTGCGCGGGGACGACGTGGCTAGGTGTGAAGTTGCAAGAGGTTGTTTCGGTTAGTTGAGAGCCTGGACATCGG
>CAUSCY010000012.1:0-119817 GCA_963529995.1 uncultured Massilia sp. | reverse complement strand
CCGCCGACCTGCCGGGCGCCTGCGTCGCCGTCCAGGGGCCGCCCGGCCTGGAAGGCGCACCGCTGCTGGCGTACGTCGGCCAGCTCGAGACGGCCGACGGCATCGACCTGCTGCTGGAGGCGCTCGCGCTGCTGCGGCGCACCCGGCCGGCACTGCGCCTCGTCGTCGCGGGTGCCGGATTGCGGCTGGATGAACTGGAGGGGCGCACCGCGGCGCTCGGCCTGCGGGGCCATGTCGTGTTTACGGGAGAGCTGACGGGCCGCCGTCTCGCCGACCTGCTGCCGCGCGCCGACCTCACCGTCTTTCCCGCCTTGCCCGGCGCCCGTCCGGCCGGCATGGCGCCACCGCGCCAGCTGCTCAATGCCATGGCGCAGGACTGCGCCGTCGTCGCCTCCGACCTGGCCTGCCACACGCCGTTGCTGATCCACGGCCACAACGGCATGCTGTTCCGGGCCGGCAGCCGGACGGCACTCGGCAGCGCGATCGCGCGCCTGCTGGACGAGCCGCTGCGCCTGCGTCCGCTGGGGCGCGCGGCGGCCGAGACCATCGCCGCGCGGCACAGCTGGCCCGTTACGGCGGCGCGCTACCGCAAACTGTACGAGACCATCCTCCACGACCATGACCATGGCCGCCAACGCCGGACTCCTCGTTTCGGCCGTTGACGTGAAGGCATCAAGGAAGGGATATCGGACCCGGCCGGGCGATTCCGCCACAAATGGTCTATAGTGATGATCTTTCGACATACCTATAAAAGAAACGAAGAGACTTGCGATGAAATTTGACGTCGTCATCGTCGGCAGCGGCCTGGCCGGCCTGTCCGTCGCCCTGCACCTGGCCCAGACCCGCAAGGTCGCCATCATCTCCAAGCGCGAACTGCTTGAGGGAGCCAGCAACTGGGCCCAGGGCGGCATCGCCGCCGTGCTCGATTCGGGCGACAGCCACGACCAGCACATCGCCGACACGCTGGTCGCCGGCGCCGGCCTGTGCGACGAGGGCGCCACCCGCTACATCGTCGAACACGGCCGCGAAGCGATCGAGTGGCTGATCGCCCAGGGCGTGCCCTTTACGCGCGACGAGAGCGCGGAACTCGGTTTCCACCTGACCCGCGAGGGTGGCCATAGCCAGCGCCGCATCATCCATGCGGCCGACGCCACCGGCCATGCCGTGCAGGTGACCCTGGAACAGAAGGTGCGCAACCACCCGAACATCGCCCTGTTCGAGCACCACAGCGCGATCGACGTGATCACCTCGGACAAGCTGACGCCCACCGGCGTGCACGGCGGCGCCCCGGCGCTGGCCGGCCAGCCGCGCTGCCATGGCGTGTACGTGCAGGACGAGGCCACCGGCAAGGTGCTGACCTTCGAGGCCGAGCACACGGTGCTGGCCACCGGCGGCGCCGGCAAGGTCTACCTGTACACGACCAATCCGGACACCGCCACCGGCGACGGCATCGCCATGGCCTGGCGCGCCGGCTGCCGCGTGTCGAACATGGAGTTCATCCAGTTCCACCCGACCTGCCTGTACCACCCGTATGCCAAATCCTTCCTGATCAGCGAGGCGGTGCGCGGCGAAGGCGGCCTGCTGAAACTGCCGCCCGAGGCGGGGACGACGGCCGGCACGCGCTTCATGCCGGCCCACGACGAGCGCGGCGAGCTGGCCCCGCGCGACGTGGTGGCAAGGGCCATCGACTTCGAGATGAAGAAGCGCGGCCTCGACTACGTCCACCTGGACATCAGCCACCAGAGCCCGGAATTCATCCGGGAGCACTTCCCGACCATCTATGCACGCTGCCTGGAACTGGGGATCGACATCACGAAGGAACCGATCCCCGTGGTACCGGCAGTGCACTTCACCTGCGGCGGCGTGGTGACGGACCTGGCGGGCCGCACGGACATCGCCGGCCTGTACGCCGTCGGCGAGACCGCCTGCACGGGCCTGCACGGCGCCAACCGCCTGGCCAGCAACTCGCTGCTCGAATGCCTGGTCGTGGGCCGAGCCTGCGCGCAATACATCGCCGCCGCGCCCGCCGTGGGCCAGCCGCAGCTGCCGGCATGGGACGAGAGCCGCGTCACCAATGCGGACGAAGAGGTCGTGATCGCCCATAACTGGGACGAGCTGCGCCGCTTCATGTGGAACTATGTCGGCATCGTGCGCACGAACAAGCGCCTGGAGCGCGCCGAGCACCGCATCAAGCTGCTGAAGGAAGAAATCGGGGAGTACTACCGCAACTTCCGCGTCACCAACGACCTGCTGGAGCTGCGCAACCTCGTCGAGGTGGCACACCTGATCGTGCGCAGCGCGTTGTCGCGCCACGAGAGCCGCGGCCTGCATTACTCGCGCGACTATCCGGACACGCTGCCCAAGGCACTGCCCAGCGTCCTGGCGCCGGGGCCGCGCTGACGTGAAGCAGAAGCTGGCGCCTTCCACCATCGTCCTGCTCACCGTCCCGCCGCTGCTGTGGGCGGGTAACGCCATCGTCGGCCGCCTCGTGCGCGAGGCGGTGCCGCCGATGACGTTGAACCTGCTGCGCTGGACCATCGCCCTGCTGGTGCTGCTGCCGCTCGGACGCGCCGCGCTGCGCCCCGGCAGCGGCGTGCTGGCCAACTGGCGCCGCTATGCAATGCTTGGCCTGCTCGGCATCGGCATGTACAACTCGCTCCAGTATCTGGCGCTGCAGAGTTCCACGCCGATCAACGTCACGCTCGTCGCTTCCGGCATGCCGGTGTGGATGATGCTGGTCGGCCGCCTGTTCTTCGGCGTGCCCGTGCGCGGGCGGCAGGTGGGCGGCGCCGTGCTGTCGATCGCCGGCGTGCTGGTGGTGCTGTGCCGCGGCGACGTGGGCCAGCTGCTGGGCCTGCGCCTCGTCGCCGGCGACCTGTACATGATCCTGGCGACGATCGCCTGGTCGTTCTACAGCTGGATGCTGCTGCAGCCGAAGGACGTGCCGGCGCTGCGCGGCGACTGGGCCGCCTTCCTGCTGGCCCAGGTCGGCTACGGTCTGCTGTGGTCCGGCCTGTTCGCCGGCGCCGAATGGTCGCTCGGCGCCAGTCCCATCGCCTGGAGTCCCGCGGTGGCGGCGGCGCTGCTGTTCGTCGCCATCGGTCCCGCCGTGCTGGCGTTCGCGCTATGGGGCGCCGGCATCCGCCGCGCAGGGCCGGGTATCGGCGCCTTCTTCGTGAACCTGACGCCGCTGTTCACGGCCCTGCTGTCGTCCGCCTTCCTGGGCGAACTGCCGCATGCCTACCACGCGCTCGCCTTCGCGCTGATCGTCGGCGGCATCGTCTGGTCCTCGCGCTGACGTAGGTACGAGGCGCTTACCGCGCCGGAAACGTGTGTCCGCCCCGGCAATAAGGGTGTTAGGATCAGCCGGTATCGACAAGGAAGCAGCGACAAGGAAGCAGCGACAAGGAAGCAGCACGATGTCCGAAGCCCTCACCGTTCCCACCCTCCACGCGCATGCGGCCGCGATCGCGGCCTTCCTCGACCGCCATCCACGCGCGCTGGTCCTGACCGGCGCCGGGCTGTCGACGGCGTCCGGGATCCCCGACTACCGCGACGCCGACGGCAACCGGCGCGGCAAGCCGCCCATCCACGGTCCCGATTTCCGCAAGTCGGAATTCGTCCAGCGCCGCTACTGGGCGCGCAGCATGATCGGCTGGCCCGTGCTGGCGCGCGCGCGGCCGAATGCGGGCCACGCGGCGATCGCCGGCCTGGAGGCGATCGGCAGGATCGGTTCCGTCCTGACGCAGAACGTCGACGGACTGCACGGCCAGGCCGGCAGCCAGGGCGTGCTGGAACTGCACGGGAACATCCATACGGTCGTCTGCCTCGAGTGTTCGGCGCTGTTCCCGCGCGCCTTCATCCAGGACCAGCTGGAGCGCGACAACCCGCACATGACGGGTGCGAACGCGACGCCGCTGCCGGACGGCGACGCCGCCGTCGAGCCGGCCGAGCTGGCGGACTTCCGCCTGCCCCACTGCATCTGCTGCGGCGGCAACCTGATCCCGAACGTGGTCTTCTTCGGCGATAACGTGCCGCCGGCCCGCACGGCGATTGCCCTCGACCGCATGGAACATGCCGACGCGCTGCTGGTCGTCGGTTCGTCGCTGATGGTGTATTCGGGATTCCGCTTCTGCCGCATGGCGCAGGCGACGGGCAAGCCGATCGCCGCCATCAACCTCGGGAGGACGCGCGCCGACGACCTGCTGGACATCAAGATCGAAGACTCGGCCGAGCGCATCCTGCCGCTCGCGCTGGACATGCTGCAGCGAGGTCTGGAGCCGGCTGGAGGAGACACGCCATCCATACAACTCGACGGAGGAATACTGTGACGAACAACCTACGAGATACCGTGGCGGACCACGGCCTGAAAGGCTGGCAGGCAGGCGCGCTGCTGGCCGGGGTCGGCCTGGCGGCATCGTTCTTCTACGTGAAGGCCAAGGCGAAACAGGCGGAAGCCGCGAATCCGCCGCAGGGCCGCTTCGTGATGGTCGACGGCGTGCGCCTGCACTATCTCGAGCGGGGCGAAGGCCCGGCGCTGGTCCTGCTGCACGGGAACGGCGTGTTCGCCGACGATTTCGCCTACAGCGGCATCATCGACAAGGCGGCCGAGCACTACCGCGTGATCGCCTTCGACCGCCCCGGCTTCGGCTACAGCGAACGTCCGCGCAACCGCGTCTGGACGCCGCAGGCCCAGGCGCGCCTGCTGCACCACGCGCTGCAGGAGATCGGCGTCGATTCCGCGATCGTCGTCGGCCACTCGCTGGGCACGCTCGTCGCGCTGTCGATGGCGCTGGACGTGCCGGACTTCGTGCGCGGCCTCGTGCTGTTGTCCGGCTACTACTATCCGAGCCTGCGGGTCGACGTGCCGCTGCTGTCAGGCCCCGCGATCCCGCTGCTGGGGGACGTGATGCGCTACACGATCTCGCCGCTGACAGGGCGCATGCTTTGGCGTCCCCTGACGAAGAAGATGTTCGCGCCGCTGCCCGTCGATCCGCGTTTCCAGCACATCTCGCCGTGGATGGCGCTGCGGCCCGGCCAGTTGCGCGCCGCCGCCGCGGACAACACGATGATGGTGCCGGCCGCGCTGGCGCTGTCGAAGCGTTATCCGGAGTTGAAGGTGCCGGCCACGATCATCGCCGGAACGCAGGACCGCGTCGTCGACTTCGGCCACAATTCGGAGCGCTTGCACGAGCGGCTTAGTGCGCACAGTGGGGATAGCGAACTGCAGCTGGAACCGGGCGTCGGGCACATGACGCATTACGCGCACCCGGACAAGGTAATGGAGGCAATCGATGCGATCGCGGCGCGGGTAGGACAGCCCGTACACCTGCGCGATCCGCGCGCGGAAGCGTTGGCGAGGGCGAGCGAGAGCGGAACGTGACCGTCTGGTGGGCATGTGATGCCCACCCTACGTGACGCGTCACGGATAAGCCACATCGTAGGGTGGGCACCACGTGCCCACCATTTACACGTGACGCGTCACGGATAAACGGTATCGTAGGGTGGGCACCATGTGCCCACCATTTAACCGTGACGGATCACATGTATTATCCGACGATACGCAAGGAATAATCCGTCGCCCGGATATCCTTGGTGAGGCTGCCGATCGAGATCCGGTCCACGCCCGTCTCGGCGATCGCGCGCACGGTCTGCATATTGATGCCGCCGGATGCTTCCAGCAGCGCACGGCCCCCGTTGATGCGCACGGCCTCGCGCATCATGTCCAGGTCGAAGTTGTCGAGCAGGACCGATACGGCGCCTGCCTCCAACGCTTCTTCCAGTTCCGCGATCGATTCGACCTCCACCTGGATCGTCACGCCCGCGTCGAGCGCGGCGGCCGCCTTCAGCGCGGCCGTGATGCCGCCGGCCGCCGCGATGTGGTTTTCCTTGATCAGGATGCCGTCCCACAGCGCCATGCGCTGGTTGTCGCCGCCGCCCACGCGCACCGCGTACTTCTGCGCCTGGCGCAGGCCGGGCAGCGTCTTGCGCGTGTCGAGGATGCGTGCGCGGGTGCCGGCCACCACGTCGACGTAGGTGCGGGTGCTGCTGGCCACGCCGGACAGCAGTTGCAGGAAGTTCAGCGCCGAGCGTTCCGCCGTCAGCAGCGAACGGGGCGAGCCCTCGATGGTGCAGACGACGCTGTCGGCCGCCATCAGGTCGCCCTCGGCGTACTGCCAGTCGATCTCCGTATCCGGGTCGATCGCCAGCATCACGCCTTCGAACCAGGGAGCGCCGCACAGCACGGCCTGCTCGCGCACGATCACGCGCGCTTTTGCACGCGGCTGTTCCGGCACCAGCTTGCCCGTCAGGTCGCCGCTGCCGACGTCTTCCAGCAGCGCCGCCAGGATGTTCTGTTCGAACGCGGCCTGCAGTTTTTCGTCCATCTGCCCTTCGTCGGCATGGGGATTACGTAGATTGCTCATGCGGGTCCGATCCCGGAAAACAGTTTGCCTTCTTTCTCCAGCGCGCCCGTCGGCAGCGCCTTGGCCTTCTTCGCGGCCGCGAAATCGAGCATGCGGTCGATGGCGCGCTTGGCCTGGCGGCCGACCTCCGGATCGACGTGGATGGCGTTGCGGCCGTCGGTCGCTTCCAGCACGGCGGCCAGGTTCTGCAGGCCGTTCATCGCCATCCACGGGCAATGCGCGCAGCTCTTGCAGGTCGCGCTGTTGCCGGCGGTCGGCGCCTCGATGAGGATCTTGCCCGGCGCCGCCATGCGCATCTTGTGCAGGATGCCGTTGTCGGTGGCGACGATGAAATGGGTCGCATCCATCGTCTGCGCCGCGTTGATCAGCTGGGTCGTCGAACCGACGACGTCGGCCTGCTCGACCACGTTGGCCGGCGATTCGGGGTGGACCAGCACCTTGGCGTCCGGGTATTGCGCGCGCAGCAGGTCCAGTTCGATGCCCTTGAACTCGTCGTGCACGAGGCAGGAACCCTGCCACAGCAGCATGTCGGCCCCCGTCTGCTTCTGGATGTACGAACCCAGGTGGCGGTCCGGCGCCCACAGGATCTTCTTGCCCTGGGCGTGCAGTTCCTTGACGATGTCCAGGCCGATCGACGACGTCACCATCCAGTCCGCGCGCGCTTTCACGGCCGCGCTGGTATTGGCGTAGACGACAACGGTGCGGTCCGGATGCTGGTCGCAGAAGGCGGCGAATTCGTCGGCCGGGCAGCCCAGGTCCAGCGAACAGGTCGCGTCCAGGTCCGGCATCAGGATGGTCTTTTCCGGGCTGAGGATCTTGGCCGTCTCGCCCATGAAGCGCACGCCCGCGACGACGAGTGTCTTGGCGGGATGGTCGCGGCCGAAGCGGGCCATTTCCAGCGAGTCGGACACGCAGCCGCCCGTTTCCTCGGCGAGGTCCTGGAGGTCGGCATCGACGTAGTAGTGGGCGACCAGTACCGCTTCGCGCTCCTTGAGCAGCCGGCGGATGCGCTCCTTGAGCGCCGTCTTTTCAGCGATCTCGAGGGGCGTCGGGGTGCGGGCCCAGGCCTCGGCGGTGGAGCAGACGCCGCCGACCGGGCGGTCGTATTCGAAAGTCTTGATGGGGGCGATGGTGTTCATGGTGGTGTCAGCGGTGGGGACACATGGTGGGCATACGGTGGGCATACGGTGGGCACGTGGTGCCCACCCTACGCATGCCGATGTAGGGTGGGCATCATATGCCCACCATCCAGTCGGCCCGAAAATTATTCCAGACCCTGGCTCTTCAGGTAATCCTCGTAATTGCCCTGGAAGTCGATGACGCGGTCTTCCTTGACCTCGAGGACGCGCGTGGCCAGCGAGGACACGAACTCGCGGTCGTGCGACACGAAGATCAGCGTGCCCGCATATTTATCCAGCGCGATGTTCAGCGATTCGATCGACTCCATGTCCATGTGGTTGGTCGGCTCGTCGAGCAGCAGCACGTTGTGACGGCCCAGCATCAGCTTGCCGTACATCATGCGGCCCTTCTCGCCGCCGGACAGCACGCGCACGGACTTCTTGACCTCGTCGCCGCCGAACAGCAGGCGGCCCAGGATCGAGCGCACGGCCTGGTCGTCGTCGCCTTCCTTGGTCCACTGGCCCATCCAGTCGGTGAGGTTGGCGTCGGTGGCGAATTCCTCGGTCGGATCCTGCGGCATATAGCCCGGGTTGGCGTTCTCGGCCCACTTCACGCGGCCGGAGTCGGCATCCAGGCCCGTGATCGGACCGCTGCCGATGGAGCGCAGCAGCGTGGTCTTGCCCGCGCCGTTGGCGCCGATGATGGCGACGCGCTCGCCCGCCTCGATCATGATCGAGAAATCCTTGAACAGCTGGCGGTCGTAGGCTTTCGACAGGCCCTCGGTCTCGACGGCCAGGCGGTGCAGCTTCTTCTCGCCTTCGAAACGCACGAATGGATAGGCGCGCGAGGACGGCTTGAATTCCTCGATCTTGATCTTGTCGATCTGCTTGGCGCGCGAGGTCGCCTGGCGTGCCTTCGACTTGTTGGCCGAGAAACGGCGCACGAAGTCCTGCAGTTCGGCCACTTTTTCCTTGGCCTTGGCGTTGTTCGCCAGCTGCTGGTTCCTAGCCTGGGTCGACGCTTCCATATAGTCGTCGTAGTTGCCCGGATAGACCTTCAGCGTGCCGTAGTCCATGTCGGCCACGTGGGTGCAGACCGAGTTCAGGAAGTGGCGATCGTGCGAGATGATGATCATCGTCGAGTTGCGCTGGTTGAGCATGTCCGCCAGCCAGGAAATCGTGTGGATGTCCAGGTTGTTGGTCGGTTCGTCCAGCAGCAGGATGTCCGGATCCGAGAACAGTGCCTGCGCCAGCAGCACGCGCAGCTTCCAGCCCGGCGCCACGGCGCTCATCGGCCCCTGGTGCAGGTCGGTGGCGATGCCCAGGCCCAGCAGCAGCTCGCCGGCACGCGCTTCGGCCGAATAGCCGTCGTACTCGGCGACCTTGCCTTCGAGCTCGGCCGCTTTCATGTAGTCTTCGTCGGTGGCGTCCGGATTCGCGTAGATGGCATCGCGCTCGGCGATCGCATTCCACAGCTCCGTGTGGCCCATCATGACCACGTCGAGCACGCGCACGTCTTCGTAGGCGAACTGGTCCTGGCGCAGTTTACCGAGGCGTTCGTTGGTGTCGAGGCTGACGTTGCCGGCCGACGGCTCGAGGTCGCCGCCGAGGATCTTCATGAAGGTCGACTTGCCGCAGCCGTTCGCGCCGATCAGGCCGTAGCGGTTGCCGTCGCCGAATTTGACGGAAATGTTTTCGAACAGCGGCTTGGCGCCGAACTGCATCGTAATGTTGGCTGTACTGAGCACTGGTATAAACCCTTGGAGTGGTTCTTCGAATAACCGTGCATTCTACCACTCCATGCTGCGGGCGGCGAATGCCTGTGCCAGTCGCGCCCCGTCAGGCCCGGGCGCCCGCAGCCGCAACGGCGGGTGCCTGCCCGGCCTGCTAGCGCCGCTCGACGGCCAGATAGAAACCGTAACACAAGACGACCGTACCGGCGATCACGCATGGCAGGTGCCACGGGCTGTCGAGGGGCAGCGCCTGGCGTACCAGCATGCCGGGCAACTGGTACAGCTTGCCGTGCAGCAGGTACAGCGAGTAGCTGCACTCTCCCAGCATCAGGAACGGCAGCGCCGCCATGGTGGCGAGCCGGGCCGCGCGCGGACGCCCGCGGCCGTGCTCGGACGCCGCATACTCGATGCCGCCGAGGCACCACAGCAGCAGCGCGGCGGCGACCGCGGTTCCGAGGAAGCCGAGTCCGGTGCCAAACCGGGCGAGCCAGCCCACGACCGCGCAGATGCCCGCCACGGACAGCGCCCAGGTCGCCGCTCGCGGGCTGGATGCCGAAGCGGCAATGGCCGGCGGCGAGAAGCCGTGCGCATAGGCCAGCCGCAATGCGACACCGCAGAGGAAGGCCGGCCAGAACTGCAGGAACAGGCCCGGCCACGGGAACCAGGCGAGGCCGACGACCACGAAGCTGCACACCGAGACGAGTGCCATGAAGACGGGCCAGTAGCGGCGCAGGGTGATCGCGACGTACATCACCAGGTAGAACTGCAGCTCGATGCCCAATGTCCAGTAGACGCTGTTGACGAGGGTGTAGCCGTGCGCGTGGCCCAACGGGACGTCGGCGAGCTCTTTCGTCAGCGAGGCAATGGCCAGCCAGTCCAGCGCCGAGTAGTCCAGCCAGCGCGGCGCCGGCCAGCGCATGCTGCCCGTCTTGAGCGCGGACAGGGCTTCCAGCGCATATGGCAGCACCAGCACGACGAGGATCGAGATCCAGAACGTCGGGAAGATGCGCATGAGCCGGCGTTGCAGGAAGACGCGCGCAGCGGATCGGCGCTGCAGGCAGCGCTCCGCCGCCGCGAAAATGCAATAGCCCGAGACGACGAAGAACACGGGCACGCCCCGGTGCCCCGCGAGCGCGAGCGGATACAGTGCCGGGAGTGACGTCTTGACGAGATCGGGGATGTGGAAGAGGAATACCCACAGCGCGGCGAGGCCGCGTACGCATTCCATCAGCGTCGTGATCGAATGGCCGGTCCGGGCCGGCGCATGGGCGGAAATAGTGTGCATGGCGAGACGAGAAAAATCGACTGGCAACCATGATGTTGCCAAAGCGATATTATCTCTTCTCGCAATTTATTGCACAAATAAAATCATTTAAAGACGAGCGCGCGCCGCCCTCAGGCCATGGCGGGAACCGCCACGGGCACCGTCGGGTAGTCCGACAGGGTCAGCTGCCAGCTGTCCCCCGTTGCCAGGAGCCTGCCATGCGCCCCGAACGGTATCGTCACCCGGCGCGGTATATGGCCGAACTCCAGCCCCGTCAGCACCGGGCACGGCAGCGTTGCCCGCACATAGGCCAGCATCGCCTCGAAGTCGTAGCCGTTGTCCATCGGCCCCAGGCGGTAGCCGGAGAAATCGCCCAGCACGATCGCGCGCTGGCGGTCCAGCACGCCCGCCTGCATCAGCTGCAGCAGCATGCGTTCCACGCGGTACGGGTGTTCGGCGATGTCTTCCAGCCACAGGATGCCGTCGTCGATGCGCGGGAAGTACGGCGTGCCCAGCAGCGAGCAGATCATTGCCAGGTTGCCGCCCCAGACGGTGCCGCCCGTCTCCAGCACCGGGTTGCCGGCGCCCTGCCCCATGATCGTGTGCGTGGGGCCGGCCAGGCAATGCCAGAAATCGTCGAGCGTGAAGTCGACGGGCGGCTCGGCGCCGAAATCGCCGCCGAACATGGGGCCGGCGTAGCTGATCGTGCGCCGTTTCGCGTACAGGCCCATCTGAAACGCGGTGATGTCGGAAAAGCCGACGAAGATCTTGCCGCTGTCGGCCATGCGGTCGAAGTCGATCCGCGGCATCAGGCGCGTCATGCCGTAGGCGCCGCGCAGGGCCATGACGATCTGCACGTCCGGGTCGGCGGCCGCGGCCTCGAGCTGGGCCAGGCGGCCCTCGTCGGTGTCGCCGAAGCGCAGGTGACGACGCGCGTGATCGTAATAGTTGTGGACCAGGATGCCCTGGGCTTCGAGACGGGCGATGCCGCGCTCGACGGCTTCGGGGTCGGGCGCGTAGCTGCCCGGCGCGACGATGGCGATGCCGACGCGCTGCGAGAATGAAGGAACGGTCACTGTTTGACGAAGAGCCTGGGTGTCGAGTCGGGCGTCATCTTACCGTGGGCATGGGCATCGATCAAGGCAAGCAGCCGTTCCAGCAGCTGGGACGGCAGGTCGTGGCCCATCCCCTCGATGACTTCCAGTCGTGCGCCCGGCACGGCCTGGGCCGTGTCGACGCCGCAGGCCAGCGGCACCAGGGGATCGGCCGCGCCGTGGATCACCAGGGTCGGCGTGGAAATGCTTTGCAGCTGCGGGGTGCGGTCGCCACCGGCAGCCACGGCCAGCATCTGCCGCGCCACGCCGCCGGGACAGCAGTTGCGCCGCATCGCCCGGGCCACGCGCCGGCGCAGGTGTTTTTCCGGCGTCGGATAGGCGGGACTGGAAATAGCTTGCAGCAGTTGCACCGTGTGGTCGATCGACGCCTCGACGTCCATGCTGCTGCGCGGCCGCCGCAGGAAGGCGCGGCGCACGGCCGGCACCGGTCCCGGCAGGCCGCGCCTGCCGGTGGTCGACATCAGCGAGGTCAGGGTCAGGACGCGCGACGGATAGCGGGCGGCAACGAGCTGGGCGATCATGCCGCCCATGGACGCGCCCACCACGTGGGCACGTGCGATGCCGAGCGCCGACAGCACGCCGATGGCGTCGTCGGCCATGTCGTCCAGCGCGTACGGCGGCTTCAAGGGCAGGCGCAGCAGCGACTTCAGCCAGGCCAGGCCCAGGCTGGGCGTGCCCGCATGCTCGAACTTGGTCGACAGGCCGCAATCGCGGTTGTCGAAGCGGATCACGTAGAAGCCGAGATCGACGAGGCCCTCGACGAAGTCGTCCGGCCAGGCGCTCATCTGCAGGCCAAGCCCGGAAATCAGCAGCATGGGAGGGGCTTTCGGATCGCCGGCGGTATCGAAGGCGATGCGAATGCCGTTGGCGTTCAGGCTAGGCATGGCGGCGACGCCGGCACCGGGTCGACCGGAGGAGGTAGTGGTGCCGGATGGTAAGCGGTTGGTCCAAGGGATTCTCCGTGCCGCGTCAAGGCGGCTGCTTCAATCAGCATACCATTTTCGACATTTCGGGGGCGCGACGGGAGAATCGTGTGCTTGGCGCGACGCTCAAGCTGGCTCGGGTCCCGAAGGCGCCTTGCGCGCGGCCCGCCGTTCGGCAAAGAAGCCCTTCAGCATCGTCGCGGCCTCGTCGGCCAGCACGCCGCCGACCACGGCCGTGTGGTGGTTCAACTGCTCGAGCGCGAACAGGTCGAGGATCGAGCCGCACACGCCCGTCTTCGGGTCGGGCGCCGCATACACGACGCGCGCCAGACGCGCATGCATCATCGCGCCCGAGCACATCGCGCACGGTTCCAGCGTCACGTACAGCTCGCAGCCGGGCAGCCGGTAGTTGCCGAGCTTGTCGGCGGCCGCGCGCAGGGCCACGATCTCGGCGTGGGCGGTCGGGTCATGGCGGCCGATCGGCTGGTTGAAGCCGGCGGCGATCACCTCGCCGTCCTTGACGACGACGGCGCCGACGGGCACCTCGCCTGCCGCCCAGGCCTTGCGCGCTTCCTGCAGGGCCAGGCCCATATAGGTTTCGTCCGCCATCGTGTGCGGCGCGTCCATGCCCGGCAGCGGCGGCGTCTGCTGGTCAGGCATCCGCGATCTCGGCCCAGCAGTTCGGGGTTTCGTGCAGGACCAGCTTCTGCAGGCGCAGGCCGGTGCCGAAACGATCCGTATAGGCCGCCTTCAGGATGTTCCAGGCAACCTGGGCCAGGTTTTCGACGGTCGGGATGCGATCGATCACGACGGTCTTGTGGTCCGGAAGGCTGGCCAGGAATTCGCGCACCTTGTCGTCCTTTTCGTACACGAGGAAGGCATGGTCCCAAACGTCGACCAGGTGTTCCTTGGCGATCGACTTGATGTCCGAGAAATCCATGATCATCCCGTTGTCGGAACTGCCTTCAACGTTGATGACTTCTCCGGTCAGCGTGATTTCCAGCGTGTAGCGGTGGCCGTGCAGGTTGCGGCACTGGCTCTTGTGGTCGGGGATGCGGTGGCCGGCATCGAATTCGAGTTTGCGGGTAATGGTCAGCATGAAGCGTCGCCTCTCAAGGAATCTGTAAAAGTTTGTGGGTCTGGAGGCTGAGCTTCCATTTCGGGTTGCCGCGGCAGGTGTCGATGGCCAGTTTCGTATTGAACTCGGCCAGCGGGCCGTCCATCGGCTGCACGTAGAAATTCTCGAAATCCAGGTGCTCGTAGGCGGACAGGTCCTGCCCCGCTTGCGGGATCACGACCTTGATCTCGTTGCCCTTGCCGACGACCAGCGTCGCGCCCATCTTCGGGCTGACGCACACCCAGTCGACACCCGGCGGCACCGGCAGCGTGCCGTTGGTCTCGATCGCGATCATGAAGCCGCGCGCATGCATGGCATCGATCAGGGGCGCGTCCAGTTGCAGCAGCGGCTCGCCGCCCGTGAAGACGACGTATTTGCTGGCCGGGTAGGACGCCGGCCACAGGCCGTCGATCTCGTCGGCCAGCAGCGCCGCTTCCTTGAATTTGCCGCCGCGCTCGCCGTCGGTGCCGACGAAATCGGTGTCGCAGAAGGTGCAGGTGGCCGTGGCGCGATCTTCTTCGCGGCCCGTCCACAGATTGCAGCCGGAGAAGCGGCAGAACACGGCCGGACGGCCGGCGTGCGCCCCTTCTCCCTGCAGGGTGTAGAAAATCTCTTTGATGCTGTAAGTCACGTTAAGCCTCTCGTCAACCTTTCATTATACCGCGCCCCGCCGCGGCTGTAGAAGAGGCCCGATTTTCACGACCCCGTCGCGAACGGCACAGAAATTGACGGTAAGCAAAATAATTTCGTTCAGAAAGACGTACTTTCTCGTTGAGGAAAATTCCTAACCCAACTGTCGGAAGCTTCGCCATGAAATCGCCGATGTCCTGGATAGTACTCAGTGCCCTGCTCCTCCTGCTTGCCGGCGCCGCCTGGCAGGCAGCATCCGGCGCCGACCTGGTTGCCCTGCCCCGGCGCGTGCACGCCGGCGTCCTGATGCTGGGCGGGATCGGCGTCCTGCTCGGCCTGATCTGCTGGGGCGTGCACAGCGAGGACGCCGCCACCCGGCGCGAAGCCGCGAGCTGCCGCGAGCGGTCGGCCTGCAGCCGCGCCGACCTGGCCCTGGCGGAATCCGACCTCCTGCTCGGACGCCTGGGCGCTCCCGCGCCGGGTTCGGACGCCGGCACCCAGCTCGCGCTGATCCGCGCCGAGCTGGGCCAGCTGCAGCGCCAGAGCGCGCTCGACGACCCGCTGCTGGCGGCGCGCGTGGAGTTGTTGTGCGCCCGCGTCGACCGGGTGTGCGCCGCGGTCAGCGAGCGCTGGCAGGCGCTCGACCCCGGATGAGGACCGCCTGTTTGGCCTTGCTGTAGATCAAGTGAGCGCTATTGGCCGTAGCGCACAATCGGTGCCTGTCAGCAATCAATTTCCAAACAGACAGACCCGAAGGAAGGCCATGACAAGCACATCGACACAGCGGTTCGGCAGCGTTGCGGGCGCCTCGACAGCGCCCCTGGGCGTCACCCTTCCCCGATTGACGGGCGGCGCGCCGGATCATGCGTTCGCCCACCAGCTGATGGAAACGCTTGCGGTCCCCGTGTTCGTGCTCGACCTCCAGTGCCGCGTCATGCTGTGGAACCTCGCCTGCGAGCGTCTGACCGGCGTTGCCGCAAGCGAGGTCGTCGGCACGCGCAATCACTGGCGCGGCTTCTTCGAGGAACAACGCCCCACGCTGGCCGACCTGCTGGTCGAGGACCGCGCCGACGAAGTCCAGCGCCTGCGCGCGCGCCAAACGCTCGCCGCCGCGTCCGACCATGGCGGCCACCTGTCGGCGGAAACCTGGTGCGACATGCCGCGCATGGGCCGGCGCCGCTACCTGGCCGCCGACGCCAGTCCCATCCACGACGAGCACGGCAGGCTCGTGGCCGTCGTGCAGACGCTGCGCGACCTGACCGAGGAAAAGATGGCGCAGGTCGCGCTGGAACAGCTCGCCACCCGCGACGGCTTGACGGGGCTGGCCAACCGCCGCTGCTTCGACGACACCCTGCACGCCGAATGGGCGCGCGCGCTGCGCCAGCACCAGCCGCTGTCGCTGCTGATGGTCGATGTCGACAACTTCAAGGCGTATAACGATGCCAACGGCCACCTGGGCGGCGACGAATGCCTGAAACGCATCGCCGGCGCCGTGGCCAGCGAGATACGCGCGAACGACCTGGTCGCCCGCTACGGCGGCGAGGAGTTTGCCGTGATCCTGCCGAACCAGTCGCTGAAGGGGGCGGCCAGCGTCGCCGAGCGCATCCGCATCCGGGTGGAGGCGCTGCAGGTGCCGAACCGCCTGGCGCCGGGCCAGCACGTCACCGTGTCGATCGGCGCCGCCACCGCCATCGCCTCCCACGACAACCGCGCGAGCGAACTGGTCGCTACCGCCGATGCCGCCCTGTACCGTGCCAAGCACATGGGGCGCAACCGGATCAGCCTGCCCCTGTCGGAGCCGTCGTAATGTCTTGGCGGGGCCGCATGCCGCATGGCTGGAAGCAGCCGCCGTGGCCGAAAAAAAACGCCGGCATCGTTGCCGGCGTTTTTCCATGGGGCGGGCATCGTGCGCCCGCCGCTCTTGCCCCATTACGAGGTCATGCGGTCCCAGCCATGGCGCACCGCCGACTTCATCTTTTCCCAGGTCGAGGATTCGCTGGCCTTGCCGTAGCGGGTATCCCAGTCGGTACGCAGGTCGGACTCGACGTCGGTCCAGTTGCGCCCCGTGTACTTCGGATTGCGGCGCATCTCGTTGCCGTAGCGGTAAGCCGGCTGGTAGTCGTTATAGGTGTCGCCGCTGGTGCCGTAGGTATTGCTCCAGTGGTTGCGGTAGTAATCGTCGTCGTCATCCATGTCCGGAGTGATCTTGTCCCAGCCATGGCGCACGGCGGCCTTGAATTTCTCCCAGGTCGACGGACCGCCGGAGCTGCCGTAGCGGCTGTCCCAGTCGGTGCGCAGATCGGACTCGACGTCGTCCCAGTTGCGGCCGCTGTACTTGCCGCGCGATTCGCTGCCGTAACGGTAGGCCGGCGCGTAGTCGTCGTAGGCGCCGCCCAGCGCGGCATAGTTCGAATTCCAGTCGCTACGATAGTAGTCGTCGTCGTTGGCGTCCGGGGTGATCTTGTCCCAGCCGCGCTTCACGGCGGCCTTGAATTTCTCCCAGGTCGAGGCACCCGAGCCGGCATAGCGGCTGTCCCAGTCGCTGCGCAGGTCGGACTCGATGTCGTCCCAGTTGCGGCCGCTGTACTTGCTGCGCGATTCGCTGCCGTAACGGTAGGCCGGCGCGTAGTCGTCGTAGCTGCCGCCCAGGCTGGAGTAGTTCTGGTTCCAGTCGTTGCGGTAATAGTCGTCGTCGTCCAGCCCGCCCATGTCGACGGCGGCGTTCTCGCCGGCACGCGAATAGACGCGCACGCGATCACGGCTCAGGCCGCTGCTCATGCCGCTGCCCGCGCCCAGGCTGTCGCCGCGCTGCAGCGACTGGCCGGACAGGCTGCCGCCCATCGACGAGCCGGTCGTCGCGGCGGTACCGCCCAGCGACATGTCGTTCGAATCCGGCAGGGACGCGGTGCCCTGCAGCGAACCGCTGCCCGTGGAGGTGCGGGTCTGGGACGCATTGCCGGTCTGCAGGAAGTCGGCCTGGGAATTGCCCATCGATTCCTGGTAGGTGGTGCCGCGCGGCACGTCGTCGTTCAGGTCCTGCTTGGCGGGGTATGGCAGGTCATCCTCGTCACGCTGCATCGAGGCCGACTGCGCGTTCTGCAGCGTGTCCGAACGGGGATCGACGTTGCTCGGGTTGAGGGCGCCGCTGCCCGGCACGACCGAGGCATTGCCGGATTGACTCGACTGCAGGGCCGATTGCGACGACATGCCGGCCGATTGCGATTGCGCCGACATCGAGCTCGATTGCTGCATGCCCGCGGTCGAGGCACTCATCGCGCCGGCCATGCTGCCGGTGCCGAGGGTGGCGGCGCCCAGCGTGCTGGCCGGTCCGCTCAGGTCGTGGCGCTCGTCGATGTCGACGGGACCGAAGCGCTCGATGATGTCGGCGGCGCGCTCGACCTCCGGCTCCGATTGCGTGGTCAGGGTCACGACGTGGTGGCCGCGGGTGACGGCGTCCGAATAGCGCGACGCGTGTTCGTCGTTGTCGGCACCGAACAGATTGGTGAAGAAATGCTTGATCGAAGCGCCGATGCCCTCTTCGTGGACGCCCGAGCCCATGCTTTCGCTGCTGCCCGTCACGCTGTCGGTCTGGCCGGTCGGGTCGGCGCTCGACAGGTTGACGTCGGTACGCGAGAAGCCCGCGCCGAGCAGCTCGTCCATGGCGTTCTGTGCGTCGCTGCGGTTGTCGAACACTGCTACGAGAGTGTGTTGCATGATGGATCCTCCAAAAATGGTTGTCATTTTTTTCAGATTACTCCAAAGCGGCCGGGTTGCGCGCACCATTGACTCCCTGCAATTCAGCGCCTGGCGCGGCCTTTTTCTTCCTTAAAAGCCGCTGAAATGCGGGGTCGCGCACCGGCTGTTTTGCCCCCTGCGTGCGACCGCGCACCGACCTTGCTGCAGCTCATGCAAACGGATTGTCGACCGTCTTCACGTCGGGTGGCGGCAGCCGGTCGGGCAGTCCCCTTGCCTCGAGGCTGGCGACCACGCGCGCCAGCAGCTCCTGCAGCAGACGGGCCTGTTCCAGGCCGCGGCGGTCGGCGGTCAGGTCGACGTCGCCCGAGATGGTGATGCGGTCGACGCGGTTTTCCAGCATCAGGTTGCCGACCTGGACGACGTCCGCTTCGTTCTCGTACGGGGTAAAGGCGGGTTTGGGTGCGCTCATGCGTTCTCTCCTGGCTGGTCAATCGTCCGACGGACGCTCTTTGCGGTTCTTCTTCTTGCTCTGGCGAATATTCGGCAGCTTCAGCACGCGCTCCTTGTCCGGGTCGGACAGTGCGGGCAGCAGGTTGATGCCGATGATGCGTTCGAGCTCCGGGATCGGGACCACGTTGGCCTTGGCGTCGGCCTGGTTTTCCACGAACCAGGCGGCGCCGGCCTTCTGGCGCGGACTGTACACGAGTTTGTACATATGGGTCGGCACCAGCACGTTGCCGACCTTGCGCAGGTTCGCCCCCAGGAAGGCGGGGCCCGTCACGACGTACAGCTCGCCCTCCTTTTTTGCCATCGAGCGCACGGCGCCTTCGATGCCGGCCCACAGGTGGCGATTGTTCTCGCCGTCCTGGGGCACGATATTCGCCAGGCTGAAGCTGTCGCGCTGGCTGGCGCGGTCCGGCATGTCGCCGTTCGGCGCCAGGTGGCCGCGGTCGAAGCCGCTGCGCGAATAATCGGACAGCTCGGCGCGCTGGGACGTCGGCAGGCGCTTCTCGGGGTGGAAGGAATCCTCGCGCGACAGCTCCTGGGCCGCTTGCAGGTTCTGCGCTTCCAGGTGCTCGGCCGACCACAGCGGCGTGCGCGTCACGCCCGAATGCATGACGCTGAACACGTTGAAGCAGAGCGCCTTGGTGTTGACCGCCAGCTTGGGGTTGACGATCTGCGGCGCGTCGCCGCCAACGAAGTGGTCGCTGCAGGACTGCGGCACCGGCGCGGCAGCGCCTTGGCGCTCGCCGGCGCGGCGGTCCTGCTGCTCCTGCGTGTGCGGGGAGCGGCCGGCATGGCGCGAGGCCGTGCTGTCGGACTGGCCGTGGCAGCCGGCGACGGCCAGCAGTCCAGCCAGCAGGATGGCAGGAAGGGAAAACTGTCGGAGCATGGTAAATCGGTAAGATCAAACGGGCCGACATTGTATCCGACCGAGTCTTGAGCACGATCAAGGACTCATCGCAGGGGTGCGCACGCTTGAACAGGAATAGCAATTTCTGGTGAGAATGTAATAGAATTGCGGTTTCAAAAGATAATACTTTCGTACAAAACTAGATTAGCGATGGACAAGCCCTCCATACCCGAGGACATCCGGCGCTTCGTGCTGACCAGTATTCCTTCCGTTCCCTTTCTGGAGGCCCTGCTGTTGATGCGGGCCGATCCCCTGCATGCCTGGCACCGCGACTCGCTGGCGCGGCGCCTGTATGTCCGCGAAAAGACTGCCGAGAACCTGCTGGCCGACCTGTGCACGGCCGGCATGGTCGCGCGCTGCGCGCCGCCGGAGGGCGGCAATGCGCCGTCACAGTGCTTCCGTTATGCCCCGGAGCCGGATTTCCTGCGCGAGCGCATCGACCACCTGGCCGATCTGTACTCGACGCACCTGGTCGAAGTCACCCACCTCATCCACTCTTCGCTGGACCGCAAGGCCCAGCAGTTTGCTGACGCCTTCAAATGGCGCAAGGATTCTTAAGTGGCGATCATCATCTATTCGCTGTGCACGCTGACGTCGCTCGCTTGCGCCTGCCTGCTGCTCGTCAGCTACAGGCGGACGCGGCACCGCTTGCTGTTCTGGAGCGGCGCCTCGTTCATTGCGATGACGGTCAACAATGTGTTCCTGGTGCTGGACAAGGTCGTGTTCCCCGACGTCTACCTGATGCCGATGCGGCAGATCTCGGCGCTGGTGGCGATGCTGCTGCTCCTGTACGGGCTGATCTACGAGAAGGAATGAGATGAACAACCTGATCACCGGCGCCATCGCCATGGCCTCGCTCGTCATCGCCCTGTTCTTCCTGCGCTTCTGGCGCAGCACGCGCGACCGCCTATTCCTGTGGTTTGCGCTGTCCTTCGGCATCGAAGGCGTGCACCGCATCGTCACGGCGCTCACGTTCGACGAACACGAGGACTCGCCCTGGCACTACCTGATCCGGGCGGCGGCCTACGGCCTCATCATCTGGGCGATTCTGGAAAAGAACCTGCCGGCGCGGCGCGGCAAGCGCGACGGCGCCGGGTAGCGTGCGCCTGCCCTGTTCCCGGCTGCGCCATAATCGGTCGCATATTTCCAACCGAGGAGAACAGGATGGCGACACCAGACCAACGCAATGACAACCTGCAGCGCGCGCCGGCCGGCCCGGAACAGCGCTCGGAAAACCTGCTGCCGACCGATGGCGGCAACGGCAACGCCGACACCGCCGGCGACGACGGCCGCTACGAGGTGGCCGAGGAAGTGAACCTCGACCAGCAATCCGACCTGGCGCGCCGCGTCGGCAAGCCGCCCAAGGGCATCGCATCGGACGCGCTGGCGGATTCGCTCAAGGACGAGGACGCGGGCAAGCAATAAGCGCCACGTCGAAAAAACCGTCGCCCCTGCGAAGGCAGGGGCCCAATTTTGCAAGATCGTCGACGCGTGCAAGATCAGGCCCCTGCCTTCGCAGGGGCGACGTGGTTCGCGGCGCTACCGCTCCAATCCCATCTTCAATCCCTCGATCGTGTGCGCCTGCTCGATCGTCTCCAGTTCCGGTACGATGCGACAGCGCAGGTGGGCGCGGACCGTTTCCGGCAAGGCGTCCCAGTAGGCTTGCGTCACCTGCAAGTCGTGCTTCTCGGCGTTGCGCGCGTCGGGGGCGTCGACGCCGAGCACGAAGACGGGCCGCGACTGCTGGCTGCGGTTGGCCGTGCCGCGGTGGATCGCCAGCGCCGAACGGGCCGAGATGTCGCCGACCTGCGGCAGCTTGCGCTGGGCCCGGGCCTCGTAGCGCGGGTAGTTCTCCTTCGGCGGGAACATCGGGTCGCCGTCGCCCAGGTCGTCCCACTGCGTGCCCGGGGCGATCTCGAACGGGCCGATTTCCTCGGTGACGTTCACGGTGGTGATGTTGAAGGCCAGCGAATTCAGGCGCCGTCCCTTGAGGGTTTCCGGCGGCGACGCGAAGTCGCGGTGCCACGGCTGGTGCATCGCGCCGGGGAATGGAATGTCGAAGCCCGCCTCCACGATCTTGTAGTCGGGCCCCAGCACGGCGCAGCACACGGCCACCACCCAGGGATGGCTGGCCAGTTCGACGAAGCCGCGCACGCGCTCCGGATGCACTTCCACGTAATAGCGCTGGGGGCCGCGCTCGAGCGCCCCGCCGGGCCGGGCACGCGCCTCGGCGAACAGCATCTCGATGTCTTCCTTCAGCCGTCCGACCCAGGCCGGGTCGAAGGCGCCGCGGCAGGCGATGATGCCATCGCCGTACAGGGCGCCCATGGTGGTGGCGACGTCGTGGCCGCCGGGGCTGTCTTGTTGCTCCATGTGGGTCTCCTCATCGTACCGGACAATCCTAGCGGCAAATCGACCAGCTTGTCGCGCATCTGTGGTGATTGACTTTCAATCGTGGTCCCCCTACAGTCTCAGCCCATAACAACGATATCTGCGCTCCATGCACCCAGCTACTCTTCAGACCGTTGCCATGTCTCGAGCGCGGCACGCATGCGCATGAGCCGGCCCGAGCATGGCCGCGTGCTGTTCCTGTGCGACCGGCCGGTGCCTGACCCGGCGGTCGGCGAGGTGGCCGCGGAACTCGGCTACGAACTGGTGCGCGCGGGCAGCCTGGACGATGCCCTCGATCACGCGCGCCCGCCCGGCTTCGCCCTGATCCTGGCCGGTTATTCGGGCAACGCCGAGGCCATGTTCGAGAGCGTGCGCCAGCTGCGCGCCCGCCTGCCTGCCACGCCCGTGATCGTGCACGGCATCCCGAAGGACCCGCCATTCTCGCTCGAATCGATCTACGAGGCGGGCGCACTGGCCGTGCTGCACGATCCGGTGTCGCGCCCCATCCTGAAGGCCAAGGCGACGTTCTTCCTGGAGGCCTATGCGAACGCCGGCGCGCGGCGCCGCACCCAGGTCGCGCTGGAAGATACCCGGGCGCGCCTCGAATCGATCATCGGCCTGGCCGAAGTGGCGGCGTGGACCCTGGACCTGCAGAGCGGCCGGGTGGAGGCCGACGAGCGCATGCTCGAGCTGTTCGGCCTGCCGCCCGAGGATGCCGGCGGCGTCCTGGCCGACGTCTTCTTCGAAGTGATCCACCCGGACGACGTGCCGCCCACGCGCGCGCTGCTGGAACACGCCGTCGATACCGGCGAACCCTACAACGCCACGTTCCGCGTGCGCACCGCCGGCGGCGCCTGGCGCTGGGTGCTGGCGCGCGGCCAGCGCGAACGCAGCGGAAGCGGGAGCAATGAGCGCGCGCTGATGCGCGGCGTCGTCGTCGACGCCACCGTGCAGAAGCAGGCCGAGGAACGCCTGCGCGCCAGCGAGGAACGCTATCGCACGTTGTTCGACGCGATCGACAGCGGCATCTGCGTGGTCGAGGTGCTGTACGATCCCGGCGGCCGTCCGAACGACTTCCGCTTCCTCGAGGTAAACCACGCGTTCTCCCGCGACACGGGCCTTGCCGATGCCGTCGGCCGCACCATGCGCAGCCTGCGCCCCCACCACGAACAGCACTGGTTCGACACCTGCGCGCGCGTGGCCGAGACGGGAGAAGCGGCCCACTTCGTGAACGAGGCCGCGCAGCTGGGCCGCTGGTACGACGTGTACGCCGCGCGCGTGGGGCCGGCCGGCAGCCGCAAGGTCGTCGTGCTGTTCACCGACATCACGGCGCGGCGCCGCGCCGACCTGGAACTGCGCCGCCTGAACGACGACCTGGCCGAACAGGACCGCCGCAAGACGGAATTCCTGGCCACGCTGGCGCACGAGCTGCGCAATCCGCTCGCGCCGATCCGCAACGGCCTGCAACTGCTGCGCCGCGCAGGCCAAGACGCGGCCGCGGCCGCGCGCGTGCAGGACATCATGGACCGCCAGCTCGACCACCTCGTGCACCTGGTCGACGACCTGCTCGACGTGGCCCGCATCACGCGCGGCCAGGTCGAACTCAAGCCGGCCTGGATCGCCCTGAACGACGTATTGAACGCGGCCGTGGAGACGAGCACGCCGCTGATCGAGGCCAACCGCCACCGCCTGGACGTGCGCCTGCCGGCAGAACCGCTGACGCTGTACGGCGACGCCACGCGCCTGACCCAGGTGGTGAGCAACCTGCTGAACAATGCCGCCAAGTACACGCCGCGCGGCGGTTCCATCGTGCTGGCCGCGGAGCGCGACGGCGACCAGGCCCTGATCGCCGTCTCGGACAACGGCATCGGCATTCCGGCCGACGCGCTGGAAGAGGTGTTCACCATGTTCACCCAGGTCTCGCACGAGAGTCAGGCCGTGCCGGGCGGCCTCGGGATCGGCCTGTCGCTGGTGCGCAGCCTCGTCGCGCTGCACGGCGGCACCGTGTCGGCGGCCAGCGCCGGCCCCAATCTCGGAAGCGTGTTCACCGTGCGCCTGCCGCTGGGCGGCGCGGCGCCGCAGCGGCCCAAGGATGCGGGCGCCGCGGCCACCGCGCCCGGCAGCCTGCGCGTGCTGGTCGTGGACGACAACCGCGACGCCGCCGAGACGCTGGCGGCGCTGCTGTCGATGATGGGCCACGAAGCAGCCGTCGCCAACGACGGCCACGCGGCGCTGCGCATGTTGGCCGGGCTGCGTCCGCAGGTGGTCTTCCTCGACATCGGCATGCCCGGCATGAGCGGCTATGAAGTCGCCCAGGCCGTGCGCGGGAATCCGGATTGGGACGGGATACGCCTGATCGCCCTGACCGGCTGGGGCGGCAGCGCCGACCGCGCCCGCACGGCCGCCGCCGGCTTCGACGAACACCTCACCAAGCCGGCCACGCTGGCCGCGATCGAGGCGGTGCTGGCCCGCATCGGGACGGCCGGTTCACCAGTCGAGGGCCAGTAGCCGCTCGGCCATGCGTGGCCAGCACAGGCGCGCCACGTCGGCGCGCGTGGCCCAGCGGTAGCCGTCCATTTCGGGCGTCGGCTTGCCGGTAGTGCGATGCGGGAAAAAGCTGCGGCACGACAGGCCGTCGAGCGTGCACAGGTCGGTGCCGGCATCGACCCGGAACAGGTGCAGCGCCTTGTCGCGCCGGTAGTCGATGCGGCCGATCTCGACGAAGCGTTCGGGCGCGAACACGAGACCGCACTCCTCGTACAGCTCGCGCATCGCCGCTTCCAGCAGCGATTCGCCGGGATCCTGCAAGCCCTTCGGGATGTCCCAGCGCGGCGTGTGCGTGACGTGGCCCAGCAGCAGCCGGTGCCAGGCGTCGACGACCAGCGTGCCGCAGGAAACCGCCATGTCCGTCATCGGTTCGTGCTCCTTGCGTGTCATCGGCCCACTCTAGGCTCGGCAATTCTCAAAGTCAATTGTGCGCGCCAGCATCCGGGCCCCCTCCAAACTAGCGGCTGCGTTCATGCCGTCCTGGAGTATGCCGATGAAGTTGCCGTACCTGACCCAAGCAGGCCATTTTTATTTACTCAGGAATTCACTGGAAGACTGGGCGCTGGCGATTGCCGCGGGCCTCGCCGCCACGGTCGTCATGCTGGCGGTGCGCGGCTTCGTGCTGCGCCGGCTCGCCGCGCGCGCCTCGCCCACGTCCGTCCTGCTGGACGACTTCGCCGGCGCCATGCTGCAGCGCACCTACCTGCTCTTCATCCTGACCTTGGCCTTCTATATCGGCAGCACCTTCCTCGACCTCACGGCCAAGCAGGAAAAATTCGTCACCCGCATCGGCATCGCCGCCCTGCTCGTGCAGGCGGCGATCTGGGCCGACACGGGCCTGCGCGCCTGGCGCGACCAGTACCGCGCCGGGCCGAACGCCGACGGCGAGCGGCGCGCCTCCAGCAGCGTGCTGTGCTTCATTTCGCGCCTCGTGTTGTGGGCCATCGTGACCCTGATGGTGCTCGATAATTTCGGCATCAACATCACGACCCTCGTCGCCAGCCTGGGCATCGGCGGCGTGGCCGTCGCGCTGGCGACGCAGAACATCCTGGGCGACCTGTTCGCCTCGCTGTCGATCATGCTCGACAAGCCGTTCGAGGTGGGCGACTTCATCATCGTGGGCGACGTCCTCGGCTCCGTCGAGCACATCGGCCTGAAGACCACGCGGCTGCGCGGCCTGGGCGGCGAGCAAGTTGTCTTTTCCAACGGCGAATTGCTCAAGAGCCGCATCCACAACCACAAGCGCATGCAGACGCGCCGGGTCGCGTTCCTGCTGCGCATTACCTACGGCACCAGCGAGGAACTGCTGTGCCGCATTCCCCAGCTGATCCGCGAGGTGATCACGTCCAAGCCGAACGTCGACTTCGAGCGCGCCCACTTCATGATGTGGGGGGAATGGTCGCTGACCTTCGAAGTCGTCTATCACTACCGCAGCCCCGACTACTTCATGCACATGGATGCCCAGCAGGACATCTTCCTGGAGATCTACCGCCGCTTCCAGCAGGAAGGCATCCAGTTCGCCCACCCGATGTCGATCGTGCGCCTGGCCGATCCCGCGCTGGCCGGTGCGCTGCACCGGGGTGGTAACGGTGCGCCTCCTCCTGGTGCCTCCGTGCACTGAGTTCGTGAATAATTAGTAGCCGGACTCGTCCTACAGCACCGGGCTGGTGCGTCCTATGCACATGGCATATGCCAGGCTTTACCATGGTTTCACTTCTTCCCGATCGGCAGTCTCCGGACGCCGATCCGGCAGAGGCCTCGGATAACCATTCCTCAAGGAGAACGATCATGGCATCGAATAACCAGCAAGGTGGTAACAAGGGCAACAACCAGAGCGGCGACACCAGCAACCGCGGTTTCGCATCGATGGATCCGCAAAAGCAGCGCGAAATCGCCTCGGAAGGCGGCCGCGCCGCCCACGCTTCGGGAAATGCGCACGAGTTCGACTCGGAAGAAGCGCGCCGCGCCGGCTCCATGAGCCACAAGAACGACGGCAACAGCCAGTCGCAGAATGCCGGCAATAACCAGCAGAGCGGCAACTCGACCCGTGGCGGCACGCCGGAGCAGCACGCCCGCGCCGGCCAGCAGAGCCACAAGAATCAGAAGTAAGGCGCCCCGCCCATCCGGGCAAGGGAGCAAGGAAGACCGCTGGCTTCGGCCGGCGGTCTTTTTTTTGTGACGCGTCCGGTTTATTTGACCGCAGGTTCCCGAGGTTTTCCCGTGCCGCGTACGGCTGGCGAACTCGGCTGCTCAGCCTTACTTCTCAATTGTGCGGAGCAAAAACCATGTTCGATGATATATTTTTGGCACTAATTTCACATTCGTACCAAGCCAAGGCTGCCTGCCACGCCGTCATTACAGAATAAAAATGACGTGCAGGATGATCCAAGCCGATACGCGAATGTGAAATCGGCTTCGTCGTCCGGCGTTCGCGTCCGCACGATTTCGCCCCTGGGCAGACAACAACCAACAGTCAGGATAAACGAATGAAAAAGAATATTGCCATCGTCGGTGCCGGGTTCTCCGGGGCTGTCATCGCAAACCAGCTCGCGCACGCGGGCTACACGGTCGACGTTTTCGAGTCGCGCCCCCACATCGCCGGCAACTGTCATTCGGAACGCGATCCCGAAACCAACGTGATGGTGCACGTCTACGGCCCGCACATCTTCCACACCGATAACGAGCGCGCCTGGGAGTTCGTCAACCGCTACGCCGAGTTCAAGCCCTACGTCAACCGCGTCAAGGCCATCACGGGCGGCCGCGTGTTCACCCTGCCGATCAACCTGCTGACCATCAATAATTTCTTCGGCAAGACCTTCCGTCCGGCCGAAGCCCAGGCCTTCCTGGAATCGGTGGCCGACAAGTCGATCGAGAACCCGCAGACCTTCGAGGAACAGGCGCTGCGCTTCGTCGGCCGCGAGCTGTACGAAGCGTTCTTCAAGACCTACACGATCAAGCAATGGGGCCTGGAGCCGAGCCAGCTGCCGGCCAGCATCCTGAAGCGCCTGCCGGTGCGCTTCAACTACGACGACAACTACTTCAACCACAAGTACCAGGGCATGCCGGCCAACGGCTACACGGAACTGGTCGAAAACATCCTCAAGGTGCCGGGCATTACCGTCCACCTGAACACCCGCTTCGACCCGGCCGACAAGGGCAACTACGAGCACGTGTTCTACTCGGGCCCGATCGACGCCTGGTTCAAGCATGCCGAAGGCCGCCTGCCCTACCGCACGCTGGACTTCGAAGTCTTCCGCGACAAGGGCGACTACCAGGGCAACGCCGTCGTCAACTACTGCGACGACGCCCAGCCCTATACCCGCATCACCGAGCACAAGCATTTCTCGCCGTGGGAAAAGCACGACGGCACGATCATGTACAAGGAGTTCAGCCGCCAGTGCGAGGAAAACGATACCCCGTACTACCCGATCCGCCAGGCGCGCGAGAAGGAACAGCTGGAAAAATACGTGAACCTGGCCAAGGACGAACCGAACGTCACCTTCGTCGGCCGCCTGGGTACGTACCGCTACCTGGACATGGACGTGACGATCAACGAAGCGCTGGTCACCTCGGACAAGTTCCTGGAAGCGGCCAAGAGCGGCGGGCGGATGCCGGCGTTCGCGATCGATCCGCTGGCGTGATGATTCGGTGACGCGCGTGACGCGTCACAAAAAGCGTCGCCCCTGCGAAGGCAGGGGCCTAATCTTGCAAGCGCTTCGTTGGCGCATACAGAATTGGGCCCCTGCCTTCGCAGGGGCGACGCTGTTTTTGCTGTCCTTAAATCGCCTGCTCCATCTCGTCGCGCGCACGCTCGAACGAGGACTTCTGCGGCGCCATCTTGATGGCGACCACGATGCCGGCGATCACGAGCAGCGGCACCAGCCACGCCATGATCAGCACACCGCGCGTGTTCGGGGCCGGCGCGGGACCGAAACGGTTCGCCTCCGGGTTGCCGCGCACGACGATCAGCCACAGGCTGACGAACAGGTTAACCACCGGCACGACCAGCAGCAGCGTGAACCAGCCGCTGCGCCCCAGGTCGTGGAAGCGGCGGCGACCCAGCACGATGGCCATCGCCAGCGCCGCGGCCCCGTACACCAGTTCCGTGAAGCTCCCATCCCCCACGCCGCCGCCCAGCAGCGCGACGATGAACAGGCACAGCACGAGCAGCAGGTTCAGCGCAAGGCCGTAGGCGAGGTAACGCGCCCTGCCGATCCTGCCGTTCAGCTGCAGCAGCTTCGGCATATATGTCTGTTCTTGTTGCGCAGCAGCGCCCGACGATACCTCCGGGGTCTTGCCTAGGTCGATCACGATAATCCCTTGATGAGTCGATGGAGACCGCATCTTACCCGGTTTGCCGGGAGCGGGAGGCTGCCTCCCGCAAGCGTCGGTGCTACACTGGCGGGCCACGTCGCCTCCAGCAAGCAATCACGCATGTCCCTGCCCGTTCCCGTCGACCTCCATGTGCGCAGCTACGGCCGGGTCCGCGAATCGGACCGGCACGACTTCACCCAGATCGTCCTGCCGCTGGACGGCGTCGTTTCGCTCGAGATCGAGGGACGCGAACGGGCGCTCGACCCGCTGCAAGCCGCTTTCGTGGCGCCCGGTGCCTGGCATTCGCAATGCTCGGCCGGCACGAACCGCTCCTTCATCGTCGACGTGGCCCCGGCCGCGATCGATCCCGGCGTCGCCGAGCGCCTGCACGAGCGGCCATTTTCCCGGCTGGGACCGGAAGCACGCAAGCTGGTCGACTTCATGCGCCTGCTGGCCGACCGGGGTGCGGCCACGCCCGCGCTCGTTGCCGGCTGGACGCCGCTGCTGCTCGATACGCTCGTGCTCGACGCTCCGCGACCCCGCTCGCGCCTCGCCGCGCTGCTGGCCCGCGTGGAATCCGATCCCGGTGCGCCCTGGACGGCGGAATCGATGGCGCGCTATGCGGGCCTGAGCACGAGCCGTCTGCATGCGTTGTTTCGCGAGGAGCACGACACCACGCCGCGCGACTGGCTGCTGCAGCTGCGACTGGCGCGCGTGTGCGAGTGGCTGGAAGCCGGCAGCCTGCCGATCGCGGAGATCGCGCTGCGCGCCGGCTTTTCCGACCAGAGCGCCCTCACCCGTGCCATGCGCCGCAGCCTCGGCACCACGCCGGGCGAGTTCCGCCGCCGGCAGCGCGATTGAGCCGTGCCCAGTAGCCTCGGCCAATACGGCGGGAGACAAGGACAAGACCTGCCTCCGCGCGCCATCCATACTCGGGCTTTTCGGAGCAGACCATGATTTCGCATCGAACGTGGCGCGGCCTCGGCGCCGGCCTGCTGGCCGGGTCCATGTGGGGCCTCGTCTTCCTGACGCCGGAACTGGCGCACGGCTTCACGCCGGCACAACTGGCTGCCGGCCGCTATCTCGCGTACGGCATCATCGCGCTTGCGCTGGCCGCGCCGTCGTGGCGGCGCCTGCGCGGAGCGCTGGGCCGCGCCGAGTGGCTCGGCCTGGCCTGGCTGGGCTTCACCGGGAACATCCTGTACTACCTGTGCCTGGCCGGCGCCGTGCAGCTGGGCGGCGTGGCCATGACCTCGCTGGTCATCGGCCTGTTGCCCGTGACGATCACGCTGGCCGGCAGCCGCGACGCGGGCGCGGTTCCCCTGCGCCGCCTGGCGCCCTCGCTCGCACTCGGCCTGGCCGGGCTGCTGGCGATCAGCTGGCCCGCGCTGGCCGCGGCCGGCAGCGGCACCTTGTCGGACGGCTTGCTGGGATTGCTGTGCGCGCTGGGCGCGCTCGGCTCCTGGACCGTCTACGCGGTGACCAACAGCCGCTGGCTGACGCGCCTGCACGGGATCACGGCGCACGAGTGGAGTCTGCTGACCGGCGTGGCGACGGGCGCGCTGGCACTGGTGCTGGCCGTGCCGGCGTTCGTACCCACCTTCGGGCTGGCGCCGCAGGCCCACGCGGCCCGGGAATGGGCGTGGTTCGCGGCCGGCATGGGTGTGGTCGCGCTACTGTGTTCCGTCGTCGGCAACGCCTTGTGGAACCATGCCAGCCGCCTGCTGCCTCTGACGATGGTCGGCCAGGTGATCCTGTTCGAGACGCTGTTCGCGCTCCTGTACGGTTTCATGTGGGAGCGGCGCTGGCCGGCGGCGCACGAGACGGTAGCGATGGCACTGCTGGGAGCGGGCTTGCTGGCATCCGCGCTGGCGCACCGGCCACGGGCGCTCGACGCCACGGCAGGCGAGCGCATGACGGCAGGCTGAAAAAGCGTCGCCCCTGCGGAGGCAAGTGCCCAAGTTCTGCAAGCGCCATCGTGACGCTTGCCAAACTGGGCCCCTGCCTGCGCAGGGGCGACGGTGCTTCGGCTAACGGACGGCGATCAGCCCGCAGCCTGCGCGCGGCCATCCTGGCCGGCGGCGCGGTTCGCGGCCACCGGGTGGATGCGCAGCGCGTCGACGTTGTCGGCATCGACCTCGTCCAGGTCGGCGCTGTCCAGGGCCGGGTTCAGCAGGCGCGCGGCCTTGTTGCCCGGTTCCGTGGTCTGGATCAGGTGGTGCATCTTCTGGGCGGTCTTGTCCCAGGAGGTGTTGGCCACGATGGCGCGCATGCGTTCCTTCAGCGCGGCCTGCTGTTCCTCGGTCATGTTCAGCATGCGCTCGCAGGCGGCGATGAACTTTTCCGGGGTGTCGGCGATGGCGACCACGTCGCCGTACGGCACCTTGACGTCGGTGATCGGGGTGCTGACGGACGGCAGTTCGGCCGCCATGTATTCCAGCACCTTGGTCGGCGAGATGAACTTGGTCGACTCGTTCAGCGCGAACGGCAGCAGGCAGACATCCCAGCCGGCCAGGAACTTCGGCAGGTCGTCATAGTTGCGCTGGCCCATGTAGTGGATGTTCGGCGCCTGCGGCAGGTCTTTCGGATCGATCTTGACGACCGGACCGACCAGCACGATCTGCCAGTCCGGACGGGCAGCGGCCACTTGCTTGATCAGGTCGGTGTCGAAGCGCTCGTCGATGACGCCGTAGAAGCCCAGGCGCGGATGGGCGACGTGCGCCTGGTCCGGGTGGCTGTTGCCGCGGTTCTGGGCTTGCTGGAAGTGCTTGGCGTCGACGCTGCTCGAGAAGCAGTGCGCATTGGCATGGCGCTCGCGCTTCGATTCGTACAGGCTCGGGCCGCCGGTGAAGCACAGGTCGGCGATGTTCAGCAGCGCGCTTTCGCGTTGCAGCAGTTGTTTCGGCGCGTTCTTGAACGCAGCCAGTTCGTCCATGCAGTCGTAGATCACTAGAGCCGGGTCGAACGCCTTCAGCAGCGGCAGAGCCATCGGGGTGTAGAACCAGACGACCGGCTTTTCGCCTTCCGGTACCAGGTCGCCTTCGGCCAGCAGGGTTTCCAGGGTCGGCAGCTGGTCGTCGTGGAAGCCCGGCGCGTGGATTGCGGTATGCGGCTGGCACACCGTGATGTTCGGAGCGACTTCGCGCTTCTGCAGGTGTGCCTGCCCTTCGTGGAAGATCGGCTCCTCGACCAGAACGATCTTGTAGTGTTCCGCCAGGCGCGTCATCAGGTGCTGGGGGCGCTGGAAGACGAAGTCCCAGCGCAGGTGGCAAAACACGATCAGGGTTGGCATGTTCAAGTTCCTTTCGCCTTCGTGGCGTTCTAGTTGATCTGAATCCTTGCCGGTGGCATTGGCCTGCGTCGCTCTTGGAAACGGCCGCACTGCACAACCGGACCTGACAATCGTAACATGCAAAATTCCTAATATTTTCCTTGTAGGATTGCAATTTTGTTATCGCGATGCTGAGTTTCGGTAAATTCGTCGTGTTCCGCCGTACAGGCTGGGCAAACAGCCCATTTTGTAGGTTGCGTCCTACGCGACTAAAGGAAGAAACACTACGAAAACTCATCCTGTGTTCTTGCGCACCCAAGCGTGCGCAGGGATGAAACGTGCTGAAAATCCGTGTAATAACGCAGAAATCTGCCGGAAATGATGACTGGCGAAGGCGCCGCGTGCGGTATGCGGCGCCCTGCATGGCGCGCCGCATCATTGGCCAAGTCAGGCCGTCAGGTAGGGTTCCGCTTCTTCCGGCTGGCCGCCGGCGTCGAAGCCGCGTGCCAGCAGCACGCCGTCCAGGCCCAGCGTGCCGAGGGCGTCGCACAGGTCCTCGAGTTCGCCCTCGAGTTCCGCGCCCAGGTCGAGCGGCTTGTCGACGGTCGCCAGCGGCGCGCCGCCGTCGAGCGGATACAGGTTGATGCGCAGGACGCCCTGCCCATCGGCCTCGACCGGCGCGACGACGGCCTTGATGCGCTCGGGATCGCGTTCCTGCTCGTCCAGGCGCAAATTGACCTCGGCCAGCGTCGCCAGCATGCCCAGCTCGGCAAGCCCCTGCTCCTTGGCGCCGTAGAACAGGTCCTGGTACAGGAAGTTCAGTTCGACGCTGCTGGGATCCGCGGCCACGCAGCGCTGCAGCAGCGGCGCCGTGCTGCCGGCCCACATGCGGTAGCGCGCCATGCGCGCCTCGAAATAGGCATCTGCGGCTTCCTCGCTCTTCGGCACCTTGTAGAACGGATCGTCGGCGCGCTTGAGGGCGAAGCCGAGCAGGAAGCGCAGCTGCATCGCCTCGTCGTCCGGACTGTAGCCGCCGTCGCGCCAGGGCCGCATGCTCGCTTCGATGGTGGGCGCGGCCGCCAGTTTCTTCGAACGCAGCACCTGCGCCGCCTCGCGCAGCATCTCCTGCAGCTCGCTGTAGCGCACGCGGTCGACGCTGTCCAGGTCGTACAGCCAGCGCGCCAGCACGATGCGCGTGTCGGCACTGGCCAGGCCGGCGGCGCGGAAGCTGTCGACCAGCTCGCCGTAGGCCGCGTCGTCGGCGAACACCTCGTCCGCCTTCAGGCCGCCCGTGCTGTGCACGAACAGCGGGATCATGAAGGCGTCGATCTCCAGCTCCGTGTCGTCGTCCTGGCGGACCAGCAGCGTGGCCGCCTCTTCCTCCACACGCTCGCGCAGGAAGCGGCCGCAATCCGGACCCGTGTACAGGGCCAGCTCGACGGCGCCCTGCAGGACCTCGTCGTGCTTGCGGCGCAGCAGGCGCCGCACCAGCGTCGTCAGGTCCTGCTCGCGCGCGGCGAGCGTCGGCGGGTCGAGGTCTTCGCGCTCGGTGATCTCGAGGGCGAGGTCGACCAAGTTCTGGGCGAGCGCGTCGTAGTCCGGCTCCTCCGCCTGCTTGGCGGGTTTGCGTGGGACGGGGCGCTTGTTTTTCGGCATGGCGGCATCGCTAAGAGTGAACAAGGTGCCATGTTAGCAAATCGGCGGCGCGTACCCAAACGCCGGCGCGTCTTCAGGCATCGACGAAGGCGGCCAGTTCCTCGGGCGTCCCGTGCGGAAAAGCGGCGCGCAGGTAGTCGAGGAAGGCCGCCACGCGCGCACTGAGCAGCCGCCGCGACGGGTATAGCGCCCACAGCGCCGTCCCGGGTCCGTCGACGTCGCCCCAGTGCGCCAGCCTGCCGGCCGCCAGGTCGCGTGCCACCAGCGACAGCGGCAGGCTGGCGGCGCCGGCGCCCGCGCGTACGGCGTCGCGCACCATCACCAGCGAAGACAGGCGCAGCACGGGATCGAAGGCGATCGCGTCGCCGCCGTGCACGTCCCATGCCCTGCGCCGTTCGCCCTTGCCGCGCACGACCGCCGGCACGGCCACGTCCGCCGCCGGCCGCGCCAGCGCGGGACTCGCCACGACCACGAGGCGGTCGCGCAGCAGGATCCGTCCGACCAGGCTCTCGTCGGGATCGGGATTGACGCGGATGACGAGATCGATGCCCTCCTCGACCATGTCGACAGCGCGGTCTTCGGTCGTGACTTCGAGCCGCACCTCCGGGTAGGCCAGCGCAAAGCCGGCCGCCAGTTTGCCCAGCGCGACCTGCGAGAACAGCAGCGGCGCGCTGACCCGCAGCACGCCGCGCGGGCGGGCACCGCCGTTCGCAATCGCGGCGGCCGTCTCGTCGATCTCGGTCAGCAGCGCACCCGTGCGCTCGTGCAGCGCCCGGCCCTCTTCGGTGAGCTGCAGGACGCGCGCGCCGCGCTCGAGTAGCCGTACGCCGAGGCTGGCCTCCAGCTCCAGCACGCGGCGCGACAGCGTCGCCTTCGGGCGGCCGCTGGCGCGCGCGGCGCGACCGAAGCCGCCGTGGCGGGCGACGAGATTGAAATCGGCGAGGGCGTGCAAGTCCATGTGTTCCACCTGTGAGACGGGATGTCCAATATTACCGTCTATCGGACCGCCTGTGGGATGGCTACGATGGAATCACTGCAGCACGTTCTTCCAACCACCCCAGGAGCACACCATGACCATCCTCGTTACCGGCGCAACCGGCCTCGTCGGCCGCAATGTCGTCGACCAACTCGTCCAGCGCGGCGCCGATGTCCGCGCACTCGTCCGCAATCCATCGAAAGCCGCCTTCGCGCCCGGCGTCGACGTCGTGCAGGGCGACCTGCTGGACGTCGATTCCCTGCGCGCCGCATTCAAGGGCGTCTCCACCCTGTTCCTGCTGAACGCCGTCGTGCCCGACGAGTTCACCCAGGCGCTGGTGACCCTGAACCTGGCGCGCGAGGCGGGTATCGAACGCGTCGTGTACCTGTCCGTGATCCACGCGGACCGCTACGTGAACGTGCCGCACTTCGCCGGCAAGTACGGGGTCGAACGGATGATCGAGCAGCTGGGCATCCCGGCCACCATCCTGCGCCCGGCCTACTTCATGGACAACGACCGCACCGTGCGGGACGTCGTGTTCCAGTATGGCGTCTACCCGATGCCGGTGGGCAGCCGCGGCCTGGCGATGGTCGATGCGCGCGACATCGGCGAGATCGCCGCCATCGAACTGCTGCGCCGCGAACGGGCGGCCGGCCCCTTGCCGTTCGAACGCATCGACGTCGTCGGGCCGGACACGCTGACGGGCGCCGAGGTCGCCGCGATCTGGTCGGACGTGCTGAAGCGCCCGATCGCCTACGGCGGCGACGACGGCGCCGCCTTCGAGCAGAACCTCAGGAACTTCATGCCGTCCTGGATGGCTTACGACATGCGGCTGATGAGCGAACGCTTCCACGACGTCGGCATGCGGGCCGAGGACGGCGCCGCGGCGCGCCTGGAAGCCATGCTGGGCCGTCCGCTGCGTTCCTACCGCGACTTCGCCGCCGGCATCGCGGCCGCCCGCTGAAACACCCGTCTCACTGAACAAAGGAGAACATCATGATCTATTCCACCGCCACCGTGTCCGTCAATCCCGCCGGCGAGGCGCCGCTGACCCGCGCCCAGGCCTGGGCCGGCCTCGTACTGAAGGCCCGCGATGCGCGCCAGTTCCTGCCGCCCGGCCTGTGCACGCGCTGCGACGTCGTCGAGGACAGCCCCACGCACATCGTGCGCGAAGCCACCATCGGCGGCCAGGACCTGCGCGAGATCATCGTCTTCGAGGACGAACGCAAGGTGTCGTTCTTCCAGGCGACGGGGCCGCGCGAAGGCGTCATCGTCAACGAATTGGTCGAGGACGAGTCTGGCGCCCTGATGCTGCGCTTCTACGGCTACCTGGGCTTGCGCGGCAAGACGCCCGGCGGGCCGGAGGAACGGGCCGAGCAGGCGACGCTGGACAGCGACAACGGCTACCGCGCCGCCCTGCTGTCGACCCTGAAGCGCACCCGCGCGCTGGTGGCCGAGGGCAAACTGTAGCTCCTAGGGCATCGCGGCGCGGGGGATGATGGCGCCGCGGATGCCGATCACGGCGCCGGCCAGGCGGTGGCCGGCGCGCGCGGCCGCCAGCGGATCCTGCCCGGCCAGGCGGGCCGCCACGTAGGCGGCACCGAACGAGTCGCCGGCCGCCGTCGTGTCGACCACGCGTGCGACGGGCTCCCCGGCCACTTCCGTCAGCACGCCTGCGTGCCAGACCAGGCAGGGCTCGGCCCCGCGCTTGACGACGATCTCGGCCACGCCCAGCGCGCGCGCCCGTTCGATCGCGGCGAGCGGATCGGCGTCGCCGTACAGCGCCGCCTCGTCGTCCAGCGTCAGCAGGGCCAGGTCGCTGTGCGCGAGCGCCGCGCGGTAGGCGTCGCGCGCCGCCTGCGGGCCGTCCCACAGGCGCGGGCGGTAGTTGTTGTCGAAGACGACGCTGCCGCGGTTGGCGCGGCAGCGCGCCAGCGCCGTCAGCAGCCGCGCGCGGTCGGCATCGTCCAGGATCGCCAGGCTGATGCCGGACAGGTAGCCCATCCGCGCCGTGGCCAGCTGCTCGAGCACCTGCTGCGCCTCCTGCGCCTTCAGCCAGTGGCGCGCGGCCGAATCGCGCCGCCAGTAGTGGAAGCGCCGCTCGCCGGCCGCGTCGGTCTCGATCAGGTAGATGCCGGGCAGCCGGTCCGGCAGGCGCAGCACGGCGCCGGTGGCGATCCCCTCCGCCTCCCACGCGGCCAGCATCTCGTCGGACATGCCGTCGGTGCCCAGGCCCGTGACATAGGCCACGCGGGCCAGCGCGGGATCGAGCAGGCGCGCCATGTAGACGGCCGCGTTCAGGGTGTCGCCGCCGAAGCGGTAATCCATCGCGCCGGCGGCGGCGGCCGGGCTGCGCTGGAGTTCGATCATGCATTCGCCGATGGCGTAGATGGTGGGTGTCGTCATGCTCATAGTGTAATCGAGGAAAGGACGCTCGCGGCATCCCGGGCCCGGGTGGTATGCTGCGGCCTTCATCTCCTGGAACACCCCACCCATGTTCGAACGACTCTTCAAGCTGAAGCAGAGCGGCAGCGACGTCCGCACGGAAATGCTGGCCGGCCTGACCACCTTTCTGACGATGGCCTACATCATCTTCGTCAACCCCGCCATCCTCGGCGACGCCGGCATGCCCAAGGAGGCCGTGTTCGTCGCCACCTGCCTCGTGGCGGCCCTCGGCAGCGCCGTCATGGGCCTGTACGCGAACTACCCGATCGCCATGGCGCCGGGGATGGGCCTGAACACCTATTTCGCCTATGCCGTGGTGCTGGGCATGGGCGTGCCCTGGCAGGCGGCGCTGGGGGCCGTGTTCCTGTCCGGCTGCCTGTTCATCCTCGCGTCGCTGTTCGGCCTGCGCGCCATGATCGTGAACGGCATCCCCCATTCGCTGCGCGTGGCGATCACCGTCGGCCTGGGCATGTTCCTGGCGCTGATCGCCCTGAAGAACGCGGGCATCGTCGTGCCCAACGCGCCGACGCTGGTCAAGGCCGGCGACCTGCACCAGCCGGGCCCGATCATGGCCGTCGCCGGCTTCCTGCTGGTCGTCACGCTGGACCGGCTGCGCGTGCGCGGCGCGATCCTGATCGGCATCGTCGCCGTGACGGTGCTGAGCTTCTTCTTCGGCGGGAATACCTTCAAGGGCGTCGTCTCGGCGCCGCCGTCGATCGCCCCGACCTTCCTGCACCTGGACGTGCCGGGCGCGCTCGGCGTCGGCATCCTGAACGTGATCCTCGTGTTCTTCCTCGTCGAGCTGTTCGACGCCACCGGCACGCTGATGGGCGTGGCGAGCCGCGCGGGGCTGCTGGTCGAAGGCAAGATGGAACGCCTGAACAAGGCACTGCTGGCCGACAGCGCGGCCATCGTCGCGGGCGCCGCGCTGGGCACGTCCAGCACCACCGCCTATGTGGAAAGCGCCGCCGGCGTGCAGGCGGGCGGCCGCACGGGCCTGACGGCACTGACGGTGGCGGCGCTGTTCCTGGCCTGCCTGTTCATCGCGCCGCTGGCCGGCGTCGTCCCGCCCTACGCCACGGCGCCGGCGCTGCTGTTCGTCGCCTGCCTGATGCTGCGCGACCTGGGCGACATCGAATGGGGCGACACGACGGAGGCGATTCCCGCGGCGATCACGGCCCTCGTGATCCCGTTCACCTATTCGATCGCCGAGGGCATCGCGTTCGGCTTCATCACCTACGCGGCGCTGAAGCTGACCACGGGACGGGCCCGCGAGGTGGCGCCCGTCGTCTGGGTCATCGCCCTGCTGTTCACCTTCAAGATCGTCTACGTCGGCACCTGATCCGGCGCCGCGCCCCCGGCCAGCGGGCCGGCGCGCAGCAGGCACGCGAATTCGTCCGCCGGCACCGCGCGGCTGTAGTGCCAGCCCTGGATCAGGTCGCAGCCCAGCTGGGCCAGCAGCGCGAGCTGGCCCGCGTTTTCCACGCCCTCGGCGACCACCGTCAGGCGCAGGCCGTGCGCCATGGCGATGACGGCGCGCGCGATGGCCAGGTCGTCGCCGTCGTGCAGGATGTCGCGCACGAAGGACTGGTCGAGCTTGAGCTTGTCGACGGGGAAGCGCTTCAGGTAGTTCAGGTTCGAGTAGCCGGTGCCGAAGTCGTCGATCGCGAGACGGATGCCCATGGCCTTCAGTTGCACGAGCAGCTCCACGCTCTTGCTTGCATCGGCCATCGACGCGCTTTCCGTCAGCTCGAGTTCCAGCAGGCCGGGATCGACGCCGTAGTCGTCGAGGATGCGCCGCAACGTGGGCACGATGCGGTCCGAGAACTGCAGCATGGACAGGTTCACCGATACCGGCACCGCATCGACCCCTTCCAGCTGCCAGGCGCGCAGCTGGGCGCAGGCCTGGCGCAAGGCCCACTCGCCGATCGACAGGATCAAGCCGCTTTCCTCGGCCAGGCCGATGAAGACGGCGGGCGACACCAGGCCCCGATCGCGGCTGCGCCAGCGCAGCAGCGCCTCGGCGCCGACGATGCGGCCGGCCATGTCGACCTGTGGCTGGTAGTGCAGCTCCAGTTCGTCGCGCTCGAGGGCCCGGCGCAGCGCGCTCTCCAGGCGGAAGCGGTCGTTCGCGCCCTGGTTCAGCTCCGGACGGTAGAAGGCGAAGCGCTGGCCGATGCCGTCCGCGGCCAGGCGCTGGGCCGCCTCGGCGCCCTTGGCCAGCACGTCGAAATCGCAGCCGTCGTTCGGGTACACGGCGATGCCGATGCATGGATCCAGGTGCAACTCCTCTCCCTCGAACTGGTAGGCGGGGTCGAGTCCGGCCAGCAGGCGCCGTGCCAGCGCCGACAATTCCTCCGTGTCGCCGCACAGCGCGGCCAGCGCGAACGCGCCTTCGGAAAAGCGCCCGAGCGGGTCGTTGCCGGCCAGTTCCTTCAGGCGCGCCGCCACCTGCTGCAGCAGGATCTGTTCGGCGCGCGGCCCCAGCGTCTCGCGGATCAAGGCCATGCGCCCGAAGCGCAGCAGGAGGAAGCCCAGCGGCTTGCCCGACGCGCGCGCCTGGGTCTCCAGTTCGCGCAGGCTGTCGCGCAGCAGCTGGCGGTTCGGCAGGCCGGTCAGGGTGTCGAAATTGCTGACGTAGCGCAGGCGCTCCTCGGCGCCGCGCAGCTCCGTGATGTCGATACCTGTGCAAAGCACGTAGTCGACGCTGCCGTCGTCCCTGCGCAGCACGGTGCTGTTCCAGATGATCGAGCGGACGCGGCCGCCGCGCGTGGCCCATTCGCCCTGCACGGGTTGAGGAAGGCGGTCGTCCAGCAGCGCATCGAACAGGCCGCGTACGGCGTCCGGGTCGCCGGCCTGGTGCACCACGTCCCAGCACGGCCGGCCGATGGCGTCCACGGCGGACCAGCCCAGGGTCTCCTCGCACGCGCGGTTGAACATCATGATGCGGCCCTCGGCGTCGGCCAGCATGACCAGCGCGCCCGCCGTCTCCACCACGGCCGACAGCCGGTTGCGCTCGGAGCGCAGGTCGGCCGTGCGCTCGACCACCAGGCCCTCCATGCGCGCATACAGATTGGCGCGTTCGAGCGCCAGGGCGACCTGCTTGGCGACGCTGTCGAGCAGCGGCTGCTCGCCCTCCGCCAGGCCGGCGGCCGCGCAGTACAGGTGCAGCACGCCGAGCCGGCGCTCGCCCGCCACCAGCGGGATGCACAGGCGTCGCCCCGCGCCCGGGGCGCAGGCGCCGGCGCCCTGGCAATCCGGACACACGGCTGCGGTCGCGGCGGCGCCTTCCGCCGCCACGATGCGCAGCATGCCGTCCGCCCCCGTCGTGCTGAGCGCGGCACCGTCGAGGGCCGCCAGTTGCAGCAGGCGCCCCAGCGCGGCGTCGGCGATGGCGGTTTCCGTCAGCGCCTCGTTGAGCGCCCCGGCGATGCTGCCCAGCAGGGCCAGCGAACCGACCATGCGTTCCAGGCCCGCCTGCTGTTCGGCCAGTTCCTCATTCAGGCGCAGCGCTTCCTCGTGGGTGGCGACGAGCAGCTCGTAGATGCGGCGCCGTTCGCCGGCCAGGAACTCCAGCGGCCGGTCGTCGCCGGCGGCGCGCTGTTCGAGCAGGCGGCGCACGCGCGCGAACAATTCTTCCGGTTCGTAGGGCTTGCGCAGGAACGCGTCGGCGCCCACCTCCAGGCTGCGCACGATGTCCTGCAGCGTCGACAGGTTCGTGAGCAGCACGACGGGCACGTCGGCCAGCGCCGCATCGTCCTTGATCGCGCGGCACAGCGCGTAGCCGTCCATGCGCGGCATGGCGATGTCGCTCAGCACCAGGTCCGGGCGGCATGCGCGCATCTGCTCCAGCGCGGCGAGGCCGTCGGCGGCGATGCGGACACAGTAGCCGCCCGCGCCCTGCAGCAGGCGGGCCAGGTACTGGGCCTGGGTCGGACTGTCTTCGACCACCAGGATGTCCGCTGGGGATGCGGACGGCGGGATGTCTTGCGTTGTCGTCATCGTGCTGCGCCGAATGGTTCAGAAGCCGTCTCAGGCCGGAGCAGCGCAGGCCCCGGCGCCTCGTTCTAGTAACTTGCTCAGATCATAGCGAAGATGGTTAAAGAATAACATTCCTGTCGGAATTGTTACCTCACCTGGCTGTATGTACGCAGCGCGGCACAGGATCCCTCGTTCCCGGCCACGCCCCAGGCGCGCCCCTTGGCCCTATCCTTTGGCCGGGTCAACTGTCGTATATTTAACGACAGCCTACTTTTACATTGTTGCGACAAGACAACTTAATTTGTGCCAATGTCGCACTGGTGTCGGCCCGACGTCAGGCCTCAGCCGGCCAGGCCGTGCTGCAGCGCATAGCGGATCAGCGAGGCGTTCGTCGACATGCCCATCTTGCGGAAGATGCGGCTGCGATAGGTATTCACGGAGCTGACGCTGATGCCCAGCTCCGCGGCGACCTGCTTGATCTGCAGGCCGGCACCGATCAGCGCGACGATTTCCGATTCCCGCGGCGTCAGGTTCTCGTGGGGCGCACGGCCGACGGCGCCCCCTTCCTGGGCCAGCAACGCCGCCACGCGCGGACCGACCCACGGATGGCCCGCGGCGGCCGAGCGGATCGCGTCGAGCAGCTCGGTCGATGCCATCGCCTTCGACACATAGGCCAGCGCGCCCGCGCGCATGGCGGCCAGCGCGAAGCGTTCTTCCGGATGCATGCTGAGCATGACGATCCGCAGCGCCGGGAAATGACGGCGCAGCTCGGCCAGGCCGTCGAGGCCATCGCTGTCGGGCAGGCTGATGTCCAGCACTGTCACCTCCGGGCGGACCTGGGCGATCAGTGCGATGGCTTGCTTCAGGTCTGCGGCTTCGCCGACGATTTTTAGGTCGGCGCAGTGCCGGACGATCTTCTTGACCCCTTCACGGATCAATTCATGGTCGTCGGCGATAACTACCCTGATCAATGTGCTTCCTTCTACATCCAAGCCGGACTGTCCGGCAAAGCGGGCATTCTATGCACCTGCCTGACCACATTGCAAACATAATTAATGGCGACTTAACAATTGCATTATCTTTTGCGAGGATTTTCTAGAATAAATTTCGCCGCGAAAAGCGGTACTTCGCGCTTTAGGCTACAATGTCGCCTCTCCGTCGCGCCGCATGTCACGTTTTCGGCGGACCATCCATGAACGACAGGCTGTCCCAGTTCCGGTTCGTCCCTTTTGGTGCCGGAACGCAGACGGCAGCCGTACAGATGCCTATGAAATCTCTGATGTTTTGCGCGCTGGCCCTGGCCGGGGTGGCCAGCAATGCCAGCGCCGACGACGTCGCCGACGTCCCGGACGCACCGCAGTCGACCTACTTCACGCAAGCGCCGTCCAAGCCGATCCCCGAAGGCAGCAACTGGTACACGTCGGCGGAGCTGGGCGCGATCTCCACCTCGGGCAATACGACCGGCACGTCCGTGACGGGCAAGATCGATGCCCGCCACGAGATGAAGAACTGGAGCAACGAGTACATCTTCAGCGGCTATTTCAAGGAAGACGAGATCGTCAACGACGACGGTTCGCGCGAGCGCACCCGCTCGGCCCAGCGCTATTCGCTGTCGGCCAAGGCTGCCTACAAGCTGCTGACGGACGGTAACCGCGCTTTCGTGCTCGGCTCGCACGTGAACGACAAGTTCGGCGCCTATACCCGCTACTCCTCGCTGTCCGTCGGTTACGGCACCCAGCTGATGCGGCGCGAAGACAAGACCCTCGACGTCGAGGTCGGTCCGGGTTACTTCCATGGCGAGAATGCGGAAGGCGGCAACGAGTCCGGCATGACGGTGCGCGGCGCGGCCCAGCTGCGCTGGCGCGTGAGCCCGTCTGCGGCGTTTTCCCAGAGCATCAGCGTCGAGCGCAGTACCTCGAACACGCACTCGATCGCGGAGACCTCGCTGTCGACCAAGATCAACGGGACGATGCAGATGAAGGCGGCATTCAGCGCCCGCAACGATTCCAACGTCCCGGAAGACAAGAAGAATACGGATACGCAGACGTCGTTGACGCTGGTGTATTCGTTCTGACCGTGCCGGCACACGTCCCCGCGCGCGCAGGGACGGTATTTCTGTTCGCGTCACGATAATGCGCGCGAACCCGATCCCTGCCTGCGCAGGGAGTCGTGTTACTTCTTCAGCAGGATGCGGCCCTTGAGCTGGATCGTGCCCTGACCCGTCGCCATGTCCTCGCCGCCCGTGATCGCGCCGCTGCCGGTCGCCTTGAAATAACGGCCGGTACCGCCCGTGATCGAGAAGCTGGCATTCGTGAACACGTACTTGGTGCCCTCGCCGGTCGGCACGAACTGGCCGTTGTAGTTGGCGAACAGCAGCTCGCCGGTCATCGTGGTGATCATGAACTTGCCGTCGGTGAAGTTATAGATGGCGCCATTCTGGTTGATGCAGTCGCTCGACAGGAAGGTCACGCGGCCCAGCAGTTCGCTGGAGCCGTAGCCGAGGATCGTGCCGCCGAATTTCGATGCGCAGCGCAGCGAGATCCCCGGGATTTCCTGCAGCACGCCGGACAGCTCGAGGTCCTGGTAGGCGGTCTTGGCGGCGGATGCGCCGAAGGCGGCGCTCAGCAGCAGGGAACCGACGACGGCGCGCAGGGCGAATTTGGACATGGTTTCTCTCCGAAACAGTGTAAAAGTTAATTGGAGTTCAATATTAACTATTTTACATTCGGAGCAGCGCACGGATGAGTTTGTTCAGCTGTCGGGGGCGACCCCCTCCGCGCGGGTGCGCGGATAGCGCGGCAAACCATCGTCGATCCGCAGCCACGACAGGCGCTGGCTCGCGTACGTATGGTCTTCCGGCGGCGCCAGTTCCGGGTCGTCGAGGCTGGCGGTGGCGACGTCGATGTCGTCGCGGGACGTGTCCGCCTGCCACGTCAGCGCCGTGCCGCAGCGCGGGCACAGGCCGCGCTCGACGCCGGGACTGGAACGGCGCAGCAGCGGCGGCGCCGCCGTCCAGCGCAGCGCGGCCGTCTTCACGCTGAACCAGGCGAACGCCGGGGCACCGCTCGTGCGCCGGCAATCGACGCAGTGGCACAGTGTCCGGTTGAACGCCGGCCCATCCGTTTCATAGCGTACCGCGCCGCAGGCGCAGCCTCCCTGCCAGGTCATGTCCATCTCCCTTCGCGTGGATCGCGAGCGCCTTCAGCGTACCGCAGTCACCGCTTCGCGCGGCGCACGGCCCGCCCCCAGCAGCGCGACCAGGCTGATCAAGGCCGCGACGCTCAGGTACCAGCCGACCCAGTCCAGGCCGTGATGCGTGGCGAGCCAGGTGGCGACGTACGGTGCCAGCGAGGCGCCCAGGATGCCGGCCAGGTTGAAGGTGAGCGATGCGCCCGTGTAGCGCACGGCCGGCGGGAACATCTCCGACAGCAGCGTTCCCAGCGGCCCGTAAGTCATGCCGATCAGGCACTGGCCGATCACCATGAACGCGATCACGAGTGCCAGGCTGCCGGAACCGAACATGGGGCCGAGCACGAGCCCGAACACGGCAATCGCGGCCGACACACCGATCATGGCGGCGCGCCGGCCGTGGCGGTCGGCCAGCACGGCCGCCACCGGAATCGTCAGAGCAAAAAATACGATGGCGACGAGCTGCAGCACGAGGAACTGCTGGCGCGAGTAGCCCAGCGCCGTCGTGCCCCAGGACAGCGCGAATACCGTCATCAGGTAGAAGATGACGAAGGTCGACAATGCGGCCAGCGTGCCCAGCACGAGCGGCCTGGCATGGTTGACCAGCACTTCCACGACCGGCAGGCGCACGCGCTCGTTGCGGTCCAGCACGGCCTGGAAATCCGGCGTCTCGGTGATCTTCAGCCGCACGTACAGGCCGACGATGACGAGCAGCGCGCTGGCCAGGAACGGTACGCGCCAGCCCCAGGCGAAGAAGGCGGCGTCGCTCATCGTTTCGGACAGCAGCAGGAAGATGCCGCCGGACAGGAAGAAGCCCAGCGGCGCGCCCAGTTGCGGGAACATGCCGTACCAGGCGCGCTTGCCGGGCGGCGCGTTCTCGGTGGCGAGCAGCACGGCCCCGCCCCACTCGCCGCCCAGGCCCAGGCCCTGGCCGAAACGGCACAGCGCGAGCAGCAGCGGCGCCAGCGTGCCGATCGTCGCATAGGTCGGCAGCAGGCCGATGACGACGGTGGACACGCCCATGGTCAGCAGCGCGGCGACGAGCGTCGCCTTGCGGCCGATGCGGTCGCCGAAGTGGCCGAACACGGCCGAGCCGACCGGGCGTGCAAAGAAGGCGATGGCGAAGGTGGCCAGCGATTGCAGCGTGGCCGCCGCGGCATCCCCGGCCGGGAAGAACAGCTTCGGGAACACCAGCACGGCGGCGGTGGCGTAGATATAGAAGTCGAAGAACTCGATGGTGGTGCCGATCAGGCTGGCGAACAGCACGGTCGCCGGTTTGTTGCGCGGTGCAGGTGTCGTCATTCGCCGTCCGCCAGGCTCAATGCGCTCACGACTTCCTGGTCGTCCTCGGGGCGCACGACGCGCGCGATTTCCTGGCCGTTCTTCATGACGATCACGGTCGGCCACAGCTTGACGCGGAACGAGCGTCCCAGCGCGCGGCCCGGTCCATCCTCGACCTTGACGTGCGCGATTTCCGGATACTGGGCCAGCGCGCGCTCGATGTGCGGTTCGGCGGCCTGGCAGTAGCCGCACCAGTTGGTGCCGAAATCGATGGCGGTCACCCCGCTCCTCGCGTCGATGGCCGCCCGGTCGGGCTGCGCGGTTTCATACGGCTTGGTCATGGCGGATCTCCTTGCGAATCTCGTTGTTGTCCTTGCCGCTAGCCTACCCTAAATGCGGTTTTACGGGAAGAACGGGCAATCCGGATGCGCCCGTTAGGTGAAACACCGAACGGAATACGGTTCGGGCCGCTGGCATGCTGCAGGCATACCGTTTCGAAGGAGGTCACCATGTCCGACAATCTGAACAACCGCGGCCCGCAGGACCGCAGCCGCATCAGCCTGAGCGAGAAGTGGGAAGTCCAGTACTGGACCAAGGAATTGAACGTCACCGAGGAGCAGCTGGAGCAGGCCGTCAAGCAGGCAGGCAACAGCGTCAATGCGGTGCGCCAGCACCTGGCCAAGCTGCACTGAAGCGGCTTCCGGCCGCCGATTCTTCTGCTGCCGCCAGGCAGCGACCCGCCCGCGTTCGCCGGGCGGGCTGTTCCCGATTCCCGACACGAAAGGAGCCCGATGGATATCCGCGGCTATTTCACGACCCTCGACATCGAATGGACCAATGCCGCCTTCGCGCTCGCCGCGGCGGTGCTGACCTTCGTCGCCCTGCACGGCGCCGTCGCCCTGTTCCGCAAGCGCCTGACGGCGCTGTCCGGCGAACGTGCCCACAAGCCCATCGTGGAGGTCCTGCGCCACACGCTCGCGCGCACCAGCAAATTCGCCATCTTCGCCACCGCCGTGCTGGTCGGCCTGGAAGTGCTGGACCTGCCGGCGCCGTGGAATGCGCGCGTCGACCACCTGTGGTTCATCACGCTGGGCGCCCAGATCGCCCTGTGGCTGCACCGTGCCATCGAGGTGACCGCGCGGCGCTATTTCCGCGTCCATGGCAAGGGACTCGAAGACGACCAGGTCACCGTCGCCCATACCTTGATGATCTGGGCGCTGCAGTGGAGCGTCTGGACCATCTTCCTGCTCGCCATGCTGTCCAATCTGGGGATCAACGTCACCACCTTCGTCGCCAGCCTGGGCATCGGCGGCGTGGCCGTCGCGCTGGCCGTGCAGAACATCCTGGGCGACCTGTTCGCGTCGCTGTCCATCGCGGTCGACAAGCCGTTCGAGGTCGGCGATGCGATCTCGGTGCCGGAATTCTCCGGCACCATCGAACACGTGGGCCTGAAGACGACGCGGATCCGCGCCCTGTCCGGCGAACAGATCGTGATCGCCAACGCCGAGCTTCTGCGCAAGGTCGTGCACAACTTCAAGCGCCAGAGCACGCGCCGCGTGCAGTACGCGCTGCGCATCAATCCGTCCACGCCGCCGGAACTGGTGAACCAGGTGCCGGAAGCCCTCGGCAACATCATCAAGGCGCAGGACAAGGTGAAATTCGATCACGTCAGCCTGACGGCGATGCACCAGGACTACCTGGAATACGACATCGTCTACAACATGCAGGAAGCGGACTACGGCCTGTTCCTGCGCACCCAGCAGGCCGTGCTGCTGGCGACGATGACGATGCTGCGCGAACTGGGCATCTCGACGGCGCCGCGCGCCCAGCAGCTGCTGTTGCAGGATCCGGCCGTCGATGCGGCTTCCGACGCGGCCAGGGCTGCCAACGACGACGCCGGCACCGGTGCCCGCGACGGCGCCACGATCGAGCTGCCGGACGGCCCCGGCAAGCTGCAGTCGCATCCCCGTTGATGACCGGGCGCGACGCATATTGCAGCGCGGAATACGAATGCCGCCCTGCAGCCGCAGCGCATAGAATTTGAACCTCCATGATTCAACGGAGGTTCAGAATGCCCGATCAGAAACAGCTACAGCCAGCACAGCAACAGACCCCGCCGGGCACCGAGGCCCTGTTCCGACCGCAGGCCGATCACGGCGAAACGAGCTACGTCGGCCATGGCCTCCTCGAAGGCAAGGCCGCCGTCATCACGGGCGCCGACAGCGGCATCGGCCGCGCCGTCGCCATCGCCTATGCGCGCGAAGGCGCGGATGTGCTGATCTCCTACCTGAACGAACACGAGGACGCCAAGGAAACGGCGCGCCTCGTCGAGGAAGCGGGCCGCAAGGCCGTGCTGCTGGCCGGCGACCTGGCCGATCCGGCGCAATGCCATGCCCTCGTCGACCGCGCCGTGCAGGAATTCGGCCGCATCGACATCCTGGTCAACAATGCCGCCTTCCAGATGAGCCATGAATCGATCGAGGACATCCCCGACGAGGAATGGGAGCGCACCTTCGCCGTCAATATCTCGGCGATGTTCTACATCTGCAAGGCCGCCGTGAAGCACATGCCGAAGGGTTCGGCGATCATCAACACGAGCTCCGTGAATTCGGACAAGCCGACCCCGACGCTGCTCGCCTATGCCACCACCAAGGGCGCCATCGCCAACTTCACGGCGGGCCTGGGCCAGCTGCTGGCGGACAAGGGCATCCGCGTGAACTCGGTGGCGCCGGGCCCGATCTGGACGCCGCTGATTCCGTCGACGATGCCGCCGGACGAAGTGGCGAGCTTCGGTTCGCAGACGCCGATGAAGCGCCCGGGCCAGCCGGCCGAACTGGCGGGCACCTACGTGTTCCTGGCGTCGAACGCGGCCAGCTCCTACATCACGGGCGCGCGCATCGCCGTCACGGGCGGCACCCCGGTGCTGTAGGGTGGGGAGCACCTGTCCACCGTGCGTCGACGTGGCGGCTATCGAGGGTCTTGTTCGAGCCGCTTGAGCCGCTGGCCGAGGATGCCCCAGCGGCAATCGGCGCCGTCCAGCCGGGCGCACAGCGCCCAGCCGGTACCGATCTTCTCGACCGTCACGGCGGTCTCTATTTCCCTGGCCAGCTTCTCGGCCCAGATGCCGGCCGCTCCCCTGCCCTTGAACAGTTCATTGCCCTCGTAGACGACGGTGGCGTCGAACACGGGCATGGCGAATACGGTCATGGTTTCCTCTGGTTGTTACGTAAAAGCGGCATCGTATCATTCGATGGACCGTTCGCGGTCGGATGGTGGGCACATGGTGCCCACCAGACCGGCGCATCCGCGTCACGCGTCGTTCGGGAACCGGTTCACGTCGGCAGGCTGGTCGGCCGGCGGCGCGGGCGGCTCGTCGGCGGGCGGCTGCGGCAGGTCGGCGGGCGGACCGCCGTCCTGCTCGAACTCGCCGCCCTCTTCCACCGGTTCTTCTTCCGGCTCCGCGCGCGGCGCCGGCGGTTGCGGCTTGCGCCCCCCGGGGAACAGCTGGTCGGCGCTGAGCTTGCCGCTGTCGAGCATGCCCTTGAAGAAGTCGCCCACCAGCAGGATCGCGCTGTGGCCGCCCTGGCCCCAGTAGTTCGAACGCATCGTCACGCGGTTGTCGTTGAAACCGACCCAGGCGCCCGCCACCAGGTTCGGGTGCATCATGATGAACCAGCCGTCCGCATTGTTCTGCGTGGTACCCGTCTTGCCGGCGACGTCCGCGTAGATGCCGAAGCGGTAGCGGATCGCCGTGCCCGTGCCGCGGTTGATCACGCCGCGCATCATGTCGATCAGCGTCACGGCGTTCTGCTGCGACAGCACGCGTTGCGGCGCCTGCGAGCCGAAGTCGGCGACCACCTTGCCGTCGCGGTCGGTGATGCGGCGCACGAACACGGGACGGCGGTACTCGCCCTGGGCGGCGATGGTCGAATAGGCGCTCACCATTTCCAGCAGCGTCACGGGGCTCGTGCCCAGCGCGATCGACGGCACCTGCTGCAGGCGGCTTTGCCGGATGCCGAGGTTCTGCGCCAGCTTGACGATCGGCGCCACGCCGACGTCGCGCGCGACCTGCGCCGTGATCGTGTTCTTCGACAGTACCAGGCCGTCGCGCATCGTCAGCTGGCGGCCCGTGGTGCCGCTCATGTCGGTCGGCTTCCAGCGCGTGCCGTCGGCGAAGCGGATCTCCGTGACGGCATCCAGGTACGGATGTTCGGGCGCGATGCCCTGCTCGAGCGCGGCGGCGTAGACGATGGGCTTGAACGTGGAACCGGGCTGGCGCGCGGCCTGCGCCACGTGGTCGTACTGTTCGCGCTGGAAGTTGCGGCTGCCGACCCAGGCCTTGACCTCGCCCGTCGTTGGGTCCATCGCCACGAAGCCCGCCTCCAGTCGCGCCTTGCTCGTCTTCAGCACGCGCATGAATTCGCGGTCGCCTTCCAGCCGCTTGAGCGCGGCGGCCGGGCTTTCGCCGCCGTCGACGGCCTTGCGGTAGTCGGCCGACTCGCGCACGAAGGTGTCGAGCAGCGCGCCATGCGTCTGCCAGTAGTAGGCGAACGGCGTGACGCCCTCGCGCATGCTCGTATAGGTATTGGTCGACGTCGAGTTCACCTGCCAGGAATGGGCCCAGTCGACGTCGGCCACGGCCTGCAGCGCATCGGCCTGGCGCTCGACGGAGCGCAGCGCGGCCTGTTGCAGGTCGTAGTCGAGCGTCGTCTGCACCACCAGGCCGTCCTGCTGCAGGTCGGCGTCGTTCTTCTCGGCCCAGTCGACCAGCCATTTGCGCACATAGGTGGTGAAGTGGTCGTCCTTGGCCGTGCGTTCCTGCTGGCGCGAAAAACGCAGGCGCAGCGGGCGCTTGACCAGCTGGTCGTAGCGCTTCTGGTCGATCGCGCCGGCCTTGAGCATCTGGCCCAGCACGACGTTGCGGCGGGCCAGCGAACGCTCGGGATTCGTCACCGGGTTGTAGTAGGCCGTACCCTTGAGCATGCCGACCAGCGTCGCTGCTTCCATCTCGTTCAGTTGCGCCGCCGGCTTGCCGAAGTAGGTGCGCGCGGCCGCCTCGATGCCGTAGGTGTTGTACAGGAAGGGCACCGTGTTGAGATACGCTTCGAGGATCTCCGTCTTGCTGTAGGTGTTCTCGATCTTGAAGGCGGTGATCAGTTCCTTCAGCTTGCGGTTGATATTGCGCGCGCGGCCGATCTCTTCGCGGAACATATTGCGCGCCAGCTGCTGGGTGATGGTCGAACCACCCTGGGCATCGCCGCGCAGGTTGGCGACCAGGGCGCCGCCGATGCGGGTGAAGTCGACGCCATGGTGGTCGTAGAAGCGGTGGTCCTCGGTGGCGATCAGCGCGGCGATCACGTGCGGCGACACCTGGGCCAGGCGCACCCGTTCCTGCACGCCGCGCTCGAAGCTGGCCAGCTCGCGCCCGTCCGCCGACAGCACCACGGTGGGGCTGGCCATGCGCGCCTGGCGGACGTCCTTGATGGCGGGCGTCAGCGGGAACAGCAGCGCGACGTAGCCGGCGAACAGGACCAGCAACAGGACGAGGATCCCGGAAACGATCCATAACCAGCGCTGCAGCGGCGGCTTCTTCATCAGGTGCGCACGCGTGCGTTCGTAGCCTTCCTGAGCGCGCGCCCCGGCGCGGTCGATCAGCCGGCGCTCGCGCCCGTCCCACTTGCCGTCGTCATGGTCATCCACGGTGTACTTGTCCCATCCTTCTTGTCAGAGGCATAAGTATAGCTGAGCTACCCCGCGCGCACGGTTCGCTGCCGCACGGCGCGCACGTTCAGGTGCGCGCGCCATGCGGATTGACGCGGCGGCCGTTGCGCAGCAGTTGCTCGACGTCGGCCCCGGAAGCGGCGCGCGCGAACACGTGGCCCTGCACCTCGTCGCAGCCCCGCCAGCGCAGGTAGTCCAGCTGGGCCAGCGTCTCGACGCCCTCCGCGATCACGCGCATGTGCAGTCCGCGCGCGAGCTCGATGATGGCGGCCACCAGGGCTGCATCGCCGGCGCTGGACGGGATGTCGCGCACGAAGCTGCGGTCGATCTTCAGCACGTCCACGGGGAAGCGCCGCAGGTAGGACAGGCTCGAATAGCCGGTGCCGAAATCGTCGATCGACAGTTTCACCCCCATGTCCTTCAATTCGCGCATAGTGCGGATCGCGCCCTCGACGTCTTCCATCACGAGGCTTTCCGTGATCTCGATCTCGAGCGAGGCGGGCGCCAGGTCCGTGTCCTCCAGCACGCGGGCGATCTCGCGCACCAGGCCCGGCTCGGCGAACTGGCGCGCCGACAGGTTCACGGCAATGCGCAGCGGCCCGTAGCCGGCATGCTGCCACGCGCGGTTCTGGCGGCACGCGGTGCGCAGCACCCAGGCGCCGATCGGCACGATCAGGCCCGTTTCCTCGGCCAGGTTGATGAAGCGATCGGGCCGCACCAGGCCCATGACCGGATGGCGCCAGCGGATCAGCGCCTCGAGTCCGACCACGGAGCCCGTGCCCAGGTCGACCTGGGGCTGGTAGAACAGCTCGAACTCGTCCTGCAGCAGCGCGCTGCGCAAGGCGCCTTCCAGGGCCAGGCGATCGCGCGCCCGCGCGTTCATCGCCGGGGTGAAGAACTGCACGGTATTGCGCCCCACCTCCTTGGCGCGGTACATCGCCACCTCGGCGTGCTGCACGAGCGTCGCCGCATCGTTGCCGTCGGCCGGGAAGGCGGCGACGCCGGCGCTGCCCGTCATGACCAGTTCCTGGCCGCGCAGCGCGAGCGGATGCGCCAGGGCCTCGAGCACGGCGCGCACCGTGGCCGAGGCCTCGCCCTCCGTCTCGCGGCCGGGCAGCACGAGCACGAATTCGTCCCCGCCCGTGCGCGCTGCCGTGTCGCCGCGGCCGATCGCCCCGGCAATGCGCGCGGCGGCCGCCTTCAGCAGCTCGTCGCCGGCCTCGTGGCCAAGGGTGTCGTTGACGAACTTGAAGTGATCCAGGTCGAGCGCCGCGACCCAGACGTTGGTGCGGCCGGCGGCGGCGTTGATGGCGCCCTCGATACGGTCGTGCAGCAGCGAGCGGTTGGGCAGGCCCGTGAGCGTGTCGAAGCGGGCGCGCGCCTCCAGTTCCGCCTCGTAGCGCCGGGCCGTGCTGACGTCGTACTGCGTCATCACGAAGTGCTCCGTCGCGCCTTCGTCGTTGACGACGGGGGCGATATAGACCTCGGCATCGATCTCGCGCCCGTCGCCGCAGCGCAGGCGCATCGACACATGGGCTTCGTGTCCGGCGCGGATGGCCGCGCGCAGCTCGGCGACGGCTGCCTGGTCGGGCTCCTGCTGCCCCAACTCATGCAGGTGGCGGCCGACGACCTCCGCGGGCGCCAGCTTGCGCATGCGGACGAAAGCGGGATTCACGTACTCGATCGGGTAGCCGGGGCGCGTCGCGCTGATCAGGATGACCGCGTTCGCGCTGGCGTCGATCGCGCGACGGTACAGGCGCAGCGCGTCCAGCGCGCCGTGCAGGTCGGCCGTGCGGCGCTCGATCAGGCGCTCGATGCGGCGCGTGCGGCGCACCCTGCCCTGCACCCAGCCTGCGGCGGCAATGCTGGCCAGGCTGCCGAGCGCCAGGGTCAGCAGCGGCGCGGAGCCGCTCATCATGCGGTTGGAATGTCCGGCCAGCCGCAGTTCCCAGAGCTGTCCCGCGAAGTTGAAGCTGCGCCGCGCGTGGAACACCGGATCGTCGATGCCGCCCTGCCACCAGGGCACGGGCTCGGCACCGGCCGGGTCATGGCGGTAGGCCAGGCGCGTGCCCTGCCCCGTCGGGCCGTAGAGTTCGATCGCCATGTCGCCGCGCCCCAGCAGTTTCGAGCCGTTCAGGCTGGCGCCCACGAGCCCGGCCACGTCGATCACGACGGCCGTGTCGCCCAGCACGCGGGCGGCGCGCCGGTCCGCGCCGGCGGCGTACACGGGCAGCATCAGTACCAGCCCGAGCCGCTCCGGCTGCAGCAGCAGGGGAAACAGTGTCGTCGATGCGGGGTGCCCGCTGTCGATGGCACGCGCATAAGCCCCACCCTGTTCGACGAAGGAAAGCACGTCGTAGCCGAGCAAGCGCTGGTTGTCCGCGAGCGGCTCCACATAGTCGACCACGAGGTAGCGCAGACGGTCGGCCGCCGGGACCAGCGTATTGCCGCGCCGCTCCTGGATGCCGAAGCCCGGGAACGCCGCGCGCCGGTCGGCCTCGAACGCGGCCCGTGCGTCGTGGCCGACGATGCGGTGGTAGACGACGGAACGCAGATAGGGATGACTGGCGAGCAGCGGCCGGACGAAGGCGCCGAACTGGTCGCGTTCCACCTCGCCCACCGAGGCGAACAACGCATTGGTCGCGAGCAGCACGTCGGCCGCATCGCCGAAGCTGCGGGTAACGGCGGCCGTGCGCACCTCCGTGCGCTGGAGGAATTCGGCACGGGCGCGCTCGAGCTCGGCATTGCGCACACCCACGAACAGCGCGGCCGTGACGGCGCCCCCGGCCAGCAGGGTCAGTACCGTGGCGGGGGCCGGGAGCCGCAGCCGCGCGCGGCCGGGAGGCGCTATCCGTGTCAACATGGCCCATCGTAGCGCGATTGCGCGATGGGGCACGCCGGATTGCCGCGGAGTCAGACGCCCGGCGGCACCTCCTGCGGCGGGGACTGAGGTTCCTGCGATAATTGCTGCGACGGTTGCTGCGATAGTTGCTGCGACGTTTGCTGTGCCTGCGGCAGACGCTTGAGCTGCAGCCGCGCCAGCATCGGGTATAGCGGCGGACTGATGATGCGGGCGACGGCGAAGGCCACCAGCGCGCATGCCATCAGGCTGAGCACCATCGCGTGGCCGTCGACCATTTCCATCACGATGATGAAGGACGTCAGCGGCGCCTGGGTCGCCGCGGCCAGGAAGCCGACCATGCCCAGCGCGATCAGCGCCGGCGCCTGGTTGCCGTACAGCAGCAGCGCGACGTCGTTGCCGATGCCCGCACCGATCGCCAGCGACGGCGCGAAAATGCCGGCCGGAACGCCCGACCAGGTCGTGATCCAGGTCGCCAGGAACTTGAAGAGCGCATAAGCGGCCGGCATCGCCGACCAGCCTTCGACCATCATGCGCGTCGATTCGTAGCCGGAGCCGAACGTGGCGCCCGCCGAGACGAGGCCGATGACGGCGACGGCCAGGCCGCAGCCGCCCGCGAACACGACCGGACGGCGCGCGCGCAGACGCGAGAACCAGTCGCCGCCCGTGCCGGACAGCGATGCCAGCAGCAAGCGCGAGAACAGTCCGCCGGCCAGGCCGGTCACGACGGCGATCAGCAGGCCGGGCCACAGCAATTCCATGCCCACGTGCTGGGCGTGGATCACGCCAAAGTACACGCCGTTGCCGTGCGCGGACACGGCGACCAGGCCCGCCAGCACGATCGACGCGATGATCAGGCCGCTGCTGCGGTGTTCGGGCGAGCGGGCCAGTTCCTCGATCGCGAACATGACGCCGCCCAGCGGCGTATTGAAGGCCGCCGCGATACCGGCCGCGCCGCCGGCGACGAGCAGCCCGCGGATGCCGACGGCCGGACGGCCGTCGAGGCGCACGCCCAGGCCCCAGGGCAGCACCCGGCGCGCCTGCAGCATGATGCCGGCGGCGATCTGCACCGACGGGCCTTCGCGGCCCAGCGACAGGCCACCCAGCAGGCCGGCCGAGGTGAGCAGGATCTTGGCGACGGACAGGCGCAGCGACACGAACAGGCTGCGCTGTTCGCCGTCGGCCTGGCGGTCGAGGGCGGCGATGACTTGCGGGATGCCGGACCCCGCCGCGCCAGCGGCGTAGCGGCGGGTCAGCCAGACCACGCCGGCGGCGACGGCCGGCGCCACCAGCAGCGGACTCCACCAGGCGGCGTCGCGCATCAGGTCGAAACCGGCCGAGGCTTGCTCGGCCAGCCAGGTAAACAACACGATCGTCAGGCCGGACAGGATCGCCAGCGCGACCACGATGGCACGCATCGCCCACAGCCGCCAATCGGCCAATTCCTTGCGCAACGCCGTGCGCCAGTCGTCATTGATCTCTTCTACTGCACTCATGGGAGGGCCACCGCCATTCCCACTGCTGGCCCGGCCAGCCTGTTTTCCGCTATCATGCGTGTATGTCCTCATCTTCTTCCGTCAACGCGAGCGAACCGCCGCCCGCTACCCGCGTGTTGCGGCAATTCCGCATCGTCTTCAACTCCGTCAAGACCCACTTCCGCCAGGTCGAGCGCGAAGCGGGGGTCGGCGGCGCCCAGCTATGGGCCCTGTCGGTCATCCAGGGCCAGCCCGGCATCGGCGTCACCGGCCTGGCGCGCGAGCTCGACATCCACCAGTCCACGGCCAGCAACCTGCTCAAGGCCCTCGTCGAACGGGGGCTCGTCGTGGCCGGGCGCGAAGGCATGGACCGGCGCAGCGTCGCCCTGCGCCTGACCCCGGCCGGCGCCGAGGTGCTGAACAGCGCGCCGATGCCGTTTGCCGGCGTGCTGCCCGACGCGCTGTCGAGCCTGGACGCCGCCACGCTGGCGCGGCTGGAACAGGACCTCTCCTCCCTGATCGCCCTGCTCGAGGCGGACGAAGCGGGCGCCAAGGTGCCGCTGGCTCAATTGTAACTTGTAACAGCGTTCATCCCGGCTCGCCCGCACGGAAGCGGCGCAGCGCCGCGTCGACGATCGCTTCGCGGCTGCCCTCCGCCTCGAACGCCTGGCGCAGGAAGGTCGCATCGCTGCCCACGTGCGATTCGCGGTACAGCGAATCGAGCGCCGCCGTGCTGCCCAGCGCCTGCGCATGCGGTTCGAGCCGGCGCAGCGTCGTCATGATGTCCTCGCGCAGCGAGATCTGTTCGTGCGTCTGCGGGTGCACCAGGGTGCCGTCCAGGCCGAAACGGCAGGCCTGGAAGCGGTTGTAGTTGTAGACCAGGTAATCGTCTTCCAGCGGCGGCGGCTCGTTCCCCTCCAGCAGGTAGCGGCACAGCGCCTGCAGGTAGCAGGCCAGCGCGGCCGCGCGCTCCACCGACAGCGGCGTGTCGCACACGCGCAGCTCGATCGTGCCGTATTCCGGCTTCGGCCGCAGGTCCCAATAAAAATCCTTCATGCTGCGCACGATGCCCGTATCGGCCATGCGGTTGAAGTAATCCTCGGCGAATGCCTCCCAGCTCAGCAGGAACGGCGCCCGGCCCGACAGCGGGAAGGCGAACACGGAGTTCAGGCGCGCCGACTGGAAGCTGGTGTCGAAGCCCTGCGAGAACGGCGACGAGGCGGACAAGGCGATGAAGTGCGGCACGTAGCGGTTCAGCGCATGCAGCAGGTACAGCGCTTCGTCGCCGCTGCGGCAGCCGATGTGCACGTGCTGGCCGAACACGGTGAACTGCTTGGCCAGGTAGCCGTACAGCTGCGAGACTTCCTTGAAGCGCGGCTTCGCATAGATCCGGCGTTGAGACCACAGCTGGAACGGGTGCGTGCCGCCGCCGCACACGCCCACGTTCAGGCGGTCGCCCGCGGCCAGCAGCGTGTCGCGGATCTGGCGCAGCTGGGCCAGCAGTTCCGTGTAGTTCGTGTGCACGCTGCTGTTAATCTCGATCATGCTCTCCGTGATCTCGGGCGTGACGTTGCCCGGGAACGGCGCGCGCCCCAGCAGTTCCAGCATGTCCGGCGAGGCCGGTACCAGGTCGAAGTCGGACAGGCTGACGAGCTGCAGCTCCAGCTCGACGCCGAAGGTCAGCGAGTCGGACGTGTTGAACGGTTCGAGCGACATGTCAGCCCTCCTTTTCCGGTGCAGATTCCGAGGCGGCGAGCACGGCGCGCTGCGTCAGCAAGGGGCCGAACAATTGCAGCAGCAGCGCGATCGCGGCCAGCGGGGCCAGGCTGTCGAACAGGTCGACGCCGAGGCGCCGCGTCTGCTCGATCAGCAGGATCGCAAAGACGGTCATCGGCGCCAGCGCGACGCCGGACAGCGCGCCCTTGCGCACGGAGATGCCAGAGGCGCGGGCGAACGCCGCGCACACGCCGACCTTGACGGCCAGGCGCACGAGCACCAGCAGCAGGCCCAGTCCCAGGCCGTTCCACACGTTCGCCCAGTTCAACGTCGACGCGGCGAACACGAACAGCAGCACCGTCAGCAGGTCGCCGAGGGCGCCGAAATTGCGCTGCGCCACGCCGAGCGCGCTGCGGCGGTGGCGCGCGACCAGGCCGAAGGACAGCGCGGCCAGCACGGGCGACAGCGTCAGCACGTGGGTGACCGCGACCAGCAATAGTACCGCCAGCGCGAACGCCAGCGTCGCATCGCTGCCGGCGCCGGCGCGGCTGCGCAGCCAGCGCGGCACCAGCACGCCGAACAGGACGCCCAGCAGTGCCGACGCGACGAGGACCAGCAGGCTGGCGCCAGCCGCGTGGCCGAGATTGCCCGAGGTCTGGAACACGCCGATACCCACGATGACGTTGTACACGAACACGGCCAGCACGCAATTCAGCGCCGTCAGGTGCAGCGCCCGTTCCGTCACCTGCCCGCCGGCATGCTGCTCGTTGAAGACGCGCAGCACGCCGGCCGGCGACGTCGCCATTGCCAGCGAGGCCAGCAGGCTGGCGGCCAGCACCGGCATGTGGAACTGGCGGCCGACGGCATACACGGCGCCGAACGTCAGGATGCTTTCGGCCAGCGAGGTGACGAGGATCCAGGGATTGGCGCGCAGCCAGTTCAGGTTGATGCGGTAGCCCAGCTCGAACAGGATCAGGCCGAAGCCGAGGTTGGCCAGCAGCAGGAAGGCATTGCTGTCCGCGGGGGCAAGGAAGTTGTTGGCCAGATGACCGAACAGGAAACCGGCCAGGCCATAGATGCTGATGCGGGGAATGCCGGTCCAGCGGAACAGGAGTTCGCCGGCCATCCAGGAGAGAACGAGTGCCAGCGGCCAGGCAAGCTGGCCGACATACGAAATCAAGTCGGTCATGCACGTCCTTTGACGTAATCGAGCGGCGACCCGGCGAGAGGAAACAGGGAAAAAACGGCTCCCGGGGTTACCCGCCGGGAGCCAAATAGATACCAGGGTATCCTCATCGCTGATCGCGAAGGCAGCATCTGGCCGCCCCGCTCACAAACATATTGTTGCACAAAACGTGTATCCGTGGCAACCACATTTGCATCAATACATAAAGATGCCGGCGGATCCGCGATGGATCCGCGCAGATGACGTGATGATGGTGCAACGGTGTAAAAATCAGTGCCGATCGCTGCTTGATCGCCGGTGTTCGCGTCGGGGGCGCTCCAGCAGGCCAGCTCATCGATTCTAACGGCGCGCCCCGGGAGCCTGTCGCACCGTTGACGACACCGCGTCCTTCAAAACCGCAGGCGCGCGCGCTGCCGACCATGAATCGGGGACACTGTTTTCCGTTATCCGATGTGGATATAAGCATAGGCATAAAGAGTATTGGCAGGGAAATTGTCTGCCTGCTAAGCTTCGCCCCCTTCGCCGGCCATGGAGCCGGCGCATCGCATCCAGCAAGCACAGAGAGAAAAAAACCATGAGCGTCAAACACACCCAGCCGAACCCGGGCCGCGCCCTCCTCGCGTTCGCCCTCGTCGGCACCCTCACCGGCACCCTCGCTCCTGCCGCATTCGCGCAGGCCCAGGACGGCGCCGGCCAGGCCGCCCAGGCTGCCGATCCGGCCGCCACCGTCGTCGTCACCGGCACCCGCGCGCTGAACCGCCGCACCCTCGATTCGCAATCGCCCGTCGACGTCATCGGCAGCAAGGAATTGCTGAGCACCGGGTCGAGCGAGCTGGCGACCGTGCTGGGCCGCCTGCTCCCGTCGATGAACTTCCCGCGCCCGTCCGGCGCCGACGCCAGCGACGCCGTACGTCCCGCCCAGTTGCGCGGCCTGTCGCCGGACCAGACCCTGGTGCTTGTCAACGGCAAGCGCCGCCACACCTCGGCCGTCATCAACGTCAACGGCACGCTGGGCCGCGGCTCGGCGCCGGCCGACCTGAACGCGATCCCGCTGGCCGCGATCGACCACATCGAAGTGCTGCGCGACGGCGCCGCTGCGCAATACGGTTCGGACGCCATCGCCGGCGTCGTCAACATCATCCTGAAGCACGGCGCCGAAGGCGGCGAGGCGGAAATCGGCTACGGCCAGTACGATGCCGGCGACGGCGAGCAGGTCACGCTGCGCGGCTCCAAGGGCTTCGCGCTGGGCGACCAGGGCTGGGCGCGCGTCTCCGTCGAGCTGGCCGACCGCAACCCGACCAACCGCGCCGGTCCCGACCCGCGCCTGCAGGCCGGTCCGCGCCAGGGACAGGTCAATGCCCGCCTGGGCGACCCGGAAAGCCGTCCGCACAGCATCTTCCTGAACAGCCAGTACCGCATCAACGACAACATCGACTGGTACGCGTTCGCCGGCTACAGCGAGCGCTATACCTCGGCCGCCGCCACCTTCCGCACCGCCTACACGAACGATGCGCGCACGACGCTGCGTACGCCGCTGTACCCGGAAGGCTTCCTGCCGCTCGAGAACAGCATGTCCTACGATAATTCCGTCGTCACGGGCCTGCGCGGCGACCTCGCCGGCTGGCGTTGGGACGCGAGCGCGAACTACGGCCGCAACCGCTTCAAGCTGGACATCGACCATACCGTCAACTATGACCTGGGCGCAGCCAGCCCGACGCACTTCTATGCGGGCGACCTGACGGCCACCCAGCAAGTGGCGAACCTGGACGTGGCGCGCGACTTCGACGTCGCGTGGCTGGCCGGTCCGCTGACCGTCGCCTGGGGCCTGGAATACCGCCATGAGGACTACGAGATCGGCGCGGGCGAGCCGAATTCCTATTACGGCTCGGGCGCCCAGGGCTTCTCCGGCTTCCGTCCCGAGAACGCGGGCAAGAACAGCCGCCACAACCAGTCGATCTACCTGAACCTGGAAGGCGACATCGTCAAGGACCTGTCCGGATCGCTGGCCGTGCGCCACGAGCGCTACAGCGACTTCGGCAACACGACCTCGGGCAAGGGTTCGCTGCGCTATGCGTTCACGCCGACCTTCGCGCTGCGCGGCACCGTCTCGAACGGCTTCCATGCGCCGTCGCTGGCCCAGCAGTTCTACACGATCACCACGACCAACCTGCTGACCGTACAGAACCCGGCCACGGGCCAGTACGACTACGTGCCGGTCGAGACGGGCACCTTCGCCGTCAACAGCCCGGCCGCGCAAGCGCTCGGCGCGACGGCGCTGAAGCCGGAACGCGCGCGCAACATCAGCATCGGCGCCCAGTGGCAGCCGTTCAAGAATTTCACCGCGACCGTCGACGCCTACCGCATCGACATCGACGACCGCATCGTGTTCTCGTCGAACCTGCAGCTGTCGCAGGCGCTGCAGCGCACGCTCGCCCAGCAGACCGGCAACTACGTCGGCGCGGCACGCTACTTCACCAACGCCGTCGACACCCGCACCAAGGGCGTCGACGTGGTCGGCACCTACCGCCTGAACCTGCAGCAGGGTGCGCGCGCCGACTTCACGCTGGCCTACAACCACAACGACAACAAGGTGCGCCGCCTGGCCGACAACCCGGCCTTCCTGACGAGCCAGAACCTGACGCTGCTCGACCGCCAGTCGATCAACCGCCTGACCGTGGGCTCGCCGAAGGACAAGCTGAGCCTGACGGGCGACTACACCCGCGGCATCTGGAACGGCCGCGCCACAGTGACCCGCTACGGCGAATTCACGGTGCCGCAGAATAATGCCGCCTTCGACCAGACCTACGATCCGCAATGGGTGCTGGACCTGGCCGCGACCGTGCGCATCGCCAGCAACTGGCGCCTGACGGGCGGCGTCGACAATGCGACGAACCGCTACCCGGCGCAGATCACGTCGCTGTCGAACCTGAACCAGAACGGCACCAGCCCGTACAGCGGCTTCGCGCCGAACGGCTTCAATGGCCGCTACTTCTATGTGAAGGCCGGCTACAACTGGTAATCAAGCGTACCGCGCCATCAATCCACGTCGCCCCTGCGCAGGCAGGGGCCCGATTTCTGCACGCGTCACGATAAAGCGTACAAATGGGCCCCTGCCTGCGCAGGGGCGACGGTTTTTCGTGTGACGGCTTCTTCAGTTAAAGCTCAAGCCGTTGCCGTTCGCATTGCTGATCTTCTTTCCCTTCAGGTCGATCGTGAAGTGGCCGCTCGGCTTGGCGGAGCCGAGCCTCTTGAAGATCGCGAACACCTGCTTGAACTGGTTCTGGAACGGCACGCCGACGGCATTCTGGTCCGACGGCTTGTCGCCGACGCGGACGATGGCGGCCGGACTCGCGGGGAAGGCGGCCATCAGCACCTTGTACATGGCGACGCGCTGGGCCCCCATGTCGCGCAGCGCCAGTTCGCCGGCGTAGACCGTGCGGTGGAAGTCGCCGTAGAACTCGTAGGCACTGAGCTGGGCGAAGTCGTCCAGCTTCAGGCCGGCCGCGGCGGCCAGCTTGTCGGCGCGCGCGGTGGCGTCGGCCCAGTCGGCCGTCAGTTGCGACGCCGCCACCGGGGTGGCCGCTGCGGTGCCGGCTGCGGTGCAGCTGGCCGTCAGCGGCACCACGCCGGGGTTGTCCTTCAGCTGGGCCAGCGTGACCTTCGTCTGCAGCTGCGACAGGACCAGCATCTGCTTCGCATTCAGGTTCATCGCCGCTTCCTTCATCTCGCACGGCCAGTACTCGTCCATGAAGCGCAGGCGCGACAGCTCGCCGAAGTAATAGCGCGTGTACTCGCCGTAGGTGCGGGTGTCGAGCACGGCGCGGTCCCAGCGCTTGGCCACGTCGGCGGTCGCCGTGCTGCCTTTCAGATAGTCGTTCTCGACCTGGTAATACGGGAACAGCACGTTGAAGTTGGCGACGGTATCGAGCGGCACGGTCTGCACGTCGATCGTGTCGAGGTCCTTGTAGGTGATGATCTTGTAGGCGGCGCCGTACACGGCCAGCGACGGCGACTGCACGTTGGCCAGGTAATTGCCGCCGGCGTCCGCGTAGTCGTTGGTGCCGTTGAAGTGCATGTGGCCGCCCACGTGCATGCGCAGGCCGGTCGCGGCGACGGCGGCCGTCGTGGCGGCATCCGGCACGCGCGCCGTCTGGAAGGCGCCGGACTTGAACACGGCCTTCATCGCGTCGGTCTGGTTGGCGTAGAAGTCCATCGTCGGATAGTGCGAGAAGGCCATCAATTGCTTGCCCTCGGCCTTGGCGCGGCTGGACACGGCCTTGATCCACTCCATCAGGTGGATCTTGTGGGTCAGGACCTTGTTCCACCCGGCGTTGCCGGCGCCATCGTAGCCCTTGAAGTTCTGCGGATTGGCGGCATCGAAGTTCGCGTTCGGCACGTAGACGTTGGCGTCGATCGCCAGCAGCCACAGGCCTTTCACGGGTTCGACCAGGTAGCTGGCGTCGAACATCTGCGCGCAGCGGGTATACGATTTACCCAGTTTCGCCTCGCCCGCCGCCTTGTACGCGCCGCCCTCGCCTTCCGCGCAGATCTCGTACTGCCGGTTCTTCAGCGCGGACTGCGCGGCCGCCTCGTCGTAGCTGTACTTGCCGCCCGTGTACTTGCTGAACGGCGTCTCCCACAGCACGTCGGACTTGTTCGGCATGAAGCCGAAGTCGGACAGCTTGGCGACCAGCTTCTCGTAGCCCTGCTCCATCAGCTGGTCGGTGCAGACCACGGCCGGGTCCTTGGATTTGCAGGCCGCGTTCGCGGTAGCGTAGACCTTCTGTTCCTTGCCGTCCTTGGTCAGGAAGTCGCTCTTGCCCGCTTCCATATCGTCGTACGGCTCGTTCGGATCGTGGTTGCCCGGGGCGATGAAGAAGCGCACGCCCTTGGCCTGGTATTCCTTCAGGATGTCGGCGATGCCGTCGATATTGATCGGCTGGGCGTCGTCGGAATAGTCGCCCGGCAGCGCGACGTGGCGGATGCCCTTCGCATAGGCGTCGTCCAGCGCGGCGCGGAAGGCGAAGTAGTTTTCGTTGAACAGCCGCGTCGACGTCAGCTGGGCATACATCGTGCGGATGGTCGCGTTCTTGCCGTCCTTGGTCGGGATGCCCGCGAACTGGCTACTCTTGAAATCGCCGTAGACGTTCTCGAAGTGCACGTCCGTCATGAATGCCACGCTGGTGTTCGCGGCGGATACGGGCGGCGTGACCGGGGGCGCCGGTGCCGGGACGGCCGGCGCCGGCGCGTCGTCGCTGCTGCAGGCCGACAGCAGGACCAGGGCGGCAGTGGCAGCAGCGGCGCCGGCGAGGGAAGGAAGATGGCGGGTCAAACGGGGCATGCGGGTCTCCACGCGGTGATCGAGTGGAAATGATTCCACTCCTGCATGACCACCTCATTACAAGACCGCAGCCCCCTTCCCTTCCCCCTTCCTCTGCGTGATCAGACCCGCGGCGGATCCGTCTCGCGCGCGTACACGCGGTGCCGCGCCAGCGCCGCCGTGAACGCCGCCAACGCCGCCTCCAGGCCGCCGTCCTCGGCCACGATCACGCCCGGATCCGGCGCACCGTCCGGCAGCGTCGGCGGGATCCCCGCGGCCGACAGCAGCCGGGCGCCCGCCCCCAGTGCCAGCAGCGGCTTGCCGTGGCGGTACTGATCGCGCACGAAGTCCAGCACGCGGGCGTCGCGGGCCAGCGCGACGGCAGACGCCTCGCCCGGCGCGATGACGATCCCGTCGTACATCACCGACGGCGTGGCCTCGAACGTCACCTCGACGTCCAGCGGCTCGCCCGTGGCCGGCGGCAGCTCGCCCAGGCGCTGGCCGACGATGCGCGGCTGGGCGCCCTCCTTCAGCAGCACGGCATATACCTGGCGCGCGACGTTGGCGTCGACGCCGCCGGCCGCGGCCAGCGCGACGCGGCGCGTGCGGATCCCCGTCTCGCCGGGACGTGCCAGCAGCGACAGCGACGGCGACGGCGGATAGTCCGGCACCGGCGTGTCGTTCACGCGCGGCAGCGGATCGGGCACGGGAATGCCGAGGCCGTCGGCCACCGCCTCGGCCAGGCCCGTGTCGACGTTCACCAGGCCGGCGACGATGCGCTGGCGGATCGCCGGTATCTGCACCCGCGTCAGCTCGAAGCGGAACGCGTCGACGATGTGCTGCTGTTCGGGCGGCGTCTGGCTCTGCCAGAACAGGCGCGCCTGGCCGTAGTGCTCGGCGAACAGTTCCGGCTTGCCGCGCACCTTGCTGCCGGCGACGGGTTCCGGATAGCTCACGAAGCCGCGCGCGCCGGCCTGGAACGGGCAGCCGCCGGCCAGGGAATTCGGCTCGTAGGCAACGCGCCCGCGATTGATCGACTGGCGGTGGAAGCCGTCGCGCTGGTTGTTGTGCAGCGGCGCCACGGGCGAATTGATGGGGATTTCATGGAAGTTCGGCCCGCCCAGGCGCGTCAGTTGGGTGTCGATGTACGAGTGGATGCGTCCCTGCAGCAGCGGATCGTTGCTGAAGTCCAGCCCCGGCACCATGTGCGCGGCGCAGAAGGCCACCTGTTCCGTCTCGGCGAAGAAGTTGTCGGGGTTGCGGTCCAGGATCATCTTGCCGACCGGCCGGACGGGCACCAGCTCTTCCGGCACGATCTTGGTCGGGTCGAGGATGTCGAACTTCTGGAAGGCGGCGGCCTGCTCCTCGGTGAACACTTGCAGGCCCAGCTCCCATTGGGGGAACTGGCCGGCCTCGATCGCTTCCCACAGATCGCGGCGGTGGAAGTCCGGGTCGGCGCCGCCCAGCTTCACGGCCTCGTCCCACACCAGCGAATGGGTGCCCTGCAGCGGCGTCCAGTGGAACTTGACGAAGTGCGACTCGCCCTTCTCGTTCACCAGCCGGAAGGTATGCACGCCGAAGCCCTGCATGGTGCGGTAGCTGCGCGGGATCGCGCGGTCCGACATCACCCACAGCAGCATGTGGAAGACCTCCGGCGACAGCCCGGCGAAATCGTAGAAGGTGTCGTGCGCGCTGGACGCCTGCGGGATCTCGTTGTGCGGCTCCGGCTTCACGGAGTGGATCAGGTCGGGGAACTTCATCGCGTCCTGGATGAAGAACACGGGGATGTTGTTGCCGACCAGGTCGAACACCCCCTCGTCCGTATAGAACTTGGTGGCGAAGCCGCGCACGTCGCGCGCCGTGTCGGCCGAGCCGCGCGAGCCGGCCACGGTGGAAAAGCGCACGAACACCGGCGTGCGCTTGCCGGCCTTGGAGAACAGCGAGGCCCGCGTGAGGTCGGACAGGTCGTGGTAGTTCTCGAAGTAGCCATGCGCGCCGGCGCCGCGCGCATGCACGACGCGCTCGGGGATGCGCTCGTGGTCGAAGTGCGTGATCTTTTCGCGGAAGATGAAGTCTTCCAGCGCCGTCGGGCCGCGCAGCCCGATCTTCAGCGAGTCCTGGTTGTCGGCGACCTTGACGCCCTGGTTGGTCGTGAGTTCCCGCTTGCTGTCGTCGACGCGCACCCGGTCCAGGGGTCCGTTCAGCGGATTGGCGCCGATGTCCGGCCGGCCGTCGCCCGCCTTGCGCGAGGCGATGTCCTCGGTGGTCGTGCTGGCCGTGGCCAGCGGCGTGTCCGGCACGCGCACGGCGCCGCGGTGCGGCGTGAACGCGGCCTCGCCGTATTCGAGGCCCTTGGTGTCGTTGAACGGCATCTCGGCGGCCAGTTCGCCGCCCTCCGTGACTTTTTCCAGCAGGCGCCCGTCCTCGCGCGTGTCGGCGCCCAGGCTGGCGGGGGCAGCCGGGTCGGACGGGCCGCCCACGGTGCCGAGGATCGAACCGGCCCCGTCGAACGGGCCGTTGTTGTGCGTTGCCATGCATCACCTCTTGGTCGAATTGACAGGATGCGCACGGCCTTTGGTGCCCTTGGGAAAATCGAACGACGGCGGGCTCGACGGTGGTGCGCAAATGCCGAGTCTGCTAGGCGGCGCGCATACCGTGTTGAGGTACTGCAAAGTCACATGCCGGATTCAGGCGGCCACCGCCGTAGCGGCCGTCGGGAAGCCCCGCACGGCATCCAGGTCGGCCAGCAGGCGACCGAGGAAGCAGCCGTTGATGACGCCGAACAGCACGCACACGGCGGCGATGAACCCGAGGTCCTGGCGAGCATGGGGCAGCGCCGCGAGGGCGACCGCTGCCGCATACTTCGTGAAGAATACGGCCATCATGAGGGCCATCGGCGCCCAGCTGCCCGCCACCCGCACGCTGCCCGGCTGGGCGCCCGGCGCCACGCGCACGCGGCCGAAGCGCAGCACCGCCAGGATCGCTGCCGCTGCACCGGCCGCCCATGCCGCCAGCGGCAGCATGCCGGTGCCGAACTTGGCGGCGATGTCCTGCAGGGACAGGGCCAGCATGACGACCGGGATGATCCAGAGCTTCCTGACGGCGACGTCGCGGTCGCGGCTGGCGATCACGCCGCGCGCGACGAGGAAGGCGAGAATGGCCCAGACGTAGACGGGGGTGTGGGTGACGATGTGGCTCAGCATGGTCGGCTCCTTGGGTTGGTTCGTGATCGAATGACCCCATGGTGCCGTGCTCCCCGCTCGGGCGGGCGGGATTGCGACGGGTCGCCGTCCGGCGGCGCGAGATGCGGCCGGACGGCGCGAAATGCGCAGGTTACTTCACCCGCTGCTTCTCGAGCTTGCGCGCCAGCGTGCGCCGGTGCATGCCGAGCCGCCTTGCCGCTTCCGAGATATTGAAATCGGTCTCGGCCAGCACCTCGTGGATGCGCTCCCACTCCAGCGTCTTGATCGACGTGGAGCGGTTGGTCAGCTCGAGTTCCGTATTGCCTGCCACGTGGCCGAAGGCGGCCTCGATGTCGTCCGTGTTGGACGGCTTGGCCAGGTACTGGGAGGCGCCCAGCTTGATCGCCTCGACGGCGGTACCGATGCTGGCGAAGCCCGTCAGCACGACGATCAGCATGTCCGGGTCGTGCGCATGCAGCATCTGTACGCAAGCCAGGCCCGAGCTGTTGCCTTTCAGCTTCAGGTCGACCACGGCATAGCCGGGATTGTGTTCCTTGAGAAGTGCCTGGGCCTCGTCCAGCCCGGGCGCGAGCAGGACCTTGTAGCCGCGCCGCTCGAACGAGCGGCCGAGGGTGCGCGCGAACGCGTCGTCGTCCTCGATGATGAGTAGCAGTGGTTCGGTATTAGCCATCCCCCATTTTACATGCAAGCGGGATGAAGCATGAAGGCCCCCTCCAGGCTCATCCGCCCTGGCGGCGCGGGGCCAGCAAAGGCGTCAGGCGATCGACGCTGCCGTCGATGCGTTCCAGGTAGGGATAGCGCAGCGTGCCGCGGTAAGCGAGGGTGACGCTGCGCCGGCGTCCCTGCGCCTCGACCTCGAGCACGAGCGGGGTGGACGCAGCGCCGGCCACGCCCTGCTCCAGCGCGGCCGGCGTGAACGGCGCGCCGTTCACGGTCAGCAGCTTTGCGCCCGGCGCCAGGCCGGCCGCGAAGGCCGGGCCGTCCCAGGCGACGGAGCGCAGCACGCCGTTGGCGCGCACCTGCAGGCCGATCGAATAGTCGAGGTTGCGCACGCCTTCGGTGTCCTCTTCCTGGCGCCAGCTCGTGCTGGGCGTGTCGCGGTAGACGAGGCGCCAGCCGCTGCGCGCCAGTCCCGCCAAGGCTTCGGCATCGTCGCGCGTATCGAGGTGGCGCGCGACGATCTGCTGCCAGTCCGCGTGCGCGAGGCCGTCGAGCGTGCGCACCACGTCCCGTTCGCGGTACAGATGCGGTACCGCCTGCCCCGCCGTCGCGAAGAAGCGCCGCGCGAAATCGTCGAGGCCCACCCGTTCGCCCGTCAAGGCGCGCAGCCGGGCCTCGACGTCGAGCCACAGCAGCACGCCCTCGACATAGTAATCCTCGCGGCGCTGCCAGTCGCGCCAGACCACCGGATGCCCCGGCATGTAGAGTGGGTCGTTGGTACTGTCGCGCAGCGGCTTCCAGGCCCGCGCCCGGCGATTGGCGACAACCGCCGCATCGATGGCGAGTCGGTCCAGGGTCTCGCCGACGCTGCGCTGGCCCGCGCGGGCCGCCAGCACGCGCCCCCACCATTCCGTCTGCCCCTCGTACACCCACAGCAGGCTGCCCTGCACGGGCGTGTTGTAGTCGGCGGCATGCAGGTCGGCGGGCAGCCGGAAGCGGCCGTTCCACGCGTGGACGTATTCGTGGGCCAGGAGATCGCGGTTCGGCAGCTGCCGCTCCAGCGCCGTGAAGTAATCGGCCGGCAGGAAACTCTCGCTTTCCTCCAGGTGCTCGATGCCGCCGCCCGCCGTGTCGTCGTCGAGGATGGCCAGCAGGTGGTGGCGACGGAACGGCGGCGCGCCGAACGCCAGCGCCGTTTCCTCGACCAGTGCGCGCATGCGCGCGATCTCGGCTTCCGGAACCGCCGTGTCCTGTGCGCGGGTGGCGACGATGTCGAGGACGACCGGTTTGCCGCCGGCAGGTGCCAGCGCGATCTCGCGCCGATGGCGGGCCGCATAGGCCGGCGCATCGACGAGCGCGGCGAGCGGCACCGGACGCAGCGCGATATCGCCGCCCTCCTGCTTCTCGACCTCGAGAGGCCCGGCCAGCGTCAGCCCCGCCGGCAGCGACACGGTGGCCTGCACGGGGATCGACTGCACGGGCCAGCCGGCCGGATACAGCAACAGGCGGTGCCACGGCAGCGACACGCGGTCCGGCGTGATCAGCGGTGCGCGCTGGGGACCCAGGAACTGCATCGACACCTCGAGCGCCGCCACGCCGGCCGGCACGACGACGCGGAATGCATGCGGCGCGGCGGGATCGCGGCGCCAGTCGAGCGTACGGCCGCCGGCCTTGACCACGAGTCCCGCTAGCTCCGCGACCGAGGCCGTGGGCGCATGGCTGCCCACTTCCCACTGCGGGTACAGCAGCGTCAGTGGCCCGGGCCGCTGGACGGGAATCGTTTCATGGATGCCGAAGATCTGGCGGTCGGTGTCGACGGCCTGCACGGCGAGCCGCACGACGCCGTGGAACGGCGCCTGCGCAGCGGCGGCGCATGGCGACTGGACCAGCAGAGACGAGACGAGGAAGGACAGGACGAAGGCGGGAATGGGTAGGCGCACGATGGCTCGGTCTCCGGCAACTTTCTAAAAAGAAATTTGCACCGATGATACCGGAATGCTTGTGCGGCTGCGCGCCGGACGCCGTTCCCTCCCGCCGCTATTCCTGCCGCAGCGCGATCGCCGACAACGGCAGCGTGAGCGTGACGCGCGCCCCGCCCTCCGGCAGGTTGATGGCCGTGACGGTGCCGCCAAGCGTACGCGCCACGTTCACGGCCAGGAACACACCCAGGCCGCCGCCGGGACGGCCCTTGGTCGACTGGTAGGGCTTGCCGAAGTGGGCCAGGATGGCGGGCGCGAAGCCGGGGCCGCGGTCCGTCACCGTCAGGATCAGCGTGCCGTCCTCGACGCCGGCGTCCAGGGCCACCCAGTCGGGCGATGCTTCCAGGGCATTGTCGAGCACGTTGTCGATCATCTGCTTGAGGGCTTCGTCGAAGGCGACGGGCAGGTCGTCGCCGATGCGGTTGATGTAGTCGAACGCGCGCACGGGACGGCTGGCCTGCCATTGGCGGACCAGGCCGTCGAGGAAGGTGCGGATCGTCGTGCGGCGCGCCGATTCGCCGCGCGCTTCGCCGGCGGACAGCAGGATGCCGCTGACGATCGACTTGCAGCGCTGCAGCTGGGTCTGCATTTCCGAGATTTCCTCGATCAGGTCCGGGTTTTCCTTGAACTCCGGCATGCGCTTCCAGTCGCCCAGGATCACGGACAGCGTCGCCAGCGGCGTGCCCAGCTCGTGGGCGGCGCCCGATGCGAGCAGGCCCATGCGCACGATGTGTTCTTCCTCGGCGGCGCGCTGGCGCAAGTCCGCCAGCTGGCTGGCGCGCGTCTTGAGGGTGTTGCTGATGCGCAGGATGAAGATGACGAGCAGCGCCGCATCCAGCACGAAGCACAGCAGCAGGCCCTGCACGTACAGGCTGGAGATGCCGCGCGCGTGGTCCGGCGGCAGCGGCAACGGCTGGGCGAAGATCGACAGGCCGGCCAGGCAGGCCAGCGTGATGGCGACGATGGTCCAGGTCGACCAGGCTTCCAGCAGCACGGCCGACAGGATCACCTGCAGGAGATAAAGGAAGGCAAACGGATTGCTTGCGCCGCCGGACAGGTACAGCTGCATCGTCAGGCTGGCGACATCCACCAGCAGCGCGAGGAACAGTTCGTTATTGGTGACGGGGCGGTGTTCGTGCCAGCGCAAGTGGCTGGCGATATTGAAGGCGATCAGGCAGGCCAGCACCTCGAGCATCTGCACCAGCGGCAGCGGCACGTCGAAGATGGCGATCGCGCCGACGATGGTCGTGATCTGGCCGATGACGGCGATCCAGCGCAGCTCGATCAGCTGCAGCATGTTCTTGTGGCCGGCGACGTATTCGACGTCGGCGACGGAATTCATCCGCCAGCGCCGTGCCGGGCCCTTGCCCGCGGTCGCCGTGGGTTCACGCATCGTCGCTTGCGTCGTCCAGGTCGTCCGCGCCGCGGCGCGGCGAGCGCGCGACGCGCCACCAGCCGAAGACGACCATCAGGGCTAGCGCATACCAGGTCAGTGCGTAGACCAGGTGGCTGTTGTGGAAGCTGACGACGGTCAGGCCGCCGGTCGGGCGGTCCGGCGAGCCGGCCGGATTCTGGGCCGCTTCCGCGTCGACGAAATACGGGGCTATGGTCTTCCCCGTCTCGCCCAGCTTGCGCGTGGCGGCGATGGCCGCGACGTCGCGCGAATACCAGCGGTTGTTCGCTGGATCGTTGGCGCGCGCGAACGAGCCGCCGCGCTCGCTGATGCGCAGCAGGCCGACGACGCGGACCGTGGGTTCGTGGCGGGCCAGCACGGCCGCGCAGGGGTCGCCGTTCGCGGCCAGCGGCGCGTAGCGCGTGGGCGCGCCCAGGTCGGCCGGAATGAAACCGCGGTTGACGAGAATGATCGTGCCGTCCGTCGTGCACATCGGCGTGATCAGCCAATAGCCGCTGCCCTGCTCGGTGAGGGCCTGGACGGGAGTGGTAAGGTCGTACAGATAGGTGCCGTTGAGTTCCAGGCGACGGTATTCGTCGTCGGCGGCATTGATGCCGGCCCAGCCGGCCGCGGAAGGCGGCGCGACGGGAACGGCGTGCACGCGTGCATCCACGCGGGCGATCAGGTCGAGTTTCCACTGCAGGCGGAACACCTGCCAGGTACCGAGACCGGCAAACAGGACGATCAGGAGCAGCGCCAGGACTGCCAGGACGGGAGAGGCTCCCTTGCGCCGGGCGCTGCCCGGCACTGCTTCAAGATCGTCGCCTGCCATTACTGCATGTCGTGCATGCCGTGAACCGAACCGCCATCGTTGCTGATGTGCGGCATCATGTTCGCGTTCATGTGGTACATGACCCAGATCGAGCCGACCAGCACGATGACCAGCAGGATGATGGTGAGGATCATCGCCATCATGTTCCAGCCGCCTTCCGACTTCGAGTTCATGTGCAGGAAGTAGACCATGTGCACGACGACCTGCACGGCGGCGAAGCCGAGGATCACGAACTTGGTGGTGTCCGGCGCCAGCTGGTGGGTCATCACCAGCCAGAACGGGATCACGGTCAGGATCACAGCGAGGATGAAGCCGATCGTGTAGTCCTTCATGCTGCCATGGGCTTCCAGGTGGTCGTCGTGGTCGACGTGGTGGCCGTGATCGCCATGGCCGTGGGCGTGATGAACGTTGCTCATGGCAGGGTCCCCATCAAGTAAACATAGGTGAACACACCGATCCAGACGACGTCCAGGAAGTGCCAGAACATCGACAGGCAGGCGAGGCGGCGGTAGTTGGCACCGGTGATGCCGTGCTTGCCGACCTGGACCATCAGCGTGACCAGCCAGACGATACCGAAGGTCACGTGCAGGCCGTGGGTACCGACCAGCGCGAAGAACGCGGTCAGGAAGCCGCTGCGCCACGGGCCGAAGCCCTCGTGGATCAGGTGCGAGAACTCGTACAGTTCCAGGCCCAGGAAGCAGGCGCCCAGGATGCCGGTGATCGCCAGCCAGAGCTGGGTCGAACCGACGATCTTCTTCTGCGCCGACAGCATCGCGAAGCCGTAGGTGATCGACGAGAACAGCAGGAAGGCCGTGTTGACGGCCACCAGCGGCAGGTCGAAGATCTCGCCGCCCGACGGGCCGCCCGCGTAGTTGCGGCCCAGGACCGCATAGGTCGCGAACAGGCAGGCGAAGATGAGGCAGTCGCTCATCAGGTAGATCCAGAAACCGAGCAGCGTGCCGTTTTCCGGGTGGTGCTCGCGCACGAAGTAGCGCGAGCTCGGCTCGGCGCTCGCGGCGCCGGCGTGGGTGACGTTAATCTCAGACATGGGCTTCCAGCATGCGGGTGCGCTCTTCTTCCGTGCGGGTGACTTCTTCCGCCGGGATGTAGTAGTCGCGTTTGTAGTTGAACGTGTGATAGATGGTCGCCGCGATCAGCGCGACGAAGCCGACGGCCACCAACAGCCACATGTGCCAGATGATGCCGAAACCGACCACGAACGACAGACCCGGGATCACCGGACCGGCCCAGGTGTTGGCAGGCATGTGGATCGGCACGTAGTCCTTCAGCGGACGCTGGTAACCGTTCTTTTTCATGTCCGCCCAGGTGTCGTTGTCATGCACGACCGGGGTGAACGCGAAGTTGTAGGCCGGCGGCGGCGACGAGGTCGACCATTCCAGCGTACGGCCACCCCACGGGTCGCCGGTCACGTCGGCCAGCTTCTTGCGGTTGATGACCGAGACAACGATCTGCATCAGCAGGCAGCCGATACCGGCGGCAATCATCACGGTACCGAACAGCGAGATCTGGAACAGGTAGTGGATCGACGGATCTTCGAAGTGGCTCATGCGGCGGGTCACGCCCATGAAGCCCAGGATGTACGGCGGGATGAAGGCGAACCAGAAGCCGATCGACCACAGCCAGAACGAGTACAGGCCCCACTTGCGGTCCAGCTTGAAGCCGAACATCTTCGGCCACCAGTAGTTCAGGCCGGCAAACAGGCCGAACAGCACGCCGCCGATGATGACGTTGTGGAAGTGGGCGATCAGGAACAGCGAGTTGTGCAGCACGAAGTCGGCCGGCGGGACCGCCAGCATCACGCCGGTCATGCCGCCGATGGTGAAGGTGATCATGAACGACACGGTCCACATCATCGGCAGTTCATAGCGGATGCGGCCCTTGTACATGGTGAACAGCCAGTTGAACAGCTTCGCACCGGTCGGGATCGAGATGATCATCGTGGTGATGCCGAAGAACGAGTTCACGCTCGCGCCCGAACCCATCGTGAAGAAGTGGTGCAGCCACACGAGGTAGGACAGGACCATGATGACGGCGGTTGCGTACACCATCGAGGTGTAGCCGAACAGGCGCTTGCTGCAGAAGGTCGCGACGACTTCCGAGAAGATGCCGAATGCCGGCAGGATCAGGATGTACACCTCCGGGTGGCCCCAGATCCAGATCAGGTTCACGTACATCATCGAATTGCCGCCCAGTTCATTGGTGAAGAAGTGGGTGTCGAACAGACGGTCCAGGCCCAGCATGGCCAGGACGGCGGTCAGGACCGGGAAGGCCATGACGATCAGGATGTTGGTGCACAGTGCGGTCCAGGTGAAGACCGGCATTTTCATCAGGTCCATGCCCGGGGCGCGCATCTTGACGATGGTGACCACCAGGTTGATACCGGACAGCAGCGTACCTACACCGGCGATCTGCAGCGACCAGATGTAGTAGTCGACGCCGACATCGGGGCTCGCCAGGATGCCGGACAGCGGCGGATAGGCCAGCCAGCCGGTACGGGCGAATTCGCCGACGAACAGCGATGCCATGACCAGGATGGCACCGGCAGTGGTCATCCAGAACGAGAAGTTGTTCAGGAACGGGAAGGCCACGTCGCGGGCGCCGATCTGCAGCGGCACGACGTAGTTCATGAAGCCCGTCACCAGCGGCATCGCCACGAAGAAGATCATGATCACGCCGTGGGCGGTGAAGACCTGGTCGTAGTGGTGCGGCGGCAGGAAGCCGTGGGAATCCCCGAACGAGAACGCCTGCTGGGCGCGCATCATCAGCGCGTCGGCGAAGCCGCGCAGGAACATGATCAGACCCAGCACCATGTACATGATGCCGATCTTCTTGTGGTCGATACTGGTGAACCACTCTTTCCAGAGATAGCCCCACAGCTTGAACTTGGTGATGGCAGCCAGGACGACGACGCCGCCCAGGAGAACCGCCGCGAAAGTAGCGATCAGGATCGGCTCATGGTAGGGAATCGCTTCCCAGCTGAGCCGGCCGAAGATCAACTTGGCTAAGTCAAATTGCTCGTGCATGGTGATTACTTCTTCTTCACAGATTCATCGGGCGTGGTGCAAACCTCGCCGTTGGCCTGGGCCAGACGGGTCGCTGCCGCTTGTTGGGGCATCCGGCGCATGGCCATCTCGCGTGCCTTGTTCGCGTCTTCCTGCATCATCTTGTCCATGCAGACGACGCCGTCGGCGACGCAGCGGTTCAGGACGCGATAGAACAGGTCGCCGTCAACGGTGCCGTAGTGGCGCACGGGATCCTTGATGCTCGGCTTCTCGAGGGCCAGGTAGTTGGCGCGGTCGAGGTTGCCGGCGCTGCCGCTCTTGACCGACTGCACCCAGCCGTCGAAATCGCCCTGGGCGACGCCGCGGTAGGAGAAGCGCATGTCCGAATAGCCGGCGCCGCTGTAGTTGGCCGAGAAGCCCATCGACTGGATCGGCTTGTTCTGGACCGCATTCAGGGTCGTTTCCATGCCCGGCATCGCGTAGATCATGCCGGCCAGCTCGGGAACGTAGAACGCATTCATGACGGAGGTCGCGCTGATCTTGAAGCGCACCGGCACGTCGACCGGGACCACCAGTTCGTTCACGGTAGCGATACCCTGCTCCGGATAGATGAACAGCCATTTCCAGTCCATGGCCACGGCCTGCACGACGAGCGGCTTGGCGGAAGCGGGGATCGGACGGCTGGCGTCCAGGCGTTCCAGCGGGCGGTACGGGTCCAGCTTGTGGGTGTAGATCCAGGTGACAAGACCCAGCACGATGACGATCAGCAGGGGTGCGCCCCAGATGACGAGTTCGAGCTTGGTCGAGTGGTCCCAATCCGGCAGGTATTCGGCTTCCGTATTGCTCGCGCGGTACTTGCGGGCAAAATAGACGACCAGGAACAACACCGGAACGATGATTAACAGCATCAGGACTACCGAGATGGTAATCAGATGCGCCTGCTGTACAGCAATGTCACCGGACGGATTCATGACCACCGTATTGCAGCCGGCCAGCGCTGCCAACGGTGTCAGGAACAGTCCTCGACGGATGGTCTTAGGAATCATGCTTGTGTTTTACGTTACATGGGAAAGATAACATGCTAATGTAACTCCATCGGCGTGCCTTTGGCGATTGGACGTTTTGTCCCACCCCTTTCGTTTTTGCAACATTTCAAGGGGGTTGAGCAAAGTATCCGGCCGGGGGCGGCCAGCTTCCCAAGGAGACCCTTATGCAGAGCTCGACCACGTACGGCGACGCAGGCGCCGCTCCCATCACCGGACACCACAGCGGTGCCCGCAACATCAACGCCCGCGACGACCACGTCGCACCGGGCGACATCGCGGTCGGCGTGGTCATCGGCCGCGCTTCCGAATATTTCGATTTCTTCGTGTACGCGATCGCCTCGGTGCTCGTGTTCCCCGCCGTGTTCTTCCCGTTCGCGGACCGGCTCGAAGGTACCCTGTATTCGTTCGCCATCTTTGCCCTCGCCTACGTGGCGCGCCCCATCGGCACGCTGGTGTTCATGGCGATCCAGCGGCATTTCAGCCGCGAGATCAAGCTGACCATCGCCCTCTTCATGCTCGGTACCGCGACCGTCTCCATCGCCGGCCTGCCGACCTACTCGCGCTGGGGCGAATGGGCCATCGTCTCGCTGATCATCCTGCGTCTCGGCCAAGGCGCCGCGCTGGGCGGCAGCTGGGACGGACTGCCTTCCCTGCTGGCCTTGAGCGCACCCGAAGGAAAGCGCGGATGGTACGCGATGCTCGGACAACTGGGCGCACCGGTGGGCTTCATCATCGCCGCGGGCATCTTCGCCTACCTGCTGTCCCAGCTGTCCCAGGACGACTTCCTCGTCTGGGGCTGGCGTTTCCCGTTCTTCGTCGCCTTCGCGATCAACGTCGTCGCGCTGTTCGCGCGCCTGCGCCTCGTCTCCACGCCCGACTACGTGCACCTGCTGGACGAACACCAGCTGGACGCCGTGCCGGCGCGCGAAGTGATCGGCAACCAGGGCACCACCATCGTGCTGGGCGCCCTCGCCGCCCTCGCCAGCTACGCGCTGTTCCACCTCGTGACCGTGTTCCCGCTGTCCTGGATCCAGCTGTACGACACCCGCTCGATGGCCGACTTCCTCGTCGTCCAGATGTGGGGCGCGGGCCTGGGCATCGTCGGCGTGCTGGCTTCCGGCTGGATCGCGGACAAATTCGGCCGCCGCAACACCCTCGGCACGCTGGCCGTCCTGATCGCGCTGTTCGCCGGCTTCGTGCCGACGCTGATGGACGGCGGCACCTCGGGCCAGAACACCTTCATCCTGCTCGGCTTCCTGCTGCTGGGCCTCTCCTACGGCCAGGCCGCCGGCGCCGTCACCTCGAACTTCCTGCCGAACTACCGCTATACCGGCGCCGCGTTGACGTCGGACCTGGCCTGGCTGGTCGGCGCCGCGTTCGCGCCGCTGGTCGCCCTCGGCCTCGCGGCCAACTTCGGCCTGGGCTACGTCAGCCTGTACCTGTTGTCCGGCGCCGTCGGCTCGCTGGCTGCACTAAGCCTGAACCGGGCACTGGAAATCAGGCGCTGAGCGCCGTCGGGCAAGCACCGATCGGTTCATCCGCACCAAGCCCCGGCCTGCGCCGGGGCTTTTTTTTGCGGTACGGCCACAGGTTGCCTTATATATAGATGGCGCGCGCCTGGCAAAAGATAGGACGGCGTAGAATCGATGCGCTGTCTCGTCCCTGCATCGCCCTTTCTGGAGGAATCATGAAAAGATTGTTCCTGTTGGCCAGCTTCGTCGCAGCCAGCGCCTGGGCCCACCACGGCTGGAGCGACTACGACGCCACCAAGCCGCTCGAACTCACCGGCACCATCCAGCAATCCGGCTACGACAACCCGCACGGCTACGTGGACCTGAAAACGCCGGACAAGACCTGGCACGTCGTCCTGGCCCCGCCGTCGCGCATGGACAACCGGGGCCTGTCGAAAGCCATGCTGGCCGTCGGCACCAGCGCCACCGTCTACGGCTACCCGCACCGCAGCAAGGCGGGCGAATTGCGCGCCGAGCGGATCACGATCGCCGGCAAGGCCACCGAGTTGCGCTGAGCGGATGGAAGCCCTGGCGCAGGCCGCTGCCCGGCTGGCGGCATCGCCGCTGGCCGACGGCCTGCGCAGCCACGCCTGGCTGTATCCGCTGGTCGAGACCGTGCACATCCTCGGCTTCGTGCTGCTGGTCGGCGCGGTCCTCGTGTTCGACCTGCGCGTGCTCGGCTTCGGCGCCGCGTTACCGCTGCGCGCCCTGGCCCGCCACACGCTGCCGTGGTCGCTCGCCAGCGTGCTGCTGGTCGTGCCCAGCGGCCTGCTGCTGTTCGCGACGCAGGCGCCGGACTTCCTCGCCAACCCGGCGTTCCTGCTCAAGCTCGCCCTGATAGCGGCCGCGGCGCTGAATGCCCTCGCCTTCCACCTCGGTCCGTGGCGCACCGCCCCGGACAGCGGACCCGTAGCGGCCGGCGCGCGCCTGCAGGCTAGCCTGTCGATCCTGCTCTGGGTCGCCGTGATCGCTTCCGGCCGCATGCTCGCCTATGTATGACGGGTGCGGATGAGCGGAAACGCACAGAACTGATAGCGCCCAACAATTATGGTTACCATATATTGAACGCTAACTATATTCGCCTGCGTGGACCTGCCCGCTATACTGCGTGCATGGGCATGTTGCCGGCCGGCGCCCGTCGGAGCGGTGCGGGCAGGCATCGGATCGTTGGGAGGGAAAGATGCGCAGACGCCTCGGGCTCGGGCTCACCGGATTGGCAACCATCGCGGTATTGATCGGCCCGCCCTGGATCGCGTGGCGCGAGGCGCAACGCCAGGCATGGGCGGCAGAGTCGGACCAGACCCTGGCCGTAGCCCGCGACGTGATGCACCGGACCGACGAAGCGGCCAGGCAGATCATGAACGGCAACCGGACGCTGGCGCGCTCGGGACTGGCGCCCTGCTCGCCGGCGTCGCTTGCCCTGATGCGCCGCATCGCCCTCGGCTTCAGCTACATCCACGCGATCGGCCACGTGGAGCACGGCATCCTCGTCTGCTCGTCGATGGGCCTGGTGGCGATCCCGCTCGGCGACGACGTGTTGCGCACCGCCTCCGGCGCCGCGCTGTATCCGAACGTGCCGCTGCCCGGCGCCGCCGATGGCGCGCTGCTGGCCGTGGAACGTGACGGCTACGCCACCATCATCCACCGCGACATGCCGGTCGACGCCTCCGGCGCCGGACCCGACGCGGCCGTGGGCGTGCTGCACCTGGAAAGCGGCCGCATCGCCGTCTCGCGCGGCAAGCTCGATCCCGCCTGGATCGCCCGCCTCGGCACGGGCCGCTCGACGGCCTTTGCCGACCGCGGCATGCTGGTGGCCATCGTGCGCTCGAAACTCGATACGATCGCCGCTGTCGCGGCCGTGCCCCTCGCGCGGGTCGAGCGGCGCACGCATGCGATCGCCCTGCGCCTGGTGCCCGCCGGCTCCGTGTTCGGCATCGTCCTCGCCGCGATGCTGGGATTGCTGCTGCGGCGCCGGATGTCGCTCGAGATGTCGCTCGGCGCGGCGCTGCGGCGCGGCGAGTTCTTCCTGCAGTACCAGCCCATCGTGAACCTGCAGACGGGCGAATGGGTGGGTGCCGAGGCGCTGCTGCGCTGGCGGCGCGCCAACGGCGAACTGGTGGGCCCAGACCTGTTCATTCCGGCCGCCGAGCAGAGCGGCGCGATCGTCAAGCTCACCGAGCACGTGATCGAGATGGTGGCACGCGACGCCGGTGCCTACCTGCGCGCGCATCCCGCCTTCCACGTGGCGATCAACCTGTCGGCGGCCGACGTCCAGTCGCCCGTGATCGTCGAGCGCCTGACCTCCATGCTGGCCGCGTGCGGCGCGCGGCCGTCGAACCTGATCGTCGAGATCACGGAACGGGGTTTCCTGCACCTGGATGCGGCGCGCGAGGTGATCCGGCTGTTGCGTTCCAACGACATCGGCGTCGCCATCGACGATTTCGGCACCGGGTATTCGAGTCTCTCTTACCTGGAAAGCCTGGACCTGGACTACCTGAAGATCGACCGCTCCTTCATCGAGGCGATCGGCACCGATGCGCCGACCAGCGGCGTGGTCGGCCTGATCATCGAGATGGCGCGTTCGATGCGGCTGTCGATGATCGCCGAAGGGATCGAGAATCCCGTGCAGGCGGCCTATCTGCGCGAACGGGGCGTGGAATTCGCCCAGGGCTGGCTGTTCGGCAAGCCGATGCCGTTCGCGGACATCGCGCGGCACGCCGACGACGTTCGGCGCGCCGCCTGAACGCAGCCCGTTAAACGACGCGCGCGCTCAACCCAGTGCGGTATCGAGCACCGTCATCAGCACGAAGCCGAACACGAGGGCCACGCTGGACCAGGTGCCGTTGCCGTTCTGGTGCGATTCCGGCACCACGTCGTTGACGATCACGAACAGCATCGCACCGGCCGCCGCGGCCAGCGCGAACGGCAGCAGGCCCGCCGAGACGCCGATCAGCGCGGCGCCGGCGACGGCCGCCACCGGCTCGATCAGGCCCGAGGCCATGCCCAGGCCCGCCGACAGCACCCGTCCATAGCCCACGGTACGCAGGGCCAGCGCGACGACGAGACCCTCCGGCACGTCCTGGATCGAGACGCCGGTCGCCAGCGAGTTGGCCTTTTCCAGGTCGATGCCGGCATAGGCCACGCCGATGGCCAGGCCTTCCGGCAGGTTGTGCAGCGCGACGGCCCAGACGAACAGCCAGGCCCGCCGCATCGAGTGCGCCGTGCGCGCGTCGTGCTGTTCGAGGATGCCGTCGATGCGGATGTGGCGTTCGAGCAGCAGCAGGAGCGCGGCACCGGCCATGATGCCGGCGCCCACCGACAGGCTCGCGCCCCAGTTGCCGGCACCGGCCGATTCGGCCGCCGCCAGCGCGGGAATGACGAGGGAAAACGAGGTCGCGCCGAGCATCACGCCGGCACCGAAGCCGAGGAAGCAGTCGTAGGTGCGCTTCGAGAAATGCTGGGACAGCAGCACGGGGATCGTCCCCAGCGCCGTCGCGGCGGCCGCGGTGCCCCCGCCGATGAGGGCGCCGCGCAGGTTCGGCGTGGCGCGGACGAGCTGCTCGAGCAGGCCGGCCAACAGGGCCACGGAACCCAGCGCGCAGATGAAGAGCCCGACCATGCGGCGCGCACCGAACGCGCGCGGGAGGTGGGACTGCTGGCGGGCTTTGGGAAGTGGCGTTTCCATCTTGTATCCAATCATAGGCGAAACCGGCGGATACGGCGCACGGCTGCGCGCCGCATCCATTCAAATACGACAACGCCGCACGACCGGAGCCGCGCGGCGCTTGACGGCCGGCCCGTCACCCCGGGCCAGCCAGCCTTAGGCAGCCGTCACTTCCCGCTGACGGTCTTGCCGTCGGCGACCGTCTGGTTGCCCATGCCCAGTTCCGCACCGGTCGGCGGATCGATGGTCGGGTCGGACATGGTGCGGGCCGACATCTGCTTGAGCAGGTCGATGTCCTTGGCCGGCAGCTTCACCTCGGCTTCGCCGCTGCCGCCGTCGACGGCCATCTGCTTGTCGCGGTCGGTGACGAAATTCCACTTCTCGCCCTGGTTCCACGGCCCGCGCATCTCGCCCGGACCCTGGGACATATTGAAGTAGGTGTCGGCGAAGCGCGGATCGCCCGGCATTTTTCCCGGAGGGAAGTTCGGCGAAATCGAGTACAGCGCCTTTTCGAACGACTTCTGGTGGGCGATCTCGCGCGTCATCAGGAAGCCCAGCGCTTCCTTGATGCCCGGGTCGTCGGTCAGCGCGATCAGGCGCTCGTAGACGATCTTGGCGCGCGACTCGGCAGCGATGTTCGAGCGCAGGTCGGCGGTCGGCTCGCCGATCGTGTCGATATAGGCGGCGGTCCAGGGGACGCCGGCCGAATTGACCAGCGGCGTGCCGGCACCGTACAGCACCTGCGTGACGTGGCTGTCGTTGCCGGCGCCGGTCAGCTTCTTGTACATCTCGGCTTCGCTGTCGACGGCCTCGGCCAGCTCGCCCTTGGCGCCCTTGTTCAGCATGGCGATGATGTGGCCGATCACCTCGAGGTGGCTCAGTTCTTCCGTCGCGATGTCGAACAGCATGTCCTTGCGGCCCGGATCGTCGTCGCTGACGGCCTGGGTGAAGTAACGCATGGCTGCGGCCAGCTCGCCCTGCGGGCCGCCAAATTGTTCGAGCATCAGGTTCGCCAGGCCGGGATTCGGCTCGCTGACGCGCACCGTGTACTGCAAGCGCTTGTTGTGTGCAAACATTCCAATTCTCCAGTTCACTGTGGGGGTTGTACCGGCCACGACGCGTCAAGCATCCGCAGCACGGCGCCACGATCGCGTTCGACGGCGATCAGCTGTGCATTCATGATCGCAGGCTCAAAAATCGGGAACATCGGTTATTCCGCCGTGTCCTTGTAGGACATTCGACGACAGCTTGTTGTTCTGAACCGATAGCAATGTAATAATGCAATTTTCTTGAACGATAGCCTGTCATGATCGACGCCGCTCCCGTTTTGCCGGACGTCCTGCTGCGCGATGCGTCGCCTGCCGACGCCGGAGTCGTCGCCACGCACTACAACCATTACGTGTCGACGACGTCCGTCTCCATGGAAACGGAGGCGGTCGACGGCGCCGAGATCGCCCGCCGCATGGCTGACGTGCAGGACGCCGGACTGCCGTGGATCGTGCTCGAGGAGCACGGCCGGTTGATCGGCTGGGCCTACGCCAGCAAGTGGCGCGCGCGGCCCGGCTACCGCCATGCGGTGGAGACGACCGTGTACCTCGCGCCCGGCCTGGGGGCGCGCGGCCACGGGACGCGGCTGTATGGCGCGCTGCTCGGGCGCCTCCGCGGACGCTTCCATTGCGCCATCGGCGGCATCGCGCTGCCGAATGCCGCCAGCGTCGCGCTGCACGAACGGCTCGGCTTCAGGCAGGTGGCGCAGTTCGAGGAAGTGGGGCGCAAATTCGGCGCCTGGGTCGATGTCGGCTATTGGCAACTCATGCTGGGCGAAGCCGAACTGGACTGAGCGGCGAGCTCGCGCATTGCACTTACAATCAGATGCGCGTGCCTCCTACGCGACCGCGACGGCGCCCGGTCTAGGATGCTCCTACCCCCACACAGGCGAGGAGCAGATAATGTTTTCTCTGAATAAACTGAGTCCCACCATCACCGACATGATCCGCTTCGATCATTCGCACGTGATGACGATTTTCCACCAATACACCAAGGACAAGCGTCCGAGCGTCAAGAAGGCGCTGGCCGAGACCATCTGCGATGCACTGGAAATCCACGCCACGCTGGAAGAGGAAATCTTCTATCCGGTGATGCGTCCGAAGGCGCACGACCAGAAGGTGATGGAAAAGAGCGAGCCGGAGCACGACGAGATGCGCCGCGTGATCGCCGAGCTGCGCCGCACCGATCCGGCCTCCCCGCGCCACGACGAACTCGTGTTCGAGCTGATGCGCGACGTTGTCCACCACGTGGCGGACGAGGAAACCGTGCTGCTGCCGGAAGCGGAACAGACCATGAGCAAGGACCAGCTGTCCGAACTGGGCAGCCGCATGACCAAGCGCCGCCTGCAGCTCGTCGGGCCGAAGGCCGGCAAGCTGGCGGCGAACCACGCCGTCGGTTTCTCGGGCAGCACCGCCGCCCTCGTCGTCGGCGTGGCCAGCGCCCTGTTCGCCGCCCGTGCGTTCACCCGCAAGACGGCATAAGCCTTACCGGTTCTCTCCCGCGAGCGGCCACGCCGCCTGCGCTCCCCCGGCAGTGCCGCTGCAATTCGCCGCACGGTGCCGCCACCGCCCGCAACCGCGTCCGCGCGCGGCTGCGGGCACTTTTACGCCCGCGTCCTCTTATTTTCCCATCCAGTCGAGCAGCAACGGTACCAGCCATGGCGCGATCAAGGCGGTCAGCACGCCGTTCAAGCCCATGCCCAGCCCCGCGTACGCGCCCATTTCGGCGCTGACCTGGAAGGCGCGCGCCGTGCCGATGCCGTGCGAGGCCACGCCCAGCGCCAGTCCGCGCGCCGCGTGCGACTCGATGCGCAGCGCGTTGAACAGGAACTTCGCCGTCACGGCGCCGAAGATCCCCGTCAGGATCACCAGCACGGCCGTCAGCGCCGGTACGCCCCCCAGGTGCTCGGAGACGGCCATCGCGATCGGCGTCGTCGCCGACTTCGGCGCGATCGAACGGACCAGTTCCGGCGAGGCGCCCAGGATCGCCGCGACGCCGACGGCGCTGACGATCGCCGTCACGCTGCCGCTGACGAGCGCGCAGGCCAGCGGCACCAGGTTGCGGCGCAGGCGCGGCACCTGGCGCGCGAGCGGCACGGCCAGGGCGACGGTGGCGGGACCGAGCAGGAAGTGGACGAACTGGGCGCCGGCGAAATAGCGCTGGTAGGACATGCCGCTGGCCACCAGCACGATGGCAATGATGGCGATCGCAATGGCGACGGGATTCGCGAGCGGCGAAAAGCCGCAGCGCGCATAGACCCATTGGGCGAACAGGTAGGCGCACAGCGTCAGCGTGAGGCCCAGCAGCGGGGAGGTGGCGAGATAGACCCAGAAATGGGTGAACTGCTCGAAGTTAAACATCGCCGCCCTCCTTCGCCTGCGTGCCGGTCGCCTTCAATACGAGCGCCGTGACGGCCAGCGTCAACAGCGTGCTGACGACGAGGCCCGCCACGACGGCGACCCAGTGCCCGCCCACGCTCGACGCGGCGACGACGATGCCGACGCCGGCCGGCACGAACAGCAGCGACAGGTGGCGCAGCAGTTCGTTGGCGCCTTTCTCGACGGCGTCGTGCAGGCGCGGCCACGCGACGAGGGCGGCCACCAGCAGCAACATGCCGGCGACAGGGCCCGGAATCGGCAGGCGGAACAGGAAGACGAGGGCCTCTCCCAGGCACTGGAAGAGAAGCAGGACGGCGAAGGCGGGCAGCAAACGAGGCTCCTTGTGCGAAAAGGACAAGGATAGCAGGTGCCCAGGCTGCGCGTTCGGTGGGCACGTGGTGCCCACCCTACAGCAGATGTTTCGTAGGGTGGGCATCACATGCCCACCGAACGTCACGCAGCGGTCTTGAGCGCGCCGCGCTTCAACTGGTCGCGCTCGATCGACTCGAACAGCGCCTTGAAGTTGCCTTCGCCGAAGCCGTCGTCGCCCTTGCGCTGGATGAATTCGAAGAACACTGGGCCCAGCTGGTTTTCCGAGAAGATCTGCAGCAGCAGGCGCTTGCCCTCGCCTTCGACCTTGCCGTCGACCAGCAGGCCGCGCGCCTGCAGGGCGCCGATGTCTTCGCCGTGGCCCGGGAGGCGGCCTTCGAGCATCTCGTAATAGGTGGCCGGTGGGGCGCTCATCAGCGGCACGCCGGCGGCGCGCAGGCCGTCGACGCTGGCGAAGATGTCGTCCGTCAGCAGCGCGATGTGCTGGATGCCTTCGCCGTTGAATTTCAACAGGAATTCCTCGATCTGGCCGCCGCCGGCCTGGCCTTCCTCGTTCAGCGGGATGCGGATCTTGCCGTCCGGGGCCGTCATCGCCTTCGACGTGAGGCCCGTGTATTCGCCCTGGATGTCGAAGTAGCGGATTTCGCGGAAGTTGAACAGCTTCTCGTAGAAACCGGCCCAGTAGGCCATGCGGCCGCGGTAGACGTTGTGGGTCAGGTGGTCGATGATGGACAGGCCGTGGCCTTTCGGCTTGCGCTCCACGCCTTCGATGAATTCGAAGTCGATGTCGTAGATGGACTTGCCGACATTGTCGCCTTCGTCGAATCGGTCGATCAGGTACAGCGGCGCGCCGCCGATGCCCTTGATGGCCGGCAGGCGCAGTTCCATCGGGCCGGTCGGGATGTCCATCGGTTGCGCGCCCAGTTCCAGCGCGCGGTGGTAGGCCTGGTGCGCGTTCTTGACGCGGAACGCCATGCCGCAGGCCGACGGGCCGTGCTCGGCCGCGAAATAGTAGGCGGCGCTCTTCGGCTCGTTGTTGACGATGAAGTTGATTTCGCCCTGGCGGTACAGCGCCACGTCCTTGGAACGGTGCACGGCCACCTTGGTGAAGCCCAGCGCCTCGAACACGGGTTCCAGCACGCCCGGCGTGGGCGAGGCGAACTCGACGAATTCAAAGCCCATCAGGCCCATCGGATTCTCAAACAGGTCAGCCATCGTAGTCTTCCTTTTTATAAAATTGGTCTCCTCCGGACGTGCGGCGGCGCTACTCCGCGAACACGTCGGCAATCAGTCCCCGCAGCCACTGGTTGCCGGGATCGTGGTTGAAGCGCCGGTGCCAGAAGACGTTGGTCTGCAACGTCGGCAAGGCCAGCGGCGGTTCGATCCACTTCAGGCCGAACGGCTTCGATGCGCTTTCGGCCAGCTTCTGCGGCACCGTCACCACCAGCTCGCTCGTGCTGACGATGTACGGCACCGCCGTGAAATGCGGTACCCGGAAGCGGCTGCTCGTCCCCACCCCCGCCTTGTCCAGCAGCGCGTTGATGCGGTCGTAGGGGCTCTGCGCCGCATCGACGATCAGGTGCGTGGCCGCGACGAAGCGTGCCAGGTCCACCTTGGCGCCGTCCAGCGGATGCCCCTTGCGGAACATGCTGACGAAGCGCTGGCGGAACAGCTGCCGCTGGTACAGCGCCTCCGACACATCCTCGAACGCGCCGATCGCCAGGTCGACGCGTCCCGTCTCCATCTCGTCCTTCAGCGTCGCCGCATTGGCGCGCACGGAAGCGATTTCCACCCCGGGCGCCAGCGCGCGGCAGCGCTCGATCAGCACCGGCATGAAATACACCTCGCCCACGTCCGTCATCGCCAGCGTGAAGCGGCGCGTGCTCGTGGCTGGCTCGAACCGGCTGCGCTGCGACAACGCCAGGGCCACCTGCGCCATCGCCGCGCCGATCGGCTCCGCCATCTGCTGGGCCAGCGGCGTCGGCTGCATGCCGTGCGCCGTGCGCACGAACAGCTCGTCGCCGAAGGTGCGGCGCAGGCGCGCCAGCGCATTGCTCACCGCCGACTGCGTCAGCCCCAGGCGCCGCGCCGCGCCCGAAATCTGGCGTTCGCGATAAACCTCCTGGAACACGGACAGCAAATTCAGGTCGATGCTAGAGGGTTCGATCATGCACGAGATAGGGTTATTGATGACATGAATAGTCTACATTTTTATATTCATCTCGTAAAATCCCCGCCGCTCCTCTAGAGTCACGATAAAGACATGGAGGAGACACCTTGAACGACGAGGCTTATTTGGGCGGCTATATGAGCGGTTTCGGCAACGAATTCGCCACCGAGGCATTGCCCGGCGCTCTGCCGGCGCACCGCAATTCGCCGCAGCGCGTGGCCTATGGACTGTATGCCGAACAGATTTCCGGTACGGCGTTCACGGCGCCGCGCAGCCACAACCGCCGCTCCTGGCTGTACCGCATCCGCCCGGCTGCCCAGCACGGCAGCTTCGAACGCATCGACAACCGCGGCATCGCGGACGACGTCGAGCGCCTGGCCGCCTCGCCGAACCAGATGCGCTGGAGCCCGCTGCCAATTCCGGACGCGCCTACCGACTTCATCGAAGGCTGGGTCACGATGGCCGGCAACGGCTCGCCCGCCGCCATGACGGGTTGCGCCATCCATCTCTACGCAGCGAACCGGCCGATGGCGGGCCGCTATTTCTATTCGGCCGATGGCGAATTGCTGGTCGTGCCCCAGCAGGGCCGGCTGGCGATCGCCACGGAACTGGGCCTCATCGAGGTCGAACCGCAGCAGATCGCCGTCATTCCGCGCGGCGTGCGCTTTTCCGTCGCGCTGCCGGATGGAGAAGCGCGCGGCTACGTGTGCGAGAACTTCGGCGCCCTGCTGCGCCTGCCCGACATGGGGCCGATCGGTTCGAACGGCCTGGCGAATCCGCGCGACTTCCTGACGCCGGCGGCGCGCTACGAGGACGTCGAAGGCGACTTCGAACTGGTGGCGAAATTCTCGGGCAAGCTGTGGTCCGCGCGGATCGGCCACTCGCCGCTGGACGTCGTCGCCTGGCACGGCAACTACGCGCCGTATAAATACGACCTGCGCCACTTCAACACGATCGGCTCGATCAGCTACGACCACCCGGACCCCTCGATCTTCCTCGTGCTGCACTCGCCGACCGACACGCCGGGCGTCGACAACCTCGACTTCGTGATCTTCCCGCCGCGCTGGCTCGTGGGCGAAGACACCTTCCGCCCGCCCTGGTTCCACCGCAACGTGGCCAGCGAATTCATGGGACTGATCCACGGCGCCTACGATGCCAAGGCCGAAGGCTTCGTGCCGGGCGGCGCGAGCCTGCACAACTGCATGAGCGGCCACGGCCCGGATGCCGCCACCTTCGACAAGGCCAGCAACGCCGACACCAGCCGTCCGCACAAGGTGAGCGATACGATGGCGTTCATGTTCGAAACGAGGAATCCGCTCGCGGCGACGCAACAGGCGCTGGATTCGCCCCTGCTGCAGCGAAACTACCAGGACTGCTGGGCAGGCATCGCCCGCCATTTCGATCCCGACAAGCCGTAAATTAGCCGCTAAGTAAGCTAATAAGCCGGCAAAAAGGACGAAAAAACGCCCGCACCGGCCGTGTGGACGTTGGCGGGACCGGGCTGGCATGCGATCATCCGGTAACGAGGAGCGGCATGGGCCGCTCCGCTACCAACAACAACGCATGTCAGACATATTCATCATCCTTGCCCTCGTCCTCCTGAACGGCGTGTTCGCCATGTCCGAACTGGCCGTCGTCTCGTCGAAACGCCTGCGCCTGGAGCGCCTGGCCGCCGACGGCAGTGCCGGCGCCGCCACCGCGCTCGGGCTGCACGAAGATCCCAGCCGCTTCCTGTCGACCGTGCAGGTCGGCATCACCCTGATCGGCATCTTTACCGGCGCCTTCGGCGAAGCATCGCTCGTGGCACGCCTTGCCCCGACGTTCGCCGCGCTCGGCCTGCCCGACGATTACGCGCGCGGCACCGCGCTGGCCATCGTCGTCATCGGCATTACCTTCGTCTCGATCGTGCTGGGCGAACTGGTGCCCAAGCGCATCGCCATCCTGTATCCGGAAACGATGGCGTCGATGATCTCGCGTCCCTTGAACCTGCTGTCGCGCATCATGCACCCGTTCGTGCGGCTGCTGGCCATCACGACGGATTTCATCATGCGGCTGATCGGCATGCACCACCGCAAGGACGAGACGCCCACCGAGGAAGACGTCACCGGCATGATCAAGGAAAGCGCGGATGCCGGCGTGTTCGAAAAGGCGGAATACGACATCGCCGCGCGCGCGCTGCGCCTGGACGACTGGCACCTGCGCGCCCTGATGACGCCGCGCGTCGACCTCGAATACATCGACCTGGACCAGCCGCTGGCCGAGAACCTGGCGCGCATCGCGGATTCGCCGTACAGCCGCTTTCCCGTCTACCGCGGCGACCGTTCCCAGGTCGCAGGCGTGGTACGTGCGCGCAACCTGTTCGGCCAGGCTATCCGCAAGCAGTCGCTTGAAGCGATCGACATCGCCGCCGCCATCGAACCGGTCGTCTACGTGCCGGAGTCGGTGAGCGCCATCGACCTGCTCGAGCAATTGAAGAAGCACCGCGTGGAACTGGCCATGATCGTCGACGAATACGGCGACATCCAGGGCATGGTGACGCTGACCGATGTGATGAGCGCCCTGGTCGGCGAGGTCACCGTCGACGGCGAAGCGGGCCACGAGGATGCCGTGCAGCGCGAGGACGGCAGCTGGCTCATGGACGGCGGCATGGTCCTGGACCGTTTCCGCTACCTGACGAGTGCCGAGATCGCCTTCCCCGACGAGGACGAAGGCGCCTACCACACGCTGGCCGGTTTCCTGCTGTACCAGCTCGGCGTGATCCCGAAGTCGGGCGACCGGCTGGACTGGGGCGGCTGGCGATTCGAGGTCGTCGACATGGACGGCAACCGCATCGACCGCCTGCTGGTCTCGCGCGAAGCGCAGGTCGCGGCGGCCGTCGCCGCGGCAAACGAACGGCGCCCCCAGCCCTGAGCCGCTAGGATCTCCTCATCGCACCCACGATGAAGGAGATCCCATGCCTACGCAACGCCATGTCCATGCAGTCGATTTCCGTCTAGTCCTTGCTGCCGCATTGGCCGCCACGGCTGCCCTGCCCGCTTTCGCCCAGGATGCCCGCCCTCGCACGGCACCGGCCGGCGAGCCCAAGGCGCCCAAGACCCTGGCCCTCGAAGCGGGCGCCAAGGCCTTGCAGGGCAATGCCCCGCTGTCCGGCTTCGACGTGTACCTGGTCGGTTTCCACCCGATGAAGGACGCGCCGGAAAACCAGATCGAGGCCCACCATTTCTGCCACCAGGTCAACGAGGACATGGCCCAGTGCGCCCTGTTCGACGGCAACACCCGGACGGCGAACATGAACGGCATCGAATACATCATTTCCGAAAAGCTGTTCAACACCCTTCCTGCGGCCGAGCGCAAGTACTGGCATCCGCACAATGGCGAGATCCTCAGCGGCCAGCTGGTCGCGCCGGGCATTCCCGACGCGGCCGAACACGCGCTGATGAAGACCAAGATGAACAGCTACGGCAAGACCTGGCATGTCTGGAACACGGGCTACAACGGCAAGCGCGGCGACGGCCTGCCCCTCGGCCCGGCCCAACTCGCCTGGTCGTTCAACCGCGACGGAGAGATCATCCCGAATCTGCAGGAAGAACGGGACACCAAGCTCAAGATCCAGACGAGCGAGAAGCGCAAGGATCGCGCCGACCTGCGCGCACTGACCAAGCCGCAGTCGGGCGTGGACGACCTGAAAGGCAAGTTCAAGCGTCCGACGCAGGATATCCCGGGCGTCGTCGACAGTCGCGCCGTCCCTGCCCGCTGATTGTCGGCCCGGCGTCCCCTTGACAGCGATTTGTGTGGCGGCCGTGTTCGCTGGATTGCGGGCGCCTGCGTGTTGGTGGCGGGTTTTTTGGTGGTTTGGCTTCACCTGTCGGTTAGTTGCATTTTAATGTAAGAAGAACGTGTCGGGAGCGGCAGGATCAAACACTTCCAACGAGGAGATTCATCATGACCATAGACTGGCAACACTTCACCCCCTGGTCCGCCGTACTCGGCGGCATACTGATCGGTCTCGCCACGGCCTTGCTGCTGCTGGCCAACGGCCGCGTCGCCGGCATCAGCGGCATCCTCGGCGGCCTGGTGCGCCCTGCCCGCGGCGACATGGCGTGGCGCGGCGCCTTCCTGCTGGGCTTGTTCGTGGCGCCGATCGTCTGGCTGGTCGCCGGCACGATGCCGCCGGCGCAGATCGACCATCCGGTGCGCGTACTCGCCCTCTCCGGCCTGCTGGTCGGCATCGGCACCCGCTTCGGTTCCGGCTGCACCAGTGGCCACGGTGTCTGCGGCATCGCGCGCTGGTCGCCCCGCTCGCTGGCCGCGACCGCCTGCTTCCTGCTGGCCGGCGCCGTCACGGTTTTCGTGACGCGTCACGTCTTGCACTGAACCGGAGGCTGCCATGTCCCTGCTGACCGCCTTTCTCGCCGGCCTGCTGTTCGGCTCCGGCCTCGTCCTCTCCGGCATGACTAATCCGGCCAAGGTGCTGGCCTTCCTCGACGTGACGGGGCAATGGGACCCATCCCTGGCCTTCGTCATGCTGGGCGCCATCCTCGTCGCCGCCGTCGGGTTCCGCTTCGCGGGCGCCCGCGCGCGTCCCCTGTTCGGCTCCAGCGTCCACCTGCCGGGCGCCAGACGTATCGATGCCCGCCTGGTCGCTGGCAGCGCCGTATTCGGGATCGGCTGGGGCCTGGTCGGCTACTGTCCGGGACCGGCGCTGGCGGCACTGGCCGTCGGCGGCAGGCCGACCCTCATCTTCGTTGCGGCCATGGTGGCCGGCATGGCACTATTCGAAGTCTATGAACGCGTCCGGTCCGCGCACGCGCCCGGAATGCGGCCGCCGGCCACCAGTACAGGAGAGTAGTGAGTCATGCAGATGCAAATCAATCCGATCCAGCTGTTCGACGCCGTGTCGTCGACCTTCACCTACATCCTGGCGGGTCCCGAGAACGGCGAGGCGGTGATCATCGATCCCGTCGACCAGCACTGGGAACGCGACCTGGCCCACATCGAGCGCCTGGGCCTGCGCCTGGCCTACGTCGTCGAGACGCACGCCCACGCCGACCACGTGACGTCGGCCGGGCGCCTGCGCCAGCTGACGGGCGCCAAGGCCGCGGTGCCCAGCGGCTGCGGCATCCCGCCGGCCGAAGTGCAGTTCAACGACGGCGATGCGCTGCGCTTCGGCGATGGCGAAACGATCGACGTGATCCATACACCGGGCCACACGGCCGGCAGCATGTGCTACCTGTGGCGCGGCAATCTGTTTTCGGGCGATACGCTGCTGATCGGCGGCTGCGGGCGCACCGACTTCCAGGGCGGCAGCGCCGCGGCGCTGTACGACAGCGTCACGAGCAAGCTGTTCGCGCTGCCGGACGGCACGCGCGTATGGCCAGGGCATGACTACAAGGGGCAGTCGGTGACAACGATCGGGTGGGAAAAACGCCATAACGCCCGGCTGGCGGGCAAGTCGCGCGAAGAATTCGTGGCCTTGATGGCGGAGCTGAAGCTGCCGCAGCCGAAGATGATCGATGTGGCGGTGCCGGCGAACAGGAATCTGGGGTTGTCGCACATGGCGTGACCCGAGCGCCACACGGCACCGTCGCCCCTGCGAAGGCAGGGGCCCAAGTTTTACGCGCTGACACAGCGCTCGGGAAATTGGGTCCCTGCCTGCGCAGGGACGACGTATTGGGCGCTGCGGGCGAAGGTCAGAACCCTGGACCGCCACCACCGAACCCGCCCGGCGGCGGCCCCATGCCACCCGGCGGCGGACGGAAGCCCTCGCCGTCCGGCGGCCCCTGGCGGCGCGACGGGGACGCCCCGCCGAAGCGCCAGTTCAGGCCCACATACAGGATACGGCCGTCGGAACGCCGGATCGAGCGTTCCTTCAGCGTCGCCGAATCCGTGATCGTCTCGATCTTCGACGAATCGAAGATGTCCGACACGCGCAGCGTCAGCGACAGCGCCGGCGTGATGTTGCGCCGGTAATTGAAGTCCGCCGTGACGCTGGGCTCACGGTAGCCGGTGCCGACCAGCGTCTTGCCCTGGGCATTGACCATCAGCTGTAACTGGTCCGCCGCCGTCAGCTGGTAATTGAAGCGGCCGCGCACGTTCACGGACGTCGCGTTGCGCGTCGTTTCGTTGCCCGCGATGTCGATCTGCTGCTGGCGGGCGTAGAACACGTTGCCGCTGGCATTGACGGACAGCTGCGGCGACACCTTGCCGCTGAGCGTGAATTCCAGGCCGCCGGAACGGTTGCTGCCGCCGTTTTCCGGCGTCGTCAGGATCACCGTCTCGTTCACGGCGTACTGGCGGTAGCGGATCGTGTCGCTGTCGTTGCGGTAGTAGGCGCGCACGTTGGCATCCAGGCCGCCCGCCTTGGTCTCGTAGCCGACCTCGAGAGAATCCGTCTTCACGGGCTTCAGGTAAGGGTTTCCGCTCGATTCGTTCAACTCGTCCTTGTAGACGACGAACGGGTTGAGGTCATTGGGCATCGGGCGCTGGATGCGGCGCGCGTACGAAAAGCGCAAATTGGTCTTCTCGTCCAGCTTGTAGGTCGCGAACGCGCTCGGCATCCAGTTCAGGTAGCTGTTCTGCGCGCTCGTGCCGGTCGTGACCTGGTCGATGTCCATGTGCGTGTGCTCGGCGCGCAGGCCCGCCAGCGCGCCCCAGCGCTCGTTGACCTTCCACTGGTAGGAGCCGTACAGCGCCGTGTCGCGCTCGTCGACGCCGAACGCGTTGGTGCGCCGGCCGTCGACGCTCTGGGCGCCGCTGGCCAGGTCCACGTCGTAGTAGCGCGTGTCCGAATCGCTGCGGTTGTCGTAGACCTTCCAGCCCATCTTGACGATCGCGCCGCTGTCCAGCGGGCGCTCGTAGTCGCCCGTGTAGTCGACGATGCGGTTCGAGCTCGACACCTGCTGCAGGTTGCGGCTGTCCGCGGCCGCCGGCGGTACCACGACATAGGTATTCGCGTAGCGGGTGTCGTTGTCGTTGTCGCTGTCCGACACGCGCAGGTCCATCTTGAACAGTTCGCCGATCTTCGCGCCCTTGTGATCCCAGCGCGCGCCCCACATGGCATTCGTGTTGTCGCCGCTGCGCTGCGTGCTGCGGAAGTAATCGCTGTACGGCGCCCCGGCCGTGTCGAACACGCCGTAGCGCTCCAGCGACTGCTGGTCGTTGGTGCGCTTCATGAAGGCGGCGTTGGCCTCGAGCGTGTCGTCCTGGGTCAGGTTGTAGCTGACCTGGCCGCGTGCGCCGGCGCTGTCGTTCAAGCCCGTGCTGCTCGATGTCTGCGTGCTCTTTTGCGCTGCGCCCGTCACGGGATCGATGCGTTCGCGCTCGTCCTCGAGCGTCTGGTTGCGGCCGTCGTGGCGCACGTTGACGCCACCCTGGAAGCCCCAGCGTCCCGTGTTGTACGAGCCGTTCAGCGACGAGTTGTAGCGCCCTGCCGTGCCCAGGTTGGCGTTGGCGAAGCCGAAGCCGCCCGGCTTGCGGTTGCGCTTCATGACCAGGTTCAGGATCGGACCGCCGCCGCCCTCGTTGCCGAATTCGGCGCCCGGGTTGTTGATCACTTCGACGGAGTCGATGTCGTCGCCCGACATCGCCTGCAGCGCCGGGCCGCGGTTATCGCCCTGCAGCATGGCCGAGGGCTTGCCGTCGACGAGGATCTGGACGTTGCTGCTGCCGCGCAGGCTGACGTTGCCGTCCATGTCGACTGATACCGACGGCACGTTGCCCAGCGCGTCGGCGGCGCTGCCGTTCTGCGCATTGATGTCCTGCTTGACGTCGTAGACCTGGCGGTCGATGCGGTTGCTGCTCAAGCGGTTGCCGACGATATTGACTTCCTGGACCTTGGCGGCGGCGGGCTTGGCGGGCGCCGGTTGCGGCGTTACGGGCGTGGCGGCCGTCTCGCCGGCCTGCTGCCCGAGCGCGGGACGGATCGCGGCCAGCTCGCACACAGCCAGGCCGACAGCGAGACAGAGGATGCGGTGGCGCGGCGAGGCCCCCTTGTTGACTTCATTGCCGCGCGGGGTAAGACTGATTCGATTGAAAGTGTTGGCGTGGACCATGTCGTGGATGCGGTTACTGGCGCCGCCATCCGCATCCGGCCGACGTGGGGGCTTGCCGGACAGGGACGGCGTGGCGCCGCTACGTTGAAAACTGTCCGAATTGTAAAACCAGTACGCTCCGCCCAAGTGTTTCCCCCGTGTAAAGATAAGTAAATGCCGTAGAAACACGCCGCGATGCAGCGTTTGCCTTACAATCCGACATTTCCTTACAGACAAACCGAGACACAGCGAGCATGGCGTCCCCCGAACCTCAATTGCACCGCGGCCTGAAGAGCCGGCACATCCAACTGATCGCCCTGGGCGGCGCGATCGGCACGGGCCTGTTCCTCGGCGTGGCCGAAAGCGTGCGCATCGCCGGTCCGTCCGTCGTGCTGGGCTATGCGGTTGCCGGCCTGGTCGCCTTCCTGATCATGCGCCAGCTCAGCGAGATGATGGTCGACGAGCCGGTGGCCGGCTCCTTCGGCCACTTCGCCGACAAGTACTGCGGCCGCTTCGCCGGCTTCGTCTCGGGCTGGAACTACTGGGTGCTATACGTGCTCGTCAGCATGGCCGAGCTGTCGGCCGTCGGGGTCTACGTGCAGTACTGGTTCCCGGACGTGCCGACCTGGGTATCGGCGCTGGGCTGCTTCCTGATCGCCAACGGCATCAGCATGATCAACGTGCGCGCCTTCGGCGAGAGCGAGTTCTGGTTCTCCGTCGTGAAGGTGGCGGCCGTGATCGCGATGATCGTCTACGGCATCTTCCTGCTCGCCAGCGGCGGCGCCGGTCCGCAGGCGACGGTGGCCAATCTGTGGCAGCACGGCGGCTTCTTCGCGCACGGCCTCACGGGCCTCGTGATGTCGATGGCGATCATCATGTTCTCGTTCGGCGGCCTGGAAGTCATCGGCATCACGGCGGCGGAAGCGGACGACCCGGCGCGCTCGATTCCGCGCGCCACGAACCAGGCGCTGTGGCGCATCCTCGTGTTCTACGTCGGCGCGCTGGCCGTGCTGCTGTCGCTGTACCCGTGGAACCAGATCGTGCCGGGCGCCTCGCCCTTCGTCCTGATCTTCAAGGCGCTCGACGCCGGCATCGTCGCCCACGTGCTGAACCTCGTCGTGCTGACGGCCGCGCTGTCCGTCTACAACAGCTGCGTGTATTCGAACAGCCGCATGCTGTACGGCCTCGCCGTCCAGGGCCACGCGCCGCGCGCGCTGCTGAAGGTGACGGACCGGGGCGTGCCGCTCGCGTCGCTGGGCGTGTCCGCCGTCGCCACGGTGCTGTGCGTGGGCGTGAACTATGCGCTGCCGGGCAAGGCGGTCGGCGTCCTGATGGGCCTTGCCGTCGCCGGCATGCTGATCAACTGGGCCATGATCAGCTGGAGCCACCTGCGCTTCCGCGCCGCCAAGCGCGCCGCCGGCCAGGCGACCGCATTCCCGAGCCCCTGGTATCCATTCACCAACTGGCTGTGCCTCGTCTACCTGGCCGGCATCGTCGTCGTGATGTTCCTGACGCCGGACCTGCGCATGTCGGTGTGGATGATTCCGGCATGGCTGGCGGCGCTGGGCATCGGCTACGTCATCGCGGAGCGCCGGCGTGCCGCCAGGACCATCGTCGCCGCGCGATGAACAACGTGTTGAAAGCAACGATGAGAAGTCTTTTACCTATCTGTTCACGCCCGGCGCTGGTCGCCGCGCTGGCGCTGTCTCTTGCAGCCTGTTCGACCCCGACAGTGCAGCCGACGAAAGGCGGGCGCTATTACCTCAACGACGGCCCGCCAAAAGGCATCACGCAGGCGCAGATCGATGCCGTCAAGGAGCCCGTACCTCGGACAGAGCGCCTGGTCTCCGGCACGCTCAAGCCGTATGTCGCCATGGGAACGAGCTACCGGCCGATGACCAAGCTGGCGCCCTACCACGCGCGCGGCGTGGCGAGCTGGTATGGAACCCGTTACCATGGATTGCCGACGTCGAGTGGCGAACCCTATGACGTGATGAAGCTCACGGCGGCGCATCCGACGCTGCCCATCCCTTCTTACGTCAGGGTGACCAACGTCGAGAACGGCCGAACGCTGGTCGTTCGCGTGAACGACCGCGGCCCGTTCCACTCCGACAGGATCATCGATCTGTCGTACGTGGCCGCAGCCAAGCTCGGCTATGTAGGGAAAGGCAGTGCGCTGGTCGAGGTCGACTTGATCCTGCCATAATTGGCAAGATGAGCTTGCTCGAACCGGCCTCCTCGCAGTAGGCCTCGTGACAAGCTCGGCTGCACATTCACGGCAGCTTATTTGGCGACGTCGATCGCTTTCCCCGTCTCGAAGAAATGGCCGCCGGCCACATAGTGGATGCTGCGCTTCCCGCCCTCCTCCATCGTCCAGTGGTGCCCGTCGAAGACCGCCGGATCGGCCCAGGCGGCGACCACCTCGCCGAGGAACAGGTCGTAGGTCTGCTGGATATGCGGTTCCGGGATCAGACGGCATTCCAGCCAGGCCAGGCAGCCATCGATCAACGGCGCGCCGACCTTGTGCGGCGGGAGCGTGGCGATGCCGTGGGCGGCGAACTTGTCCAGGTCGCGGCCGGATTCCGAGCCCACGGCCACCGTCAGTGCGGCCAGCGCCGTCGACGGGACGTTCAGCACGAATTCCCCGGACGCTTCGACGAGCCCGCGCGTCAGCGTGCTCTTGTCGATGACCACGGCCACCTTCGGCGGATCGAAATCGAGCGGCATCGACCACGCGGCCGACATGACGTTGGCCTTGCCCCCATGGGCGCTGCTGACCATCACGGTAGGACCGTGGTTGAGCAGGCGGTAGCAGGTGGAGAGGGGGACCGGGATGGGTTGCGTCGGCATCGTGCTTCCTTCGTCAGAATCGAGCCGCCATTATCGCCGCTTCCGGCACCTTCCATCGGCCGTCGGCGCGGCTCTGCGTTTCCAGAGGGAACCGGAACGCGTAAAGCATGGTCTTTTTGCTACCCTGATGGGTATGACAGAAATGACAACACCCGCGCTTTCCCGCTGTTTCCCTGCCCTGTTTGCCCTGCTGGTGGCCGGCGCTCCGGCCGCCGCGGCAACGCCGCCCGCCGCCGCGCCGGTCACCGCGACGCTGACGATGCATACGCCCGACGCCCTCGAGATCAGCTATTCGCTGCCGCCGGCCTGCAAGGCGCTCGCCTTCACCAATGACGGCGTCAAGGCCCAGGCCGCGGTGCACCTGCGCAGCGACTGGACGCCCGTCGGCGATTGCACGGCGGTCGACTTCCAGAGCGTGCGCCCGACCCACGCGTCCTGCCGCACGTTGCGCCTGCGCGTGCCCGCGACGACGCGCGCCGCCGACACGCGCGTCTACGGCCAGGTCGAACCGTGGGCCCAACCCGTCGGCGGCGGCCTGTATGCGCACACCGCCGCCTATGCCGTGCACGGCTGCGGCCAGGTCGACTGGCGCTTCGAGGTGCCGGGCGGCACCGTCATGGTGGACGGCACCATTGCCCCGGAGTCCGCCACGCGCAGTGCCGGCGCCGCCCATGACGGCGGCGTGGCGGCCGTGCTGCTGCAGCAACCGTACCAATCCGACGCCCCGCCTTTCCACGCCGTGGACGGCGTCCCGCCGGCCACGCGCGCCATGCTGGCCGACACGCTCGACGAATCGCTGGGCGCCCTGCGCGCACTGCTGCCCGGCGTGCACCTGACGCCTGCCTACGTGCTGGCGGTGCCCGACGACGCGCCCGGCCTGCATGCCGGCGTCGCCAACGGCACGGTACTGCGCCTCCTGGTACCGACCCAGGAACCGGCCGACCTGCGCGACCAGGCCCGTACCCTGCTCGCCCACGAGCTCGCGCACCTCGCACAACCGCCGCGCTGGCCGGCGCCGCACGGCGAGGACGCCGGCGCCATCCGCGAGGGCGGTGCCGAATTCCTGCGCCTGGCCATCGCGCTGCGCCAGGGCTGGATCACGCCGGAGGCATTCCGCGACGCGCTGGAAGCGGCCGTCAACGGCTGCGCGGCGACGGCAGGCCAGCAGCCCTGGCGCGCCATCGAGGGTCGCGGCAAGGAAGACTTGGCGCAGCGCTGCGGCCTGGCCGTGCACGCGCTCGCGCTGGCACGCCCTGGCCCCATGACGGCACTGCAGCGGCTCCAGGCCCTGTACGCGGGCGGCAATGGCAGTAAGGACGCCGCCGGCGCTGCCCGCACGCTCGAATGCGGCAAGGACGATGCCTGCACCCCGCACCTGGTGGCGGCGCTCCGCAGCCCCACGCCGTTGCGCAAGGTACTCGACGACGAGATGCGCCGGCCCGGTTCCCTGCTGACCGCCACGCCGGCCTGGGGCGCCCTGCTGACGGAAGCGATGACGCTGCACCACCTCGGCTTGCTCGTCCGGGCGGACTGCCACGGCCGCGCCGGCATCTATCCGGACCGCCATGCCCCGCGCATCGGTCCAGGCCTGCGCTGCGGCGTGCTGCGCGACGGCATGGTGCCCGCGACGGCAGAAGGCTTGCCGCTGTTCGCCGGCCGCGACGCCATCGCGGCATCGCAGGCGGCGTGCCGCGCGCGCGGCGCCACCGTGGTCGGCATGCGCTCGGGCGCCTCCGTCACGGTCCGCTGCGGCGAGGCCGCCGGACGCGAGGAACACGTGTTCGGCATCGACCCGGAGCGCGCCGCGCAGCTGCTGCGCTGAGCGTCACTACCCAACCCCGCCGTTCCCGGCACACGAAAGGAGAAATGATGACCCGCCTTACCGACAAGACCGTCCTCATCACCGGCGCCGCCTCCGGCATCGGCCTGGCTGCCGCCCGCCGCTTCCTCGACGAGGGCGCGCGCGTCCTGATGCTCGACATCGACGACGCCAAGCTGAAGGAGGCGGCCGCCAAGCTGCCCCAGGACCGTGTCCTCGTGCACGCCGGCGATACGGCCGACAAGGCTACCGCCGCGGCCGCCGTGAAGGCCGCCGTCGAGCGCTTCGGCGCACTGCACATCCTCGTCAACAATGCCGGCATCGCCGCCGAGGGCGACATCATGAAGACGAGCGAGGAGGACTTCGAGCGCGTCCTGGCCGTCAACGTCGCCGGCTACTTCCACATGGCCAAGGCGGCCATGCCGGAACTCGTGAAGACGCGCGGTTCGATCGTCATGACCTCGTCCGTCTCCGGCCTGGGCGGCGACTGGAACATGTTCGCCTACAACACGTCGAAGGGGGCGGTCAGCAATATGGTGCGCGCGATGGCGATGGATGCCGGGAAGGACGGCGTCCGGGTGAACGCCGTCAATCCGAGCTTCACGAAGACGGGGATGACCGAGGACATGGTGAGCGACCCCGCACTCGTCGCCAAGTTCAAGGAACGCATGCCGCTCGGCGCACCGGAAGATCCGGACGGCGTCGCGGCCGCCATGGCGTTCCTGGCCAGCGACGATGCCCGCCTGATCACGGGCGTCAACCTGCCGGTCGATGCCGGGCTGATGGCCTCCAACGGCCAGCCGCCCCAATAAATGTCGGCTCCCGCTGTAGGGTGGGCGCGGCCGGCGCAGGCACCACGTGCCCACCTCCCGGCCGAGCAGCGTGTTCACTGTTGCGCACACGCCGACAGTGACACATGGTTGCCGATAGTTTCCCCATGGCACGCTTGAGGCATGGCATCATGTCGGATTTCGTCCCTCCGTCCCGCCATGCACGTCCTCTGCCGCCTCTTCCTGATCCTTGCCCTGCTGCTGTCCTGGCCCGGCGCCCGCGCACAGGCCCCGACAGGGCCAACGGCCGTCAACGCCCAGGCCGCAGCGAGCGCCAAGCTGAAGGTCGGCGTGCGCACCGTGTTCGTGTTCCGCGGCACGCTCGCCGGCTACCTGCCGCACGAGCGCGCCGAGGCCGCGCGCAAGCGTATCGACAAGGTCGTCGCCCTCGGCGGCGCCCAGCAGGCGGGGACGCGCGCGATCGCGGAAGGCACGCAGGTGCTGCTGGACGACCGTCCGCTGTTCGTCGTCACCCCGGCCGACATCAACGTGCCGGGCGGCGACACGACGGCGGAGACGGCGTTCGACGCGGCCACCCAGCTCACGGCCGCGCTGCACGAGCGGCGCGAGCAGGAAAGCCCGCGCCGCCTGCTGCATGCCGGCGCGCTGTGCGTGGCGGCGACGGTGGGCTACGTGCTGCTGCTGCGCGGCCTGGCGGCGGCGCAGCGGCGCATGCGGGTCGCCACCGAGCGCCTGATCAGCCGGCGCCTGAAGCGCATCCGGCTGCGCAACGTCGCGCTGCTGGACGGCGAGCACGTGGTGCGCTTCATGCGCCAGGTGTTCGGCGTGCTGCTGTGGGCACTGCGCCTGTTCGCGACCTTCCTGTGGTTGACGTTCATGTTCGGCCAGATCCCCTATTTCCGCGACTGGGGCGAGCGCCTGCGCGCCTACCTCGTCGACACGCTGCTCGACCTGGCGGCCGGCATCGCGACGGCCATTCCGGGCCTGCTGGTCGTCGTCGCGATCGCGGCGCTGGCCCGCATGGCCATCCTGACGGCCGGCTCGGTCCTCAAGCGCGTGGAAACGGGCGAACTGCAGCTCGGCTGGCTGGACCGCGACACGGCGCCGCCCACGCGCCGGCTCGTCAACGTCGGCATCGTGCTGTTCGCGCTGGCGATGGCCTATCCCTACCTGCCGGGCGCCCACACGGCCGCGTTCCAGGGCGTGACGGTGCTGGCCGGCCTGATGGTGTCCATCGGCGGCTCCAGCATCGTGGCCCAGGGCGCGTCCGGGCTGATCCTCATGTACACGCGCGCACTGCGCAAGGGCGAGCAGGTGCGCATCGGCGACGCCGAGGGCACGGTGGTGGAGCTGGGGATGTTCGAGACGCGGCTGTCCAACGGCATGGGCGCCGAGATCTCGCTGCCGAACGCCCTCGTGCTGTCGAACACGACGCGGAACTTCTCGCGCACGGACAGCGGCGCCGGCTGCACCGTCGAAGTAGCGGTGACGGTCGGCTACGACACGCCGTGGCGCCAGGTGCACGCGATGCTGCTGCAGGCCGCGCGCGACACGGACGGCATCCGGCACGAACCCGCGCCGTTCGTGGCCCAGGCGGCGCTGTCCGATTTCTACGTGGCCTACCGGCTGGTGGCCCAGGCCGACGCCGCCACGGCGCGCGCACGGGTCGAGGTCCGTTCGCGCCTGCACCAGCAGATCATCGACGTGTTCAATGTCAACGGCGTGGCGCTGACCTCGCCGCACTTCATGCAGGAGACGGCGACGCCGCACGTGATTCCACAACAGGCCTGGTCGCCCCCGCTGCGCAGCGACGGTGCCGGCAGCGCCGGCTGATCAGTCGACGACCCGCCCCCGCAGCGCCTTGGTGCGACCGCTCCTGGCCTTCGATTCCAGGCGCCGGCGCTGCGAACCGAGCGTGGGCCGCGTGGGCCGGCGCGGCGGCGCCACGACGCTGGCGCGGTCGACCAGTTCCTGCAGGCGCCGCAGCGCATCGAGCTTGTTCTGTTCCAGGCTGCGCGACTGCTGGGCCTTGAGCACGACGACGCCATCGCGCGTGATGCGCGCGTCGTCCAGCTGGCGCAGGCGCGCCTTGACGGGCAGCGGCAGCGACGACGCCTCGATGTCGAAGCGCGCGTGCACGGCGCAGGAGACCTTGTTCACGTTCTGGCCGCCGGGCCCCTGGGCGCGGATCGCCGTGAACGTCACCTCGACGGGATCGATCGTCACGGGCATGGCTGGATGAGGGGGATGATTTCGCACATGATTTCGCACATAATGGCCATCTTACCCGCTATCTTCACACACGGACGACCATGAGCTTCGACCTGGTGGTGTTCTCCCCCGACGCGGCGCCCGCCAAGCGCCCCGCCTTCCTCGACTGGTACGAGGCCCAGACAGACTGGCCGGAAGACCACGACTACGACGACCCGGCCGTCGCCAGTCCGGCCCTGCAGGCCTTTTACGCCGACCTGACGGCAGCCTTCCCGCCGTCGCCGGACGCCGCCGCGGACGCGGACGCGGGAACGGAGTACACGATCGGCAGCACGCTGATCTACATGACGTTCAACGACTGGGACAAGATCGACGAAGCGCACGGTGCCGTGTTCGCGTTGGCGGCCAGGCACGAACTGGGCTTCTTCGACGTCAGCTCGGACCTCGCGGAAGCGTGGCTACCGGACCGCAAGGGTGGGCTGCGCATCGCCCACTCGGACTAGGCGGCAGCGCAGCGCCCTAGAGCTCCATGCCGAGCACCTTGATCAGCTCGAAGGTGAGCGACCCCAGTACCACGAGCAGCAGCGCGAAGAGTGCGACCGCGATGCCGGTCCCGCGCAGCACCGCGCGCATCTCCTTCTTCCTGTCCTTGTCCTTCTTGCTCTGGTCGTAATGCCATTTGACGGCGAAAAACATGCCGGTGACCAGCACGACCAGCTTGAACGTCGCGAAGACGATGGGAACCCATTCCATTTTGCGTATTTCCAGACGATTTGCGGACACGATTGCCAGTCCGATGAGGCATACTACTTGAAAGCAATTTCCATACATTGAGACAAAATGTCCCAGTTAAAGGCCATACAAGATGAACAGTTGCCTGTCTGGCTGCCGCGGCTGGCTGCACACGGCGGCCCCCGTTTCCTGCAGATCGCGGATGCCTTGCAGGGAGCAGTGGCAGACGGTGCGCTGAAGCCGGGCGACCGTCTGCCGCCGCAGCGGCAGTTGGCGGCGCAGCTGGACGTGGACCTGACGACGATCACGCGCGCCTACGACGAAGCCAGGCGCCGCAACCTGCTGGAGGGCCGCGGAGCCCGCGGGACCTACGTGGCCGCGCCGAAAGTCGAACTGACGTCGATCTTAGACCTGAGCATGAATACCCCGCCACCTCCGGAAGGCGTGGATTTCGACGACCTGCTGAAACAGGGCTTGGCGCAAGTGTTGATGCGAACCGATAACGAAGCGCTGATGACCTACCACCTGGGCGGCGGAAGCGGCTCCGACCGCAAGGCCGGCGCCGCCTGGCTCGCGCCGATGTTCGGCCGGCTGGACGCCGGCCAGCTCGTCGTCTGCCCGGGTGCGCAAGCGGCGCTCGCCGCATCGATCCTCGCGCTGACGGCGCCCGGCGACGTCATCCTGGCAGAGCCGACCGTCTATCCCGGCCTGCGTGCGGCAGCGACCCAGTTCGGCCGGCACATCGCGCCCGTGGCGGCGGACGAGCACGGGATGATGCCGGACATGCTCGAGCAGGCATGCCGCCTGCACCGGTCCGCGCTGGTCTACCTCAATCCGACCTTGCAGAACCCGACCGCCACCACGATGCCGGAACTCCGGCGCCGGGAACTCGCCGCCGTCGCGCGGCGCTGCAATGCGCGCATCGTCGAGGACGATCCCTACTGGCTGCTGGCCGACCGCCCGCCGCCGCCCATCGCCGCGTTCGCCCCGGAACGGGTCTACTACATCGCGACGCTGTCGAAGTGCCTGACGCCCGGCTTGCGGGTCGCCTTCGTGCTCGTGCGCGACCCGCACGAACGGGAACGGTTCCTGGCCGCGCTGCGGGCGTTTGCGCTGATGGTCGCTCCGTTGACGGCCGCGCTGGCCACCCAGTGGATCCTCGACGGTTCGGCCGCCCGCTTGCTGGAAGGCGTGCGCAAGGAGGCGCGCCTGCGACAGCGGATGGCGCACGATGTCCTGGCGGGCCGCTACGACGGCACCCCGCGCGGCGCCGGCGAAGGCCTGCACGTCTGGCTCGCATTGCCTTCGTACTGGCGCTCCGCGGACCTCGCGCGCGCCGCGGACGGCGAAGGCATCGCCGTCACGCCCGCGGAGGCATTCGCCAATCCCGGTCGACCCGGCAGCGACACCGTGAATGCAATCCGCATCTCGCTGGGCGGCATCCAGGACCGTGGACGCCTGCAGGCGGGTCTCCAGCGGCTGTCCCGGCTGCTCGCGCGGCGTCCGGCGCCATTCGGCGCCGCCGTCGTCTGACTGTCCTGAAACGCTAGCCTCGGCAGGCAAATCCGTAGGATGTCATCGTGCAGCCGCGCCGGTCGCACTGGCGCTGGTCGTAGCCATGGGCGCGGCATTGCATCAGCGTTTCCTCGCGGCGCTGGCGCGGGCTCGGCTCCGCCGGAACGGGCGCGGCCGCCGGACGGCGCGGCTTGTCGGCCTGGGCGACCTGGCGCCGCGCGGCGTTGCGGCGGGCAGACTGCGCCTTGCGCTCGGCACGTGCGGCGGAACGGGATTCGACCGCTTGTGCCGTGGGTGTGGCCGTCGATGCATCGGCGTCGCTCCTGGCCGCCGCGGCGCCAGCCGCCAACGCGGCGGCAGCCCCTGCCGCCGCAGGCAGCGCCGGCTCCGCTGGCGCGATGGCTGCCGGAGCCGGCGCGCCGGGTGCGGACTCGGGAACCGATGACGATGCGGCCGATGGCGCAGGTGCTGGATCGGGTGCCGGCGACGATACCGGCGACGGTACAGGCAGCAATGCCGCAGCCGGTGGCGGCGCCTCGGCGACGGGCGCCGGTGTCAGGACGTGCGCGGGTGGCGACGCCGGCTGCTCCGGGCTCGTCTGGGCGACGACGCCCAGCGCACCGTCGACGCGACTGTCTTCATACACCCACAAACCGCCCGCCGCGACGATGGCCAGCAAGCCGCCCGCCATGCTCCAGGTCACGAGCCGGCGCTTCCACAGGCTGCTCCATTGGGACCGCTCCTCGCGCGCGGCATCCTCGCGCAGGCGTTCGCCCAGCCAATCCGGAATGGCGGCTTCGGGGATCGGATCGGGCGGCGGCGACACAGGGGGAACGGGCGGTGAGGGATCACGCGGGACGGCGGGCGGCTCCACCGCTTGCGGGCGCGGCGGCGGCACGCGCGCGTCGCCGTAACGCGGATCGTAGGCGCGTTGCATGGAGGCCCCCGGTCTGGCGTCCTGGACGGGTTCCGCGGCCGGGGGCGCCTTTGGCCGCCGCCACACGGCCGCAGGCTGGCGCCGCGGCGGCTGCAACTCGGGCTGCAACCCAGGCTGCAACCCAGGCGGAGATTCGGTCGGCGGCGCAGGCGCAGCCACGGGCACGGCCGCAGCCGGCCGCTGCGTCCGGGCGGCCCGCTCGATCAGGGACGCGTCCCTGTCCGCCTTCGCGGACGGGAGTCCTGGTGATGGCTGCGGCCCGGATTTCGAGCCGCTCTCGTCGATGTCTTGTAAGAGTTGGGTCTTCATGGTGCGGTGCGCGCGTCTGCCTTGCCCATCCGTCAGTGTAGCCAATCCGGCCGAACACGGGAGCGCGGCTGACGCGATGCACCAACACGGTCAGACCATTACAGCACCACGCTGACTTGCATCGGGGTGCCCTGAAGCACGGGTAATTTAACCTCGAGCAATTTCGATTTCTCGTCCCACACATGGGCCAGCGCCTTGCCGCCCACCTCGACGCCACGCGGTTTCGCAGGCACATTGTGCACCTTCAGGGTGAAGCTGTGCGCCGCGGGCTGCATCGCACTGCCGGCTTGCGGCGCCAGGCTGATGTCCAGCCGCCCGCCGCCCGCCCTGGCGCCGAAGCGCACCAGCTCGTACTTGCCCGTCTCGTAGGCGCGCGCCGTCTGGCCGTCGTCGTCGTACAGCTGGCCTTCGGATGCCGTTACCGCCGGGTCGTGCCAGTAGTGCAGCTCCAGCTGGCGCGTGTTGTAGTCGCGGGTCGTCAGCACGGGCGGGGCCAGCGGCACGAAGGCGCCGGCGCGCACGAAGGTCGGGATGTGCTCGCGCACCGTGGGCACGACCTCGATGATGCCGCCGCGGTGCGCCGCACCCGTATAAAAGTCGTACCAGGCCGCGTCCGGATGGCCGGCGATCGTCGGGAAATACAGCTCCTTGCGCGTCGCGCCCGGCTCCGTCACCGGCGCGACGAGGAAGTCCGGCCCCCACAGGTAGGTGCCGGAGACGGCGGTGGTCGGGGCCATGTCGTTCTCCGGCTCCTCGAACATCACCGGACGCATCAGCGGCATGCCGGTGCGGCTGTTCTCGAAGGCGATCGTATAGTTGTACGGCAGCATGGCGTAACGCAGGCGGATCGCGTCGCGCGCCAGCGCCTTCACTTCCGGTGTGCGGAACACGGGCTCGGACGGCACCTGTTCCTGGGCGTGCGGCCGGAAAATCGGCTGGAACACGCCGTACTGCAGCCAGCGCACGTACAGCTCGTCGTCCAGCACGGGCCCCGCGAAGCCGCCCAGGTCCGAGTGCATATAGGCCTGGCCCTGCATGCCCATCTGCAGCGAGATCTCCATTTGCGACTGCAGGCCGCCCCAGCCCCGGCTGACGTCCCCGCTCCACGGGATCATGCCGAAGCGCTGCGAACCGGAGTAGCCGGAACGCATCAGGATGAACGGGCGCTCGGCCGGGTAGTCGCGCGCGTAGCCGTCCGCAATCAGGTGAGCCCATTCGTGGCCGTAGATATTGTGGACCTGGTCGGCAGTACCCGTAGCATGGCGTGCCTCGGCCGGATGCACTTCCGGCTCGCCCAGGTCGCCCCACCAGCCGGCCACGCCGCCTGCCTTCAGGCCCTTGTAGATGTCCCACAACCAGTCGCGCGCCTGCGGCTTGAACACGTCGACCAGGCCCGTGTTCCCGAAATAGAAATCGTAGGCGAGCGGCTTGCCGTCCTTGCCCGTTGCGAGTACGCCCGCCTGCACCGCTTCCTGCCAGCGCTTCGACGTCGTCAGGATGAACGGTTCCGTGATCAGCACCGTCTTGACGCCCTTCTGCGCAAAGTCGGCCATCATCGCTTCCGGCTGCGGGAAGCTGTCGCGGTCCCACGCCAGGTTGCCCATCGTGCCCTTGACCGTCTTGCCGAACCAGTACAGGTCCAGCACCACGGCATCCAGCGGGATGCCGTCGGCCGCGAACCGGTCGACGACGGCACGGGTCTCCGCCTCCGTGTGGTAACCGAACCGGCTGGCGAAATTGCCGAAGGCCCAGCGCGGCGGCAGCGGCTGGCGGCCCGTCAGGCGGGTATAGCCGTCCATCACCTCGGCCCAGTCGTCGCCCGCCACGACCTGGTAGGTCTTCGACCCGCCCATTACCTCGTAGCGCAGCGTGCCGTCGCGGCGGCTGTCCATGTCGAGCCAGCCGGCCTGCGGATTGTCGAAGTGGATCGCGTACTTGCGCGAGGACAGCGCCACCGGGATGCCGTAGCCCATCTGCTCGGCGCGCGCGCCGAAGCCGTACGAGGCCTTGTTGTACAGGCGGAAGCGGTTGCCGCGGCGGTTCATGCCGACGGCGCGCGATCCCGCGCCGTACAGCACCTCGTCGTCGTTCAGCGCGAATTCCAGCGTCTCCAGCTTGTCCGCATGGCCATAGCCCCGCTTTTCGGCGACGAGCGGCCGGCCCTTGTAGGCGTAGGCGATGCGGAACGGCGCCTTGTCGACGGTGACCGTCATGCCGCCCGCCGCCAGCTCGACGCGGCGCGCATCGGACTTGACCTGCGCCGGCGCCGTCCCCGGAGCCAGCACGACCGCGTGCGAACCCGGCTGGGGCTTCTGCCCCTTCGGTACGAACGTCGTCTCCACGATGTTCGGGGCGTAGGACTTGATCAGGTAGGTGCCGTCGCTGGCCGTCACCTCGATGCCGCCGGCGATCGGTTTCATCGCGACGAAACGCCGGTCGGCATTCTGGGCGTGGGCGAGGGGCGCGAGGGCCGCGGCGACGGCCAGGCACAGGGCCAGGCGGGCGTGGGGAATGATGGTCATGGTCTCGTTGTCGTTGTGGTCCGCGGCGCGGTGCCGCGCATGGGCCCGATTATAAACGCATGAGGTAGTTAATTTACAAGCAGCGCGCCAGCGCTGCGAGATTGCCTGTCCCTCACTGATTCTATTTCTGTAGTTTGACTACTCCGCCCGCGCGCAGCTCCTTCGTGCACATCGCTGTGGTGTTTCATTCCAATCACTAAACAAGCCACGAAAGCCTTAGCTTGTCATCAATATTTCATCGTTGATGCCTAGTCTTGTGTGCACTGGCGGCACCTTGTGCCAGTCCCCACAATCGACATGGATCCATCAAATGCGAAACTCGCTACCGCGTTTTCACGGCACGAAGGTGCAAGCATGAGCCGTCGTGACTTTCTCCGCACACTTGCCCAGGCAGGCGGCGCCAGCGCCGTGCTCGCCTCCTTCCCGCCGGCCATCCAGCGCGCGCTGGCCCTGCCGGCCAACCAGCGCACCCGCAGCCTGCTGGACGTCGAGCACATCGTCGTGCTGACGCAGGAGAACCGCAGCTTCGACCATTACTTCGGCACGCTCGAGGGCGTGCGCGGCTTCGGCGACCCGTTTCCGATCCCCGTCATGGATCGCCAGAACCTGTTCAGCCGCAAGTCGGTCTTCGTCCAGAAAACGGTCGGCGGCGCGCCCGTGCCCGGTCGTCCAAACTGGTCGCAAAGCCGCGCCGTCGCGCCGTTCCGCCTCGACACCGTGCAGGACTTCCCCGTGATGCGCGTGGCCGGCACGCCGCACTCCTGGCTCGATGCCCAGCTGGCCTGGGACCACGGCCGCATGAACGACTGGTGCAACGCCAAGCAAAACCATTCGCTGGGCTATTACGCGGAAGGCGACGTGCCGTTCCAGTTCGCGCTCGCCCGCGCGTTCACCATCTGCGACCATTACCACTGCGCCACGCAGACGGGCACGAACACGAACCGCCTGTTCCTGTTCAGCGGCCACAACGATCCCCTCGGCGCCGCCGGCGGCCCGTCCACCGACAACAGCCACGACGATTTCAATCCCGATTCCGCCACCGACTACCTGTGGACCACCTATCCGGAACGCCTGCAGGCCGCGGGCGTCAGCTGGCAGGTCTACCAGAACATGGCGGACAACTTCACCGACAATTCGCTGGCGGGATTCCGCAGCTTCCGCAACGCTTGGTACCAGCGCCCCGCCCATTCGCAGGCCCTGCGCGAGCGCGGGGTCAGTACGCGCGACCTGGACCTGCTCAAGGCGGACGTACTGGCCAACCGCCTGCCGCAGGTGAGCTGGGTCGTGGCCACGGCGGAAGGCTCCGAGCACCCGGGACCGTCGAGTCCCGCCTCGGGCGCCGACTACATCGCACGCGTGCTGGATGCGCTGACGGCCAATCCGGACAGCTGGAGCAAGACCGTCTTCCTGATCAACTTCGACGAGAACGACGGCTTCTTCGACCACATGCCGCCGCCGGCGGTGCCGTCGTACACGGCCTACAGCAGCGACCCGGCCCAGGCCCGGCTCGCCGGCGCGTCGACGGTCGACACGACGGGCGAATACCATCACATCCTCAACGGCGCGGACGCGCGCACGCTGCACCGTCCCTACGGCCTCGGTCCCCGCGTACCGCTGTACGTGATCTCACCGTGGACCCGCGGCGGCTGGGTCAATTCCCAGGTCTTCGACCACTCTTCCATCGTGCGCTTCATCGAAGCGCGCTTCGGTGTGAAGGAACCCCTGATCAGCCCGTGGCGGCGCGCCGTCAGCGGCAACCTGCTGTCGTGCTTCGACTTCGTCAATCCGCAGGACGGCGCGCTCCCGCCGTTGCCCGATACGGCGGCGCGGCGGCAGCTTGCCCTGAGCCTGGCGAACACCAAGGTGCCCGCGCTGCCCGCGGGGCTGGCGGCGCCCGTGCAGGCCGCCGGGGTGCGCCCGGCACGGCCCCTGCCCTACGAATTACAGGTACAGGCGCAGGTGGGCACCGGCCTGGTCGACCTGACGTTCCAGAACGCGGGCGAGGCCGGCGCCGTGTTCCACGTGTACGACCGCCTCGCGCTGGACCAGATCCCGCGCCGCTACACGGTCGAAGCGGGCAAGCAACTGGCCGGGCGCTGGACCGCCACGGCCGCCTACGATCTCTGGGTCCTGGGACCGAACGGCTTCCACCGCCACATCGTGGGCGACGTGCGCCGCGCGGCCGACGCGGCATGGCCGGACATGGTGCTGCGCGCCGATCGCCGCGCCGGGGAACTGCTGCTCGACCTGGTCAACAACGGCGCGCAACCCTGCACCTTCCGGCTCGCCGCCAACAAGTACACCAGCAACCGTATCCCCGAGGTGCGCGTGCCGGCGCGTTCGCGCAGCACCGTGCGGCTGCCGCTGGCGGCCAGCGCCAACTGGTACGACTTCAGCCTGCGCGTCGACGGTCTCCCCGGCTGGCTGCGCCGTTTCGCCGGCCACCTGGAAAACGGCCTGCCCTCGATCAGCGACCCGGCGATGCAGGGTCCGGCCCAATTCGACCAGGTCCGCGTCAATTAATCACGAAGGAGTCCACCATGTATCTTCGCTCTCTCATCGGCGCGGCGCTGCTCGCCGCCTCGTGCGCCGGCCATGCGGCCGTCATCTACGGCAGCAACCTGGTCGTGAACGGCGATGCCGAAGCCGGCACGGCCGGATGGACCGGCTATGCCGGCTACGGCATGATCCAGTCGGTCGCCTACGGCAGCAACTGGGTGCTGCCCACCCAGCCCGGTCCCGCCGACCGCGGCAACCACCTGTTCGCGGGACTCGGCCAATACGCCGCGGCGTACCAGACGCTCGACTTCGGCGCGACGACCACGCAGGCCACCGCATTTTCCCTCAGCGGATGGCTGGGCGGCTGGGCCGACCAGGGCGACAACGCCGTGTTCTACGTGCAGTTCCTCGACGATGCCGGCATGGAGATCGGCGGCGCCGCGCTGGGCCCCGTGACGCCGCAGGACCGCGACGGCCAGACCGGCCTGTGGTACCGCGCATCGGAGGGGCTGGTGCCGACGGGTACCCGCGCGCTGTCGTTCTGGCTTTCGATGGAACGGCTGGCCTCGACCGACAACGACGGCTACGCCGACAATCTGTCGTTCGTCCTGCGCGCGCCGGCGGCGGACGTGCCAGAACCCGGGATCGCCGCCACGTTCGCGCTGGGGCTGGGCATGCTCGGCTGGGCGCGCCGGCGCCGCAGGCCGCGCTGACGGGGCGACGTCCGGCTCATGCGTATTGCATGGGCCACATGGTTGACGATCGGGTATCATCGCTCGCAACGACGCGCCTGCGGCGCGTCCCCGCTGCCCATGAACCCTGGATGACACCATGCGAATCGCCACCTTCAACGTCAACAGCATCAATACCCGCCTCGGCGCCCTGCTCCAATGGCTCGAGGAGACCCAGCCCGACGTCGCCTGCCTGCAGGAGCTGAAGGCGCCGCAGGAAAAGTTCCCGGAAGCGGAGATCCGCGCCGCCGGCTATTGCCCGATCTGGCATGGCCAGAAGAGCTGGAACGGCGTGGCGATCCTGGCGCGCGGCGTCGAGCCGAAGGAGCTGCAGCGCGGGCTGCCGGGCGATCCGAGCGACGAGCAAAGCCGCTACATCGAGGCCGAGGTGAACGGCGTCATCGTCGCCGGCCTGTATCTCCCGAACGGCAATCCGGCGCCGGGCCCCAAGTACGACTACAAGCTGGCGTGGATGGAGCGCCTGCGCCTGCGCGCCCAGGCATTCATCGACAGCGGCAAGCCGGTCGTCATCGCCGGCGACTTCAACGTCATCCCGACGCCGGACGACGTCTACAAGCCGGAACGCTGGGTCGACGACGCGCTGTTCCGCGTGGAGACGCGCGCCGCGTGGGAACGCCTGCTCGAACAGGGTTGGCTGGACTCGCTGCGCGCGACGCACCCCGGCGAGACCATCTACACGTTCTGGGATTATTTCCGCGACGCCTACGGCCGCAACGCCGGTCTGCGCATCGACCACCTGCTGCTCAGCCCCGCGCTGGCGCCGCACCTGAAGGCGGCCGGCGTCGACCGCGACGTGCGCGGGCGCGAAAAGCCCAGCGACCATGCGCCGACCTGGGTCGAATTCGACTGGCAGACGTAAGCGTCAGAGTAAGCGTCAGGCCGCGACCGGCGGCTGCATCAGGACCATGCCGACCATGCGCAGCGCGCTGTCGGTGACGCGTTCGATGTCCGGCGTATAGCCATCCTCGATCCAGCGCAGCGCGATATGGATCACGCCGCCGACGATGCCCGCCCGCAGCAGCGGGTCGGTCGGCATGTCCGGCGACGCCGCCTGACCGGCCACCGCATCGCCGATCTCGCGCAGCGCGTCGTCGAAGGCCTTGTCGACGGCGCGGCTCACGCCGCGGATCTCGACCAGGAACACGCGCGCCGAACGGGGCTCGCGCTGCAGCGCCGCCAGGTAGGTATGCAGCATCGCGCGGACGCGCGCGATCCGGTCCTCGCCGGCCAGGCGTGCGGCCTCCAGGATCTCCGCCATCACCGAACAGGTGACGTGGTTGAAGCAGGCGATCAGCAATTCTTCGCTGTTGGCGAAGGACTCGTAGAAATAGCGTTCGGTGAGGCCGGCGGCCTCGCACACTGCCTTGACGGTGGCGTGGCGGTAGCCGCGCTCGCCGTAGACGGCCACGCCGGCGGCGATGAGCTGGGTACGCCGCTGCGCGCGGCGCTCGTCCTGGGGTACGCCCCGGTAGGTTCGGGAAGGGGTTGAAACAGAAGCCATATAGTATTTTCGCACAGAGTCTTGTCATTCAATTTGTGACAATATACAGTGTCAAGTTCCAACAAAGACAAGATTCCGAGACAACATGCATCCCTCCCATCCGGCCACCGCGCACGCCGAGCAGGAAGGCGTCCCCGACACCCTCGACGTGCTGATCGTCGGCGCCGGCCTCTCCGGCATCGGCGCCGCCTGGCACCTGCAGCGCCATTGCCCCGGCAAGCGCTATGCGATCCTGGAGGCGCGCGCCGTGATCGGCGGCACCTGGGACCTGTTCCGCTACCCCGGCGTGCGCTCCGACTCCGATATGTACACGCTCGGCTACGGCTTCGCGCCCTGGACCGCCGGCAAGGCGATCGCCGACGGCCCGTCGATCCGCAGCTATATCGAGGATACGGCGCGCCGCCACGGCATCGACCGCCGGATCCGCTTCGACCACAAGGTCGTCTCGGCATCGTGGTCGAGCCCCGACGCCTGCTGGACCGTCGAGGTGGAGCACGCCGGCGCACGGCACCGGCTGCGCACCCGTTTCCTGTACCTGTGCAGCGGCTACTACAGCTACGACGAGGCCTACCGCCCGCGCTTTCCCGGCGAGGACGACTACCGCGGGCGGATCGTCCAGCCGCAGTTCTGGCCGCAGGACCTGGACTGGACCGGCAAGCGGGTCGTCGTGGTGGGCAGCGGCGCGACCGCCGTCACGCTGGTACCGTCGATGGCACCCCGTGCCGCCCACGTGACGATGCTGCAGCGCTCTCCGACCTATATCGTCAGCCGCCCATCCGACTACGGATTCGCCCGGAAGCTGCGCCGCCGGCTGCCGGAGCGGGCCGCGTATGCGCTCACGCGCTGGCGCGTGATCGTCGAGAGCATGCTGCTGTACCGCGTCGTACGCGCCAGGCCCGCACTGGCGAAACAGAAGATCGTCGGGATGGCCAGGCGCCAGCTGGGGCGCGGCTACGACGTCGACACCCACTTCACGCCCGCCTACAGGCCCTGGGACCAGCGCATCTGCGTGGCGCCGGACGGCGACCTGTTCAAGGCGATCCGGAGCGGCCGCGCCTCGGTGGCCACCGACCATATCGAACGCTTCGAGGCGGATGGCCTGGTGCTGCGCTCGGGACGCCGGCTCGGTGCCGACATCGTCGTCATGGCCACCGGCCTGCAGATCCGGCTGCTGGGAGGGATCGCGCTCACCGTCGACGGCGTGCCCTTTGACGCGAACCGCGCCATGTCGTACAAGGGCATGATGCTCAGCGGCCTGCCGAACTGCATCCTGACCTTCGGCTACACGAATGCCTCGTGGACGCTGAAGGCCGACCTGACCGCGGCCTGGGCCTGCCGCCTGTTGCGCGGGATGGACCGCAAGGGCGCCGCCATCGCCGTCGTCCGGCCCGATCCGTCCGTGGCGCCGGCGCCGTTCCTCGATTTCACGTCCAGCTACGTCCAGCGCGCCGCGCACCTGCTGCCGCGCCAGGGCACGCGCCGGCCGTGGCGCGTGCACCAGGACTACCTGATGGACATGCTCACCATCCGCTTCGGCCCCCTGGCCGACGGTACCCTGCGTTTCGGCGCGAAAGGAAACCTGCCGTGAACCTCACCAAGCGCGTCGCCGTCATCACCGGCGCCGGCGGCGGCATCGGCCGCGCCACCGCCCTCGCCCTGGCCCGCCGCGGCTGCCACCTGGCGCTCGCCGACATCGACGGCCAGGCGGCTGCCGCCACCGCGCACGCGGCGCTGGCCCACGGCGTGCGTGCGACCGTGCACCGGCTCGACGTGGCCGAGCGTGCCGCCGTCGCCGCCTTTCCGCAGGAAGCGATGGTATCCCACGGGCGCGTCGACCTGCTGATCAACAATGCGGGCGTGGCGCTGGGCGGCACGTTCGAGCAGGTGGCCGAGCACGACTTCGACTGGCTCATGGAAGTGAATTTCGCCGGTCCCGTACGGCTCGTGCGCGCCTTCCTGCCGCTGCTGCACGCGAGCGACGACGCCCGCATCGTGAATATTTCGAGCATCTTCGGCATCATCGCGCCGCCGGGGCAGACGGCCTACGCGGCCAGCAAGTTCGCGCTGCGCGGCTTCTCGCACGCGCTGCGCCACGAACTGGACGGCAGCACGGTCGACGTGACGGTCGTGCATCCCGGCGGGGTGGCCACGTCGATCGCCCGCAACGCACGCGTCCCGGCGGACGCTCCGGCCGACGAGGTGGCACGCGGCCGCAAGGCCATGGAATCCGTGCTGCGCATGCCCCCGGAAGAAGCGGGGGAACGGATCGTGCGCGGCATCGAACGGCGCCGTTCGCGTATCCTGGTGGGCGGCGACGCCCGCGCCGCGGCCTGGCTGGAACGGCTGGCACCGGTCGGCTACTGGAACCTGTTGAAGAAAGCGATGACACCATCATGACCGCAACGACCATCCTGGCGACCGTGGCGGCGCTGGCCCTGGCCGGCGTCCTCGGGCTGTTCCTGTTCACCCTGTACGTGCGCGCGAAGGTGACGGCCCTGCTACCGCCCAAGGGCCGCTTCGTCGACGTGCCGGGCGCGCGCATCCACTTCCACGAGAGCGGACAGGGCGCGCCGGTCCTGATGATCCACGGCCTGGCCGCCCAGCTCTCGCACTACACCTACGGCATCGCCGGCCGCCTGGAGCGCGATTTCCGCGTCATCGCCGTCGACCGCCCCGGCTCGGGACATTCCGCGCGCGCGGACGACGCCTGCGCCGGGCTGTCGCAGCAGGCGGCGGCGCTGGCCGCGCTGATCGAGCACCTGGGGCTGCGGCAGCCGCTGGTGGTCGGCCATTCGCTCGGCGGGGCCGTCGCCTTGACGCTGGCGCTGGAATATCCGCAGCACGTGGGCGGCCTGGCGCTGATCGCGCCGCTCACGCGCATGCTGGACGCGGTGCCGCCCGTGTTCGCCGGCCTGACGGTGCGCTCGGCGGGCCTGCGTCGCCTGCTGGCGTGGACGCTGGCCGTGCCCTCATCGATCCGCCACGGCCGCGCAACGCTTGACCAGGTGTTCGGACCGGAGTCGCCACCGGCCGATTTCGGCACCCGCGGCGGCGCCCTGCTCGGCCTGCGTCCGGAAGCCTTCCTGTCCGCCTCCCTCGACCTGCAGGCGTTGCCCGGCTGCCTGCCGCAGCTGCAGGAGCGCTGGCACGCGCTGCGCCTGCCCGTCAGCGTGCTGTACGGGCGCGACGACCGCATCCTGTCGTGGCAAGCCAATGGCCGCGAGCTCGTCGCCAAGGTAGCGGGCGCCCGGCTGGACCTCGTCGACGGCGGCCACATGCTGCCGATAACGAATCCCGACGCCTGCGCCGCCTTCATCCGGCGCGCGCAGGAGGACGTCGACGTCGCCCGCACGCAGCGTGCCGCCGGCACTGCAGGCTGATCGGCTATCATCACGGCATGGACCACGTTTCCCTCGACCGCCTCTTGATCGCCGCCGGTGCCGTTTCCGCCTTCGTCGGCGTGGGCCTCGGCGCCTTCGGCGCGCACGGCCTGCGCAAGCGCCTCGGCGCCGACATGCTGGCCGTGTTCGAGATCGGCGTGCGCTACCAGCACTACCACGCGCTGGCACTGGTCGGCGGCGGGGCGGCAGCCAGCCGCCTGGCGCCGGGCGCGCTGCAGGCGGCCGGCATCCTGTTCGTGCTCGGCACGGTCGTGTTTTCCGGCTCGCTGTACATCCTCGCCCTGACCGGCCGCAAGTGGCTGGGCGCCGTCACGCCGCTCGGCGGTCTGGCGCTGCTGGCCGGCTGGGCCAGCCTGGCCTGGGCGGCGCTCGCCGCCTGAACCTTTTCTCCGATTCATCGTCTTGCGTTCCCCTAGCAAGGACGGGTCGCACCTCTGCGCCCCGTCAATCGCCATGCCTGCCGTATGCCGACTGGGTTAAAGGCTGAGCTCGCCTGACACCTAGCATGGACATGGATCGACCGATCCGCTGCGTTGTTCTTGCGAGGCACGCAGTCTTCATCTCATGGAGGTATGGCATGGCTATCTTTTCCGATGTCGAAAACTTCAATACGCCGATCACCCAACTGTTGGAGGGTAACGACGTATCGCTGCTGACGTCCGCGGCCAGCCGGCTGCTGGAAGGCGACCTGTACGCGCTGGCGTGGAAGAACCACACGGCGCGCACGGAACACCTGACGCCGCGCGACCTGGTGTCGATCGAGGAAGCCTTCAGCAGGCATAGCCTGCACGGCTCGTCGACGTCGCCGGTCGTCGGCGCCAGCTGCTGCTGCACCTGCACGCCGGCGTGCTGCTGCACGGCCGTGGCGGTGATCCGCGCCGCCTGACGCCGGCGCGCGGTCTTCGGGGTTCCACGCTACCCGGGCGGCGTGGAATTGGCTTTCGCTGAACTTTCATTGGGATTCCAGGATGAACACGACCGACAAGCTGGCAATGCTCCCCATCCAGGACATCGCGCAGGACGATGGCGTGATCCTCAAGCGGGGCGCCGTCCAGACGCTCATCCCCGGCAGCGACGTGCTGCTCGTGCTGCGCGTCGTCCAAAAGGCGCTGCGACAGGCGCCGCGCAGCAGCGCCGACCTGCAGGAACTGTTCGCGGCACCGGCGCGGCCCCTCGTCGCCAGCCTGCTCGACCACCTCGTCCGCAAAGGCTTCCTGGTGGCGCACGGCGACGCCCCGGCACAGGGCCACGAGTCGCCGCAGGACATCTTCTACTGGCACTTCAACAAGCACCAGGCGGACGTGGCGCGCGTGCTGAACGACACGACCTGGCTGTTCGCCGGCATCAACCGCCTGAACGGGCTGCTGCTGCAGGCCCTGGAAGACGAAGGCCTGGACAACTACGCGGTCGTCGACGACCCGATGCTGCGCGACGCCGCGGCCTTCGGCGACGACCAGCGCCTGCTGCCCGGCTTCTGGGCCGAGCGCGCGCAACGCATCGTCGCCGAGGACGAGGCCATCGATGCGCCGGGACGCTACGGCTTCGTCGTCGCCGCCTCGGAATTCGGCAGCGCCTTCCTGCTCGAGCGCTGGAACGCCTTCGCCGTCGCCCGCCTTCTATCCGGCGCTGTTGCAGAATTTCGTCGGCTATGCCGGCCCGCTCGTGATCCCGCAGGAGACGGCGTGCTTCGCCTGCCTGCAGGCGCGCCAGAATTCGCACAGCGCCGGTTACGCCGAGCGCCGCATCGCCGAACGCCATGCGTTCCAGGGCCAGGCGACCGTCGCCTGGCACCCGGCGATGCTGCAGGCGCTGGCGGCGGTGGCCGCCTTCGACCTCGTGAAGTTCAGGAACGACATCCAGTGGGAAGTCGGCACCCTGTGCGAGCTGGACCTGCTGGCCGGCAGCATGACCCGCCGCAAGGTGCTCAAGGCGCCGCGCTGCGCCGTCTGCAGCGGTCTCGCACACCGTCCGCTCGTCAACATCCACCGCCAGCTGACCTCCGCCGAGGCCTGGGACGAGATCCGCGCAACGGTGGGCCACCATGAAGATTGACACCACCGCCCCGCTGGCGCGCCTGGCCGACGCCCTGCCCGCCATCCTCGACGCCCGCACGGGCATCGTCAAGGAGGTGCGCGAACACCCGTCCGAGATCGATTCGCCGCGCTTCTTCCGCTACAACTGCAGCGCCGCCAACACGGAAGCGTTCGGCGAATACCGCAACTTCGCCGTCGGCGGCGGCGCCGCGACGACCCGCGAGATGGCGCTGGCCAAGGCCATCGGCGAGGCGATCGAGCGCTATTGCGCCGCCATCTACGACAAGGACGCGTTCCCGCTGTCGTCGTTTGCCGACGCGCCGTTCGACTGCGTGCCGCCGTCGCGCTTCGCGCTGTACGCGCCGGCCCAGTACGCGTATCCCGGCTTCATGTTCGATCCGTTCCGAGCCGATTCCCCCGTGCGCTGGGCGCCCGCGCGCGACCTGACCTCCGGCGCCACGGTGCACGTGCCGGCGGCGATGGTCTACGTGCCCTATTTCTTCTACCAGGGCGGGGAAGAGACGCCGATCGTGCAGCCCATCTCCACCGGCCTGTCCTGCCACTGCAGCCTGGCGGAAAGCGCCATCGGTGCGTTGTGCGAAGTCGTGGAGCGCGACTGCTTCATGATCACGTGGCAGGCGCGGCTCACGCGGCCGCGCATCCGGCGCGACACGCTGTCGGCCGCCAATCTCGACCTGGTCGAACGCTTCGAGGCCGTCGGCTACCGCGTGCACCTGGTCGACATCGCCAACGAGACCGGCATCCCGGCCGTGATGGCCGTGGCGCGCCACGACGGCGGCTTCGTGCCGCTGGCCGTGGCCGCGGCGGTGGCACCGGATGCCGAGACGGCGATCCGCAAGGCGCTAGATGTGAAGTTGCAAGAGGTTGTTTCGGTTAGTTGAGAGCCTGGACATC
>CAUSCY010000011.1:0-132883 GCA_963529995.1 uncultured Massilia sp. | reverse complement strand
AGTATTGGCCTCCGAAGCCAAGGGTCGCTGGTTCGATCCCAGCCAGCCGCGCCACCCCCTCCTGATTCATCTCATCTGTTCCCGTTGTCCTGTTCAATGTCAGTCTAGGCGGTCTTTTCTATTTCCGCCAAGATCATTCCCCTTCCCTGGTTTCGCTTGTCTCCATGCCGTCGCGGCACCGCGCACTCCCTGCGCACGCCTGAGAAGTTACTAGACTTGTTGAAATGACATTGGTAGTATCTGCGGGAAATGTACAAATTTACAATACTTGGTCCTGTGGCGCTGTCATAAGTTTTCTAAAAGTTGTGATAACACATATTCGTGTCCTAAATGAAACGCGCACGATATAACATGTAAGAAACTTGAAATTTAGAAAATGCTAAAATTTCATCCACTCTCTATAAGGAGCGGCTACTCCAGCCGCTTCGCGAGTGGTTCGGGTAGACAGGCGGCGCCATGCCGGCACGTCGGTCTCACCTGACCGCCAGGTTGCAACGGTGGAGATCAGTGCCGCGCCCGCTTGGGCACGGGCGAAAAACCGGCTTGCACATATTAACCATTTGGTATTGATCGTGCGGCAACTTGTTGTTTTTACAGACAAACAGGATGTCGTTTGTTGAGTGCTGTTGTGTTTCCATGCTATATTGAATGTTGGCACAATTGCAAAAAAATTTTCTAAAAACGGGTCGCAATATGAAAGCAGATGAAGTCGTCGCGGTAGTTGGCCTGGGCTATGTCGGTCTGCCCCTCGCCGTCGAGTTCGGCAAGAAGACGAAAACGATCGGTTTCGATTTGTCCGCCACCAAGATCGAGAACTACAAACGATTCATCGATCCGACCGGCGAAGTCTCGACCGAACAGCTGAAGGCGGCGCAGCATCTGGAAGTGACGACCGATCCGTCCGCACTGGCAAAGGCCGATTACATCGTGGTGGCCGTGCCGACCCCGGTGGACATCGCCCACAATCCCGATTTCACCCCGCTCGCCGGCGCCAGCAAGACCGTCGGCCAGCACATGAAGCGCGGTGCTACCGTCGTGTTCGAGTCGACCGTCTACCCGGGCGCCACCGAGGAAGTCTGCATCCCCATCATGGAGCAGCACTCGGGCCTGAAATGGAAGCAGGACTTCCACGTCGGCTTCTCGCCGGAGCGCATCAACCCGGGCGACAAGGAACACACGCTGACCACCATTCTCAAAGTGGTGTCGGGCGATAACGACGAATCGCTCGAGCGCATCGCCGCGCTGTACGAGTCGGTGATCACCGCCGGCGTCTACCGCGCCTCCAGCATCAAGGTGGCCGAGGCCGCGAAAGTCATCGAGAACACCCAGCGCGACCTGAACATCGCGCTGATGAACGAACTGGCGATCATCTTCGACAAGGTCGGCATCGATACCCTCGAGGTGCTGAAGGCCGCCGGTACGAAATGGAACTTCCTGCCGTTCCGCCCGGGCCTGGTGGGCGGCCACTGCATCGGCGTCGATCCGTACTACCTCACCCACAAGGCCGAGATGATCGGCTATCACCCGCAGGTGATCCTGGCCGGCCGCCGCATCAACGACGGCATGGCCAAGTTCGTGGCCGAGAAGACCGTCAAGTCGATGATCTCGTCGGGATTCCACGTCAAGGGGTCGAAGGTCAACGTGGTCGGCCTGACCTTCAAGGAAAACTGCCCGGACCTGCGCAACTCGAAGGTCGCGGACATCGTCCACGAACTGGAATCCTACGGCTGCGAAGTGCACGTCTACGACCCGGTCGCCGATGCCGACGAGGCCAAGCACGAGTACAACATCAAGCTCGAGTCGTGGGACGACCTGCCGAAGGCGGATGCGCTGGTGGTGGCCGTCGCCCACAAGGAAATCCTGGCGCGCTCGCTGGTCGACTTCCAGCAGAAGCTCAACGACGGCGGCTGCTTCATCGACGTCAAGTCGCAATTCGACCCGAAGGCGATCAGCGAAGCCGGCTACTGCGTCTGGCGCCTGTAAGAACGACCTGCTTCGAAGTACCGCTATCCGCGCGGCGCAGTTCGCGCCGCGCGGATGACGCGGACAACGGCAGTACCGGCGCGGTGCCGACACCGCGTCCGCGCGATTAGCAAAGTGTCCCGAAACGTGAACAAGATCCAAGAAGTCCAACAGCAGTTGCGCCAGCACAGCTACCACTGGCTGGTGACCGGCGCCGCCGGTTTCATCGGTTCGAACCTGGTGCAGGCCCTGCTCGCATTGAACCAGCGCGTGACCGGCCTCGATAACTTCGCGACCGGGCACCGGCACAATCTCGACCAGGTCGAACAGCTCGCGGGCGCGTCCGCCTGGGCCAATTTCCGCTTCATCGAAGGCGATATCCGTTCCACCGAGGATTGCGCGCGCGCCTGCGACGGCGTCGATTTCGTGCTGCACCAGGCTGCCCTCGGCTCGGTGCCGCGTTCGATCGCCGATCCGCAAGCGACCAACGATACCAATATCACCGGCTTCCTCAACATGCTGGTGGCCGCGCGCGACGCCAAGGTCAAGCGCTTCGTCTACGCCGCCTCCAGCTCGACCTACGGCGACCATCCGGGACTGCCGAAGGTCGAGGACCAGATCGGCAAGCCGCTGTCGCCGTATGCCGTGACCAAGTACGTCAACGAGTTGTATGCCGACGTGTTCGGCCGCGCCTACGGCGTCGAGGCGGTGGGCCTGCGCTATTTCAACGTGTTCGGTCCGCGCCAGGATCCGAATGGCGCCTATGCCGCCGTGATCCCGCAATGGGTGGCCGCCCTGATCCGCAACGAGGAGCTGCGCATCAACGGCGACGGCGAGACCAGCCGCGACTTCTGCTATATCGACAACGTGGTGCAGGCCAACCTGCTGGCCGCGACGGCGCCGGCCGAAGCAGCGAGCCAGGTCTACAACGTCGCCCTCGGCGACCGCACCACGCTGAACCAGCTGTACGAGATGATGCGCGCCGAACTGGGAACGCGCTTCCCCCACGTGTCCGGGCACACGCCCGTGCACGTCGACTTCCGCAAGGGCGACGTGCGCCATTCCCAGGCCGATATCTCGAAGGCGGCGCGCCTGCTCGGCTACGCCCCTACCCACCGCATCGCCGATGGCCTGAAGCAGGCCATGGACTGGTACGTCGAGGACTTCGCGAAACAGCAGCGCGCAAGCGGCGCCGCGCCCGCGTCATAAGAAATCCAGGAGACCATCGTGCTTAGGATCGCCAATCACTACGTTTCGAAAATCGTATTCGTCCTCTTGTTCGTCGAACTGCTGGTGCTGCTCGGCGCGGCCTACGTCGGCGCCGCGGTGCGCTTCATCGACCTCGGCCAGCCCGTGAGCCTGACGAACATCGACAACCTCGACCACTTCTTCACCTCCGCCATCGCCTTTGCTGCCGTCATCATCTTCAGCATGAGCGCGATGGGCATGTACCAGCTCGACTTCAACGAAGGCCTGCGCAACCCGCTGTTCCTGAAGCTGATGCCCTCGTTCCTGATGGGCTTCCTGATCCTGACCCTGGTGTTCTACGTTGCCCCGGACCTGTACTTCGGGCGCGGCATCCTGGCCCTGGTGTTCGGCATCGCCGGCGTCGGCATCGCGACCGCGCGCATGGTGTTCTTCAAGAGTTCTGAGCTGCGCTTCCTGCAGACGCGCATCCTTTTCCTCGGCAGCGGTCCGCTGGCCAAGGAGTGCAGCGACCTGGCGCAGCAGAGCGGCAGCTACCACCGCTACAACATCACCGGCTTCGTCCAGACCCCGACCGAGGAACTGTGCGTGCCACCCGCCAGCCTGCTGCAGTCGCGCGAAGGCGAAAGCCTGGTGGCGCTGGCGCGCAAGCAGAATGCCGAGGAAATCGTGGTCGCGGTGCAGAACCGACGCGGCGGCTTCCCGATCAAGGAACTCCTCGAGTGCAAGCTGCAGGGCATTCGCGTCACCGATGCCGCCACCTTCTTCGAGCGCGAAACCTGCCAGATCCGCGTCGACTCGCTGCAGCCTTCGTGGCTGGTGTTCGGCGGCGGCTTCGACCAGAGCTTCGTGCGCGCCTTCATGAAGCGCTGCTTCGACCTGGTATGCAGCATGATCATCCTGCTGCTGACCTTCCCGGTCATGCTGGCGGCCGCGCTGGCCGTCAAGCTGGAAGACGGCGGTCCCGTGTTCTATTCGCAGGAGCGGGTCGGCGAAGACGGCAACATCTTCCGCGTGCATAAATTCCGCAGCATGCGCACCGATGCGGAAAAGGGCGGCAAGCCGCAGTGGGCGCAGCAGAACGACCCGCGCATCACCCGCGTCGGCAACTTCATGCGCAAGACCCGCATCGACGAGCTGCCGCAGATCCTCAACGTGTTCAAGGGCGAGATGTCGTTCGTCGGCCCGCGTCCGGAGCGCCAGTACTTCGTCGAGCAGCTGATCGAAGTGGTCCCGTATTACAACGTGCGCCACAGCGTCAAGCCGGGCATCACCGGCTGGGCCCAGGTGCGCTACGGCTACGGTTCCTCGGCCGAAGACGCGCTGCAGAAGCTGCAGTACGACCTGTACTACGTGAAGAACAACAGCCTGTTCCTCGACGTCCTGATCCTGATCGACACCCTGAAGGTCGTCCTGTTCCGCAGCGGACGCTGATTCCCGCCCCGCGCCGCCCGCCAGGGCCGGCGCGGATCCCCCGTCAATCGTGCACAGCATCGTGACCAATATCGCCGCTTCCAGTTATGCGCTGGCCGCCATCGGCTTCCTGGCCCTGGGCTTGCCGGTCCTGGCGGGCTGGCGCGGCCGCGCCCAGCGCGTCACGCTGTCGGCCGCCTGCCTGACGACCTCCGCCTGGGCGGGCGTGCTGACCTGGAATGCGGCGGACGGGGCGCTGTGGAGCACCACGGCCGCGGTCCTCGAAGTGCTGCGCGACGGCGCCTGGTCGCTGTTCCTGGTGGCGCTGCTGGGCCACTGGTGGCGCGACGCGCCGGCCGACGGCAGCCCGCGCCGCTTGACGGCGCTGCGTCCCAGCCTGCTGCTGGCGCTGGCGATGTACCTGGTGCTGCTGGCGGCCATCGTCGCCGCCGGCTGGAACGGCGGCTTCCTGCATGCCTTCGGCGTGCCGATCCTGGCCGGCTACATGGGCCTCGCCGTGTACGGCATGCTGCTGGTCGAACAGCTGTACCGCAACAAGACGATCATCGAGCGCTGGGCGATCAAGTTCGCCTGCCTGGGCATCGGCGGCATGTTCGCCTACGACTTCTATATGTACAGCAACACCATGCTGTTCCGCGAACTGAATCCCGACCTGTGGACGGCGCGCGGCGTGATCAATGCGCTGACCGTGCCGCTGCTGGCCGCGTCGATCGCGCGGCGCCGTTCCTGGAACACCTCGTTCGCGGTGTCGCGCCGCGTGGTGTTCCATTCGGCCGCGCTGTTCGGTTCCGCCGTCTACCTGCTGGCCATGGGCACGGTCGGCTACTACCTGCGCTACTTCGGCGGCAGCTGGGGCTCGGTGATGCAGACCGGCTTCCTGTTCGGCGCCGTCTGCCTGCTGGGCGTGATCCTGTTCTCGGGCAGCGCGCGCTCCTGGCTGCGGGTCTCGATCAGCAAGCACTTCTACCGCTACAACTACGACTACCGCGAGGAATGGATGCGCTTCACGCGCACGCTGTCCGGACGCGGCCCGAACCTCGGCGAGCGCGCCATCCAGGCGCTGGCGGCGCTGGTCGAGAGTCCCGGCGGCGTGCTCTGGCAGCGCGGCGACGGCGGCCGCTTCGAGCCGCGCGCGCGCTGGCAGGGGGCGGACGGCGGCACGACCGAGGCGGCCGACTCGCCGTTCTGCCAGTTCCTCGAAAGCACCCAGTGGGTGATCGACCTGGACGAATACGTCGAGCGGCCCGAGAAATACGAAGGCCTCGCCGTGCCCGACTGGGTGCTCGAGATGCCGCGCCGCTGGCTGGTCGTGCCGCTGATGCTGCAGGAAAAACTGTTCGGCTTCGTCGTGCTGCAGCGCGCGCGCAGCCCCCTGCAGCTGAACTGGGAAATCATCGACCTGCTCGAGATCGCCGGCAGCCAGGCCGCCAGCCACCTGGCCCAGGACGATGCCGCCAATGCGCTGATGGTGGCGCGCCAGTTCGAGTCCTTCAACCGCATGTCGACCTTCGTCGTGCACGACCTGAAGAACCTGGTGGCCCAGCTGTCGCTGATGAATGCCAACGCCGAGAAGCACAAGGACAATCCGGAATTCCAGCGCGACATGCTCGAGACCCTCGATCACTCGGTGCAGAAGATGAAGATGATGCTGCAGAAGCTGGGCCGCACGGAGAATGCCGAGAAGCCGCGCCCGCTGGCGCTGGACCAGGTAGTGCGCCAGGCGCTGGCCATGAAGAGCGCCTTCGAGCCCCATCCGCAACTGCTGGTCGAGGTGCCGGACCTGATGGTCGTGGCCGACCGCGAGCGCCTCGAGCGCGTGCTCGGCCACCTGATCCAGAACGCGATCGAGGCCACGCCGCGCGACGGCCAGGTGCTGGTGCGCGTCGGCCGGCCCGCGGACGCGGGTGCGGATGCGGTGCAGGTCGAGATCACCGATACCGGCGCCGGCATGAGCGAGGAATTCATCCGCGAGCGCCTGTTCAAACCGTTCGAGTCGACCAAGTCGGCCGGCATGGGCATCGGCGTGTTCGAGAGCCGCGAATACATCAATGAACTGGGCGGCACGATGGACGTGCGCAGCCAGCCCGGTGCGGGCACCACCTTCAAGGTCGTCCTGCCGCGGCAACGCGAGCACGCTGCCGTGACGACCGCCTGAAAGAGAATCCATGACACAAGCGAAACCGAAACTCCTGATCATCGAAGACGATCCCGGCCTGCAGAAGCAGTTGCGCTGGAGCCTGGATGCGTACGAGGTGGTGGTGGCCGGCGACCGCGAGGCGGCGCTGGCGCAGATCCGCCGCCACGAACCGGCCGTGGTCACCATGGACCTGGGCCTGCCGCCCGATCCGGACGGTTCGACCGAAGGCCTGGCCACGCTGCAGCAGATCCTGGCGCTGGCGCCGGACACGCGCGTGATCGTCCTGACCGGCAACCAGGACCACAACAATGCCGTCAAGGCGATCGGCATGGGCGCCTACGATTTCCACCAGAAGCCGGTCGACCCCGAGGTGCTGAACCTGGTGATCCAGCGCGCCTTCTTCCTGCACAACCTGCAGCAGGAAAACCGCCGCATGCAGCAGTCGCAGGCGGATTCGCCGCTGGCCGGCGTCATCTCGCGCGACCCCGGCATGCTGAAGGTCTGCCGCACCGTCGAGAAGGTGGCGCCGACCTCGGCCTCCGTGATGCTGCTGGGCGAATCGGGCACCGGCAAGGAAGTGCTGGCGCGCGCCGTGCACGCGATCTCGCCGCGCGCCAAGGAACGCTTCATGGCGATCAACTGCGCGGCGATTCCGGAAAACCTGCTCGAGAGCGAATTGTTCGGCTACGAAAAGGGCGCCTTCACGGGCGCCGCCAAGCAGACCAAGGGCAAGGTCGAGCTGGCGCACGGCGGCACCTTCTTCCTCGACGAAGTGGGCGACCTGCCGATGCCGCTGCAGGCCAAGTTGCTGCGCTTCCTGCAGGAGCGCGTGATCGAGCGCATCGGCGGCCACGAAGAGATTCCCGTCGACGTGCGCATCGTCTGCGCCACCCACCAGAAGCTCAAGGAATTGTGCGCGCAGGGACGCTTCCGCGAGGACTTGTACTACCGCCTGTCCGAGATCGTCGTGACGATCCCGCCGATGCGCCAGCGCGAAGGCGACGCCGCGCTGCTCGCGCACCACTTCAAGAACAAGTTCTGCGCCCAGGAAGCGCGCGCCTCGCTGCACTTCGCGCCGGACGCGATCGCCGCGATCGAGGCCTATGCCTGGCCCGGCAACGTGCGCGAGATGGAGAACTGCATCAAGCGCGCCGTCATCATGGCCGACGGGAACACCATCGTCGCCGACGACCTCGGCCTGCCCGATACCGAAGCGCAGGAAGAACCGCTGAACCTGCGCCAGGTGCGCGACGAGGCCGAATACAAGGCCATCGTGAAGGCGCTGGCGCGCACCGACGGCAACATCGTCAAGGCCTCCGAGATGCTGGGCATCAGCCGGCCGACCATGTACGACCTGATGGGACGGCACGGCATCAAGACGTCCGCATGAGGCCCGTGTTCCGCTACGCCGGCCTGGCCGTCGCGCTCGGACTGGCAGGCGTCGCCGGGGTGCTGGCGCTGCTGGAATCGCGCGGCATCGCGCCGCGCGCCCTGGCGCCGTACGTCGAGAAGCGCAGCAGCGGCCATAACGCCCTAATCACGGGAACCGGCGCTTGGGCCGGCGCCACGCTGCGCACGCTCGACCGCGGCGCACAGAACCCCGTCGTGTTGCCGCCCCTGACGGTCGGCGCCCAGCCGCGGCCCGCCGGCGGGGACGGAGGCGCCAACGCGCAGCTCGTGCTGTCGCCGGAACAGGCGCAACGCGCGCTGGCCGGCGCCGCGCCGGGCGACGTCATCACCTTCGCGCCCGGTACCTACCGCTTCAACCGCACGCTGTATGCGAACCGCCCGGGTGCGGCCGGCATGCCCGTCACGGTGCGCGCCCAGCAGCCGGGCACCGTCGTGATCGAGTTCGCGGCGGTCGAGGGCTTCGTCGTCGCCGCGCCCTACTGGCGCTTCGAGAACCTGACCATCCGCGGCGTGTGCGGCGACGACAGCCGCTGCGAACACGCGTTCCACGTGGTGGGCGAGGGTGCCCATTTCGCGGCCGTCAACAACACCATCCTCGACTTCAACGCCCACCTCAAGATCAACGGCGACAAGGGCGCCTTTCCTGACCACGGCCTCGTCGAAGGCAATACGCTGAGCAATACGCATGCGCGCAGGACGGCCAACCCGGTCACGCCGATCGACCTGGTGGCGGCCAGCGACTGGATCGTCCGGGGCAACCTGATCAGCGACTTCGTCAAGGCCGGCGGCGACGGCATCAGCTACGGCGCATTCGCCAAGGGCGCGGGCGAGCGCACCCTGTTCGAGCGCAACGTGGTGTGGTGCGAGCAACGCCTGCGCGGCCTGCCGGGCCAGCGCGTCGGCCTGTCGCTGGGCGGCGGCGCGACCGGCAAGCCGTATTGCCGCGATCGGCAATGCATCGTCGAGCAGCAGGGCGGCATCGTGCGCGACAACCTCATTGCATCGTGCTCCGACGTCGGCATCTACCTGAACAATGCCTCGGCCAGCCGCATCGAGCACAATACGCTGCTCGACACGGCCGGCATCGACGTGCGCTTCGCCGCCAGCAGCGCCGAGGTGAGCGGCAACCTGGTCGACGGGCCGATCGGCAGCCGCAACGACGGCGTGCTGCACCTGGGCGACAACCGCAGCACGGCGCTGGCGTGGTCGTACGTGGGGCGCCATCCGGTGCGCAGCCTGTTCCGCGATGCCGACGGCGGCGACCTGGGCTGGCGTTCGGCGGCGCCGCTGCGCGACGGACGGCAAGCGCTGCGCTCCGACCTGTGCGGCCGTCCGCGTGCCGCGGTGCCGGCCTACGGCGCCTTCGACGACTTCGCGGCCTGCCTGGCGCCGGCCGCCGCTTCCGCCACCGCCTCGTCCAGCAGCGACGCCAGCTGAGCGGCGCGCGCGCCGCGCTCGGCGGCGCGCACTTCCTGCTGCGGCGCGCGCGGCGCCGTCCCGTTCTTGACCAATCCGATGAGCCGTTCGATGGCGGCGCCGATCGCGGCGCTGTCGTCGAGCGGCGCCATCGTGTCGATGCCGCAGCGGCGCAGGACAGCCGCGGTATCGCCGGCGGGATCCGTCAGCGCCAGGATCGGACGGCCGGCGCGCAGGTATTCGTACAGCTTGGCCGGCACCTGCGCGTTGCAGTTGGACGCCTGCAGCACCAGCAGCGCATCGGCGGCCAGCATTTCCGACAGGGCCTGGCGATAGGGCAGGTGCGGCGCAATCTCGACCAGCGCGGCGATGCCGTGCGCCTGCGCCAGCTCGGCCAGCAGCGCGTCGTGCACGGGCGCGCGCAGCAGCAGCCGGAAATCGGCCGGGCCGATGCGGCCTACTTGCTGCAGGCTTGCCAGCGCGCGGAACAGCGGCACTGGATCGCGTTCGGACGGGTACACGATCCCGCTGTGCAGCAGCGTGATGCGCGCGTCGCCGCCATCCATGGCAGCCGGCGCCAGGCCGGCGAAACTCGCTTCGTCGTAGCCGTTCTCGATCAGGCGGAAGCGCTCCGGCGGCAGGTCGGGATAGCGCGCGCGGTAGGTGCGCAGGGCGCCGGGCGTGGTGACGACCGCGCGCGTGCAATGGCGTACCGTGCGTGCCTCGACCCAGGCCGCGGCGGCGCGGCGCAGGCGTCCGCTGGGATGGCTGTCGTCCAGCATCGGGTCGCGCAGGTCGGCGATCCACGGCAGGCCCGTCAGGCGGTGCAGCGCCAGTCCGACCAGGTGGGCCGTGGCGATAGGATAGGTCGACCAGAGCGCCTGCGGGCGCATCCGGCGCACCAGGGCCAGTCCGGCCGGGACGGCCCCCAGCAACCAGGTGACCCAGCGGTCGGGCAGCGCGAACCAGCCGGGATAGCGGCCGCGCAGCGCCAGGTGGCGCGCGCTGTCGAGCGCGAAGGCCCGTCGCACCGGCACGCCGTCGGGGATTTCGCCGAGCTGGTCGTCGCCCGTGTCCTCGTAGGCGCGCGGATGGGCGCTGAGCACGAGCGGTTGCCAGCCGAGGGCGGGCAGGTGGCGCACGAACTTCAGCGTGCGCTGGATGCCGCTGCTGCCCCGCTGCGGCGGGAAGTGGAAGGCGACCATCAGGACGCGCTTCACCATGCGCGCATCCAGTCGCGGGTCCAGCCGCACATCGCTTCGTGCCAGGCGCGGCGCGAGAACGTGTGGTCGGCGCCGTCCAGGTCGTGGCGCGTCACGCGTCCATTCGACAGCAGGCGGCGCCACTCGGGCGTGCCCGCCACGTCGGCGAATTCCTGGGCCGTCAGGTCGGCGCCGCTCAGGATCAGCAGCACGCGGCCGTCGAAGCGGCTCAGTCCCGCATGCAGGCGCTCGGGCAGGGATGCTTCCGGCGCGCGCCGCGGCGCCAGCATGGCGCGCAGGTTGGAGAATGCCGAGCGCAGCGCCGCGCCCAGGTCGACCCGGCCGCTGGCCAGCTTGCGCCAGAACCCGGCATCGGCCAGACGCGCCGCATAGTAGTGCTTGACGGTGGCGCGCGCCTGTCCGGCCTCGGTGCGCACCCAGGGATTGAGCAGGACCAGGCCGCGCACGCGCGCATCGCTGCCGGCGTACAGGACCGAGGCGGCGGCGCCGTCGCACAAGCCGAACAGGACGACCTCGCGCAGTTGCGGCTGTGCGCCGAAGAAGGCGTCGAGCGCGGCGCGCACGTCGGCCTGCACGGCCTCGAAGTCGCGGATGGCGCCTTCGCTGTCGCCCATGCCGCGGTAGTCGAAGCGCATGACGGGAATGCCGGCATCGGCCAGGCTGCGTGCCAGCAGGGCGAACTGGCGGTGGCTGCCGGCGCGGTATTGCGGTCCGCCGACGACGATCAGCACGCCGCGCGATCCGGGCGCGGCCGCAGTCGCAGTCGCAGCCGCAGCCGAAGCAGAAGCCGAAGCGGCCGGCACGCTGAGGATGCCGAACAGGTGCTCGCCGCCGCACGTGAAGCGCAGTGCGCTTTCCTCATGCATGGTGGTGCTCCCGCAATGCCTGCAGCGATGGCTGCAGCAGCGCCGGGCATTCGGCGATTTCCTGGGTCGCCCAGAACGGTTCGCCTTCCACCACCTGCAGCTGCAGGTCGACGCCGGCGTCGCGCCAGCGTGCCGCCAGGCGGGCCGTGGCCGGTCCCGGATCGCGTCCGGCGCCGGATGCCACCTCGATCCAGTGCACGGGGCAGGAAGGCTGCAGGCGCGCGGCATCGGCGGCGTCCAGCGCTTGCGCCAGCGCCGGCGCCAGTGTGTAGCCGGCGATTTCCAGGCTGTCGCCGCCAGCCAGCGCGCCGCGCAAGGCCTTGGTGCCGCCGCCGTCCGTTTCTCCACCCAGCATGTCGCCGGCCACGCGCAGGCGCAGGAACTGGGTGAGGAAGGCGGTACCGCTCAGCACCGGTTGCCACAGCAGCAGGCGCGTAATGCGCGCGTCGCGCACGGCGGCTTCCAGGGCGAGCAGCGCGCCCAGGCGCAATCCCCACAGGGCGACCGGCTGTCCGCTGTGCGTGCGCAGCCAGTTGGCCGCATGGGCGATGTCGTCCAGCCAGGCATCCCAGCGCGCGTCGCCGAAGTCGCCGCTGCTGTCGCCGCAGCCGTGCAGGTCGAGCTGCAGCACGGCGACGCCGTCGGCGGCCAGGGCGCGCGCCTGCAGGGCCGCCATGCGGCGCGCCTTGTTCATCTCTTCGGCAAACGGATGGATGTACAGGACGGCCGCCCGGCAGGCCCCGGCCGGCGCATGGAACAGGCAGAAGCGATAGCCGTCGCCGCGCCGCAGGAACAGCGGCTCGGCGCCCGGCTGCCGCGGCGCGCTCGTCATTGGTCCGACTTGTCGGCCACGAACGCGGCCAGGCTGCCCAGCGTGGCGAAGGTGCTGGCGCTGATGTCGTCGTCGTCGACGACGATGCCGAAGCGGTCCTCGAGCGCGGCGATGACGCTGACGACGGCCATCGAATCGAGCTCGGGCAGGGCGCCCAGCAGCGGCGAACCGGCGTCCAGCGCGCGGCCGGCGTCCCCCAGGTTCAATACGTCGACGAGAACGGCTTTGACTTCTTCGAGATACATGGTTACTCCAGATGTGTTGCGGGCCGCGCCGCCTCGGCGTCGCCATGGCGGCGCTTGAGCGCATGCAGGCGCTTGAGCAGCGGCCAGCGGTAATGATTCAGATGGTATAGACAGCGTACCTCGTTCGTCCAGCGCCGGTGCCATTCCATGACGCGGCCGTAGAACTCCAGGCGCGCGAAGCGTCCTTCGTCGAACAGCCGGCGGCAGGCTTCTTCGCGCATCAGCAGCGCGGGCGACCATGCGGCGGGAATGGTCTCGTCATAGGCCGTCTTGAGCACGACGATGCTGTCCTCGCCCTCGATGCACAAGTCCATCGCGGCCACCCGCTCGCCGAACCGGTAGCGGTACACGCAGGCCCGGCCGCGCCGCGCGAAGGCTTCCAGCATGGCACGGTAGAAGCGGCCCTGGGCATCGTCGGCGCGCACGGCGGTCGCCTCGCGCCCCTTCCAGCCGCTGCTTTCCAGCCGGGCGTAGTCGGCCACCGCCTCGGCCATCTGCTGCGGCGCGCGCAGCACTTCCAGGCCGGCGGACAAGCCCTCGCGCTCGAGGCGGGCGCGCTGCTTCTTGAGGTTGGCGCGCAGGTTCTTGCCGCGCTCCTGCCAGTAGGCGTCGAAGCCGCCCGCCAGCGTGATGCGCGCGGTTTCGATGTAGTCCAGGCTGTACAGGCGCGCGTCGGCTTCCGGGCGCGGATCCAGGTCCGGGTCCAGCTGGGTCAGGCCGGCCAGCAGCGCGCAGCCGGGCAGCTGGCGCAGCAGGGCGTCCAGTAGCGGGGCCGCTCCCGCTCCTGGCCGCGCGAGCCACAGGCCGATCGGCGCCTGGGCCGGCTGGAAGCTGCTCCAGGCCCCGCCGCCCTGCGCGACCAGCACGGTCATCGCGACGACCTGGCCGTCCTGCCGCGCGCAGGCGACGCGTTCGTTACCTTCGCCGAACGCATCCAGCAGCGCCGTCACGAAGTCCGGGTCGAGCAGCGGAGACGCGGGCCCGGCGGCGTGCAGCGCGCGCCAGTCGCCGACCCAGGCGTCGCGGCCGGCGGCGGCGTGGAAGTGCCACTGCAGTGTGCCGCTCATGCCGCTGCTCCTTGGCGGATGCGCGCGATCATCCATGCCAGCTCGGCATCGCTGAGCTCCTGGTGGCAGGGAAAGGCCAGCACCCGCTGCGACAAGGCCACGCTGTCGGCGCAGGCATGCGCATCGACGCCGGCATCGAGCGCGTGGCCGAAGCGCACGACCGGCACGCCGTCCGCCACCAGGCGTGCGAATACGGGTTCCGGATCGTCGAACAGCAGCGGGAACTGCCACGGGCAGGCGCCGTCGGGCAGGCTCGGATACAGGGGGCGGCAGCCGGGCAGCCCCGCGAGCTCGCGCTGCAGGCGCTGGTAGTGGGCGCGGCGACGCGCCACGATGCGCGTGCGCGACACCAGGCGCAGCATGGCGCGCGAAAACAGCGAGGAACGCTTGTCCAGCCACCAGGCGTCGAATTCCAGGCCGCTGTCGGAGGACGCCGGCGTCAAGGCGCGCGCCGGCGTCGCCTCCTGCGCCTTCCATGCGCCCCACAGCCGGTCCTTCAGTGCCAGCGGCAACGTCAGCAGGGTACGCAGCAGCGGCAGGCGTCCGTGACGGAAGCTGGTCTCCAGCGTCGCCAGCGCGGCCTTGGCCTCGAAGCCGGCGCCGGCCGAGCGCAGCGCCACGCCGTCCAGCGTGCGCCGCGCCGACACCAGGCAGCCGCCCTCGTACACGGGAAAGAATTTCATGCTGCTGGCGATCGCGACGTCGCCCGTGGTGCCGACGGCGCGGTCATCGCGGCGGCCGAAGAAGCTGTGGGCGCAGTCCTCGACGAGGGCCAGGCCCCGGCCATCGCACAGGGCGCGCAGCGGCGCCAGGTCCTGCGGAAAGCCGAAATAGTGGACGGCGACGACGGCCCGCGTGCGCGGACCGAGGCGGCGCTGCACGTCGTCCAGGTCCGGCGCCGTGTCCATGCCCACGCGATAGAAGCGCGGCACGGCGCCGCAGGCGCGCACGGGACCCACCATCGACAGGCTGTGCCAGGCCGGCAGCAGTACCTCGTCGCCGGCCTGCACGCCCAGCTCGCGCAGTCCGAGGCCGAGCGCGACCCGGCCGCTGGTGACCAGGCGCACGGACGCCGCATCGGTCACCGCCGGCAGCGTGCCGGCGCGCGCGCTGCGCAGGCCGAAGGCGGCACGCGACAGCACGGGCGCGATCGGCGCCCGCGGCAGCGGGCCGGAAAGAGGGCGATTGAGCATGCTTTTAGTATAAGGCTTGCAACAGATTTCGGCTGGACAAGACGATGTCGGGCGAACGGTCCGAATTTTATCTTGTAAGCTGGTAAGATCGCGGATTCGCCGGCGCGCCCGCGCGTCGTGCCCGCAACAATAGGTGATCCATGAGCGAACTGGTCCACGATTTTATTTTCCAGTCGGCAACAACGGCGCCGGAAGCCGAAGCGCTGGTCTACGGCGACGAACGCCTGAGCTACCGGGAACTCGCCGCCACGGTGCAGGCGGCCGCGGCAAGCCTGCTGGCGGCCGGTCTCGGACGCGGCGAACGCGCCGCAGTGTATCTCGAAAAACGCATCGACAACGTGGCCGCCCTGTTCGGCGCCGCCCTGGCCGGCGGCGTGTTCGTGCCGGTCAATCCGCTGCTCAAGGCCGAGCAGGTCGCCCATATCCTGGCCGACTGCAACGTGCGCGTGCTGGTGACGTCGCCGGAGCGCCTGCGCCTGCTGCAACCGGTGCTGGCGCAGTGCCCGGACCTGCGCGCCGTGCTGGTGGTCGGCGCCCGCGATGGCCTCGACGGCTTGACCGGCCTGGACGTGCCGGCCGGCGTGCTGCTGGGCGCCTGGAACGCGCCGGCGCAAGAACCGGCACCCGCGCTGCCGGCGCGCCGCATCGACGCCGACGTCGCCGCCATCCTGTACACCTCGGGCAGCACCGGCAAGCCGAAGGGCGTGGTGCTGTCGCACCGGAACCTGGTGGCCGGCGCGCGCAGCGTGGCCGCCTACCTGGAACTGACGCCGCGGGATCGCCTGCTGGCGGTGCTGCCGCTCAGCTTCGACTACGGCCTGAGCCAGCTGACCTGCGCCTTCCTGGCCGGCGCCACCGCGGTCCTGCTGAACCACCTGTTCCCGCGCGACGTGCTGGCGGCGGTGGAACGGCACCGCATCACGGGCCTGGCCGCCGTGCCGCCGCTGTGGAACCAGCTGGCGCGCCTGGCGTGGCCGCAGGATTGTTCGCTGCGCTATCTGACCAATTCGGGCGGCGCGATGCCGGGCGCGACGCTGGCGCTGCTGCGCACCGCCTTGCCGCGTGCCCAGGTCTTCCTGATGTACGGCCTGACCGAGGCGTTCCGCTCGACCTGGCTGCCGCCGTCCGAGCTGGACCGCCGTCCCGGATCGATGGGGCGTGCGATCCCGAACGCCGAGATCATGGTGGTGCGTCCGGACGGCACGCCGTGCGACGTCGACGAGCCGGGAGAACTGGTGCACCGCGGCGCGCTGGTCTCGCTCGGCTACTGGAACGATCCGGCCAAGACGGCCGAGCGCTTCCGTCCCGTGCCCGGCCAGGATCCGGCGCTGCCGCTGACCGAGATGGCGGTATGGTCGGGCGACACGGTGCGCCGCGACGCGGACGGCTACCTGTACTTCATCGGCCGCAGCGACGACCTGATCAAGGTGTCGGGCTACCGCATCAGCCCGACGGAGCTGGAAGAAGCCGTGTATGCGCTGGGCAGCGTGGACGAGGCGGTGGCCTTCGGCGTGCCGCACCCGGAGCTGGGCCAGGCCATCGTGCTGCTGGCGGCCGGCAGCGCGCCGGATGCGCCGACGCCCGAGGCGCTGCGCAAGGCCTGCCAGCGCCGCCTGCCGGCCTATATGGTCCCGTCGCACATCGAGGTGCGTGCCGACGCCTTCCCGCGCAACCCGAACGGCAAGATCGACCGCAAGCTGCTTGCCGCTCCTTTCCTGACCCTGTTCGAAGGTACCCCGTCATGAACGCCAACAAGCCGGTCCATGCCGCCCCGTCGCAGTTCGCCGTCGCAGGCGGCGAGCTGGTGGTCGGCGGCGTGCCCGTCACGCGCCTGGCGCAGCGCGTCGGCCGCACCCCCTTCTATGCCTACGACCGCGCGCTGCTGACGGCGCGCGTGCGCCACGTGCGCGACCACCTGCCGCAGGCGGTGCGCCTGCATTACTCCGTCAAGGCCAATCCGATGCCGGCCCTGGTGCAGCACATGGCGACGCTCGTCGACGGCCTCGACGTGGCCTCGAGCGGCGAACTCAAGACCGCGCTCGATACGGGCGTCGATCCCGCCCGCATCAGCTTCGCCGGTCCCGGCAAGACCCCGGCCGAGCTGACCCAGGCGATTGCCGCAGGCATCGCCATCAACGTCGAATCGGAAGGCGAGATCGCCGAAGTGGCGCGCAGCGCCGACCGGCTGGGGATCGCGCCGCGCGTTGTCGTGCGCGTGAATCCCGACTTCGAGCTGAAGGGATCGGGCATGCGCATGGGCGGCGGGGCCAAGCCCTTCGGCATCGATTGCGAGCGCGTGCCGGACTGCCTGGCGCAGCTCGATGCGCTCGGGATCGCCGTGCACGGCCTGCATATCTTCAGCGGCTCGCAAAGCCTGAAGGCCGACGCCATCGCCGAATCCCATACGCGCAGCGTGGAACTGGCGCTGCGGCTGGCGGCGCATGCGCGCGGACCGCTGGCGGGACTGTATTGCGGCGCCGGCTTCGGCATCCCCTATTTTCCCGGCGAGCAGCGGCTCGACCTGGCGCCGATCGGCGCCAACCTGCACGCCTGCGTCGAGACGCTCGCGCGCGCGCTGCCGGGCACCGTCCTGTCGGTCGAATCGGGCCGCTACCTGGTCGGCGAGGCCGGCGTCTACATTGCCCGCGTCATCGACCGCAAGGAGTCGCGCGGCCAGGTCTTCCTGGTGACCGACGGCGGCCTGCACCACCACCTGGCGGCGTCGGGCAATTTCGGCCAGGTGATCCGCAAGAACTATCCGGTGGCGATCGCCAACCGTATGGACGCCGCCGACCTGGAAACCAGTTCGGTGGTCGGCCCCCTGTGCACGCCGCTCGACGTGCTGGCCGAGCGCATGGAGCTGGCGCGCGCCGGCGTCGGCGACCTGGTGGCGGTGTTCCAGTCGGGCGCCTACGGCCTGTCGGCCAGCCCGACCGCCTTCCTGGGACATCCGGCGCCGCTGGAAGTGCTGGTGTGACGATCGGCGGCCTGGCTCGCGCAGGGATTGCCTGAAAACATGGTAAATTGTTATGTTGAATTGATCACGCCGGATCCATCCCGGCACACCTGACCTTCCCATGAATCCGCTGCCACCGACGTTTTCGGTCATCATCCCGAACTACAACAATGCCGCGACGCTGGCCCGCGCCATCGATTCCGTGCTGGCCCAGACCCATCCCGCCCACGAGATCATCGTCATCGACGATGGCTCCGCCGACGAGTCGCGCGCGGTAGCGGCCGGATTCGGCGACCGTATCCGCTATGTCTACCAGGACAATGCCGGCGTCTCGGCGGCACGCAACGCGGGCGCGCGCTTGGCCACCGGCACCTGGCTGGCCTTCCTCGACGCCGACGACACCTTCGTGCCCGAGCGGCTGGCGGTGCACGCCGACTGGATCGCGCGCGAGCCGGGACTGGATTTCCTGCTGGCGGACCAGGACTTCCGCGAGCCGGACGGTGGTTTCATGCACCGCTCGATCGACACCACCGTGTTCGGTCGCGCGCTGCTGGCGCGCCATCCCGGCCAGCGCGAGATCGTGCTGGAAGCGGCCGATTTCGGTCCGCTGCTGGCCGACGGCTTCGCCGAGATCCGGACCCTGTCGGTGCCGCGCGCGACCTTCCACCGGCTGGGCGGCTTCCCGCTCGGGAAAAAGATCGGCGAAGACCTGCACCTGGTCGTGCGCCTGTGCGCCGACAGCCGCCGTGCCGGCGTGGTCGTGCATTCCGTCGCCAATTATTTCATCTACCCGTCGAGCGCGATCCGCAAGGACATGGTGGCGGCCCAGCGCGCGTTCGTGGCGACGCTGGAAGAGCTGGCCGGCGAGATGCGCGGCAGCCAGCCCGGCTTGCGGCGTGGACTGCGCGAAAAAATCCGCCAGGCGCGCCTGAGCCTCGCCTACATGTACCTGCGCAAGCAGCTCAGGCGCGATGCCCTGGACAGCGTGCTGCCCCTGCTGAAACCCGCTCCGACCTGGAGCGCGATCCGCGACGTGCTGTCGGTGGTGCGCGGCATCCGCTGAAGGCGGCGCCGCGGCACGCCCCTTAGTGTGCCCCGTCGGCGGCCGGCGCGACTGCCGGCGCGGCCAGCGGCCGCGTCCCCGCCTCGCCGAAGAATTCCCGGCGCCAGTAACGCGACAGGTATTTCAGGCGGCCCAGGCGGCGCGCCAGTTCGCCGGGGCTGCGCAGCAGCCAGCGATGCATGAAGTACTGCGCGAACACGCCCTGCGACTTGCTGTGCGCGCCCGGATGGCCGACCCGGTAGACGGCGCCGGCGAACGGCAGCGGCGCCAGCGGCGTGCCGCGTTCGCGCAGGTAGCCGTCGATGTAGATGTGGCTGCCCATCATGGTGCGGATATAGTCGAGCGAGGCGTCTTCCAGCGAGGCCGGGAGGTCGAACAGGTCGGCCCGCACGATGTGCGACGTGCCGCACAGCTTCGAGAAGCCCGAATAACGGTACAGGTAACGGCTGCCGTCTTCCCACAGGTAGCCGTCCTGCACGAACCAACCCGGCGCATCGCCCTGCGCGGCGACGAACGCCGCCAGGCGGCTGCTGACGCAGTCGTCGTCGTCCACCACCATCACGTAGCGCATCGGTCCCGCGTGCAGCATGCCGGCCAGCACGCGCTCGCCCTTGTTGATGCGGCACGCGTCATAGAAGGCTTCGCGTCCCGCCTCTCCCTGCTCGTGCAGCTGGTTGGGCGGGAAGTCGACCCGCTTGACCTCGACCTGCGGCGGCAGCGGCGGCAAGTCGGCGCCGTGGTTGGCGACCACGATGGCGCGCCAGTCGCGGCTCGTCTGCGCCGCCAGCGAGCGCAGGGTCTGGGCCAGGTTCGATTTCAGGCGCGCCCAGTCCCTGGCGTTGTCCTGGTGCCGGACCGGAATGATGAAAGTGAGCGCTGCGGCCATGTGCATACCTCGTCGCGATGGGATTCAGGCCGATACGGCGGCGGGCGCCATCGCAGCGTGGTCGCGACGCAACTGCGCCAGCTTCTCGAGCAGGCGTTCGATCGATTCGCGCTGCGCGGCATCGGCGCTCAGGGTGGTGGCGCCGTTTTTCGCGAGCGCGGCCAGCTGGGCGGCGGCGGCATCGAATTCGCGCGTGCCGCTGGTGGCCGGCACCGGCGGGGTCCAGTTGTCCGACCAGATGCCGGCGCCACGCAGTGCGCGCTTGACCTTGCCCTTGGCGCGGTCGGCCATGGCCATGCCGCGCTCCATGTCCCACAGGCTGGGCAGGGCGGTCGGCTGGTAGTCCATGCGCAGCGATTCGCACCAGTCGCGCCATTTGAAATCGAGGATGTGGTCGTAGCAGCTGACCGGGACCCAGGGCACGCGGAAGGCGTCCGCCACGATCGCCGCGTGCATGGCTTCGGCGATGATCAGGCGCGCGCCGCGGATCTTGTGCACGGTCTCGCGCGCGTCGTCGGACGGATCGAGGAATTCGATGCCCGCCGCCGCGCACACGGGGCGCCAGTCGGCGTTGCCGAGGCTGCCGTGGTGGGGCATGAAATAGACCTTGCCGGTCGGCTCGGGCGCGGGTCCGGCGACCTGGGTCAGCAGCACCGCGGGGTCGCTGATCGCCAGCGAAGGCGCCAGGTTCAGGAACTGGGCCGAGCGCGGCCCGCGCACGCAATAGAACTGCCAGCGCTCGTCGATCTGCGGGCGGCCGTTGTAGCCGACGCCGGAGCCGAACACCAGCTTGAGGGGCGCCGCCGGCGCCTTGTCGTTGATCAGGGTGCCGATGCCGACCAGGATGCGGCTGTCGTCGCCGTCGAACAGTTCGGGCGCCAGCGTGTCCCAGATCCAGGGATTCAGGTCGTCGCCGAAGTTGCCGCTCGGGTGCTTGTAGTAATAGAGTTTCATAGTGTCTTTCGGTGCTGGGCACTCAGGCAAATCGTTGCAGGATCGATGTTATCGCATCGGTATGGTGCTGGATCGAGAAGCGGCGCGCGGTGTGCGCGCCTTCCCGCGCCATCCGCTCCGCCCATTCCGGCTCGTCGAGGATGCGCAGGATGGCGTGCGCCAGCAGGTCCGGGTCGCGCGGCGCCACCAGCAGGCCGTCGTGTTCGTGGGTGATGACGTCGAGCGGGCCGCCCTCGCTGGAAGCGATCACGGGACGACCGAGCGCCATGCCTTCGAGGAAGGTACGGCCGAACGGTTCGGGCTTGGTGGAGGCATGCACCACCACGGAACTGATCGATAGTATCTCGGGGATGTCCTTGCGGCCGCCGAGCAGCAGCACGCGTCCGGCGAGTCCGGGCGCCTGCGCCTGCTGCGCGATGCGCTGCGCGAACAGGTCGTCGCGGCCGTAGGCGGCGCCGACCAGCAGGATGCGCGCGTCCGGATGGCGGGCGAAGATCCGCGGGGCGGCGTCGAGCAGCACGTCCTGCCCCTTCCAGTCGATCAGGCCGCCCACCAGCGTGATCACCGGAGCATCGGGCGCTAGCCCGAGTTCCGTGCGCAGCGCGGCGTTCGGCGCGCGCGGACGGAACACGTCCAGGTCCAGGCCTTCGTGCACGACGGTGCATTTTTTCTCGTCCAGGCCGAGGTCGATCAGCTGGCGCTGCACGGCATGCGACACCGGGATACAGTGGTCGACCCAGGACAGCACGAGGCGGTTGCCTCGGGTATCGGCGTGGAAGCCGCGCGCATGCAGCACCAGCGGCAGGCCGGCCAGGCGCGCGCCCAAGGCGGCGGCGGCGTTGCAGCTGGCATCGTTGTTCAGGTAGACGATGCCGACGCGCTCGCGCCGGAACGCGCGGTAGTACTTCAGCGCCGACGGCAGCAGGTTGCACAGGTTGTCGACCATCGACGAGAACGGAATGCGATGGCGGGCCAGCGCGGTGCGCGGCAGCAGTTCGACGGGCGTCAGCTGTTGCCAGCGGCCCAGGCGCGCGAGTTGCGGATACGGCTCGGTCGCGAGGCCGGTGTACAGCAAGGGCGCGAAGCGGCCGTCGATGTGTTCCAGCATCGCCGCGAGCGAAATGATCGCGCCGCCATAGCCGGCACCGTTCTCGCAGAACGCGACGGTGGTCGTCGTCCCGGTCACGGCCTGTCCTTTCCGGAGGCGGCACGGCGGCGCTGCGGGGGGCTCATGTGAAGCAAGTTTTAACTCCCAGGAAGAATTTTGGTATGCAGCTTGGCCTGCAGCCAGGCGCGCACGCGGATCAGGTGCGCGCGGATCGGGTGCGCGCACCAGAACACCGCGGCGACCCAGCCGACGAGGGCCGTCAGGCCGCCGATCACGGTGTCGAGCAATGGGTGGCCGGAGCCGCCGGCCAGCATCAGCAGCGCCGGGCCGAGCACGGCGCCGGCCGTGACGAGGGCGCTGCGGCTGGTCGCGGCCAGCACGCCCGTCGCGCTCACGCCGGCCGTACGCCACAGCAGCTGCGAGACCACCGCCAGGGTCACGATTTCGGCGCCCACCATGGCCCAGGCGATCGCGGGCAGGTTGAGCAGGCTGGCGCCGAGGATGGCGCCGATCCGCACCGGCTGCGTCAGCAGCTGCAGCTTCGTGACCTCCTTCACGTGGCCGTTGGCGATCATGACGTCGCCGGCGAACACGGTCAGCATCGATATCGCGCCGGACACGCACAGGATGCGCACCAGCGGCACCGACACGTCCCAGTTCGGGCCGTACAAGGTCCGCACCACCGGCAGCGCCAGTACGGCCAGCACGCCGAAGAAGGGCCAGGCAAAGCCGGTCAGGTAGGTGATCGCCGACTGGTAGGGGCGGACCAGGTCGCTGCTGTCGCGGCGCAGGGCGGCGAAATACGGCAGCACGAGCGGCAGCACGGCCTGGGTCACGACCGTCTTGAAGATCTGTACGAGCCCGTTGCCGCGGCTGAAATAACCGGTGGCTTCCAGGCTCAGCATCTTGCCGATGATGACGTCGCCGCAGTTGTTGCCGGCCACGTTGGCGAGGCTGCCAAGGCTGGCGATGCTGCCGAAGCGCATGATCTCGCGCATATTGCGAAAGCGCGGCATCAGCGGGATCTGCCCCTGGCGCAGCAGGGCCGCGACGACGCCGAAGGCGACGATGCCGGCCAGGTTCGACCAGGCCAGGCTCATCGCGCCGAAGCCGAGCACGCCGAGCGCCACCGCGACGACGGCCTGGCACACGGCGCTCGAGATGCGCACGATGGCGACCTTCCTGAGCTCCATATTGCGCCGGTAGATGGCGTTGAACAGCGAGCCGACCGGCGTCGCCGCGAAACTGGCCGACATCACGGCGAGGATGTCTTCCAGCTGCGGCTCGTGGTAGAAGCGGGCGACGGGCACGCGCAGCGCATACAGCACCACGGCCACCCCGCAGGCCAGCAGGATCGCCACGCCGAGCGCGGAACGCATCTTCTCGCGCGTCAGGTCCGGTTCCTGGATCACGTACTTGGCCACGCCGAAGTCGCGGAACACGTGCAGCAGCGCCATCAGGAAGGCCGCGACCGAATAGATGCCGATCTGTTGCGACGTGATGATGCGCGCCAGGATCATCACGCTGACGAAGCTGATGACCAGCTCCGCGTACTGGGTCAGGAACGCGATCCCGAGCGAACGCTTGAGCGTCGGATCAGACATGGCGGCCTCCATGCAGCCAGCGCAGCAGGCGGGCGGCGAACATCAGCGGCTGGCTGTCCCAGGGCCGGCTGCGCGGCAGGCTGAACGTGTCGTGGTGACGGGTGGCGGCGCCGGGCGCGGTACTGAAGGCCGCCTGGTAGCCGGCGGCGCGCACCATGTCGACGTGGCGCTGGTCGAAGTCCGCGCCATGCTTGCCGTTCGGGTAGGCGAACAGGCGCAGCGGGCGGCCGATCACCTGTTCCAGGTCGCGCTTGTTGTCGACGATCTCGCGCGCGGCCGTCTCGTCGTCCAGGCGCGCCAGGATCGGATGGGTCACCGTATGGCCGCCGATATCGATGCCGTTGCCGACCAGGTCGCGGATCATGTCGGGCGTGAGCATCAGGTGCTGGCGCAGGTCGGTCCCGGCCAGCTGCTGCAGGCGGTCCAGCATGATCTTGCGGGCCGGCGGCGGCAGGTACTTGCAGCGTTCCGTCAGGCGCGCCGCACTGGCGCGGCGCTGTTCGGCGCCGTCGAGCGGGTAGGCATCCAGGCCGATGTCGCGCAGGTCCGCGACAGGGCCCGGCAGGCGCCGCACGGCTTCCAGGATGACGTCGTTCCACATGCTGCTGGCGTCCGCCATGTGGCCGCTGGTGACGAATACCGTGGCCGGCAGCTTGCGCTCGCGCAGGATCGGCATGGCCAGCTCGTGGAGCGAGCGGTAGCCGTCGTCGAAGGTGATCGCCACCGCGCGCGGCGGCATGCGCTCGTGCGCCAGCAGCGACACCGCTTCGTCCAGCGGCAGCACGTTGAAGCATTCGGCCAGCAGGTCCATCTGCCAGCGGAAGGTATCGATGGTCGGCTCGGACTCGAGCAACGGGTCGGGCGCGCCCAGCACCCGGTGGTAATTGACGATGCAAAGCCGGCCTTCGCCCTTGGCGCGCGGCGCGATGCCGTCGCCGATGCGGCGGATCATCGCCGCGCTCATGCGCGTGACGGGTTTAGTGTTTCTCATGGTGTACCGCGGTTCGGACGGCGGGCGGCGGTGCAACCGCTATCCCGTCGATGGCAGCCGGCGCAGCGCCGGCTGCAGGGACAGCGGCCGGACGGCGCTCGCGCAAGCCGAGGAATTTTTCCAGCAATATCAGCAGGGCGACGATATCGTAGAACAGGTCGTAATAGGCCAGGGTCAGGAAGGCGCCGCCGACCGCATAACCGACCAGGCTGACCTGGCACATCGCGGCCAGGCCGTAGGCCCAGGACAGCTCTTCCTTGCCGCGGCAGAAGCGCAGGATGCGCGAACCGGTGCGCCATGCCAGCACGAAGAACGTCAGGAACAGCGCCAGGCCGACGAAGCCGTGTTCGCCCAGTACCTGGAAGTAGATGCTGTGCGGCGCATGCACGTCGAGCGGATTCGGCGCATACACGCGGAACATGCGCGGCGTGAAGGTCAGGAACCCGCCGCCCATCAGGTTGTCCTTGGCCAGGTTGAACGCGAACTGCCAGGAATTCAGGCGGCCCATCGCCGAGCTGTCTTCCTTGTAGTCGTGGATCGTGTCCATGCGGCCGAACCACTGCTCGGGCATGATCAGGTAGACCAGCGGCAGCGCCAGCAGCAGGACCATGCCGGTACGCGTCTTGTTCGCGCTCTTGAGCCACAGGAAGGCCAGCATCGCGCTGGCCGCCAGCAAGGCGCCGCGCGAATACGAGCCGGCCGCCGATACCAGCGTCAGCACGGCGATCGCGATCAGGCCGTTGCGCAACAGCTTGTGCTTGACCTGGGACTGCAGGTACCACACCAGCGGCACCGTCATCACCAGGGCCAGCGCCAGGTCGTTGTTGTCGCCGATATAGGTTCCGCTCGGACCCATCACGCGGCTGCTGCCGCCGGAGGCGAGGGTGAAGACGCCGCCCTTGGTGCCGTAGAACGCCAGCGACAAGCCGACGACCCAGGCCAGCAGCTTGATGTCCTTTTCCTTATTGATGGCGGCGATGGTCACGATCACCATGAACAGCGTCTTGAACACGCGGGTCCATTCGTTCCAGGCGCGCTCCGGTTCGAAGGCGCCGAGCGACGTCAGCGTCATCCACCCCATGAACAGCACCAGCACGAACAGCAACGGCGAGGGCGGCACCTTCTTGGGTTCGCGCGAGGCCAGCAGCGATACCAGCGTCACGACGACGATCACCATCGCAAACGGGAAATCGTAGGCCGAGCCATAGGCCAGGCGGTGCGGATTCATCAGGCTGATCCAGGTGTACAGCAGGACCCCGAGGACCGGGCGCTTGAACACGAAGGGGAGGGCGCCGAAGACGATCGCGAAGATGATGGCGTCACGCATGGGCCACCTTGCGTTCGGTCGCCGCGGCGAGGACGGCGTCGAATACCCGCAACTGCCCCGCCGTCGTATCGTCCCAGCTGAAGCGCTCGGCATAGCGGCGCGTGGCGGCGCGGTCCGGATAGGCGGCGCGCAGGGCGTTCACGGCGTCGGCCACGCCCTGCGGGCTGCGTTCGGCCATCAGCACGCCCGCTTCCGGCGCGGCCACGACTTCCGGCGTGCCCCAGACGCGGCTGGCCACCACGGGGGTGCCGCAGGCCATCGATTCGAGCAGCACGTTGGCCCAGCCTTCGCGGCTGGACGCCAGCACCATGGCGTCGGCGGCGCCGTATTGCGCGCGCAGTTCGGCCTGGGGCACGGCGCCCAGGAAACGCACGCGCTCGGCCACGCCGAGGTCGGCGGCCAGGCGTTCCAGCATGCCGCGGTTGGGCCCGTCGCCGGCAATTACGAGGCGCACGCCCGGCAGCAGCGGCAGCGCGCCGACGATCAGTTCCTGGGCTTTCACGGGCACCAGGTGGCCGACCGTCACCAGCGTGAACGGCTGGTCCGGCTGGCGTTCGGTCGGGCGGAACAACTGCAGGTCGACGCCATTGCGCAGCGACGTCACCTTGGCGCCGTCCACGCCCAGCTTCACGACTTCGTCGCGCAGCGCGTCGCACACGGTGATGATGGCGGCGGCGCGTCCGGCGGCCCAGCGGATCATCCGGCGCGGCAGCGCGTAGTGCGGCAGCAGCGTGATGTCCGAGCCGCGCGCGGTGATCACGACGGGGCGGTTGAAATAGCGGCCCAGCATGGCGGCAGCCACGCCGTCCGGATAGAAATAATGGGCATCGATCACATCGAAGTCGAAGCCCTCGTCGAGCAGGCGGCCGATGGCCGGCTTGGCCGCCTGCGCCAGCAGCAGCGGCGCGACGTTCATGCCGATCTTCGGCAGCACGGGATAGCGCGGATGCGCGACCGACAGGCCGTTGCGCGCCTCGTGGCGCGGCACCTTGGCCAGCCTGGCGTAGTCGCCGAAGCGCGGATTGGACGATGGGAACCAGGGCACCGGCGCGACCACGCGCGATGCGATGCGACCGCTCGCCACCAGGTGGCGCAGCCGCGTTTCGACGAAGATCCCGTGGCCCGGCTTGACGCTGTTCGGGAACAGGGTGCTGAACGTCAGGATATTCATGCGGCCACGGTTCCCGTCAGGCGGCCATAGATCTTCTTGTAGCGCGCCACGCTGACCGGCCAGTTGCGCTCCGTCTCGACGTATTCGCGGCCGGCCTGGCGCAGCGCCGGCCATTGCTGTTGCGCTTCGAGCAGGGCGCCGACCTTGTCGGCCAGCGAGTCCGGATCGTCGGCGCGGAACAGCACGCCGGTCTTGCCGTCGGCGATCAGTTCGAGGTGGCCGCCGACGTCGGACGCGGCCAGGATGCGGCCCTGGGCCATCGCTTCCAGCGGCTTGAGCGGCGTGACCAGGTCGGTCAGGCGCATCGACAGGCGCGGGTAGACCAGCACGTCGAGCAGGTCGTAGTAGGCGTTGACCTGGTCGTGCGGCACGCGGCCCGTGAACACGACCTTGTCCTCGATGTTCAAGTCCTTGGCCAGGCGCCGCAATTGCTGGTCCTGCGGTCCACCGCCGACCAGCAGCACGCGCAGGTCGGGCATGCGCGCGGCCAGCTTCGGCACGGCGCGCAGCAGCACGTCCAGGCCTTCGTAGGCATAGAACGAGCCGATGAAGCCGATCAGGCGCGAGCCGGACAGGCCGAGCTTGTCTTTCAGCTGCAGGTCGGCGCTGCCGCCGACGGAGAACTTGTCGATGTCGACCGCGTTCGGGATCACGGTCACCTTGTCGGCCGGGATGCCACGCGCGACGATGTCCTTGCGCAGGCCTTCGCAGATCGTGGTCACGGCGTCGGCGCGTTTCAGCGCATAGGTTTCCAGCGCGCGCGTGAGCTTGTAGCGCAGGCCGTTTTCGGTGCTGGTGCCGTGGTCGACGGCGGCGTCTTCCCAGAAGGCGCGCACCTCATAGACGACGGGGATGCCGAACTTCTTCCCGGCGCGCAGCGCGGCGATCGCGTTCAGCGACGGCGAGTGCGCGTGCAGCACGTCCGGTTTCACCTGCGGGATGATTTCGGCCAGGCGCTTAGCCAGGCCGTCGATGACTTCCAGCTGGTTCAGCACGGGCAGCTTGGACAGCGCGCCGGTGCCGGCCTTGGTGCGGTAGAAGTGCAGGCCGTCGACGCTTTCCTCGAGCAGTTCGCCGGAATGCTGCTTGGAACCCGTGACGTGGAAGGTTTCCCAGCCGAGCGCGCGCTGTTCGCGCAGGATCGAGCGGGTACGGAAGGTATAACCGCTGTGCAGCGGGATCGAATGGTCGAGGACGTGCAGGACTCGCATGGCGGATGGGCTTCTTGTTGGCTGTGCTTATTGGTTGTGCCGAGGGGCGTCGGCACCGTTCTTGCGCAGGAAGGCTTCGAACATCAGGACCTGCCACAGCGCGGTACTGTGGTCCTTCAGGCCGGACTGGTGTTCGTCGACCATCTGCTTGAGATAGTGTTCGTTGAAGATGCCGGTGTCGAGCAGCATCGGGTTCAGCACCGCCTGCTTCATCTTGTCGGCCAGCGGGCCGCGCAGCCAGGCCGCGAGCGGGATCGAGAAGCCCATCTTCTTGCGGTACAGGACGTCGTCGCCGAGGTAGGGCTCGAGCGCCTTCTTGAAGATGTACTTGCCTTCGCCGTTGCGCAGCTTGGAAGTCGGCGGCAGGCCGGATACCCATTCGACGAACTGGTGGTCCAGCAGCGGCACGCGCACTTCGAGCGCGTGCGCCATGCTGGCGCGGTCGACCTTGGTCAAAATGTCGCCCGGCAGGTAGGTCTTCATGTCGATGTACTGGATCAGCGACAGCGGATCGTCGGTCGGCGCGTCCTTCGTGTAGTTGCGCATCACTTCGACCGCGCGGTAGCCCTGCAGCTGGCTGCGGAAGCGCTCCGAGAACAGCTGGTCGCGCACGCGGTCGTTGAGCATCGACACGCCGTGGAAATAGCCCTCGGTGAGGTCGCGCGCCAGCGCCTCGAAGGTGGTCTTGGCGCGGAACACGCGCGGCGCCCAGTCGGCCTTCGGGTAGGCGGCGCCGAGCAGGCCGAACACAGGCTTGCGCAGCGCCAGCGGCAGCATCGAGCGCACCCGGTTCTCGTTGAAGGCCATGCGGTGGCGGCGGTAGCCGGCGAAGTTCTCGTCGCCGCCGTCGCCCGACAACGCCACCGTCACGCGGCGCCGCGCCAGTTCGCACACGCGGTAGGTCGGGATCGCCGAGCTGTCCGCATACGGTTCGTCGTACAGGTGGGCGAGGGTGTCGACCAGGCCGTAGTCGTCCTTGTCGACGGTCTCGCAGCGGTGGTTCGTCTTGTAACGTTCGGCGACCTGGCGCGCGTACTCGGATTCGTCGAAGGCCGGGTCGTTGAAGGCGATCGAGCAGGAATTCACGGGCTTGTCGGACAGGCCCGCCATCATCGCCACGATCGCGCTGGAGTCGACGCCGCCGGACAGGAAGGCGCCCAGCGGCACGTCGGCCTCGAGGTGGCTCTCGACGGCTTCGCGCAGGCGCACGATCAGTTCGCCCTCGATGTCGCGGTCGGTCATGCCGTGGTGCGGCGTGAACGGCACGTCCCAGTATTTCTTCGTCTCGATGCGGTCGCTGCCGACCTTCAGCGTCAGCGTATGGCCGGGCAGCAGCTTGTGCGCGGCCTTGAAGATGGTGCGCGGCTCCGGCACGTAGCCGTAGGCGAAGTATTCCTCGACCGCGTGCGGGTCGATCTCGCGCTTCAGGCCGGGCAGCGACAGCAGCGACTTCAACTCCGAGCCGAACGCGAACATCCCGTCCGGCAGCACCGCGTAGTGCAGAGGCTTGATGCCGATACGGTCGCGCGCCACGAACAGGGTCTGCTGGCGGCGGTCCCAGATCACGAAGGCGAACATGCCGCGCAGGTGCTGCACGCAGTCCTCGCCCCACTGTTCCCAGGCGTGCACGATGGTCTCGCTGTCGGACGGCGTACGGAATTCGTGGCCGTAGCCCTGCAGTTCCGTGCGCAGCTGGCGGAAGTTGTAGATCTCGCCGTTGAACACCAGCGCAACCGTGCGGTCCTCGTTGAACAGCGGCTGCAAGCCGTTTTCCGGCGCGATGATCGACAGGCGCCGGTGGCCGAAGCCGAGGCCCGGTTCGAGGTGCACGTCGCCCTCGGTCGGGCCGCGATGGAACTGGGTGTCGTTCATGCGCTCGAGCATGCCGCGATCGATGGCGCGGCCGCCGCGCATGTCAAAGATGCCTGTTATTCCGCACATGGTTCGGTGACTTCCTGAAAGGATGTTTTGGTCTTGCACAGCGCGTCGTACAGGGCCAGGTAGCTGGCCAGCATGGCGGCGATGCTGTAGTTGTTCTCGATGCGCGTGCGCCCGGCGGCGCCGTGGCGGCGCGCCTGCGCTTCGTCGCGCACGTAGGAGGCCAGCGCTTCGGCCAGCGCGCGCGGATCGGATGGCGGCACCAGGGCGCCGTCCACGCCGTCCTGCACCAGGTCGGGGATGCCGCCGACGGCGGTCGACACGATCGGCAGTCCGCTCGCCATCGCCTCGAGCATCGTGACGGGCGTGCCCTCGGCGATCGAGGACAGCGCGAACAGCGAGAAGCTGCGCATCGCCGGCGCCACGTCGCGGCGCGCGCCGGCCAGCCACACGCCATCCTGCAGACCGGCGGCGGCGATTTTTTCTTCCAGGCGCGCGCGCAGCGGGCCGTCGCCGACCAGCACGAGGCGCAGCCGCGCGCGCTGCTCCGGCAGCATGTCGCGCAGCAGGGCGAAGGCGTCGACCAGCGTGGCGTGGTCCTTCACGTCCTGCAGGCGGCCGACGGTGCCGATGACGAAGGCGCCTTCCGCCTGCCAGGGTTCAGACGGGTCGGTGGCGACGGGGGCGGGGCGGAAGCGTTCCGTGTCCACGCCGTTGTCGATCAGCAGACGCTTGGCCGCGGGGATGCCGACCACCTTGCCCAGCCAGGCGTCGAGGTCGCGCGAGACGGGCACGTAGCGGTCGATCACGGGCACCAGCAGGCGGCGCAGCAGGTTGTGCTTGCGGTTCAGGCCTTGCGGGTCGCCGGCGTCGCGCCCGTGCTCGGCGTGTACGCGCACCGGCACGCCGGCCAGCAGCGCCGTCGCATGGTATTCGATGGTCCCCAGATTGTAGGTGTGCAGGATGGCCGGCCGCAGGCGGCGCAGCAGCTTGAACAGGCGCGCATGCACGCCTAGGCCCAGGCCGGGCGGCTTGTGCAGCGCGAACAGCGCGACGTCCGGCCGGGTGATGCGCTGGGCGAAGTCGGTATAGTCGGTCAGGCACACCACCGCGTGCCGGTAGCGGTGCGCCGGCATGCGGTTGATCGTGTCGACCAGCAGCGTTTCCAGCCCGCCGATGTCGAGGCGGTAGATCAGGTGCACCACCAGCGGTGCCTGCTTGGTGTCCGCCATTGCGTTTGCCATCGTCACTGCCCCGCTCCGGCGCCGCGCGTCCGGTCCAGCGCGGCATCGATGGCGCACAGCTGGCCGGCGAGGAAGCCGCGCAGCGCGCCGCGCGCGGCGTCGCCGTGTTCGTCGAGCGGTGCCCACAGCATCAGCGCGGCGCCGTCGTCACCCTTGAGCACGAGCTTGGACTGCATCTGCCACAGCTTGCCGATCGCATTGCTGGTGGTGTCGTGGCCGCCGATGCGCATCCAGTCCCACACGAGGATGGCGCCGCCGTCGCGGCGCAGCACGGTTTCGCGTACCGTCAGCGTGCGGCCGCAGGCGGATTCGGCGCGCATCGTCTGCGCGGTCGCGTGCCACGTGTCCTTGTAGCCGGCCAGGCGGTTGACGGAGCTGGTCAGGGCCTTCTCGCGGTCCTGGTTGCGGTAGTACAGCACGTTCAATGCGACCGGCACGCTGCCCTGACGGTAGGCGCGCTCGAAGCGCGCGTCCGGCTCCATATAGTCCGGTTGCCAGTCGGCGAAGGCGGCCGCCTGCGGCAGCTTGACGTCGATGGCCGCCAACTGTACGGGCGCCGGGTTGTGGTTGGCGCGCTCGCCGACATAGGCGGCGACGGGCCAGGCGGCGGACAGCACCAGCACGGCTGCCGCGGTGGCGACAAAGCGCGGCGGCATGGCGCCGTGCGCGAGCGCCGGGATGCGCGGCGCGCCGTCCACGGCGCGCGCTGCCGGCGCCTGCGGGCGCTCGGTGTCCTCGCGCCAGAAGCTGCCGGCCCAGAACATGACGAACATGACGATGCCGAAGAACAGCCAGCCGTAGATGATGTGGTCGACGCCGGTCGCCAGCTCCATGCCGGACAGGTGGCCGATCATCACGATCATGTAGGCGCGCAAGCCGTTGGCGACCACCGGCACGAGCACGGACAGGCCGATGAACAGGGCGCGCCGCACCGTCGAGCGGTAGGTGAGGTAGGCATACAGGCAGCCCAGCGTGATCGAGGAGATCAGGTAGCGCACGCCGCTGCAGGCTTCGACGACGGACCAGTTCCCGGTCGGCAGTTCGAAGCGGGTGCCGCTGCGCAGCACGGGAATGCCGGTGGCGCGCACGGCGGCCACGGTGAAGTCGGCGGTGAACTGGATCAGCGGGCCGACGAAGACTTCGCCGAACGGCACGGCGAACAGCAGGAACAGCAGCGGGAATGCGAGCGAGCCGGCCAGGCGCGGGCCGAACAGGGCCAGCGCGGCGACGGGGAACATGGCGACGAAGGTGTATTGCGACACCACCTGCACCTCGCCGAGTTGCGCGGCCAGCCAGCCGGCGCCGAGCACGGCCAGCAGGACCAGCGCCGGCGGGTAGGGCGTGGGCGGGTACAGGCTGAAGTTCTCGCGGCGGCGCCAGATCAGCCACAGGCTGATCGGCAGGATCACGTAGCCGTGGGCGAAGGTCTCCGAGCTGTTCCAGATCGCCACGATCGAGCGCACGGTGCCGAGGTACAGCGCGAACGGCGCCAGCAGGGCGAGCAGCAGCAGGGCGCAGGCGGCGCGCGACAGCGGCGGCACCGTGGCGGTGCCGATCACGCCGGGGGGAGGTTTCAGGAACATTCGAGGCTCTCCTCAATGCAGGCCAGGTTGCTCGACCAGCTGTAGCGGCGCTGGACCTTGGCGCGCGCGGCCCGGCCGATGGCGGCGGCGGCGTCTTGCTGCCCCGTGAGCAGGCCGCTCACGGCGTCGACGAAGGCGTTCGCATCTTCCGCCAGTACCAGTTCGCTGCCCGGTTCGGCCTCGATGCCTTCCAGCGCCTGCGGCGAGACCACCACCGCGGTGGCCATCGCCATCGCTTCCAATACCTTGTTCTGGATGCCGCGCGCGATGCGCAGCGGCGCCACCGCCACCGCCGCATGGGCGATGTAGGGACGCACGTCCGGCACGGTGCCCGTCACGACCACGCCGGGCAGCTTGCCCAGGTCCTGCACCGCCTGCGCCGGACGGGCGCCGACGATGTAGAAGCGCGCATCGGCGAAGCGCGCGCGCAGCTGCGGGAACACCTCGTGGGCGAACCACTGCACGGCGTCGACGTTGGGCCAGTAATCCATCGCACCCGTGAACACCAGGGCGCGTTCGCCGGCGGCATACGGGCTGGCGTAGCTCTGCTCGGGCGAGAAGTAGTCGGTGTCGACGCCGTTGTTGAAGTGGCCGATCTTGGCCGTGCTTTCCGGCGCCAGCTGGCGGAACAGGTCGGCCTCGGGCGCCGATACGAACAGCGAGGCGTCGTAGTCGCGCGCGACCTGGCGCTCGTAGCGCAGCAGCTGGTCGGCCTCGTAGCGGTACAGCCAGCTCATGGGGAAGGATTTCTTGTCCGCGTACTGGCGCCACTTGTCCGAATCGACGTCGCAGAAGTCGACCACGCGGCGCGCGCCGCGGTAGGGATCGGCGTACTGCGCCATCGCCGACGAGAACACCAGCACGCGGTCGATCTTGTGGGCGGCGACGGTATCGCGCACCCAGCGCGCCATGCCGGCATCGCGGTAGTACTCGAGCGACAGCGAACGGTTCTTCAGCAGGGCCGACAGGCTTTTCACGCGCGCCAGCAGCGGCTTCATGCCGGCGAAATGGCTGCTCGCGCACAGCGCCTCGACGTGCGGCACGTACTGCCAGTCGTCCGGATCGTCCACGAAGGTGGCCAGGTGCACGCGGTAGTGCCGGGCCAGGTGCTTGAGGAGGTGGTACGAGCGGATCTTGTCGCCCTTGTTGGGCGGATACGGGATCCGGTGGATCAGCAGCAGCAGGTCTTCCATGGACGTCTTTCGTGTTCAGCCCAGATTGCGGACGATGTACGGTCCCATGAAGTTCGCCAGCGGCAGCGGCAGCTTCTTCCACATCTTGATGAACAACTGGTACTTCGGGTTCAGCGGATTGTTGTCGGGCAGGGCGCTGGCGCCGTACAGCTTGTATTCGTAGGGCAGGTGCTGGGCCGTGAAGCCCCAGTTCTTCTTGAAGTCGTAGGCGCCGGTGCCCAGCTTGCTGCGGCCGAAGTCGAAGATGCGGCAGCCGCGCGCGGCCGCGGCCTGCATCAGGTTCCAGTACATGAAGTCGTTGCCGGCCACTTCGCGCGCCAGGTCCATGCCGCCGCCGTAGTAGGGCACGACCTCGTCGCGCCAGTAGAACGACAGCACGGAACCGACCAGGCGGTTGTCCTCGGTCACGATGGTGCGCACCTCGCACTCGTCGCCGAAGGTCTGCAGCAGCAGGGCGAAGTATTTTTTCGGGAACACGGGGGTGCCGAGGCGGTGCACGCTGTGCGCGTACGCCTCGAACATGCGGTCGACGTTGGCGTCGACCTCGCCGCGCAGGCCCAGCTTGATGCCCTTGCGGACCATCGCGCGCTGCTTGCGCGGGATGGCGTTCAGGTTGGTCTCGTCGTCGGCCGCGATCTCCTTGCGGAAGGTGACGTACAGTTCCTTCGTGTGCCAGCTGGCGTCGTCCGGATGGAAGCGCTGCATGCCGCGGTATTCGAGGTGGCCCACGCCCAGCTTGCCGGCCAGTTCGTGCGCGGCCTTGTCCAGCAGCGCCTGCACGTCCGGGTTGCCCAGCGTGGCCGGGCCGCCGTACACGCAGAACGGCATGGCGCCGAGCGAGTGGCCGAACAGGCGGCTCTTGATCTCGGCGAGCGGCAGCACGCCCTGGATGGCGCCGTCCTGCTCGACGTAGTAGAACCAGGTCTTGATGCCGAAGGCCTGCTCGATCACCTTCTGCCAGCCGGACAGGTGGAAGAAGGTGGCGTCGGGGCAGGTACGCACGAAGGCGTCCCAGCGTCCGTATTCCTGGGGCTGCAGCAGGTGCAGGGCCAGCGGACCGCGCGCCTGAGCAGGGGTAGCTGCAGCGGCGGGCGCGGCGCGTTTCGCTTGCGCGGCTTCGATGATCGAGTTCATGGGCGGTTCAGGAAAATGCGGTCCATGCGGTCCCAGGCGAAGTCGCGCGCCAGGGCTTCGATGCGGGCTTCCATGCGGCCGATGTTGACGTAGTGGCGGAAGCGCGACTTGGCGCCGACGCCCTGGGGACGCGGCTGCTGGGTGTCGATCTCCCACGGGTGGAAGTAGAACAGCGCCGGCTGGCGGTCGTCCTGGTTGACCTTGGCCATCATCCAGCGCGACAGCGCATACGGCAGCAGGCGGAAGTAGCCGCCGCCGCCGGCCGGCAGGTTACGGCCCATCATGTTGACCGTGGTGATCGGCACTTCGAGCAGTCCGTCGGTGCCGTTCGGGTAGAACGCGAAGCGCGGCGCTTCCGGCATGCCGTAGTGGTCGTGCACGACGGGGTAGATGCTCGAGCTGTAGCGGTAGCCGGCGTCGAGCAGTTCGTCCAGCGCCCACAAGTTGTCGCGGTCGATCGAGAAGCTCGGCGCGCGGTAGCCCAGCACTTCCTGGCCGCCGATGTCTTCCAGCAGCGCTTTCGCCGAGCGGATGTCGTTGGCGAATTCGGCGCGGGTCTGGTCCGAGGCGCGCAGGTGGCCGTAGCCGTGGCTGGCCAGCTCGTGGCCGCCGGCGACGATGCGCTTGACGACGTTCGGATAGCGCTCGGCGATCCAGCCCAGCGTGAAGAAGGTCGCGCGCACGCCGTGGCGGTCGAACAGGGCCAGGATGCGGTCCATGTTCGCCTCGACGCGGCATTCGCGGCTCGGCCAGCTGGCGCGGTCGATGTAGGGAGCGAAGGCCGAGACCTGGAAGTAGTCCTCGACGTCGCAGGTCATGGCGTTGCGGATGCGTTCACCGGGGGCCGGCGCCGGACGCGCGGCAAGTTCGACCATGTTCATTCTTGATTGTCCACGTGGTGGGTTGCCGCCCCTTGGGGCGTGGCCACGATCTTCTTCAGGATCGACAGCACGGAAACGATCGATTTCTCCAGGCGCATCATGCGTTCGTCGAGCACCTCGACGCTGCTGGCGCGGCGTTCGCCGCCCAGGCGCTCGTCGCGGGTGCGCAGCGCGGACTCGGCCTGCTCTGCGATCTCCGGGGCGGGCGTGCCGACCGGGTCGGGTAGCACGTACTCTTCGTTGATGTCGCGGATGACGGTGTTGATGTGTTCTTCGCCGAACGCATGCAGCTCTTCCAGGTAACCCATCAGCAGCACGCGGTCGAGCAGCGTATTGGTCTTGCGCGGGATGCCGCCGGTATAGGCATAGATGGCCGCGTGCGCGCCCTCGTCGAAGGAAGGGTCGCCCTTCCAGCCGACGGTGGCCAGGCGGTGCTCGATGTAGGCGCGGCTTTCCTGCGCATCCATCGGGCCCAGGTGGTAGCTGGCGATCACGCGCTGGCGCAGCTGCTGCATGCCGGGGCTGTGCAGGGTGGTGCGGAACTCCGGCTGGCCGAGCAGGAAGGTCTGCAGCAGCGACTTCTCGTCGGTCTGGAAGTTGGACAGCATGCGCAGTTCCTCGACCGTGCGCGCCGACAGGTTCTGGGCTTCGTCGATGACCAGCAGCGCGCGCTTGCCCTGGTGGTCGACGTCGCACAGGAAGCGCTCCAGGCGCGTCAGCAGGTCGGTCTTGCTGGCGCCTTCGTACGGCAGGCCGAAGGCCGAGACCACCATGCGCAGCGTGTCGTCCGGATCCAGGTGGGTGTTGACGATGTGGGCGGCGACGATCTGGTCCGACGGCAGGCGGTTGAACAGGTTGCGCACCAGCGTGGTCTTGCCCGCGCCCACCTCGCCGGTGATGACGATGAAGCCTTCGCCCTGCGACAGGCCGTACTCGAGGTAGGCCATGGCGCGCTTGTGGCCCTTGCTGCCGTAGAAGAAGTGCGGGTCGGGACGCAGCTGGAAGGGCTTGGCGGATAATCCGTAGTAAGTCTCGTACATCTGAAGGGCTCCGCTTAATACTGGACGGTCAGGGTGGCTACCACCGCGTTCTCGTGGTAGACGTCGGTGCTGGTGACGCCGGGATTGCCGCGCACGTGGCGCAGTTCGAGGATGCCGCTGGCATGCTGGGACAAGCGGTGCGTCATGCCGAGCCGGAGCTGGCGGTTGTTGTTCACGATGTCGGTGCCGATCGATTGCGCGCGCGTCACCGAGAAGGTCGCGCTGGCGCTGGTGCGCGGCGACAGGCGGTAGTCGGCGTCAATGCTGGCGCCGCGCTGGCGCACGTTGTCGTTCAGCGAGGCGAGCTGGCTGCCCAGCAGGCCGCTGTCGCTCTGCTGCAGCGACAGGGCGACGCGCTCGTCGCGGAACACCGACAGCGCCAGGCTGGTACGGGCGCCGCGCAGCACGGCCGCGCCTTGCAGGCGCTTGGCGCGGATATAGCGGTTGCTCAGGTAATTGACGCTGTCGGCCAGGCTCGGCGGCAGGCCGGTGGCGGCGAGGTACGCCTGCACCGCTTGCTGGCGCTGCACGGGATCCGGGAACGAGGACGCGAACAGCTGGTCGAGCAGGGCAGCGGTGTCGATGGCCGACGGCAGCGTGAATTGCGAGCGGGTCGTGGTGACCTGGTCGCTGTAGACCACGCTCCACACGCTGTGCGCCGTGCGGTAGCTGGAGTTCAGCGATCCCGTCTTGCCGAAATAGCGGTGGCCGAAGCTGGCTTCGACATTGGTGCGGGACGAGGGCGCCCAGGCGAAACCGGCGCTCCAGCTGCGGCCCGCCGTGCGTTCGTTGAGGGAGGCGTATTCGTAATCGTCGTAGCCGCCGCTGGCGGTCAGGTTCAGGTGCGGCATCACGCGGTAGCGCAGGCCGAGCGTGGCGTTTTCCGAGGCCGAGCTGCCGGCGATGCGGTTGTTCAGGTCCTGGTGGTAGTACGACAGGTTCCAGCCCAGATTGGTAAACGCCGGACCGCTGGACACGTTGGTCGTGACCGAGCTGGCGACGCTGCTGCCGAAGGCGTTGTTGGCGGCATCGACGGAATCGCGCGTGAAGCGCACGGTCGCGGCCGCCGTCGTGCCGAAGCGGTGCTGCACATAGGGGCTGATGCGCCAGGTGCTGATGTCGGTGCTGTTCAGGCGCGAGAACTGGTTGTCGCCGAGCTGGCCGAATGCCGATATCGCCTGGCGTTGCCCGGTGGCGCCGCCGTCGATGTAGAACAGGTCGTCGACCACCATGGCGCGCGCCGTCGCCTGGTAGCGGCGCGAGCTGTCGTAGACGTTGGGCGCATCCTTGTCGCTATACAGGAAGCGGCTCCATTGGGCATTCGCGGCCAGGTTCAGGCGCGGGCCGTTGGACGTCACGATGAAGCCGGGCGCGGCCTCGGTAATGAATTCGTTGCGTGCAAGCTCGTCGCGCTGCAGGGCGACGTTGTCGGTATACGTTTCGCGCACCAGTGCGGTGGGCTTGAATTGCCAGTCAGCATGGCATTCCGCGGACAACAGCATGGCCGCCAGGGCCAGCGGGGCCAGCTTCAGCGCGGCAGGCAAGCGTGCACCGCCGCGCAGGCAAACAACTGGCTCAGCCGTAGTGATAGTCATACGTCTCTTCGATGCCGGGGAATTCCCTGGTCTTGTTATAGATCAGATTGACGTTCGGGCAATCCTTCAGCTGGCTCAGCGCTTCCTTGACCGCATGCTGGGTCGTGGTCTGGGCTTCCACCACCATGACGATCTGGCCCATGTGCGAGGCCAGCTCGCGCGATTCGCTGGTGAGCAGCAGCGGCGGCGAATCGAAGATCACGATACGGTCCGGATAGCGGTTGGCGATCTCGGTCAGCAGGGTATTCATGGTCGAGCTGGCCAGCAGCTCGGTAGCGCGCGCATTGCTGGTGCCGGCCGGCAGGATCGACAGCGTGTCGACGTTGGTACGCAGCATGACGTCGGCCATGTCGAGATCGTCGTCCAGCAGGATGTCCATCAGGCCGCGGTGCGCCGGCAGGCCGAGGGTGCGCAGCACCGAGGGGCGGGCGACGTCGGCGTCGACCAGCAGCACGGTGTGGTCCAGTTCCATGGCGATGCTCATCGCCAGGTTGATCGCGCAATAAGTCTTGCCTTCGCCGGGCAGCGAGCTGGTGATCATGATCAGGTTGCCCGGCTTGTCGCCGCGTTTGCGTTCGGAGAACGCGCGCTGCAGCAGCGGCCGCTTGATGACACGGAAGTCTTCCAGCAGGCGGGTGCGGCCGGCGGCGGCCGTGACCATGCCCTGTTCGCGCATGCGCGCCAGGTCCAGCTCGACGCGGCGGGTGCTGAACTTGGGCGCGGCTGCCGGCGCCGGTTCGGCGGACGGTGCGACGGACGGTGCGACGGCGACGGCTTCCGGCGTCGGCGCCAGGACGGCCGCGCTGTCGGTACCCAGGACGACCGGCTGGGCCGCGGCGAGCGCGGCGTTGTCTTGCGGCGCGGCGGCGGTGCCCGTTGCCGGACGCTTGGTGTCGATCCGGCTTGCCGCTTTTTCGATGATGCTCACGTTGTACTCCTTGTGATCGTTAGATCGTGGGGCGGGCCAGGATCGCGGCCATGCCTACGCCGTAGATGCCGAACAGCATCAGGACCGATGCCGCCAATGCCACCAGGCGGCGCTTGCGCTTGACGGTCTGCTCGGTGGTCCAGTTCATGCCGATCGAACCCAGGACCGGCAGGCCGGTCGCGTCGCGCAGGGAAGCCTGGCTCATGAAGGCCGGACGTACCTGGCTCATCAGGAAGGCGGCGGCGAGACCGGCGATCAGGGCGCCGGCCAGCACCAGCGAGAACAGGCGGATGCGGTTCGGGCCGCTCGGCTGGGTCGGTACGGTCGGCGGGTCGATGACGCGGAAGGTCAGCATGTCGGTGGCCGTCGACAGGTCGCCCGACAGGCGGGCCGATTCGCGGCGCTCGACCAGCTTCTGGTAGTTCTCGCGGTTGACCTGGTAGTCGCGGTTGAGCTGGGCCAGCTGGGCTTCGACTTCCGGCGCCTCGACGCTCTGGTTGCGCAGGCGTGCCACGCGGGTCGAGAATTCGTCGACGCGCGCACGCATCGATGCCACGCGCGCTTCGGCCGCCGACAGCGACACGTTCAGCTGCTGCAGCATGGGGCTGTAGCCGGCGCCCGGGTCGAGGTTGCGCTTGGTCTTGGCCAGCTCGGCCTTCTGCGCCTTCAACTGGTCGAGCAGGCGGCGGTTGGCGACGATGTCCGGATGCTGCTCGGTGTACTGCAGGCGCAGGGCGTCCAGGTTCTTCTGGGCGGTCGAGATGCGCGCTTCCAGTTCGGGGTCGACGGTGCCCGGATCGATGGTCTCGGTGCCCGGCTTGGCCGGTTCGCCCTTGATCTGGCGGCTGATCGAATTGCGCGCCTGCTCGGCCTCGGCCAGGTCCAGGCGGGCCTGGTTCAGCTGGTCGGTGGCAGCCTGCAACTGGCTGCCGAAGTCGCCGCCGCCTTCGCGCGGCAGCAGGCCCATGTTCTTGATCTTGAATTCCTTCAGCGTGTTCTCGGCCGCCGTCAGCTTTTCTTCATAGGTCTTGATCTGGTCGTCGATGAACTGGACGGCCTTTTCCGAATCCTGCTTCTTGCCGCCGAAGCTGCCTTCCACGAAGATCGTCAGCAGCGAGCTGACGATGTCCTTGCCCAGCTTGGGATTATCGGACACGTAGGTGATCGTATAGATGTCGTCCCGCTCGGTGCCGACGAGCTTGATGTTGGCCATCAGTTCGTCCACCAGCTTTTCGTGTTCCTTCGGGTCCTTGGCCTTGACGTCCAGGTCGACCATGCGCATCAGGCGCTCGACGTTCGGACGGCTGAGCAGGGTGCGGCGCATGAAGACGACTTGCTGGTCCAGGTTCGGCATGGTCGTCATGCCCGACAGCAGCGGTTTGAGGATGCTTTGCGTATCCACGTAAACACGGGCCGATGCCTCGTATTGGTTGGGCAGGCGCAACACCACGGCCCAGCCGATGATGGCAACCACCCAGGTAATGGCGACGGCATGCCAACGGTATTTGCCGATCGCTTTCAGAAAATTAAGTAGTACGGCCGTGATCTCTGCCATCTCGTCAGTCTCGCTTCGAAGAACCTAAAATGCCCCAGTTGCAGGGTGTGACACCTAATCAAATACGTTGCATGATCGCTTGTAGTGTAAGCAATTGCAATTACACACGAGAAAAAACGGAAGAGCTTGAGGCCAAGTACCTCATCTACAACACAAGTTCTCTCAGGAAAGCATAAAATTGCCCAAAACAGCGTTATTTCACAGCAATTATTATCCCAAGGGCAATGAAAAAAGGCATAACTATTGCAAAATATTAATATTGAGCCAATAGCATGACGATCTTGTGACCGTGCCTTCCTGTCCACGCTCTTGCAAAAAATCAAACGCTTTATTGTAATGTTTTAAACAAAAGAAGGGTGCACGGTTGATGCCGAATCGAAATAATTGCGTCAGGCTACGTGTCTGTACTGTGGTAAACCGGCTTTTCGTCGCAGCAATAACGGTGGCGGCATGCGGCCTCGGGATGCCGGCCGCGGCGGCCGAACTGAAGGCCGTCATCCCCGCGGTCAAGCGCTCGGTCGTCGGTGTCGGCACCTTCGAGCCGACCCGCAGCCCGGCCACGATCTTCGTCGGCACGGGATTCGTGGTCGGCGATGGCCTGAGTGTCATTACCAATGCCCACGTGGTGCCGGAGACGCTGGGGGCGGGCGGCAAGGTCGAGCAGCTCGGCATCGTCATGAGCGAAGGCGAGGGCATCCGCTTTCGTCCGGCGCAACTGGTGGCGCGCGACATGGAACACGACCTGGCCCACCTGCGCCTGACGGGCGCGCCGCTGCCTGCGCTCGCGCTGGGCGATTCGGATGCCGTGCAGGAAGGCGAGGACCTTGCCTTTACCGGTTATCCGCTGGGCATGGTGCTGGGCCTGCATGCGGCGACCCATCGGGCCACGCTGGCGGCGATCACGCCGATCGTGATGCCCTCGCTGAATTCGCGCAAGCTGGATGCGCGCCAGATCGCCGCCCTGCAGCGCGCGCCGTTCAGTATCTTCCAGCTGGACGGTACGGCCTACCCGGGCAATAGCGGCAGCCCCGTCTACGATCCGGCCAGCGGCCGGGTCTGGGGCGTCATCAATGCCGTGTTCGTCAAGGGATTGAAGGAAAACGCGATCAGTGCGCCCAGCGGGATCACCTATGCGATTCCCGCCAAGTATGTACAGGCGCTGTTGCAGCAAAAATAATATGTTGTAAAAACAATTTCTACCGTGCGCGCCCCTGCTCAGCAGTAGCTATGATATACAATGCTTGGCTGTTAGCGGCTTATTAACATCTGTTTACTGAAAAGAAGCGGTTCGCAAGCGCGACCGTGACGAAAGGGATCTGACGTGGGCAAGGACAAGGCGAACCTGATCAAACATTCGGCGATGGCATTCGCTGTCGCATGCACGCTGGCGCTGGGCGGCTGCGCGACGCGCGGCGCGCAGGTGGTCGATACCCAGGCGAGCAATCCGGAATACCGGATCGGCCCGGGCGACACCGTCAACATCATCGTCTGGCGCAATCCGGAAGTGTCGATGTCGGTGCCGGTGCGTCCGGACGGCAAGATCACCACGCCGCTGGTCGAAGACCTGCCGGCGGCCGGCAAGACCTCGACCCAGCTGGCACGCGATATCGAACAGGCGCTGACCAAGTTCATCCAGCAGCCGGTGGTGACTGTCGTGGTGACCAATTTCATCGGCAATTACAGCGAGCAGATCCGTGTGATCGGCCAGGCCGCCAAGCCGCAGGCGCTGCCGTACCGTAACGACATGAGCTTGATGGACGTCCTCATCGCCGTCGGCGGCACGACCGAGTTCGCGGCCGGCAATCGCGCCAGCCTGATCCGTAATGTCGACGGCAAGCAACAGAAGTTCAACGTGCGACTGGACGATCTGGTCAAGGACGGCGATATTTCTGCGAACGTCCAGATGCGTCCCGGCGACGTGCTGGTGATCCCGGAAAGCTATTTCTGATCGCTGTCAGAATTTTTTACAGAAGCGCCTGATGAGGCAGTTGGGTGCTCCGGTTTGTGTTTGTAAGCCACTGATTCTTAACATATTATTGTTGAGTTTTTGACGGTGGCACAATGCTTGCATGCCTCACATGAACCTGGCCATCGGAAATGATGCCAGGCCATTTATCACCAAAGAGGACCGACGTGGCTATCGACGACCGTGACGTAAGCGACAACAACAAGGACGCAGCGGATGCGCAAGCGGCTTCCGCGACGCCTGCGGCCGACGCCCACCATGCGGCGTTGTCGCGCAAGGGCGCCGCACGCCGCCGCTTCGCGAAGGCAAGCGCCGGCGCAACCGGCGTCCTCCTGACCCTGCACAGCCAGCCTGGCATGGCATGCACGTTCTGCGGCATTTCGCCGTCGCTGGCGGTGTCCGCCTATGGCGCCCACAACGGCAACTTCGCCGCGCTGAGCCATCGTCCGAAGGCCTCGCGCTGCGCCGGTATCGCGCCGGACGAATGGCTGCGTCGAGAAAACTGGCCGCTCAACAAAGCTGCCAACTTCGGTTCCGTCTTCGCCTGCGGCAACCGCACCGCGAGCTTTGCCGGCGTGACCGTCAAGGACATGATCAAGGGCGCCAGCTGCGACACCGACCAGATGGGCAAGTACATGCTGGCCGCCTATATGAATATTGCCGACGGCAAGATCGATTTCGTCAGCATCGAAGCGTTGTATTCCGTGTGGAACGAGTGGTCGACCAAGGGATACTACGAGCCGATGGCTGGCCAGCGCTGGGATACCTGGGAAATCATGGTCTACCTGCGCGGGATCATGGATTGACGTGAACGCCGGCACGACGTGGCGCCTGCAGCCGGGACAGACCCTGCAACACCGGCAGTGGGACGGCGAATGCGTCCTCTACAACGACCTGTCCGGCGACACCCACCTGCTCGGTGAGGCCGCCGTCGAGCTCCTGCTGGCCCTGCGCCGGGGACCGGCGACGCGCGATGCCCTGGCCGCCGTGCTGGAGGCCGAATTCGACATCGATCCCGCCGAACTCGGCCCTGAAACCGACCAACTGCTGCAGCACCTGAAACGCCTGCACCTCGTCGATTCCGCTGCATGTTGACGGTCGCATCGCTTACCCGCAAGGAACTGGAGCGACGGCTCGCCGGCCCCGGCCTGACCATGCGCACGGGTCCCTTCGTCAGCCGCATCCGCTCGCCCATCGGCCAGCTCGCCGAGGGCATCTCCCTTATGTACGGCGATGCGCCGCTGGGGACGAACGACGACTTCGCCGATTTTCATTTGCACCTCGCGCCTCCGGGCGGGCTGCGCCGCTGGTACCGGCCGCAGGTCTGGTTCGACCTCGACGGCCTGGTGCCGTTCGAACCCTTGCCGCAGGTCCAGGTGTTCCCGATGCTCGAATGGGCACTGAACTGGGCGATCTCGACGCGCTCGCACGGCTACCTGATGCTGCACGCGGCCGTCGTGGAGAAGGGCGGCCGCGCGGCGATCCTGCCGGCGCCGCCCGGCTCCGGCAAGAGCACGCTGTGCGCGGCACTCGTCAATCGCGGCTGGCGCCTGCTGTCGGACGAGCTGACGCTGTTCCTGCCCGACGACGGGCGCGTGGTGCCCGTCGCACGTCCCGTCAGCCTGAAGAACCGCTCGATCGACGTGATCCGCGCGTTCGCGCCGGACGCCGTGCTCACGCGCCCGGTCAGCAATACGGCCAAGGGCACGGTGGCGCACATGAAAGCATCCGCCGACAGCGTCGCGCGGGTACAGGAACTGGCCGAGCCGGCCTGGATCGTGTTTCCCAAGTATGAAGCGGGCTCGGCTACCATCCTGGAGCCGATTCCGCGCGCGCGCGCGTTCCTGCGCGTGGCCGAGAACTCCTTCAACTACAGCCATATGGGCGCCAGCGGTTTCCGCACGCTGGCCGGCGTGATCGAGCGCTGCGCCAGTTTCGATTTCCGCTACAGCAACCTGGACGAGGCGATTGCCGTGTTCGACGCACTGGAGCCGCCGCAACCATGAAACGCGTGCCCATCCTGCTGACCGCGCTGCGCGACCCGGACCGGCTCGCGACCCTTGCCCCCGCCGACTGGGACCTGCTGCTGCGCCAGTCGACGGCCGCCAACCTGACGCCCAGCGTGCTCGCGCTGCTCGAGGAGCGCGGTCTCCTGGACAGCGTGCCGCCCCAGGCGCGCGCCCACATCGAATGGGTGCGTCCGCTGGCCGTGCGCCACCGCCAGGCCGTGCAGTTCGAAGTGGCGCGCATCCGCGAGGCGCTGGCCCGCACCGGCCTGCCGCTGATCCTGCTGAAAGGCGCGGCGTATACGATGGCCGGCTTGCGCGCCGGCACGGGGCGGCTGTATTCGGACGTCGACATCCTGGTGCCGAAGGCGCGCCTGGGCGAGGTCGAGTCGGCCCTGTTGATGGCCGGCTGGGTCTCGACCCACCACGATGCGTACGACCAGCGCTACTACCGCCAGTGGATGCACGAGCTGCCGCCGATGCAGCACGTCAAGCGCCAGAGCGCCATCGACGTGCACCATGCGATCCTGCCGGAAACGGCGCCCGTGCGTCCCGATCCGGACAAGCTGCGCGCCGCCGCCCGTCCGCTCGACGGGCAGGACGGCCTGGCCGTGCTGGCGCCCACGGACATGGTGCTGCACAGCGCCGTGCACCTGTTCTTCGACGGCGAATTCGACAAGGGCTTGCGCGACCTGCTCGACATCCACCTGCTGCTGGGAGAATTCGGCGCCCAGCCGGGCTTCTGGGAAGCGCTGGTCCCGCGCGCGCGCGCGCTGCAGCTGGGGCGTCCGCTGTTCTATGCGCTGCGCTACGCACAGCGCCTGCTCGGCACGGCCGTGCCGCCGCAGGTACTGGAGGAAGCCGCGCCGCTGGGGCCGGGCGGCCCCCTGCTGTGGCTGATGGACCGCCTGTTCGAGCGTGCACTGCTGCCCGAGCACCCGAGCTGCGCCGACGCCTTTACCGGCGCGGCGCGCTTTGCGCTGTACGTGCGCGGCAACTGGCTGCGCATGCCGCCGCTGCTGCTGGCGCGCCACCTGTTCCACAAAGCCTTTATGTCGCCGCGCACCGATGCCGTGAGCGCCTGAGCGGGCGCTTGCTGGCCTTCGTGTCGGGAATCGCATACCATCGCTTGCATGTTGAATTTAATACAACCAATTCGGCAATCAATTCGGTAATCCAATTCGCGAGGTGACGACGTATGAACGATGCGCGCAATCCGCTGGTGAGGCTGCAGGACCTGCAGCATTTCCTAGCGGACGGAACCCTGGAAGACAATCTGCAGCAGCAGGCCGCCATGACGTCCGCGCTGCTCGGCGCGGCCAGCTGCTCGATCATGCTGCTCAACAGCGGCGACGGCGACGAAATGCGCATGAGCGTGTATGCGCGCCATGGCGAATTGCCGGAAGCGGCCCGGCAGGCGTCGGTGGCGCGCGGAGAAGGGATTGCCGGACGCGTGCTGGCCAGCGGCGAATCGCTGCTCATCGAAGACATCGGCAGCTCGGAACTGGCATCCCTGGCGCGCCATCCGGAAGCCGGCTGCAGCCTGCTGTGCGTGCCGATCCGCATCGACGGCAAGATCGTCGGCGTCATCAACGCGGCCAGTTGCCCGGGCAATGCCGCGTTCGGCGAGACGGAATTGCGTTTGCTCGAGGTGACGGCGCTGTTCATCGGCAAGTCCATCCAGGTGCAGCAGCTGCAGCACCTGCTCGATTCGCGCTTCGCCCAGCTGGCGCTGCTGCAGGAAGCCCAGCAAAAGGTGGGCGAATCGGTGCGCACCGCCTATCGCAACCCGGAGGACGTGGCCAAGATCCTGGCACGCTCGTTCTTCCGCGAAATGACCAAGGCGGGATTCGCTTCCGGGCAGATCGTCAGCGCGGCATCGGAATTGATCGGCCAGTTGCACCAGCACCTGCACGAGAAAGGGCGCCCGCCCGCGTCGCCGGAACAGGGGTAGAGCTAAAAAATTGCTCCTGAGGCAATGCTAATAAAACCTATCCGTTGGCATGAAAGAAATACGGCAGACAGCGAGATTCTGTCGGTAAATTTTACACAGACATTATTTGATCATAGAAATCTTGGCTAAGTCATTGATTTTAAAGACGGTACAAAAGCTGGCCCGGTTTATGCTTAATACTCAGGGCGAACTTCACCACGAAGATAAACTGACTAACGAGACACTACCGAGGAGCATTCCATGAAACTGAACAAGTCCCTGATCGCTAAAACCGTCGCTGGCCTGGCCTTGGTCGCCGGCGCTGCAATGCCTGCTTTCGCACAAAACACCGCTCCGACCTTCTCGATCAACCCGAGCGTCTTCGGCGGCGTGAACAAGGACATCGTCGTCAACCAGATGTCGGGCACCTCGTCGGAACTGCTGCACACCAACGCCGACGGCAGCGGCCACACCGGTTCGGGCTGGCTGCAGATCAGCAGCTTCTCGATGAACGGCAACCCGGTGTTCCAGACCGGCCTGGGCAACAACTACCTGCTGTACATCACCTTCGACCTGGCTGACAAGTACACCTCGGGCGGCACCGGCATCAACACCGCCAACAGCATCAACACGCTGACCAAGCTGGACTTCACGTTCCATGTCGACCGCAACCTGAACAACACCTACACCAACGCCAATGCCATCACCGGCACCGAAGCGACCGTCGGCAACACCAGCGACGACATGATCCTGGGTACCGGTTCGCTGATCAGCGGCGAAGCCAGCTTCAACGCCCAGTTCGGCGCTGCGCTGAACTCGATCCAGAGCTTTGCCCTGACCGACGAAGGCAAGAAATTCTTCGTCAGCCCGGATCCGTTCTACAACATGGCCTTCGACGCCTTCAACAACACCACCCAGGGCGCGCAGCTGAACGGCGCCAACGGCACCGTGGCCATCAACCAAGCCGTCGGCACCATCGACTTCAACGGCTCGGCTGTTCCGGAACCGGCATCGCTGGCCCTGATGGGCCTGGGCATGCTGGGCCTGGCTGCCGGCACCCGTCGTCGTCGCAGCAAGTAATCGGCCCCGTCCGGCCGCCTGGCCGGACCAACCGAGACGCTTCGCGTCGTGAAGAAGCCCGTCGTTCGACGGGCTTTTTTTATTTCCGGATAACTATTGCGCAGTAAGTGTTGCTGCCATAATGTCTTCATGAACAAGGACTTCATCGAACAGCTGGCCGCATGCGCCGCCCTGGCACCGTCGGCCGACAATTGCCAGCCATGGCAGATGCGCGCCGCCGGCGCCGCGCTCGAACTGCACCACGTCTCCCGCCATCCCGATACCAATGTGTTCGGCCCCGACAGCCATGCGACGCTGCTCTCCATCGGCGGCCTGGCCGAGAACATCGATGCGGCGCTGGCGGCGAACGGCGTGTCCGGACGGTGGCAATGGAGCGAGGCGGGCATGCAGCCCTACGGACGCGTCCAGCTCGACGGCGCGCTGCCGCAGCGCTTCGCCGCGCCGGCAAGTCCGGGTGTGCGTCACACGAACCGCCTGCCGTTCCGCGGCGACGCGCTGGCGCCGGAACTGGCCGCCCAGGCCGCGGCAGCGCGCGAAGGCGCGCAGCGCGTCGTGCTGCTGCAGGACGGCGGCGCGCGCAAGGCGCTCGTCAAGCTGGTCCAGCTGAGTTCGGAAGCGCGCTTCTGCAACCGCGACCTGCACCGCTGGCTGTTCGGCAGCCTGCGCAAGACGCCGCAGGAGGTCGCCAGCGGCGACGGCCTCGACGTCGCGACCCTGGGCCTGCCGCCGGGCGGCGAAGCCATGCTGGGCCTCATGTCGAGCTGGAGCCGTATGGAAAAGCTGAACCGCATCGGCGCCTACAAATTCCTGGCGAAGACCGAGGTCGGCCTGATCTCGGCCGCGCCGGCGCTGCTGTGCGTGGTGGGAAGCGGCAAGGGCCGCGACGGCCTCGATGCCGGCCGCCTGCTGACGCGGGTGTGGACGCAGCTGAACGCCCAGGGCGCTGCCGTGCAGCCGTATTACGTGGTCAGCGACCAGATCAACCGCCTGCACGACGGCAGCCTGGCCACCGGCTTCGACGGCAAGATCGCTGCGGTGGAGCGCGAGATGCGTGCACTGCTGGGACTGGCTCCCGGCGAGATGCTGCACATGATCCTGCGCGTCGGTTATCCGAAGGGCACGCCGGCGCGTTCGCGCCGGCTGCCGCTGGACCAGGTGTTCGTCAGCGCGCCGTAGCGGCGGCCGGCGTGCGCGCGAACTGGCGCTTGGCGACGGAGATCATCAGGCGGTGCAGCAGGTTGCCGTTGCCGCCCGGGCGCCAGGTGCGCGCCAGCTTGTTGCGGTAGGCATCGAACTGCATGCCGTGCGGCGCGGCCAGCACGTCGCCGCGGCCGAGCAGGATCTTCAATGCCTCGGTCGCCACGATGCCGGCGCACAGCTGGCAGGCCATGAAGGTCGAGGGGCCGCGGCGCTCGTCGAAATTCACCGCTTCCGGCATCACCAGGTAGGGCCGGTGCAGGCCGGCCGGCGCCAGGCCGACCATGAAGCGGATCGCCTTGTCCAGGTCGGGCAGGTCGCCCCACTGGAAATACTCCTCGAACGTCATTTTCCCCGGCAGGAAGTTCAGCAGCGCGGCGCCCATGCCCAGCGGCGCGGCCGTCGTGGCCGGGATGCCGTATTGCGCGCAGGCGGCGAACGTGTCCTTGCGTGCGTCGAAGGCGAAGAAATCCAGCGCATCGACGTACAGGTCGACGCCGTCCAGGAATTCCTTCAGGTTGCCTTTGCTGACGCCTTCGGAGAAGACCTTGATGTCGATCTCGGGATTGATGTCCTTGGCCATGCGCGCCAGCACCTCGGCCTTCGGCTGGCCGACGGTGGACATCATCGCCCCCACCTGGCGGTTGAAGTTGACGATGTCGAAGGTATCGAAATCGGCGATGTGGAACTTGGAGACGCCCAGGCGCGCCAGCGTGAGGAGGTGGACGCCGCCCACGCCGCCGCCGCCGGCGATGGCGACGCGCTTGCCGCGCAGGATGGCCTGTTCGGCGGGCGTTACCCAGCCGATATTGCGCGAGAACGCCTGTTCGTACTGAAACGGATTAGTCATCGATGTGGATCAAACGGTTGTCGAAGGCACGGCGGCAGGGCGCCGCACGTGCATCAAGCATGAGGCATCAGGCGTGCTGCTCGTCCATGCGCAGCAGGCGGCTGATGATGCCTCGCTCTTCGCGCGGAGAGAAGAAATACGGGTAGAAGGAGCGGTCGCTGACCGTGTTGTCGGCGCTGAAGGTACCGCCGAACTTCTCGATCTGCTCCGTCACGAATTCCAGGTTCACGCGCAGCAGGTAGGCCGGCGCGTCGACGCGCGGATTGACCTTCAGTTCGCCTTCCTGCTTGAAGCCCAGCATGCGCTCGTAGAAGCGGCGGTGGCGTGGATTGACTTCGATGACGATGTCGGTGCACTTGTGGATGTCGCGCGCGTAGATCACGGCCAGGTGGAACAGGTTGGCCAGCGAGGTCTTGGAGCGCACCGAGGGGTCGAACGCCAGCTTGGTGAATTCGCACAGGCGCGCGCCCTTGTTGCGGTGGGCGTCCAGTTCTTCCTTGAAGATCTGATCGGCCATCAGGCCGATCGGGGCATCGATACCGATGGTGAGCGTTCCGACGACATCGCCCTTGTCGGTGGCGGTGAGGGTGATACGGTTCGGGTCGTCGGAGAATTGATGTGTGCCGGCATACCCACGCCAGGCATACATTTTGTTGATCAGCATACTGGCCGAATTTCGCCCGTCCGCAGTATCGGTAAGCCGGATTCCGTACGAATCGTGGTTCACGATAACATCCTCAAATTGCGAGGGCGTCATATTATCGCGATCACTGAAAACATGAGCGTCCGATAGGGATGCGTTTGCTTCGCCCTCTGGATTCTTGAAATCGTCAAATGTCGTCATCGCAGCTACCCTCGTGTGTTACAGGCGCCTCGACAGCTGTGGAGACGCCCTCCGTTTTGGCGGTGCCACACCTTTCCATCGAAGGCGTGGCGACGGGAATCTGCAGTCCGATGCACGGAGGCACTGTACTGGATTCCCTTGTATTTTTCACAAACAATAATACGATATTAACAATTTACAAGCTCTTCAGCAATGCGCGCGCTTCCTCGATCTGCGGGAAGGGCGTGTTTTGCGCCAGCGCCTTGTCGAGTTCCTTGCGTGCCCCCTGCTTGTCGCCTGCCTTGTTCAGGGCGACCGCCAGGTGGTAACGGATCTCCACCGCGTTCGGGGCCAGCGACGTGGCCTTCTGCAGCAGCGGCACGGCGCGCGCCGTATTGCCCTGCTCGACCAGCATCCAGGCCAGCGTGTCCATCACGCCGGGATTGTCGCCGGCCACCTTGAACGCCTGCTCGGCGGTCGGCAGGGCGCGCGGATCCTTTTCCTGCTGGTAGGCCCAGGCCAGATTGTTCAGCACGACCGGATTGTTCGGGTTGCGCTTGTCCAGACCTTGCAGCACCGCGATCGCCGACTTGAATTCCTTGTTGGTCAGGTTGTTCTCGGCGATGACCATGGCGACGGTGATGTCGTCCGGACGGTCCTTCAGCCACTGGTCGGCGCGTGCCTTGGCTTCCTTGCTCTTGCCGGACAGGCTCATCGCGTTGAGCGTCTTGAGGAAGTTTTCCGTCGTCTTGCCGATCGCCAGGCCTTTCTCGTAGGCGGGCAGGGCCTCGGCCGGCTTCTTCTGCGCGATCAGGATGTCGCCTTCCATGACATAGCCTTCGGGCGCCTTCGGATTGAGCTTCTGCAGCTGGCGCGCGATGCCCAGGGCCTCGTCCGGACGGTTGGCGCGCAGCGCCATGTCGACCTGGACCAGGCGCGCCGGCACGAAGTCGGGCTGCAGCTCGACGGCGCGCTTGAGGTCTTCGGCGGCGGCGGCTTCGTTCTTGTTCAGCAGGTGGGCGCCGGCCAGGCGCAGCTGGGCGCGCGGCGATTTCGGCAGCACGTTCACGAGCTTGCTGTAGGTCTCCAGGGCGCCGGCCGCATCCTTGTTGGCAAGCTGGGCTTGGCCGAGCAGCTCGAGCAGCTCCGGATTGGTCGGGTTCGAGGTCTGGTACTTGCGCGCCAGCGTCAGCGCCTTGGGCGCCTGGTTGCTGCGCAGGTAGTGCAGGCCCAGCTTGACGGCCGGGGCGATCGCGTCCGGCTTGGCGGCATTCGCCTTTTCGAACCAGGACGTCGCCTGGTCGGTGCGCTTCTGCGTCAGCGCCAGCTCGCCGAGGGCATTCATCGCTTCGACATTGTTCTTGTCCTTGGCCAGCACCTGCTCGAAGCGCTGCTTGGCGGCGTCCGGCTTGTTCTGGAGCAGGTCGAGGCGGGCCAGGTTCGTCACGGCCGGGAAGAAGCCCGGCTGCAGCGCCACGGCCTTCTCGAAAGCGCTACGGGCATTCGCCTGATCGCCCTGGACCATGTACACGGCGCCCTTCAGGTTCTGCACCTGCGGATTGTCGGGCTGCTCCTTCTCGAGGGACTGGACCGCGGCCAGGGCCTTGTCGTAATGTTTCAGGCTCATTTCCGTCTGCACCAGGGCCATCGTGGCTTGCAGCGACTTCGGATCGAGCGCGGCCGCGGCCTGCAATTCGCTCAGGCCGCGTTCCTGGTCGCCTTGCGCCAGCTTGGACAGGCCCAGCGAGGTGCGCACGGCGGCGGCCTTCGGCGCCAGCGCGGCGGCCTGCTCCAGGTAGCCGCTGGCCTTGCCGAAGTCGCGCACCTGCATATAGGACTCGCCGGCCAGGGCCAGCAGCTGCGGATCCTGCGGGGCGCTCTTCAGCGCCGGCGCCAGGGTGGCGGCCGCATCGGCCGGCTGCGCCGTCTTGAGCAGGGTCTGGGCCAGCAGCTTGCGGGCATAGATATCGTTCGGATTACTTTCCAGGAACTTGCGCAGGTGCTGTTCTGCCTGTTCCGTGGAGCCCAGGTTCAGTTCGCAGGCACCGGCCAGCAGCACGCTGGGCAGGTGGTCCGGCGCGACGCGCAAGACTTTTTGCAGGGATTCCTGGGCCGACGCGAACTTGCCTTGCGAGAAATCGTTCAGTGCGCGCGTATAGGTCACGAGCAGGTTGCCCGGCGAATTCTTTTCCGCCGCATCGATTTCCGTCTTGGCCGCCGCGAACTGGCCGCGGCTGATCTGGACATAGGCTTTCTCGATGTGGGCAGTGCGGTGGTCCGGCTTGAGCGCCAACGCACGGTCGAAGGCGGCCAGGGCTTCGTCGTTCTTGCCGTCCATGCGCAGCAGGGCGCCCTGGAACATGAACACTTCCGGATTCTTCGAATCCTTGGCGATCGCCTCCTGGCCATAGCGCTCGGCGCCGTCGCGGTCCTTGTTGAACAACGCATGGCGGGCCAGGCCCAGCAGCGCGTCGCCCGAATTGGCGTTCAGCGCCAGCGCCGCATCATAGGCCTGCTTTGCCTCTTCGGGCTTGCCGCTCGCCAGCAGCGCGTCGCCGCGCAGCACCAGCAGCGGTGCCGACTTGGCCGCGATTTCCGGGGTCACCTGTTCGAGCAGGTCCTTGGCCTTGCCCTGCTGCGCCAGCGCTTTCGCCAGCTCGGGCAGGACGCGGTCCGCCGCGATGCCGAGCGAACGTGCCTTGCGGAATTCCTTTTCGGCCGAGACCGGATCGTTCACCGCCAGCTGCAGCTGGCCCAGCGCCATGCGCGCTTCACCGTTTTCCGGGCTTTTCTCGACCGCATTCTTGAGCTGGATCAGGGCGGCCTTCATGTCGCCCTTTTGCTGATATTGCTTGGCATCGCTGAGCAGCGATTCGGTCGTCTGGGTCTTGCCGCAGGCGGACAGGCCGGCAATCAGGAAGGCGCCGGACAGGACGGCGGCGGACAGTGTGAGCTTGGGGTGACGCGGCATCTGGAATCCCTCAGGTAAGCAATGTACTGCTGCGTGGCAAACCGAAACCGGGCGTGAGCGACGTGACAACGTTGCTCCTGGTTTTACAAAGTTTTACACGCGAAATTTGTTTGCTAACAATAATACCTGAAGGTATGCAGGCTAAACCGCACAACTGATACCGCTTGTTGCAAACGCCCCTACAAAAGTATCTGTACGGAAATTTATAAAGGATTTCGGGGCGGATGTCATGGGGGAGTAGCAAAGAAGGCTCAGGATTGCCCGTCGCCACCCTTGCGCAGGCGGTTCAGCAGCGCCTCGACATTGTCGTCGACGGGCAGGCCGTGGCTGCGCAGCAACTGAATGTGCAGCACCATGTTTTCCAGCACCAACTTGGCCGAGACGGCCAGCAAGGTCATTTCCCGGTCCTGCTGACTGAAATTGTCCATCGACGCCGCCATCTCGCACAGCTGGCTGGCCACCAACTGGCGCAGGTCGTCGTCGCGAAACGGCAGGTCGGCGAAGTCGATCGGGTCTTCCTGTTCGACCTCGCGCATCAGTTCGAGGAGTTGGTCCGGCTTGATCTGCATGCAGAGGGCTCCGTGGTTGGTTGCCCGGCCATTCTATGGTACGACGTCAAGCGGCGCCAAACCGGGGTCAGAGTCGAAATTTTGGCAATGTCCACTTATATATTGCCAAAAATCGCACTCTGACCCCGGTTTGATGCCTTACATATTGCGCCGGTACTGCCCACCCACCTCAAACAGCGCCGTCGTGATCTGCCCCAGCGAGCAGACGCGCACGGCATCCATCAGGCGCGCGAACACGTTCTCGTTGTCGATGGCGGCCTGCTGCAGCGCGGCCAGGGCGGCCGGCGCCGCACCCGCGTGGCGCCCGTGGAAGGCGTCCAGGCGCTGCAGCTGCGATTGCTTCTCGTCGTCGGTGGAGCGCGCCAGCTCGATCGTGGCCGGCGCGCCTTCGCCTTTCGGGTTGCGGAAGGTATTGACGCCGATGATCGGCAGCGAGCCGTCGTGCTTGCGGTGCTCGTACAGCATCGACTCTTCCTGGATCTTGCCGCGCTGGTAGCCGGTCTCCATCGCACCGAGCACGCCGCCGCGCTCGGCGATGCGCTCGAATTCCTGCAGCACGGCTTCCTCGACCAGGTCGGTCAGCTCGTCGACGATGAACGCGCCCTGGTTCGGGTTCTCGTTTTTGGCCAGTCCCCATTCGCGGTTGATGATCAGCTGGATGGCAAGGGCGCGCCGCACCGATTCGTCGGTCGGCGTGGTGATCGCCTCGTCGTAGGCATTCGTATGCAGCGAGTTGCAGTTGTCGTAGATGGCGATCAGGGCCTGCAGCGTCGTGCGGATGTCGTTGAAGTCGATTTCCTGCGCGTGCAGCGAGCGGCCCGACGTCTGCACGTGGTACTTCAGCTTTTGCGAGCGGTCGTTGGCGCCGTACTTGTCGCGCATCGCCACGGCCCAGATGCGGCGCGCGACGCGGCCCAGCACCGTGTATTCCGGGTCCATGCCGTTCGAGAAGAAGAACGACAGGTTCGGCGCGAAGTCGTCGATGTGCATGCCGCGCGCGAGATACGCCTCGACGAAGGTGAAACCGTTCGACAGCGTGAAGGCCAGCTGCGAGATCGGGTTCGCTCCGGCCTCGGCGATGTGGTAGCCGGAGATCGAGACGGAATAGAAATTGCGCACCTGGTGCTGCACGAAGTATTCCTGGATGTCGCCCATCACCTTGAGCGAGAACTCGGTCGAGAAGATGCAGGTGTTCTGGCCCTGGTCTTCCTTCAGGATGTCCGCCTGCACGGTGCCGCGCACATTGGCCAGCACCCATGCCCTGATCTTCTGCGCCTCGTCCGCGCTCGGCGGGCGGCCCTGTTCGGCGGCGAACTTGTCCATCTGCTGGTCGATCGCCGTATTCATGAACATCGCCAGGATCGTCGGCGCCGGGCCGTTGATCGTCATCGACACCGACGTCGACGGGCTGCACAAATCGAAGCCGTCGTACAGCACCTTCATGTCGTCCAGCGTGGCGATCGACACGCCGGAATTGCCCACCTTGCCGTAGATGTCCGGACGCAGGGCCGGGTCGGCGCCATACAGCGTGACGGAATCGAACGCCGTCGACAGGCGCTTGGCGTCCATGCCGGTCGAGACCAGCTTGAAGCGGCGGTTGGTGCGGAAGGCGTCGCCTTCGCCGGCGAACATGCGGGTCGGGTCTTCGCCTTCGCGCTTGAACGGGAACACGCCGGCCGTGTAGGGGAAGGCGCCCGGCACGTTCTCCAGCATCAGGAAGCGCAGGATCTCGCCGTGGTCTTCGTATTTCGGCAGCGCCACCTTGCGCACCTTGTTGCCGGACAGGGTCGTGGTGGTCAGGCGCGTGCGGATTTCCTTGTCGCGGATCTTCACGACGTGCTCGTCGCCCGCATAGGTCTGCTGCAATTGCGGCCAGGACGCGAGCAGCGTCTTCGCTTCGCCGTCCATGGCGTTGTCGCGCTCCGCGATCAGGTCGTCCAGCACGACCTCGCGCTTGGCCGCCGCCAGCATGCGCTGCGTTTCCGTCAGCTGCTGGCGCTCGCGCGCGAGTTTGACCTGCTTGCCCGTGTTGCGGTGGTAGCCGCGCACGGTGTCCGCGATCTCGGCCAGGTAGCGCGTGCGCGCCGGCGGGACGATCACGTGCTTGCCGCTGGAATGGCGCTCGGACGGTTTCTCCAGCTTCGGCGTGTCGACCCGCATTCCCAGTTGCGCCAGCGCCGGCAACAGGCCGTGGTACAGCGCCGTGACGCCGTCGTCGTTGAAGCGCGAGGCCTGCGTGCCGTAGACGGGCATCTGGTCGGGAGCCATCGACCACAGTTCGCGGTTGCGCTGGTACTGCTTCGCCACGTCGCGCAGCGCGTCCTGGGCGCCCTTGCGGTCGAACTTGTTGATGGCGATGAAGTCGGCGAAATCGAGCATGTCGATTTTTTCGAGCTGCGAGGCGGCGCCGAATTCCGGCGTCATCACGTACATCGACAGGTCGACGTGCGGCACGATGGCCGCGTCGCCCTGGCCGATGCCCGAGGTCTCGACGATGACGAGGTCGAAGCCCGCCACCTTGCAGGCGGCGATCACGTCGGGCAGCGCCTGCGAGATCTCGGAACCCGCTTCGCGCGTGGCGAGCGAGCGCATGAACACGCGCGCCTGTCCGGCCCACGGATTGATCGCATTCATGCGGATGCGGTCGCCCAGCAGCGCGCCGCCCGACTTGCGCCGGGATGGGTCGATCGAGACGATCGCGATGTTCAGGCGGTCGCCCTGGTCCAGGCGGATGCGGCGCACCAGTTCATCGGTCAGCGAGGACTTGCCCGCGCCACCCGTGCCGGTGATGCCCAGCACGGGCACCTGCATGCCTTCGGCCGCGTCCATGACCTGCTTGCGCAGCTCGGCCGGGGCCTTGCCGTTTTCCAGCGCCGTGATGAGCTGGGCCAGCGGGCGGTGGCGCTCGGCGATGGCGCCTGCCTGCAGCGCGGCGATCGTCGTCGGCGCATACGGAGAAAGGTCGATGTCGCAGGCTTCCAGCATCGAGCGGATCATGCCGACGAGGCCCATGCGCTGGCCATCCTCGGGGCTGAAGATCCTCGTCACGCCATACGCATGCAGTTCCTCGATCTCGCTCGGCACGATCACGCCGCCGCCGCCGCCGAACACCTTGATGTGGGCGCCGCCGCGCTGGCGCAGCAGGTCGATCATGTACTTGAAGTATTCGACGTGGCCGCCCTGGTAGCTGGAGATGGCGATGCCCTGCACGTCCTCGGCGAGGGCCGCCGTGACGACTTCGTCGACGGAGCGGTTGTGGCCCAGGTGCACGACCTCGGCGCCGTTCGACTGCAGGATGCGGCGCATGATGTTGATCGAGGCGTCATGGCCGTCGAACAGCGAGGCGGCGGTGACGAAGCGGACTTTGTTGGCGAGCCTGGCGTGCTCGGGGAGCTCGAGCCTGGCGGCGGGGGTGATGTCGTTCATGGGCTTCCTGTGGGACTGGTATGAACTCGCGTTCTTGTACGGTATATGACGTTAACGTAAACGTCAAGAATGTGGTGTGCGCATGGCGATGGTGGGCATGTGATGCCCACCCTACGTCGATCGGGCCGTAGGGTGGGCACCATGTGCCCACCATGCAATCACGCGGCGCGTTTGACGACGTTGCCGGACAGCAGCTCTTCCTTGCGCTTGCGGTAGTCGGCCACCGCCTGTTCCTTGACGTGGCCGAAGCCGCGGATCTGTTCCGGCAGCGACGCCAGCTCGACCGCCAGCGCATGGCTGCTGCCGTGCAGGCCCGTCAGCAGCGCCTCGACCATGTCGCGGTACTCGACGATCAGCGCCCGTTCCATGCGGCGTTCGGCGGTGCGGCCGAACAGGTCGAACGCGGTGCCGCGCACCCCTTTCAGCCTGGCCAGCAGCTTGAACGCGCCCCACATCCAGGAACCGAATTCCGCCTTCACCAAATGGCCCTTGGCGTCCTTCTTCGCGAACAGCGGCGGCGCCAGGTTGAATTTCAGCGTGAAGTCGCCGTCGAACTGGGTCTTCAACTGCTCGACGAAGCGGCCGTCCGTGTACAGGCGCGCGACCTCGTACTCGTCCTTGTAGGCCATCAGCTTGAACAACGATTTCGCCACCGCCGTCGCCAGCTTGTTGCCCAGGCCCAGCGCCGCTTCGCGCTCGCGCACGCGCGTCACCAGGTCGGCGTATTGCGCGGCATAGGCGGCGTTCTGGTAGCCGGTCAGGAATTCGACGCGCTTCTTGATCACGCCGTCGAGGCTTTGCGGCATCTGCATCTGCACGACCTGCGCCGGCACCGCGGTACGTTCCACGCGCGCCAGGTCGACGGCGGCGCGGCGGCCCCACAGGAAGCTGCGCTGGTTCGATGCGACGGCCACGCCGTTCAATTCGATGGCGCGCAGCAGCGCGGCTTCCGACAGCGGGACGAGCCCCTTTTGCCAGGCATAGCCCAGCATGAACAGGTTGGCGGCGATCGAGTCGCCCATCAGCGCCGTCGCCAGCCTGGTCGCGTCGAGGAAGTCGACGCCCGAGGCGCCGCCGACGGCTTCTTCGATCAGCTCGCGCACCTGTGCGGCCGGGAATTCCCAGTCGCGCTGCTGGGCGAAGGTGCCGGTCGGTTGCTCGTGCAGGTTGACGACGACCATCGTGCGGCCCGGACGCATCTTCGAGATGGCGTCGGACGCGCCGGCCGTCAACATGTCGCAGCCCAGCACCAGGTCCGCTTCGCCGGTGGCGATGCGCTGGGCGCGCAGGCGTTCCGGCGTCTCGGCGATCTTCACGTGCGAGGTGACGGAGCCGTTCTTCTGGCTCATGCCCGTCATGTCCAGCACGGACGCGCCCTTGCCTTCGAGGTGGGCCGCCATGCCCATCAGCGCGCCGACCGTGATCACGCCGGTGCCGCCGATGCCGTTGATCAGGATGTTGTACGGCGCCGCGATCGACGGCAGCACGGGCTGCGGCAGCGCGCCCCAGCCGTCGTCGGCATCCTTCGACTTGGCCGCGCCGGCCTTGTTCTTCTTCAGCGTGCCGCCTTCGACGGTGACGAAGCTGGGGCAGAAGCCCTTCGCACACGAATAATCCTTGTTGCAGGAGGATTGGTCGATCGCGCGCTTGCGGCCGAACTCCGTTTCCTTCGGCAGGATCGACACGCAGTTCGACTGCACGCCGCAATCGCCGCAGCCTTCGCACACGGCTTCGTTGATGACCATGCGTTTCGCCAGGTCCGGGAACTCTCCCTTCTTGCGACGGCGGCGCTTCTCGGCCGCGCAGGTCTGGTCGTAGATCAGGACGCTGACGCCCGGCACCTCGCGCAGCTCGCGCTGGACGTCGTCCATGTGCTTGCGGTCGTGGATCGTGATCCCGTCGGGCAGGCCGCTTTTATCGTCGTAACGCGACAGGTCTTCGGTGACGAGGGCGATGCGTTGCACGCCTTCGGCCGCCATCTGGCGCGCGATCAGCGGCACGGAGGTGATGCCGTCGACCGGCTGGCCGCCCGTCATCGCCACCGCGTCGTTGTAGAGGATCTTGTAGGTGATGTTGACCTTGGCGGCGATGGCGGCGCGGATCGCCAGGTAGCCGGAGTGGAAATAGGTGCCGTCGCCCAGGTTCTGGAACACGTGCGGCACCTTCGAGAATGCGGCCTGGCCGATCCACGGCGTGCCTTCGCCGCCCATGTGCGTGGTCAGCTTGTTCATCTCCGGGTAGATCGACGTCGCCATCACGTGGCAGCCGATGCCGGCCAGCGCGAACGAGCCGTCCGGCACCTTGGTCGACGTATTGTGCGGGCAGCCGGAGCAATAGAAGGCGGGACGGAAGGGCGTGGTGATCGCCTTCATCAGCACGGCGTCCTTCGCTTCCAGGAAGGCCAGTCGCGCCTTGATCAGGTCGCGGGTGCGCTCGTCCAGGTCCAGGCGCGCGATGCGACCGGCGATCACGCGCGCGACCTGGGCGACGGAAAAGTCGGCCTTCGGCGGCAGCAGCCATTCGCCGCGCGGCGCGACCCATTCGCCCTTGTCGTCGAACTTGCCGATCACGCGCGGACGCACGTCGTCGCGCCAGTTGTACAACTGCTCCTTGAGCTGGTATTCGACCACCTGGCGCTTCTCTTCGACGACCAGGATCTCTTCCAGGCCCTGCGCGAATTCGCGCACGCCGTCCGGTTCCAGCGGCCAGATCATCGCCACCTTGAACAGGCGCAGGCCGACCTTTGCCGCCATCGCCTCGTCGATGCCCAGTTCTTCCAGCGCTTCCAGCACGTCGACATAGGACTTGCCGGAGGCGATGATGCCCAGCCTGGCGTCCGGGCTGTCGATCGTCGTGCGATTCAGCTTGTTTTCGCGCGCATAGGCCAGGGCGGCGTAGATCTTATAGTCCTGCATCAGCGCTTCCTGGTTGCGCGCCTGCAGGCCCAGCGGCACGGAGGACAGCCGCGTATTCAGGCCGCCTTCCGGCATCGCGAAGTCCTGCGGCAGCTTCACCTCGACGCGGAACGGATCGGCATCGACGGAGGCGCTGGATTCGACCGTGTCGGCCAGCGCCTTGAACGCCACCGCCAGGCCGGAAAAGCGCGACATCGCCCAGCCGTGCACGCCCAGGTCCAGGTATTCCTGCACGTTGGACGGATACAGCACGGGGATCATGCAGGCGGCGAAGATGTGGTCGGACTGGTGCGGCAGCGTGGACGAATAGGCGCCGTGGTCGTCGCCGGCGACCAGCAGCACGCCGCCGTGCTTGGCGGTGCCGGCATGGTTCATGTGCTTGAAGACGTCGCCGCAGCGGTCCACGCCCGGGCCCTTCGCGTACCACATGGCGAACACGCCGTCGTACTTGGCAGGGCCGATCAGGTCGACGGTCTGCGTGCCCCAGACGGCCGTCGCGGCCAGGTCCTCGTTCACGCCGGGGACGAACTGGATGCGGTTCGCTTCGAGGTGGCCCTTGGCCTTCCACAGGTTCTCGTCCAGGCCGCCCAGCGGCGAGCCGCGGTAGCCGGACACGAAGCCGGCGGTATGCAGGCCAGCGCGCTCGTCGCGCAGGCGCTGCATCATCGGCAGGCGCACGAGGGCCTGGATGCCGGACAGGAAGATCTTTCCGGAGGTGGCGGTGTACTTGTCGTCGAGGCTGACGTCTTTCAACGGAACCGCGGCGGCGGGCACGGGGGCAGGCAGGGGCGCGGGTGCACCCTGGCCCAGGACGGTATCAGGCATATTGTCTCCAAAATTCTTGTTTCAGATGGGGCCGACCCTGCTTGCTGCGCCGGGTAGGCGCGCGCCCGGTCGGCCCGCTGTGCCGCTTTTTGCGGCTTATGACAGGAGTGTAGAGACAAGTTGACGTATACGGAAATACCGAATCCGGATGGGGCCATAAGAAAAAATGATGGCCCCGGATAAAAAAAAAGCCGCTGCCCGAGGGCAGCGGCAAATCGTCGATCCGGCACAGGTCACCGGATGGCGGGAGGAATCAACGTTTGGGTTTCCTGCGCGCGTCGCGGAAGCGCGCGAGCGTCGTGTCTTCGGTGCGTTGGCCGAACGCATAGTTCGATTCGAGCCAGATGGCGTTGATGATGGCGACCGTCAAGGCGAAGCCGAGGCCGAGGAACCAGGAGAAGTACCACATGGCGTGTCCTTTCAGTTGCAGTGTCAATAAGCGGTGTGCTGGTTGTCTTCGATGTGCTGGTGCGTGACCTTGCCGCGCATGACGCGGTAGACCCAGCTCGTGTACAGCATCACGATCGGCAGCATCACGATGACGACCCAGAACATCACCGACAGCGTGCGGTGGCTGGAGACGGCGTCCCAGGCGGTCAGGCTGTGGCCCGGCACCAGCGAGGACGGCATCACGAACGGGAACATGGCGGCGCCCGCGGTCAGGACCACGCCCGTCACCGCCAGGCCGCTGGCCAGGAAGGCGCCCAGCGTGCGGCGTGAGGCGGACAGGACGAAGGCCAGCAGCGCGCCGATGATGCCCAGCGACGGCAGGATCCACAGGGCCGGCCAGCGGCCGAAGTTGTCCAGCCAGGCGCCGGCGGCGCGGGTGACGACTTTCGCATCCGGCAGGAACACGCTGTTCGGATCCGGCATGGAGACGATGCGGAAACCTTCGATCCCGCCGGCGATCCAGAAGCCGCCCGCGGCGAACAGCACGATGGTCAGCAGCGCGGCGCCCATGGCCATGGTGCGCGAGCGGTCGGCGACGGCGCCTTCCGTTTTCTGCTGCAGGTAGGTGGCGCCGTGCATCGACAGCATCGACAGCGACAGCACGCCGCACAGCAGGCCGAACGGGTTCAGCAGCTGGAAGAACGTGCCCGTGTATTCGAGGCGCAGCATCTCGTCGTAGCGGAACGGCACGCCCTGCAGCAGGTTGCCGAAGGCGACGCCGAAGATGATCGGCGGGATGAAGCCGCCCGCGAACAGGCACCAGTCCCAGGTCGCGCGCCAGCGCGGATTCTGCAGCTTGTTGCGGTAGTCGAAGCCGACGGGGCGGAAGAACAGGGCGAACAGGCACAGCAGCAGGGCCACGTAGAAGCCGGAGAACGCGGCCGCGTAGACCAGCGGCCAGGCGGCGAACAGGGCGCCGCCCGCCGTGATCAGCCAGGTCTGATTGCCTTCCCAGGTGGCGCCGATCGTGTTGATGACGATGCGGCGTTCGGTGTCGGTACGGCCGACGAAGGGCAGGGCGGTGCCCACGCCGAAGTCGAAGCCGTCGGTGAGGGCGAAGCCCAGCAGCAGGACGCCGACGAAGGCCCACCAGATCAATTTATAGGTTTCGTAATCGAACAGCATGATGGTTCCTCGTGTGGTTCAGGCCGCGGCCGGTTCGTCGATCTTTTGGGAGGTCTGCTCGGTGCCAATTTCATCGCTCAGTTCCCCATGATAGCGGCCCGTATGCAGGCTGGATGGCCCCATCTTGGCGTACTTGATCATCAGGCCCATCTCGACCAGCAGCAGCAGCGTGTAGAAGCCGAGGAAGCCGGCGAGGCTGAACCACAGGCTGCCCGCGCTCAGCGTCGACACCGACAGGTGGGTCGGCAGCACGCCGGCGATGGTCCAGGGCTGGCGGCCGTATTCGGCCACGACCCAGCCCAGTTCCGCGGCGACCCAGGGCAGCGGGATCGCGACCACGCACAGCTTGAGCAGCCAGCGCTGCGGGGCCAGGTTACGGCGCACCATGAACCACACCGAGGCGGCGAAGATGAACAGGAACAGGAAGCCCAGGAACACCATGCCGCGGAAGGACCAGAACAGCGGGGCGACTTTCGGGATGGTGTCCGCGGCGGCCTGCTTGATCTGGGCTTCGGTGGCATCCGTCACCTTCGGCGTGTATTTCTTCAGCAGCAGGCCGTAGCCCAGGTCGGCCTTCAGGGCGTCGAAGGCGGCGCGCGCTTGCGGCGACTTGTCGCCGCCCTTCAGGCGCAGCAGGGCGGCATAGGCCTGCATGCCTTTGCGGATGCGCGCTTCGTTTTCGAGACGCAGTTCCTTCAGGCCCGTTACCTTGCCGTCCGTGGAACGGGTGGCGATCAGGCCCAGCACGTACGGCAGCTCGACCGCATAGTGCGTCTTCTGCGCGTCGTCGTCCGGGAAGCCGAACAGGGTCAGGCCCGCCGGTGCCGGCTGGGTTTCCCAGGCCGCTTCGATGGCGGCCAGCTTCACCTTGTTGACTTCGCCGGCGGTATAGCCGGATTCGTCGCCCAGCACGATCACGGACAGCGTCGATGCGAGGCCGAAGGCGGCCGCGATGGCGAAGGAGCGCAGCGCGAACCCCACGTCGCGCGCCTTCAGCAGGTACAGCGCGGAGATGCCCAGCACGAACATCGAGGCGGTCACGTAGCCGGCGGCGGCGGTGTGCACGAACTTCACCTGGGCGACCGGGTTCAGGATCACTTCGCCGATCGACACCAGTTCCATGCGCATCGTGTCGAAGTTGAATTCGGCGCCGACCGGATGGTTCATCCAGCCGTTGGCGATCAGGATCCACAGCGCCGACAGGCTCGAGCCGAGCGCCACGCAGAAGGTCACGAACAGGTGCTGGTTCTTCGACAGCCGTTTCCAGCCGAGGAAGAACAGGCCGACCATGGTCGACTCCAGGAAGAAGGCCATCAGGCCCTCGATCGCGAGCGGCGTGCCGAAGATGTCGCCCACGTAGTGCGAGTAATAGGCCCAGTTGGTACCGAACTGGAATTCCATCGTGATGCCGGTGGTGACACCCATCGCGAAGTTGATGCCGAACAGCTTGCCCCAGAACTGGGTCATGTCCTTGTAGACCTGCTTGCCGGTCATGACATAGACCGATTCCATGATCACGAGGATCCAGGCCAGGCCGAGGGTGAGGGGAACGAACAGGAAATGGTACAGCGCGGTGGCTGCGAACTGTAGCCGCGACAGGGCTACGACATCGTCGAGCGGAGGCATGGTAACGACCTACTTGTTGGTGTTGGAAATCGGGCCGGCAGCCGGCGCGAACAAGTGGCGTTCCACCTGGTCGGACGGCAGCAGCATGTGCTTGGTTTGCGGGTGCGAAAAGAAGGCGTACCACAGGCCGTACAGCACGAGGCATTTGACGGCGATCGTGACGAACAGCGTCAGGGCCAGGCGCTCGCGACGCGCGCGCTTGGAGTTGTGGGGAAGGGATGCGGTATTCATCTGTGCACTCTGGTTTTCCGCCGCACACCTTGAGTCAACGCAAAATGACTAACCCAAGATCTGATAAGGCGACGATGAGCGCAGGTTAATTTTTCCGCTCGGAAAAATCCTTGATCCACATCAAATTGCTCGGGGTGGCCGCCGCGCTTCAGAGGGGATGGGCGCCGATCCAGGCGCCATCGGCGCACAGCGTGCGGGCGACGTCGGCCACGAGGCGGCCGACCGCGGCCGCGGCATTGGTGAGGGGAATATTGCGCGAGGTGCAGAGCACCACGCGGCGCGAGATGGCCGGTTCGCGGATCGCCAGCGCCAGCATGGCGCCGCGCTCGATCTCTGCCTGCAACGGCGCCACCGGCAGGATGGTCGCGCCCATGCCGGCCAGGATGGCCGATTTCAGGATGGCGATGGAATTGATCTCGATGACGTCCTGCGTCGCCAGGCAGGCGGCGCGCGCCGTGCTTTCGATGCGCGGGCGGACGCCGTGCTGCAGGCCGGGCAGGATCAGCGTCGTGGCCAGCGCTTCGCGCAGCAGCAGGGCATCGCGGCCGGCGGCCAGCGGCATGTCGGCGCGGCAGATGAAGCGCAATTCCTCTTCCACCAGCGGCGTCGTCGCAAAGCCGCCCAGCTGGCCGTCGTCGAGCAGCACGGCCAGGTTGACGCGGCCGGAACGCAGCTGTTCGGCCAGGTTGCCCGTCAATTCCTCGGTGAGCTGCAGCGTGATTTCGGGATAGCGCCGGCGGATGGCGCTGAGCAGCGGCAGGGCCAGCGCCCCGGAAATGCTGTGCGGCAGGCCCAGCGTGACGCTGCCGGACGGCCGTTCGGCCGACTGCACCACGGCCGCCTGGGCATCTGCCACCTGCTTCAGGATCGCCTGCGCATGTTCGTAGAACAGCTTGCCCGCATCCGTGCTCAACACGCCTTGGGCCGAGCGGTGCAGCAATTGCACTCCCAATTCATCCTCGAGCTGGCGCAACTGCTGCGTCAGGGCCGGCTGCGCCACGTGCAGCACCAGGGCCGCGCGCGACAGGGAGCCGTGGTCGACGATTGCAACGAAATAGCGTAACTGGCGAAGTTCCATTATGATCAAAATGTATCTTTATGGATACAAATTATTCTCCATAGTAATGCGCTGTAACCGGGAATTCATCGAATTGATACACTTCCAGAAACGCCTGGGCGCGGCGAGATTAACACACAGTGGTTTGCTTTCATGTTGAAGAAACTTGATTCCTCTCAATTGCGCGTAGGGATGTTCATTGATGACCTCGACTGCGGCTGGATGGAGCACCCGTTCGTCCGTAGCCGCTTTCTGCTGACGAGCGAGGACGAGATCCGCAAGATCCGCGTGGCCGGCATCCGTGGCGTGACGATCGATTGCGCGCGCGGCCTGGATGTCGATGATGCGCCCACGCTGGAAGAAGCGGCGGCCGTTACGGAAGCCGCGGTGGCGGCGATCGCGGCGAAGCCGGTGGCGCCGCTGCGTACGACGCTGGCCGAGGAATTCGACCGCGCGGTGACGATCCGGCGCCAGGCCGCGGACTTGGTGAAGAGCGTGATGCAGGATGCGCGCCTGGGCAAGGCGGTCGAGATGGACCGCGTCGCGCCCGTCGTCGAGAACGTGACGGCGTCGATCCTGCGCAATGCGGGCGCGTTGCTGGGCCTGTCCGTCATCAAGAACAAGGACGACTACACTTTCCTGCATTCGGTCAGCGTGTGCACGCTGCTGGTGGCGTTCTGCCGCTCGCGCAAGATGGACGTGGACACGATCTACCAGGCCGGCATCGGCGGGCTACTGCACGACACGGGCAAGGCGCTGATCCCCGACCATATCCTGAACAAGCCGGGCCGCCTGACGGACGAGGAATTCGACATCGTGCGGCGCCATCCGAAGGACGGCTACGACATCCTGCGCCGCACCGAAGGCATCGGCCCGATCCCGCTCGACATCACGCTGCACCACCACGAACGGCGCGACGGCAGCGGCTACCCGGACCGGCAGGCGGGCGATGCGATCAGCGAGCTGGCGCAGATGGCGGCCATCGTCGACGTGTACGACGCCATCACGGCCGACCGCAGCTACCACAAGGGCATCCCGCCGGCGGAAGCGCTGCGCAAGATCTACGAGTGGAGCAAGTTCCATTTCAATCCGGAGCTGACCCAGGCCTTCATGCGCTGCGTCGGCATCTACCCGGTGGGCACGATGGTGCTGCTGGAATCGGGGCGCCTGGCCGTGGTGGTCGAAGCCCACGAGACGAGCCTGCTCACGCCGAAGGTCAACGTGTTCTACAGCACGAAGAGCCAGACCTATATCAAGCCGGAGATGGTGGACCTGGCGCGCGGCCTGGGCTTCGGCGGCGGCGACAAGATCGTGCGCCACGAGTCGGCGGACAAGTGGCAGGTCGATCCGCTGCGCTTCCTGGCGCTGGCCGTCTGATTTCCGATCGCTAGAAAAATTCGGCCGTGTCGTTCGACGCCACGGCCTGCAGCATGCCGTGCGAGACCAGGTCGTCGTAATGGCACACGCGGTTACGGCCGCTGCTCTTGGCGAAGTACAGGGCCTGGTCGGCATGGCCCAGCGTCGCCACCGGCGAATCGTAGGCGCTGATGCTGACGAAACCGACGCTGACAGTGACGCGGCCCACCTGCGGGAAGTCGTGGTGTGCGACGTTGGTGCGGAAGCGCTCGATGATCTTCCACGCATTCTCCAGCGTCGTCGAGCGCAGCAGCACGACGAATTCCTCGCCGCCGAAGCGGAACACGCGGTCCTGGACGCGGAACGACGACTGCAGCAGGTTGGCGATCAGGATCAGCACCTCGTCGCCGTACAGGTGGCCGAACTTGTCGTTGATGGCCTTGAAGTGGTCGACATCGACCACCGCCAGCCACTGCTTTTCCTGCCCTTGCGGCTGGCGCCGTTCGAATGCGCCGGGCATGCGCGCTTCCTGTTCTTGTTGCTGTTCGTGCGCGCCGTGCAGCATGCGCGCCAGCTGGTCGTCGAAGGTCTTGCGGTTGAGCAGGCCCGTCAGCGAATCGCGCTCGCTGTAGTCGAGCAGGTTCTGGAAGTTGCGGTAGACGCCGACGATGCCGGCCACGGTGTGGATCGTCTCGCTCGAATACGGCTGGTGGTTGCGCAGTTCGAGGCAGGTGGTCGCTTCGTCGCCGAGCCAGATCGGCAGCCACAGCGTGCGCGTGCCGTCGGCGGCCAGCGCCTCGGCGCTGGGCAGGTGGCCCGCCAGGCAGCGCTCCAGTTCGGGATAGCGATCCAGCGTCTCGCCGGGCATGCCTTTGTTGAATTCCTCCAGGCGCGCGGCGCCGCCCTTCACGATGCTGGCGCGCGGGCGCAGGTAGCGGCGGCCGGACACGGTCGCAATGGTCAGGATGCGCGTCTGCGCGGCGCCGGCCAGCTCCTGCACCGCCGAGATCACGGAAATATCGAGCATCGCGTGATCGCGGTGGCCAGTCATGTCCACCATGTGTTTCAGAAGCGAATCCATGTCGTTCTCAGCAATGTAATCAACCGACCTGCGCGCTGGAAAAACAGCCGCCGTCGTTCGCAGGTATCAGGCATTTCACAAAGAGCAAGCTAAACAGGATATATCGTTTTTGCATTCTAGGCAATTATGCGAATGCAATTTTCTTTGGTCCGATGGAATTCTTGTCAACTGTTGTTCAAAATCTTTGGCCCGTGCCGAACTAAGGATTCCTCAAGTCAAAAAATAGTTCCGCACAGCAAAGTTGCGAGCAGTCAAGTTGCCGTGTGGAACCAACTTTTATAGTGATCTCACTGGACGGAACGCGGTGCAGTCGGCCGCAACGGCACAGCAACACGTGGCGTCCTTCCAGGGTTTTTTCTTCAACCTACCATATGGGAGTAAGTCATGAGCAAGTTCATGTCCGCTGTCAAAGCGTTTGCTGCTGACGAGAACGGTGTCACCGCCATCGAGTATGGCCTGATGGCCGCGCTGGTTGGTCTGGCAATCGTTGCCGGCGCCGGCGCATTGGGCGATGACCTGTCGGAGGCCTTTACCGAGATCGGAACGCGCCTGACCAACGCGATCTCGAGCGCTCCGGGCGGCACCAACTAAGCGCCGTTCGAACCCTCCGGGCGCTGTTGCCCGGGGGGTTTTTTTTATTTGTCCGGAGGATGCCATGCCGATCGACTCCTGGCTGCAAGCGGCGCTGCTGCTGCTGGTCAGCATTGCCGCCATCAACGACCTGGCGACGCGCCGCATCCCGAACCGATTACTGCTGGCGGGCCTGGCGTGCGCGCTGGTGCTGCGCCTCCTGTCCCCCGCGCCGTTTGCCGCGCTGCTGAGCGCGCTCGGCGGGCTGGCCCTGGGCCTGGCGCTGTTCCTGCCGCTCTACCTGTTGCGCGGCATGGCCGCCGGCGACGTCAAGCTGATGGCCGTGGTCGGCGCCTTTGCCGGACCGCACGACACCCTGTCCATCGCGGTGCTGACCTGGTGCGCGGGCGGCGTCATGGCGCTGCTGGTGGTGCTCGTGCAAGGGCGCATGAAAGCCGCTCTCGGCAACGTGATGCACATGGCGCGCGCGGTCCTGGCACCGGGTTTCGCGTCCGCGGCCGCGCCGCAAAGGACCAGTGCCGGCGCCATTCCATACGGCGTGGCGATCGCCATCGGCACCATCATCGTGCTGGTCCTTCATCAAGGTTGAGTTCGCCTTTGGTGCAACGCAAAGAGGGCCGGGATGCGGTGGCTAGAATCGATTCCGACCCGTTTCGGAAAACATGCATGACGAGAGATTCCGATGATTGACACCCTATCGACAGACAGCATCGCGACCTTGCCCGGCACGGCTTTCACGGCAGGGCAGTCCGCCGCGGAAGCCGGTGCGGCGTTGCCGCGCCAGGCCAGGACCGTGCGCGACACGGGCCTGGAGCCGCGCTTCCTCGCCGACCTTGTGCTCAAGGCGATCCAGGCCGACGGCAAGTCGCCGCTGGCGATCCTGGCCGGCAAGCTGCGCCTGTCGGTCGGCGTGCTGCGCGAGGTGCTGAATCCCCTGATCGCCGAGCAGCAGGTCGAGGTGGCCTGGTGCGGCGACTCCGACATCGACATGCAATACCAGTTAACGCAGATCGGCCAGCGCGCCTGCACGGAAGCGCTGGCGCGCTCGCGCTACCTCGGCCCGGCGCCCGTGCCGCTGGCGGCCTACCGCGCGCAGGTCGAACGCCAGTCGCTGCGCGCTGCCGACGGCGAACGCATCACGCCGGCCCGGCTGGCCGCGGTGCTGGGCGAGGACGGCCTAGCTGCCCATGCGCGTGCGACGCTCGGCGCCGCGCTGTACGCGCGCCGCTCGCTGCTGCTGTACGGCCCGTCCGGCAGCGGCAAGACCCGGTTGGCGCGCAAGCTCGCGCGTCTGCTGCCAGGGCCGGTCGCGGTGCCGTATGCGCTGATGGCGGGGCGCCAGGTGATCCGCCTGTACGACCCGGCGCTGCACCTGCCGCTGCCGCTGGCGCGCCAGGAAGAGCGCCGCAGCGGCGATGCGCGCTGGGCCGTGTGCCAGCGTCCGCTGGTGCACGTCGGCGCCGAGCTGGGACGCGAGATGCTCGAACCGCGCCACGATGCCGAGGAAGGCGTCTATCACGCGCCGCCGCATCTGCAGGCCAACAACGGCATGCTGGTGATCGACGATGTCGGCCGCCAGCGCATCCCCGCCGCCGAGCTGCTCAACCGCTTCATCGCGCCGCTCGATGCCGGCGCCGACCAGCTGGCGCTGCAGGGCGGCCAGGCCGAGGCGGTGCCGTTCGATGCGGCGGTGGTGTTCATCACCAATCTGCCGCCGGCCGGCGTGCTGGACGATGCCGCGCTGCGCCGCATCGGCTACAAGGCCGGGATCGGTGCGCTCGCGGCCGCCGCCTACCGCGCGCTGCTCAAGCGCCAGTGCCGCGCGCACCGCGTCGAGTACGACGACGGCGCGGCCGATTACCTGATCGAGCGCCTCCATCCGCAGGCACGGTGCGCGCTGCTGGCCTGCTATCCGGCCGGGCTGGTCGAGCGCATCGCCGATTTCGCCGGCTTTGCCGGCCAGGAAGCGCGTTTCACGCAAGCCAGCGTCGACCAGGCCTGGCACAGCATGTTCATTGCCGATAACGGGGAGGCCTGAATGAAGAACCGGCGTGCGATCCTCGTGATGGCGGTGGCCATCCTGTTCGGCCTGGCCGCGGTGGCGTTCGCCTCGCGCTGGCTGCTGAACCAGCCCGGCGGTCCGAGCGGCCGCATTGCCGTCGCGCTGGCCGATACCAGCCTCGGACAGCGCCTGACGCCCGAGATGTTCAAGCTGGTCGAGTGGCCGGCGGACAGCGTGCCGAAGGGCGCGTTCGCGGACACGCAGAAGCTGGCCGGCCGCGTGCTCAAGACCAATCTGCTGATGGGCGAGCCGGTCAGCGAAGCCAAGCTGGCGCCGTCCGGCACGCTGGGCGGCTTGTCCGCACTGATCGCCGAAGGCAAGCGCGCCATCACGGTGCGCGTGAACGACGTGATCGGCGTGGCCGGCTTCGCGCTGCCCGGCAACTACGTCGACATCATCGTCAGCACCCAGAAGGATGCGCCGGACGGTACGCGTTCCGGAGGACGCGACCAGAACATCTCGAAGATCGTGCTCGAGCGGATCCTGGTGCTCGCCGTCGCCCAGGAAGTCAGCCGCGACGAGACCAAGCCGAAGGTGGTCAACGCCGTCACGCTGGAAGTGACGCCCGAACAGGCCGAGAAGCTCGACCTGGCGCGCAGCGTGGGCACGCTGTCGCTGGCGCTGCGCAACCAGATCGATCCGCAGCCGGCCAGTACCAGCGGCGCGACCAAGGTGACGCTGCTGCCCGACACGGTGCCGCCGCCCAAGCCGCCGGCGCCCGCGGCGCCGCGGCCCAAACCGGTGGTGGTGAAAGTGGCCGCGCCCGTGCCTGTGAAGCGCGACTGCATCACCGTCCTGAATGGCCTGCGCGCGACGCAGGAATGCCTGTGAACCCGTCCGAGGTGATGCCATGAACGGTAATCCGATGTTCCGCTGCCTGCTCGCTGCCGGTCTGGTGCTGGCGCTTGCCCCTGCGGTTCCCGCCAGCGCTGCCGCTGCCGCCGCCAAGCGCGCGCAGGACGGCGCCCAGGCCGCCGCCGGCCGCCCCGAAGGCGGTCCGCACTGCCAGGGCGAGGCGGCGCGGCCGGCGCAACTGGCGCTCCAGGTGGGCAAGTCGAGCCTGATGCGCCTGCCGGAGCCCGTGCAGCACCGCAGCGTCGGCAATCCGGCCGTGGTGCAGGCGTTGCTGGTGGCGCCGGACACGCTGTACATCGCCGGAGTCGACGTCGGCACGACGAATATGATCGTGCAGGGCCGCAGCGGCCTGTGCAGCGTGCTCGACATCACGGTGGCCATGGACCCGGCGGCGCTGCAGGCGACGCTGGCCGCGGCCATGCCGGACGAACGCGGCATCCGCGTGCTGGCCGCCGCCGACAGCCTGGTGCTGACCGGCACGGTGAGCGATGCCGCCGCGGTGGCGCGCGCGGTCGAACTGGCCGGCGCCTACGTGCGCCGGCCGCTGCGCACGCTCGCGGTGCCGGACAAGGAAGACCTGCCGCCCGGCCAGACCAACCAGAACCAGAACGCGGCCAGCCAGGCCGCGGTCCGCGTGATCAACATGCTGAGCGTGAGCGCGCCCCAGCAGGTGCAGCTGGAGGTGAAGGTCGCCGAAGTCTCGAAGTCGCTGCTGGAACGCCTGGAAGCCAACACCACCTGGAATTTCGGTTCTGGCAGCTGGGGCGCCACGCTGCTGTCGAACTTCGTGACGGGCAAGGCGCAGGGCTCGCTAAACCTGAGCAAGTCCGTCGGCCGCAGCATCACGGCGGCCGCCGACAAGCAGGATGGCCTGGTGCGCGTGCTGGCCGAGCCGAACGTGATGGCGATCAGCGGCCAGGAAGGCAGCTTCCTCGCCGGCGGCAAGTTCTATATCCCGGTGGCGCAGGACAACAACCGCGTGTCGCTGGAAGAGAAGGAATTCGGCGTGGGCTTGCGCTTCACGCCGACGGTGTTGTCGGGTGGCCGCATCAACCTGCGCGTGGCGCCGGAAGTGTCGGAACTCTCGCGCGACGGCATCGGCCTGTCCGCCACCGGCGTCAACGGCACCGCGATCCTGCCGGTGGTGACGACGCGTCGCGCCAGCACCACCGTGCAGCTGTATGACGGCCAGAGCTTCGCGATCGGCGGCCTGATCAAGAGCAACCTGATCAGCAACCTGAAGGGCTTGCCCGTGCTGGGCGAGATCCCCGTGCTGGGCGCGCTGTTCCGCAGCACCGACTACCAGCAGGACCGCACCGAGCTGGTGTTCGTGATCACCGCCCACCTGGTCAAGCCCTTGCCGGGCGCGGGCTACGAACTCCCGACCGACAAGGTCGGCGAGCCGTCGCGTGCGGCGGTGCTGCTGGGCGGGCGCCTGGACGGTTTCGCGCCCGAGACCACGACGGCAGCCGCATCGAATCCGGCAGCCCGTTCGTCGCGCGAAGCCGGCGGCTTCGAACTGAAATAGGAGACAGCGATGCCCACCGCACGCAACCGCTTGGTGTCCGTCGTTCTACCGATCGCGTCGGCGCTGCTGCTGCAGGCATGCAGCACGACGCCACGCTTCGACAAGCATTTCGGCGAAGCCGTGCGCGCCAACCTGGCGGCCCAGGTGATCGATCCGGATGCCGTCGCCAACGCGAACCCCGCCGCCGGCATGGACGGTGCCGCCGCGCGCGCGAGCCACGAACGCTACCAGCGCTCGTTCAAGGACAATGCCGGCACCGAACAGCCGTTGATCGGCGGGAGCGGCAGCAAATGACGACCCATCTGCCGGCCCCGCCGGCACCAACCGAATGCCGCCCCGAGGTACCCGATGAGAGCCCTCCTGATCAGCCGCGACCCACAGCTCCATGCGGAGATTGCGTCGCAAGGCGCGGCACGCGTGCCGCCGCTCCACATCGCCGCCGGGCGCGACAGCCTGCGTGACGCCCTCGACCGCCCTCTGCCCGAGCAGCCCGGCCTCGTCATCGTCGATGCCGCCAATGCCGATGCCGCCGATGCCGACCTGCTGGAACGCCTGACCCGCCATTACGCGGCCGCGCATTTCATGATGTTGACCGACAACCATCAGCCGGAACTCCTGATCCGCGCCATGCGCGCCGGCGTGCGCGAGGTGCTGCAACTGCCGCTCGTGCACCGCGCACTGCACGAAGCGATCGACCGCATTGCCGCCAGCGCCGGCGTCACCGCCTCGCACGACGGCAAGGTGCTGGCCTTCATCGCCTGCAAGGGCGGTAGCGGCGCGACCTTCATCGCGACCAATTTCGGCTACGCGCTGGCCACGCTGGCCGACAAGAAGGTGCTGCTGATCGACCTGCACCGCCAGTTCGGCGACGCCACGCTGTATGTGTCCGACCAGAAGCCGAGCATGACGCTGTCGGACGTGTGCCAGCAGATCGCGCGCATCGACGCTCCCTTCCTCGAGTCCTGCCTGGTGCACGTGGCGCCCGGCTTCGGCGTGCTGGCCGCGGCCGACGATCCGGCCCAGGCCGTGGAGACCAAGCCCGAACACATCGACGCGATCCTGCGCTTGGCGCGCCAGCACTACGACTACATCCTGCTCGACATCGGCCGCCAGATCGACGCCGTCTCGCTGCGCGCGCTGGACAGCACCGATGCGATCTATCCGGTGCTGCAGCTGGCGCTGCCCGACATCCGCCACGCCAGGCGCCTGCTCGACATCTTCCGCTCGCTCGGCTACGTGACCGACCATATCCGCCTGCTCGTCAACCGCTACGAAAAGGGCGGCAAGCTGCGCCTGCAGGACCTGCATGCCGCGCTCGGCGCGGAAGTGGTGCACACCGTCCCGAACGACTACATCGCCGTCACCGATTCGGTCAACCAGGGCATCCCGGTACTGCAGCTGGCGCGCGGCAGCGCGGCGGCGCGCAGCCTGGCCGACCTGGTCGAGGTGCTGACGGCGCGCCGCGTCGCGGAAGCGAAGAACGGCCTGTTCGACCGCCTGTTCGGTCGCGGCGAAGACTGATCACACGAAGGAGCCTGCCATGTCCCTGCGCGAGCGCTTGTCCGGGTCCGAGGAGGAACGCGCCCACCAGCCGGCACCGATGCCGGAAGTGGCGCAGAACGCCTACCAGGAACTCAAGAAGAGCATGCACCAGATGATCCTCGACCGGATCGACCTGGAGCGCCTGAAACGCCTGACCAGCGAACAGTTCAAGCACGAGCTGGCGCTGCTGGTCCAGCGCATCATCGAAGAGGAACGCATCGTCCTGAACCAGCAGGAGCGCCACCACCTCGTGCTCGACATCCAGCACGAGATGCTCGGCTTCGGCCCGCTCGAACCGCTGCTGAACGACCCGAGCGTTTCCGACATCCTGGTCAATACCTACAGCAAGGTGTACGTCGAGCGGCGCGGCCGGCTCGAGCTCACCGACGTCAGCTTCCACGACAATGCGCACCTGATGAAGATCATCGAGAAGATCGTCTCGCGCGTGGGCCGCCGCGTCGACGAGTCGAGCCCGATGGTCGATGCGCGTCTGCCGGACGGCTCGCGCGTGAACGCGATCATCCCGCCGCTGGCGGTGGACGGGCCGCTGGTCTCGATCCGGCGCTTCGGCGCCACGCCGCTCACCGTGCAGAACCTGCTCGACTACAAGAGCGTGACGCCGCCCATGGTCAAGGTGCTGGAAGCCCTGGGCGTCGCCAAGGTGAACATCCTGATCTCCGGCGGCACCGGCAGCGGCAAGACGACGCTCCTGAACCTGATGTCGGGCTTCATTCCCGCCAACGAGCGCATCGTGACGATCGAGGACGCGGCCGAGCTGCAGCTGCGCCAGCCGCACGTGGTGCGCCTGGAAACGCGCCCGCCCAACATCGAAGGCAAGGGCGAGGTCACGCAGCGCGCGCTGGTGCGCAACGCGCTGCGCATGCGGCCCGACCGCATCATCCTGGGCGAGGTGCGCGGACCGGAAGCGCTGGACATGCTGCAGGCGATGAATACCGGCCACGAAGGCTCGCTCGCGACGATCCACGCCAACACGCCGCGCGATGCGTTGTCGCGCCTGGAAAACATGGTCGGCATGGCCGGCGTCACCCTGACCCCGCGCGCGATCCGCCAGCAGATCTGCTCGGCCATCACCGTCATCCTGCAGGCCTCGCGCCTGACCGACGGCACCCGCAAGCTGGTCAGCCTGCAGGAGATCACGGGCATGGAAGGCGAGATCATCTCGATGCAGGAGATCTTCCGCTTCGAACAGACCGGCGTCGACGGCGAGGGCAGGGTGCTGGGCCACTTCGGCGCGACCGGCGTGCGTCCGCGGTTCGCCGAGCGCCTGCGCATGTTCGGTGCGCCCGTGCCGGAAGACACGTTCGACCCCGACCGCATCTTCACCTGACCCCAGCGGAGCCGCGCATGGACGTCCTTTTCTATGCCTTCGTCGTGTTCCTGTTCGCCGCCATCATCCTCGGCGTCGAAGGCGTCTACCTGTGGTGGATGAGCGAGCACGGCGACGCGGCCCAGCGCATCGCGCGCCGGCTGCAACTGATGTCCGGCGGCCAGGGCACGGCGGGGCGGGCCGGCGAGCGCATCTCGATCCTGAAGCAGCGCCGCTACAGCAGCCGCGCGCTGCTCGACCGCCTGCTGCACCGCCTCGCGCCCGCCCATAACCTCGACCGCCTGCTCGTGCAGGCCGGCGTGAAGTGGTCGGTCGGGCAGTTCCTGGCATGGTCCGGCATCGCGCTGCTGGGCGGCCTGCTGGTAACGGCCGGGTGGCCGGTGCCGCTGCCGGCGCGCCTGGTCGCGGCGCTGCTGTTCTTCTTCATCCCGCTGGTGCTGGTACGCCGCAAGCGCCGCAAGCGCCTGGAGCGCATCGAGGAGCAACTGCCTGATGCCGCCGACTTCATCGCGCGTGCGCTGCGCGCCGGCCACTCGTTCAGCAACGTGCTGCAGATCGTCGGCAACGAACTGTCCGAGCCGCTCAGCGGCGAATTCCGCATCGTGCGCGAAGAGATCAACTACGGCGTGCCGATGGCTGAGGCGCTGCACAACCTGGCCGCGCGCATTCCGCTGACCGACCTGCGCTACCTCGTCATCGCGATCCTGATCCAGCGCGAGACCGGCGGCAACCTGGCCGAGATCCTGGGCAATATCAGCCACATCATCCGCGACCGCCTCAAGCTGGCGGCCCAGGTGCGCGTGCTGTCGGCGGAAGGACGCATGTCGGCCTGGATCCTGGGCCTGCTGCCGTTCGCGGTGGGCGCGATGATGCTGATCGTGAACGAGGCCTATATCCGCGTGCTGTGGACCGACCCTGCCGGCATCCGCCTGTTGTGGATCGCTTTCGGGATGATCGTCGTCGGCGTGCTGTGGCTGCGCCGTGCCATCCGCATCCATATCTGAGCGCATTCGCGCATGCATTCCCTGTCGAGGAGGAGCCGATGAGCGTCGCCCAGTTGTCGTTCCTGCTGATCGTGTTCGCGATCGTCGGCGGCCTGGCCTGGCTTGCCATGCTGCTGTTCGCGCCCGGCGCCTTGCGCTCGCGCCTGTCGCGCTTCATGGGCGTGCCGCAGGAAGGCGCGCCGGATGGCGGCTGGGTCGAGCGGATCGCCCATGCGGTGCGGCCGCTGACACGCCTGTCGGTGCCCGAAGAAGGGTGGGAGAAGTCGGCCCTGCGCCTGCGCTTCATGAATGCCGGCTGGCGCAATCCCGCCACGCCGACGCTGTATTTCGCCGCCAAGAGCGCACTCGCGCTGGCCTTCCCGGCCATCGTCGGCGTCGGACTGGCGCTGGCGCCGGGTACCCCGGGCGGCGCCAGGGTGCTGTTCGTGCTGCTGCTCGTGGCGGCGCTCGGCTACTACCTGCCGAACGCGGTGCTGGCGCGCACCATCCGCCGCCGCAAGCGCGAGATCTTCGAAACCATTCCGGACGCGCTCGACCTGCTGACCGTCTGCGTTGAAGCGGGCCTGAGCCTGGAACGCGGGCTGGTCAAGGTGGCAGCCGAAATCCACATCAAGAGCGTCACGCTGGCGGAGGAATTGCAGCTGGTGCTGATGGAAATGCGCGCCGGCTTCAGCAAGGAAAAGGCGCTGCGCAACTTCGCCATGCGCGTCGGCGTGGACGACATCGATTCGCTGGTGGCGATGCTGATCCAGTCCGAGCGCTTCGGCACCAGCATCGGCTCGGCCCTGCGCGTGTACTCGGACAACCTGCGCACCAAGCGCCGCATGATGGCCGAGGAAGCCGCCGCCAAGATCGGCCTGAAGCTGCTGTTCCCGCTGATCTTCTGCATCTTCCCCACCTTGCTGATGGTGCTGCTCGGCCCCGCCGGCATCCAGATCGCACGCACCCTCAAGACCGCCCTGGGCGGCGCCCATTGATATTTGCGGAGAATGCCATGCAACCCTCGATGAAACGTCCCCGAATGCTGTTGTCGTCGCTGTCCCTGCTGTGCCTCGGTGCGCTGCTGCCGGCCTGCGGCAGTCCGCCCGCGCTCCCCGTGGCGGCCGAAGCGCCGGGTGTGCCCAGTGTGCCCGGCCCGCAGCCGGCTTCCGCCGACGACGACTACCAGCGCGGCCGCAGCCTGCACCTGGCGCACCGCCGCGACGAGGCAATCGCGGCCTACCAGGCGGCGCTGCAGCGCGATCCCGGCCACGTCAATGCGAGCAATGGCCTGGCGATCGCCTATGCCGAGCGGCGCGATTTCGCACGCGCGATTCCGATCTGGTCCGCACTGACCCGCGATGCGACGATGGCGTCCGGCCCGGCCGTGGGCTTCCTGTTCAGTAACCTGGGCTATGCCTACCTGCTGAGCGGGGACCATGAGGCAGCCCGGGAAGCGCTGGAAAAAGCCTGCCTGCTCGATCCGCTCAATGCGCGCGCCTGGCAGAACCTGGGGGAGACGCTGCAAAAGCTCGGCCAGGACGAGCGCGCCAACCTGATGCTGCGCCAGGCCAGCGCGCTGCGCGAGCACGACCTGCGTGCCGATTATGCGAAGGTGGCGGCGGTGGCGGGAGCGCGTCCGGCCCCGATCGCGCAGGCGCTGGCCCAGCAGCCGCGGCAGCCGCAACCGGACGGCGACTGGGACTTCGTCGACATCGAAAGCACGGGCAACGGCATGTATGCATTGCGGCGCGTGCCGGCTGCGCGCAAGGCCCCGCCGCAGCCTGCGGTGCAGCCGGCCAGCGACGAGGAAATCCAGGCCGCGGTGGCCGCGCTCGAGATCAGCAACGGCAATGGGCGCCAGGGCCTGGCACGGCAGCTGTCGCTCCAGCTGCGCGATCCCGGCGTCAAGGTGGTCCGCCTGAGCAACCAGAAAGGGTTTGCCGTGCGCCAGACCCGCGTCGAATACCAGCCGGCCTTCCGCGGCGTGGCCGAGCGCCTGGCCCAGCGCTTCGATGCGGGCGCCCCTGTACGCATGGGGACGGCGGGTCGTTCCGACGTGCGGCTCGTGATCGGCCACGATTTGCTGCCGCAGCGCATCGTCGTACGGAAGGGATCGTCAGGGGATGCCCTGGCAAGTGCCGGCGCGCCTTGATATTGCACAGTGTCGTTTACGCAACACTATCGAGCGCCAGCCAAATGCAAGAATAGTCATAATACTAAAACATCAACACATTTCGGAGAATCGCCATGCAAATGACCCACCGCTTCCAGTCCGCAATTGCTCAATCCGTCATCGCGACGACCCTGCTGGTTTCCGTGGTGGCGTGTGCGCCGACCTCGACCCGCGAAGGCACCGGCGAATACGTCGACGACAGCGTCATCACCACCAAGGTCAAGGCCGCATTCGCGACCGACTCGACCGTGAAAGCCACCCAGGTGAACGTCGAAACCTTCAAGGGCACCGTGCAGCTGAGCGGCTTCGTCGACTCGCGCGAAAGCGCCCAGAAGGCAGTCGAACTGGCACGCGGTGTGAAGGGCGTCAAGTCGGTCAAGAACGACCTGGTGATCCGCTAAGCGATTGCAGATTCTGCATCGTCCCGCAGGCCGCTCCGGTGCAAGCCGGATGCGGCCTGTCAGTGTTATTGCTGCCAGCTGACCTTGCCGAAGCCGCTCGTCGTCGCGCGGCGCGTGGCCGGGTTGCCGTAGACGGTCGCCGAACCCATGCCGTTCAGGCTGACGTTGGCAGCATTCCTCGCGAACACGCTGGCGCCGCCCAGGCCGTTCATGTCGAGCTCGACGGTTTCCGCGCGCAGTTGCTGGGCATCGAGTCCGCCGATGCCGCCCATGTGGGCACGCAGCAGCTTGGTCTGGCCGGACACCGTGATGTGGCCGGCGCCGCCCAGCTCCAGTGCGATGCGGTCGGACTGGCCCGGATTGAGCGTCAGGCCGCCGACACCTCCCAGGCGCGCATCGACTTCGCGGTACTGGCCCGTGAAGCGCACGGCGCCGGCACCGTCCAGCGCCAGCTTGACCTTGTCGCCCTTGAAGCCGGACAGCTCGCTCGAGCCCACGCCTTGCGACACGAATTCCTGCAGGTTCGGCACGGAGAGGTCGGCGCGCAATTCATCGATATTGCCCGTGATGCGGGTATTGCTTTCCAGGTCGATCGTCAGGGTATCGCCGTTCTGCACGGTCTTGATCTTGCCGATGTAGCGGCGGTCGCCCGACACCACCAGCGACGGCGGTCCCTGGCGCAGGTTCAGGCGCACGATGCCGCCCAGGCGCACCTTGGTGATCTTGGCATCGACGGTGCGGTTCTCGCGTACGACATCGTCTGCGACAGCGGCATGGAAGGCCAGCGACAGGCCGGTCGCGAGGAGGGCATTGCCGAGCAATTTGTTCATGTCATGTCTCCAGTGATTGGCTGATGGGATCACTATAGGCAGTTGCCCCCGGCCACGATGGCGGATTGCGATGGACTGCAGCATTGGCGGAATGAAGCGTCGATTCGGCCGGAAAATGGGATGGACCTTGTCGAACGGGCACGGTCGTCGAATAATCCCGCTCCCGAGCATTGCAAACCGCCGTATGGACAGCACATACGCCCCTTCTGGAAAGCCATGAGACGTTCGACGACGATGCAGAAAGAACACTACGACGTACTGCAAGTGGAAGGCGCCCGCCCGGTCAAGATGTGGACGCGCGGCGTGCCCGTGGAAGAAGAAGCGCGGCGCCAGCTGGCGAACACGGCGCGCATGCCCTTCATCTACAAGCACATGGCGGCGATGCCCGATGTCCACCTGGGCAAGGGTTCGACCATCGGCAGCGTGATCCCGACGCTGGGCGCCGTGATCCCGGCCGCCGTCGGCGTCGACATCGGCTGCGGCATGATGGCCGCCAAGACCACGCTGAGCGCCAGCGACCTGCCGGACAACCTGAGCAAGCTGCGCAGCGCGATCGAGCAAGCCGTGCCGCATGGCATGTCGCCGAAGACGCGCGGCGGCAAGATGCGCGACAAGGGCTCGTGGGACGCGCCTCCGCACGCCGTCGACCTGGCCTGGCGCGCGCTGAAGGACGAATTCGACGCCATCTGCCAGAAGACGCCCAAGCTGCGGCATTCCAACAATTACAAGCATCTGGGCACGCTGGGCAGCGGCAACCACTTCATCGAAGTCTGCCTGGACGAACAGGGCTTCGTCTGGTTCATGCTGCACTCGGGCTCGCGCGGCGTCGGCAATGCGATCGGCAGCCATTTCATCGAGGTGGCCAAGCAGGACATGCGTACCCACGTGGCCAACTTGCCGGACCAGGACCTGGCCTACCTCAAGGAGGGCACGCAGCACTACGACGACTACGTCGAGGCGGTCGGCTGGGCCCAGAAGTTCGCGCGCATGAACCGCGAAGTGATGATGCAGAACCTGATCGCCGCCGTACGCACCGTCATCAGGAAGCCGTTCGAGACCCATGTGGAAGCGGTCAATTGCCACCATAACTACGTGCAGAAGGAACACCACTTCGGCAAGGACGTGCTGGTCACGCGCAAGGGCGCCGTCTCGGCGCGCGCTGGCGAACTGGGCATCATCCCCGGTTCGATGGGGGCCCGCAGCTTCATCGTGCGCGGCAAGGGCAACCCGGAAAGTTTCCATAGCTGCAGCCACGGCGCCGGCCGCACGATGAGCCGCACGGAAGCCAAGCGCCGTTATTCCGTCGACGACCAGGTGCGCGCGACCATGGGCGTCGAGTGCCGCAAGGACGAGGGTGTGATCGACGAGATTCCGATGGCCTACAAGGACATCGATGCCGTCATGGCGGCGCAGAGCGATCTGGTCGAAGTCGTGCATACGCTCAAGCAAGTGGTGTGCGTGAAAGGTTGACTGTGGGGTTGACCGCAGCCACCTGGCGCGCATGTTCTCCGAACCGCTGACGCGCCGGGGCGTCTAAGTTTTTCTCCTCCTCCGATCGATCTTCGCAGGAGGGCACCATGAAACACCGTCGCATCCTGGCCGCGCTGGCAGGCGCCGGCCTCGTCGTAGCATTGGCGCTGTGGCCGTCGTCGTCCGGGCAACCGTCCCGCGCATTCGATCCCGCGCTTGCGCAAGGCGTTGCGTGCACCACGGCCAGCAGTGGTCCGCCGTTCCTGCTGACGCGCCTGGTGAGCCTGCAAAACCAGCCGCAAGTCCAGCCGCAAGTCGAAACGCGCCCGTTCCAGCCCGGCCAGCAGGCGCCGGCGCCGGCCGACACCACGCCGCCGCCCCTGTACAAGCACCTGGGCAAGCTGCACATGCCCGTCACGACGGACAACGTCAGGGCGCAAGCCTACTTCGACCAGGGCCTGCGCCTGGCCTACGCATTCAACCATGCCGAAGCCGCGCGCGCCTTCCGCGCCGCCCAGCGGCTCGACCCGCACTGCGCCATGTGCTACTGGGGAGAAGCGCTGGTGCTGGGCCCGAACATCAACGCGCCCATGTTCCCGGAAGCGGTGGCGCCCGCCCATGCCGCCGCCGCGAGCGCCCAGGCGCTGGCCGGCCGCGCCAAGCCGCACGAGCAAGCCCTGATCCGCGCCGTCGTCCAGCGCTATGGCGACGCGCCGGTCGAGGACCGCTCGGCCCTGGACAAGGCCTATGCCGACGCCATGATGCAGGCCGCCCGCGCCTTTCCCAACGACGACAACATCCAGGTGCTGTCCGCCGAATCGCTGATGGACCTGTCGCCCTGGGATTACTGGCAACCGGGCGGACGCGAAGCGAAGGGCCGCAACGCCGACATGGTCGTGACGCTCGAACGCGTACTGACGCGCAACCCGCTCCACGCGGGCGCGGCCCACTACTACATCCACGCGGTGGAAGCATCGGCCCAGCCGGAGCGCGCGCTGCCGTCCGCAAGAATCCTGGCGAAGCAGATCCCGGGCGCGGGCCACATCGTCCACATGCCTTCGCACATCTACTACCGCCTCGGCATGTACCGTGAATCGCTGGCCAGCAATCTTGACGCCGTCGCCATCGACGAGCGCTATTTCGCGCGCGCCCTGAGCGACCCCGTCTACAAGGGCGCCTACTATCCGCACAACATCCACTTCGTGATGGTATCGGCACTGATGGGCGGCGACGGCAAGACGGCGCTGGACGCATCCGCCAAGCTCGACAAGGCGCTGCCGCACGAATTGGTTGCCCGGCTGCCGCTGATCCAGCCCGTGAAATCCGCGATCTATTTCTCGCATGTGCAATTCAGCAGCCCGGACGTGCTGGTGGCGCTGCCCGACCCCGGCCCGGACCTCGTGCTGGTGCGGGCGATGTGGCACTACGCCCGTGCCGTCGGCTTCGCGCGCAAGGGTATGGTCGACGCCAGCCGGCGCGAGATCGAAGCCCTCGCCGCCATCGAACGCAATGCCGATTTCAAGGCGTTCGATGCCTGGAACGTACCGGCACGCGACATCGTCGCGACCGCACGCCACGTCGCCAGCGGCCGCCTGGCCGATGCGCGCAAGGACCCGACCGCCGCACTGGCTGCCTACCGCGAGGCGGTCACGTCGCAGGACCGCCTGCCGTACATGGAACCGCCGTACTGGTACTACCCGACGCGCCAGACGCTCGGCGTGGCGTTGCTGCGCGCGGGACAGGTCGATGAAGCGGAACAGGTGTTCCAGGCGGCGCTGGCGAAGACGCCCAGCAATGGCTGGGCGCTGCGTGGCTTGATGGAGGTGTATGCGCAGCGCGGGGATGCGGCGTCGCTGAAGGTGGTGCGGCAGCGGTTCGAGAAGACGTGGCTGGGGCGGGACGGGATGCCGACACTGGCGGCGCTGTGATGGCGTTGAAGCGAAAAAGGCTTACATGCGGCGCATGTAAGCCTTGATCATTGCAGCATTCTTGGTGCCGGCTGCAGGACTCGAACTCGCCACCTGATGCTTACAAATCACAGAACCGAACCATTTCTAATCGTTGATCGCACTTGAGTCGATCGATCGACCGATTTAGCAAGTTCGGATCAAGAGAAGCATTGCGTGGCCTGTAGCCAAAATAAAGACCCTTCTTTATGAACGCCGCTTATAGAACGTGATGTGCTAATTAAAGGAAATCATGAAGGTCATTTTCTTTTAATGACCCTAGCATATTAAGAAAAGCGTCTAATGTATCCTGTACGAAAGTCAGTTGTTCCTTGTAAGGTTGTATCAGCAAATATGCTCTCAGAAGAACTAATACACCTCGTTTATGCGTTTCGAAGAACCCATCAGGAAGACGCACTTTGTCCGGGTAGCCAGTGGGGCCGGCGTAGAGTAAAAGGTTGCGCTGATTTGCCTGAGCACGCAGATGTTCGATAATATTTTTTTGACCAGTTCTCTTCACTAATTTTTCGATCTCTGATCGATATGAAAGCACCTTCCCACCCGAGGTGACTGTAAAGTTTAGTGGCGGGATCGGATGCGCCCAAATAGCTTCCCCATTTAGAGGCAGAGATAAAGCGATCGTCAATCGTTGCCCGTCTTCTTCATCCTCGATTATCAACTTGAAGTCTTTAAATTGGGTTCCAAGGGTGCTTGCAAAAGAGCTTCCTACCACCCCTAAAAATGGCAAAATTGCATTCTTTTGCACATGATCCTTGGGTCTAAGTAGATCAGTATTCTTATACCTTTTTTCCTTCAGCAAATGCATTAAGCTTGTAGCAGCCTCTTCTTCTGCTGTAAGTGCACGAAAGGCTGCCATCGCAGGATCAATCTCTACGAGGACGACTGCCCGTTCAAGATGATGAAAGGCCGATTGCAACGATTGGCGAGATTGTCGGTTAGGTGATATGTCCAACATGGCACGACATGCCTGATCGAACCTACTAAACTCTATCCAAGAAGTATCTGAGCTCATGGTCTAAAAGCCCATATAGTAAGTCAATCCTTTAATTCAATTAAAAATTATCGGATCACCTATTGCCTGCTCTAGCAAGATCCTGTCTTCATATGCAAGGCAAGTCACATCAATACGTTGCATCAATATAGCTCTTGCAACCGAAATTGGATCTTCATTATAAGGTTGAAGGTTTGCAGCGGTGCCCCACCAATCGATAGTATCTTTAACGCGATAAGCTATATAATTGGCGAGGTCGGAAACATTTACGAAATTTTGCGAAGCCACATTCTCTACAGCTTTTTTAATCCTATTGGGAATATTATTGGCGGATTTCATAACAAGCTGGAAAAGCTCCTCGGCTCTCCCTCCTAGAAGAACGTTGCCAGCCAAATCGTTTGCGGCTTTTTCTTCCTCAGACTCTCGTCTTTGAGCATCTGTAGCATCTAATTCAGAATCGTCATGTGTTTCTTTTTCCCCATGTTCGCCAGCATGACATATTTCATGAAGCAAATCAAACGCCCATCTAGATGAATATTGGCTCGACTGTTTTAAAACGATGACGTTTCTACCGCTGAAACGCCAAGATACTCCGTGAAACCGCCCTGGGTCGCGCAGAGGCAATACTGCAATGCCAAGATCCCAAGCACCATGAAGAAGCCGTTCAAAAGTGGGTGATTCGTTCCCACATAGCGCATTACGCAGCTCATGCCAAGTCTGAGGAATTTCTATAATCGGAAGATTGCAGGATCCTTGCGCAACGATCTTTGCTAAATGTTTTGCATATACCGAGTAAGCGTTGACCTTGTTGAGGTTGGCATTTGCTGGTAATTTAAAGCGTCCACCCGCGGCTGCCTTCGCGATCCGATCATCTAAGAGTGCTACCTCATCTTCAGAAACCATTACACCAAAGATAGACAAAAGCCTAGGGGCTGCCGCTGCTAAAATGTCAACCTCACTACATTTTCCAAGGCGGTATAGTGCGTCGTTTGAAGCTAGTCGCGAAGTAATGAAATTTTTATCTAAACCAAGTTCCTTAAGATAAGCGAATACAGATTTCGGCTTGCCAGGCAGACGGATGCATTCAGAAATATCAAGTTCTAATGCATTAGCAATTTCCACAAGATTTCCAAAGCCGACTTTTTCATAGTCTTCGCTCTCCCATCTTTGAATCTGCTGAGGTTTAACCCCGACTAAATCTGCAAGCTCTTTTTGTGTCAGCTTTCGAGCAATACGAGCTTTGATCAGGCCTACAGGGAGTTCCTCAAGACTGTTAAGTGAGATTATTTCTACATTTCCTTGCAGAAGAGCATCATACTCGGCCATATCTTCTTCTAACGTTTGAAGCATGCTTTCCATGCCTGCAATCTTGGCGGCATGTATAACTGGATCGATATCGGCCGGAGGAGTTTCTAATCTCGCATGAACCAATGCCTCCTTGAAAAGCAAGGCATTATTCCTCGTCACATTGTATTGTCGTTGGTTTTTTATCATGACACGGTTCCCAAATCCAGTCTTACAATACCTTTCTTGCGACCGGTATTTTTTTCTGTTTGAAAAAATTCAAGATAAGGCGGCCCGAGAGCTGCTGCATTCATCTCGGCAATAAAAGCTTCACCCTTATACTTGGCCTTCTGAGCGGCTCTATTTTTTGAAAAATCGAGAAAAACTGGGTCAAGCAGTTTGGAGTCGATTCCTACTTGACTATAACAAGCATCCCAATCACCAGGATTTTTCTTGTCAGTTGTGAAACTGCCGTCAAGGTAAAGATGTGTAGCGCCTGCTGTTCTTAGAGCGATGCAGGCATCCCGCAGGCCAACTAAGAGCATCTTCCGTTTAGGAGAGTTGCCAAGGTGTTCAGAAACCTCAGTCCAGGTTGCATCGTGCACGCCTGGCGGAAGACAACCGGTCAAACGACTAAAAGACGGAATCATAGACAACCTATATGTTGTGTGATGTCTGGATTGATGTCAAGCGAGATATGAGAACTTGAAAAGATGTGGTCGCACGGCTCAACTGTGAGCTAACGCTAGAACCTACATTCTTCCCAAGTGGATGCTAAAACGCAAAAAGCCCAACCATAAAGGCTGGGCTAAGTGCTTGATTCTATTGGTGCCGGCTGCAGGACTCGAACCCGCCACCTGATGATTACAAATCAACTGCTCTACCTGATGAGCTAAGCCGGCAATGTGGCCAGGATTATACCCTTATTTGATCCTGGTCAACGTAGGACGCCCACCTTTTTTGGGTGGTTCGTTGTCGCCGTCCGGTTGCGACGGCGTTTCGGGTGCGTTCTTGCCCGGCACGGCAGACAGGCTCGGGGTCGTCGCGGGCGCCGGTTCCGGCGCCGAGGCGGGTGCCGAAGCGGGTGCCGGCGCCGGCTGTTCGGCGGCCGTCGTGCTCACGTCGAAGGCCATGCCCTGGCCGTTCTCGTTGGCGTAGATTGCCAGCACGTTGTGCACGGGGATGTACAGCTCGCGCGAGACGCCGTTGAAGCGGGCGCGGAAGGTGATCGCATCGTTGTCCATCTTCAGCCCGGACGTGGCGCCGTAGCTGATGTTGAGGATGATTTCGCCTTTCTTCACGTATTCCATCGGAACCGTGGTGGCGGCGTCGACCTTGACGGCCAGGTAGGGCGTGAAGCCGCTGTCCGTGCACCATTCATAGATGGCGCGCAGCAGGTAGGGCTTGGTAGAGATGTCTGCCATGTGTTGGGTCGAAATGAAACAAGATGTTACAGGCAGTGTACTTCGATTCGTCGGCGACGTCGAAAACGGCCTGCAACAGTGTCCGGCGGCCCATCCAGGGACGGGCCGCCGATGGGCGTGCGCTTAGCGGCGCATTACCTTTTCGGACGGGGTCAGCGCTTCGATATAGGCCGGGCGCGAGAAGATGCGCTCGGCGTACTTCATCAGCGGGGCCGCGGTCTTCGACAGTTCGATGCCGTAATGGTCCAGGCGCCACAGCAGCGGGGCAATGGCTACATCCAGCATCGAGAACTCGTCGCCCAGCATGTACTTGTTCTTCAGGAACAGCGGGGCCAGGGTGGTCAGGCGGTCGCGGATTTCGGCGCGGGCCTTGTCGTGGCTCTTGTCGCCGACCTTGCTGCGCTCGTTTTCCAGCGTGTTCACGTGGACGAACAGTTCTTTTTCGAAGTTGAACAGCATCAGGCGGGCACGGGCGCGCATCAGCGGGTCGGCCGGCATCAGTTGCGGGTGCGGGAAGCGCTCGTCGATGTACTCGTTGATGATGTTCGATTCGTACAAGATCAGTTCGCGTTCGACCAGGATCGGCACTTGGCCGTACGGGTTCATCGTCGAGATGTCTTCCGGCTTGTTGAACAGGTCGACATCGCGGACCTCGAAGTCCATGCCCTTTTCGAACAGGACCAGGCGGCAGCGCTGGGAGAACGGGCACGTGGTGCCGGAGTAGAGAACCATCATGGTTTATAGTTCCTTCAAGAAACAAAGGGGTGAAGCCAGGCGGCCCACCCCGAAAATAGACGTTGCCGCCATTATAACCGCGCAACTGAGCCAGGCAATCAGCTCACTGTACGCCTTTCCAATAAGAAGCATTCAAACGCCAGGCAAGGAAGGCGAACAGGGCCAAAAACAGCACCACGATCGCGCCCAGGCGCTTGCGCAGGTCGCGCGTCGGTTCGGCCATCCAGTCCATGTACGCCACCAGGTCGGCGACCTGGGTGTCGAACTCCTGCTGGGTCAGGGTGCCCGGCGTCACCTGCTCGAAGCCGGCGAAGCGGTGCACGGTCTTGCCCGGTTCGTGCGGGTCCGGTTCCTCGACCATCTTGACGGTGCGCACGCCCTGCAACTGCCACAGCACGTGCGGCATCGCCACGTTCGGCACGACCAGGTTGTTCCAGCCGGTCGGGCGGGTGTCGTCCTTGTAGAAGGTGCGCAGGTAGGTGTACAGGTAGTCGGCGCCGCTGCCGCCGGTGGAGGCCTTGGCGCGCGCGATCACGGTCAGGTCCGGCGGCACGGCGCCGAACCAGGCTTTCGCGTCCGCCGGACGCATCGCGATCGTCATCATGTCGCCCACCTTCTCCCCCGAGAACAGCAGGTTGTTCTTGATCTGGTCCTGGGTCAGGCCCAGATCACGGAGGCGATTGTAGCGCATCGACGATGCCGAATGACAGTTCAGGCAATGGTTGACGAACAGCTTGGCGCCGTTCTGCAACGAGGCGAGGTCGCTGCGCTCCGGCGCCCGGTCCAGTTGCACGGTCCCCTCGTTCGCGAACACGAATCCCGGCAGCAAGGCCAGGACCGCGAGCAATTTCTTCGAAAAGTTCATGGTGGTCCTTTGGCTTGGTTCCGTGATCAATGCGGGGTGAAGGTCACGCGGGTCGGCAGCGGCTTGAAGCGGCCCCACGTGCTCCACCACGGCATCAGGAGGAAAAACCCAAAGTACAGCAGCGTGCACGCCTGGGCGAGCAGCGTGTAGGCCGGCGTCGGCAGCTGGGTGCCGAGGTAGCCCAGCACCAGGAAGGCGACGAAGAACACGCCGTACACGGCCTTGTGCCAGCCCGGGCGGTAGCGGATCGAGCGCACCGGCGAGTGGTCCAGCCAGGGCAGCAGGGCCAGGATGATCACGGCCGAGCCGAACAGCACCACGCCCCAGAATTTCGCATCCAGCACCTGCGGCAGCATGCCGATCTCCAGGATCACGGCCAGCACCGTGATGGCGATCTTGGTCGTGTGCGACAGGCGCGAACGCAGCCAGATGAACACGACGTAGGCGGCCAGGCCGGCCATCACGACCCACATGAAGTCGGACGTGGTCGCGCGCAGCACCGAATAGAACGGCGTGAAGTACCAGGTCGGCGCGATGTGCGGCGGCGTCTTGAGGGAATCGGCGGGCAGGAAGTTGTTGTACTCCAGGAAGTAGCCGCCCATCTCCGGCGCAAAGAACACGACGGCGCTGTAGATCAGCAGGAACATCGAGACGCCGAACAAGTCCTTGGTCGTGTAGTACGGATGCGAGGGGATCGCGTCGACGCCGTGGCCGTCCGGGCCCAGGTTTTCCTTGACCTCGATGCCGTCCGGATTGTTCGAGCCCACTTCGTGCAGCGCGATCAGGTGTGCCGCGACCAGGCCCAGCAGGACCAGCGGGATCGCGATCACGTGGAAGGCGAAGAAGCGGTTCAGCGTGGCGTCCGACACCACGTAGTCGCCGCGGATCCACAGCGACAGGTCGTTGCCGATGAAGGGGATGGCGCCGAACAGGTTGACGATCACCTGGGCGCCCCAGTACGACATCTGGCCCCAGGGCAGCAGGTAGCCGAAGAAGGCTTCGGCCATCAGGCACAGGAAGATCGCGAAGCCGAACAGCCAGATCAGCTCGCGCGGCTTGCGGTAGGAGCCGTACAGCAGGCCCCGCGTCATGTGCAGGTAGACGACGATGAAGAAGGCCGAGGCGCCCGTCGAGTGCATGTAGCGCACCAGCCAGCCCCACGGGACTTCCTTCATGATGTATTCGACCGAGCCGAAGGCCAGGTTGGCGTCCGGCTTGTAGTGCATGGTCAGGAAGATGCCGGTGACGATCTGCAGCACCAGCACCAGCATGGCCAGCGAGCCGAACAGGTACCAGATATTGAAGTTCTTCGGTGCGTAGTACTTGCCCCACTGGTCGTTCCACAGCTTCGACAGGGGGAAGCGGTCGTCGATCCAGGCCAGCGCCTTGTCCTTGGCCGGCGCGTCGGCCGGCACCTTGGTTTCCTTGAATGCCGTGCCCATGTTATGCCTCGCCTTTCTCGTCCTTGCCGATCACGATGCGGCTGTCGGACAGATACATGTAGGGGGGAACATCGAGATTGGTCGGCGCCGGCTTGTTCTTGAACACGCGGCCGGCCAGGTCGAAGGTGGAACCGTGGCAGGGGCAGAGGAAACCGCCGTGCCAGTCGTCCGGCAGGTTGGGCTGGGGGCCCTCGGCGAAGCGGGAGGAGGGCGAGCAGCCCAGATGGGAGCAGATGCCGACCGTGACCAGGAGTTCCTTGTGGTCCTTGCGCGCGCGGAATTCGTTCTTCGCGTATTCCGGCACGTCCATCTGGAAGGACTTGTCGGAGTTCGGGTCGGCAACCAGGGTATCGTTCTTGGGTAGGCTGGCCATCATCTCGGGTGTGCGGCGCAATATCCACACCGGTTTCCCGCGCCATTCGACGACCTTCAGTTCGCCCGGCTTGACGTCGGAAATGTCCACTTCGACCGGAGCACCGGCGGCCTTCGCTCGTTCGGAGGGCTGTAGCGTACTGACCAGCACTCCGGCCGTTGAAACACCGACAACGCCACCCGCCGCGCATGTAGCCACGAGCAAGCCTCGCCGGCCTGAATCGACCTGCTTCTCATTACTCATACCAACTCCATTCGGTCAAAAGCGAACTGCGAAATGTTGCAACGCAATATGTTGCAGCCTAGTAAAAACCCTATTGGCAACAGTCGATTATATGTGAACAGTTTTGCAAACAAAAGAAAAACCCAGTGTCTTAGTCCAGCGTTTTCGGGACCTCATTTCTTTGGAAACGTCCACGACGCAGTAGCCATTCCCCCAGCGGTAACCCGGTACGGCTTTCCTGTATGATCATGGCAGGCAAGACAATATGTTGAGAATGACAAGGAGGGCCGGGATGGCAATGCTGGAAGAGTTCAAGAAGTTCGCGATGAAGGGCAATGTGGTCGACCTGGCGGTCGGTGTGATCATCGGTGGCGCCTTCGGCAAGATCGTCGACTCGATGGTGCAGGACGTGATCATGCCGCCGATCGGCAAGTTGTTCGGCGGTCTGGATTTCGCCAGCTACTACCTGCCGCTGAACGGCCAGCCCTATGGCCTGCCGCTGGCCGAAGCGAAAAAGGCCGGTGCCGTGCTGGCCTACGGTAACTTTTTCACCATCCTGCTGAACTTCATCATCCTGGCCTTCGTCATCTTCCAGATGGTGCGCCTGATGAACCGCCTGCGCACCACGCTGCATCGCGAGGAAGAGACGGACAAGGCCGCGGCTCCCCCGCCGCCGCCGCCGGAAGACATCCTGCTGTTGCGCGAAATTCGTGACTCCCTGAAGAAATAAATCCCCCATGCGCCGCTACTGGCTGCTGTTCGCCCAGACCGTCACGATCGCGCTCGGCATCTATGTCGTGGTGGCGGCGCTGCGTCCAGGGTGGTTCGAGCGCGCACCGACCCAGGTCGGCATCGGCACGGCGCAACGCTCCGTGCCCGTGCTCCAGGCACCAGGCGGGCCCACGCCGGGCAGCTACCGCGAGGCCGCCAGCCGGGCGATGCCGGCCGTCGTCAACATCCTCACCAGCAAGGCCCTGCGCGAAGCGCATCCGCTGCTGAAGGATCCGTTCTTCCGCCGCTTCTTCGGCGACAAGCCGCCACCGCAGGAACAGATGGCCAGCCTGGGTTCGGGCGTGATCGTCAGCGGCGACGGCTACATCCTGACCAATTACCACGTGATCGAAGGCGCCGACGAGATCGAGGTCGGCCTGGCCGATGGCCGCAAGGCCGCCGCCAGCATCGTCGGCACGGATCCGGAGACGGACCTGGCCGTGATCCGCATCCGCGAAGACAAATTGCCCGTGATCGTGCTGGGCGATCCGGCCCAGGCGCGCGTGGGCGACGTGGTGCTGGCGATCGGCAATCCGTTCGGCGTCGGCCAGACCGTCACGCTGGGCATCATTTCCGCGCTGGGCCGCAACAACCTGCACATCAATCACTTCGAGAACTTCATCCAGACGGATGCCGCGATCAACTTCGGCAACTCGGGCGGGGCGCTGGTCGACGCGCGCGGCAACCTGCTGGGGATCAATTCGGCGATCTATTCGCAGACCGGCGGCTCGGTCGGCATCGGCTTCGCGATTCCCGTCACGACGGCCCGGACGGTGCTCGATTCCATCATCAAGCACGGCCAGGTCGTGCGCGGCTGGATCGGCATCGAATCGCAGGACATCACGCCCGAGCTGGCCGCCAGCTTCGGCCTGGGACGCGAGAAGGGCGCCATCATCGCCGGCGTCGTGCGCGGCAGCCCGGCCGACCGCGCCGGTATGCGGCCGGGCGACATCCTGCTGTCCGTGCAGGGCAAGCAGGTCGCCAGCACCAACGACATGATGAACCTGATCGCCGACCTGCCCCCGGGCGGCAAGGCGCAGATGACCGTCATGCGCAAGAACCGCGAGACCACGCTCGACGTGACCGTCGGCCGCCGTCCGCGCCAGACACCCTGATCATTTCGATTTATTGAGATTATGCACCTGCGCGACCTCACGCAATTCCTGTCCGAACTCAAGCAAAGCAATACCCGCCCCTGGTTCATCATGAACAAGCCGCGCTACGACATCCTGCGCGCGGAATTCCTCGAAGTCCTCACGGAACTCATCAAGGAAATCGCCAAGTTCGACCGCCAGGTCGTGGCCTGCGATCCGAAGAAGGCGATGTTCCGTTTCCAGCGCGATACCCGTTTTTCGCACGACAAGACGCCGTATAAAACGCATTTCTCGGCCGGCATCGCGCCGGGCGACAAGCGCCGTCCCAGCGAGGCGGGCGGCCCGACCTATTACTTCCACATCGAGGCCGACGGCACGCTGCTGTTCGGCGCCGGCGAGTACCTGCCGCCCGCGCCGCGCCTGAAGGCGATCCGCGAACATGTCGTCAACGATGCGACAGGATTCTCGAAAATGTTGAAGAATAAACATCTGCGCGCGACCTACGGCGACCTGAATCCGGAAGACAAATTGCAGCGCCCGCCGAAGGGGTTCGACCCGGAGCATCCGCTGGTCGAGTACCTGAAGCTCAAGAGTTATTTCGTCTGGATCGAGACCAAGCTCGACATCAATGCGCCGGAGAAGCTGGTGCCGCAGCTCGCGCAGGGATTCAAGGACGCCACCGCATTGGTGACCTGGCTGCGGGGTGTTCCGCAGACATTTGAGGAGAATTAAGATGGCTTTGCAGCACGCTGTATCGGGAGAAAGGATCGCGCTGCAGCGCGGGGAAGACGACATCGCGAACTTCACGTCGATCGCGCTGATCAAGACCGATCACATGGAATTGATCCGCCTGGTGGTGCCGGTCGACAAGCCGATGCCGGAGCACCGGGTCGAAGGAGAGATCACGCTGCTGTGCCTGGAAGGCGAGATCGCGTTCGAGGCCCACGGCCGCACCACGATCCTGCAGCCGAACGAGATGGTGTACCTGGCCGGCGGCGAGCCGCATGCGATCCGGGCGAAGAAGGATGCGGTGGCGCTGCTGACCATCCTGCTGCATCCGGGCGACAACAGCGGCGGGCCGACGCACAAATAAGCGTTGCGGTGTACGGCTCCGGGAACACCGGGGTCAGAGTCCAACCGTCAACACCGGACTCTGACCCCTACGCTAACCTTACGCCAACTCATTGCGCGGATCGCGCTCCATCAATCGCGCCACCATCTCCGGTGCCGCATCCCCATCGAACAGCACGCCCGCCACCGCATTGGTGATCGGCATGTCGACCCCCATCTTCGCCGCCAGCTCGCGCACGGCCTTCGCGCACGGCACGCCTTCGGCCACGTGGCCCAGTTCCTTGACGATCGTATCGAGCGGCTTGCCCTGGGCCAGTGCCAGGCCGACGCGGCGGTTGCGCGACAAATCGCCCGTGCAGGTCAGGATCAGGTCGCCCATGCCCGTCAGGCCCATGAAGGTGCCGGCCTGGGCACCCAGCGCCGTGCCCAGGCGGGTGATTTCGGCCAGGCCGCGCGTGATCAGGGCGGCGCGCGCATTCAGGCCCAGGCCCAGGCCGTCGGCGGTGCCGGTGGCAATGGCCAGGATGTTCTTGACGGCGCCGCCCACTTCCACGCCGACCAGGTCGTCGCAGGCATACACGCGGATATTGTTGCCGTGCACCAGGGACACGACGCGCTCGCGCAATTCCTCGCTGGCGGAGGCCACGGTCAGCGCGCACGGCAGGCCGCGCGCCACTTCCTGGGCGAACGAGGGGCCGGACAGAGCGGCGCCGGGCACCGCATCGCCCAGCACCTCGCGCACGACCTGGTGCGGCAGCAGGCCGGTGCCGTATTCGAAGCCCTTGCACAGCCACACGACGTTCGGGATGGCGCGGCCCTTCAGCTGTTCGAGCAAGGGGCGCAGGCCGGCCACCGGGCTGGCCAGGATCAGCAGCGGCGTGGTGCCGGCGGCGGCATTGCCGACGTGGGCCACGGCCTGGTCCAGGTCGCTCGTCACGCGCAGGGTATCCGGGAAGGGAAAGCCGGGCAGGTATTCGGTATTGTCGCGGGCCGCGGCGGCGGCTTCCATCTGCTGCGGATTGCGGCCCCACAGCATCACGTCATGGCGCGCTGCGAGGGCGATGGCGACTGCGGTGCCCCAGGCGCCGGCGCCCAGGATGGTGATCGGTTGGGATGGTTTGACTTCTAGCATGGGTCTCCTGACTCAGATTCAGATGCCCCACACCTCGCTGGACTTGATGTAGCCGGTGATCCCGTCGCGGTGGCGTACGCGCACCCAGGGACCGGCTTCCGGATCGACCAGTTCGAGCAGGACATTCTTGTCGGCCGTCATCACGACCGGCGCATTGTCTTCCGGCGCCGCGCGCATCTTGGCGTTCGCCGTGCGTACGATCACGTTGCGCTTGGCGGACAGGCCCTTCGCTTCGGTCCAGGCCATATCGCCCGTCGCGTCGCGCACCTTGACCCAGTCGCCGTAGCTGAGCACGATCTCGACCGGCATGCCGGAAGGTGCGATGAACAATTTGCCGCCCTTGGGCGACGGTGCATCGTACAGGATCACGGGGCGTGCGCCCACCGTCTTGAAATCGAAGGCGTGGGCTGCGCATGCGGCCGCCATCATGACACCGGCGGCAACGAGATGAACTAGGCGGAAGCGGCGGATGGAACGCATGGCGGAAGGCCTTGGGAAAACGTGTCGCGCCGAAAGGCAGGCATGAGCAGGCGTCCGCCCGCCGCGGCGCGGCAGGCGAGGCGCCCGAGGGTATTACTGGACTGCGGTGGTGCCGCCGGCCTGCTCGGCCAGGGCTTGGCGACGCTGCTGGTAGAACACTTCGAAGTTGATCTCGGCCAGGTGCACCGGCGGGAAGCCTGCACGGGTGATCACGTCGGCGATGTTCGAACGCAGGTACGGGTAGATGATGTTCGGGCAACCGATGCCCAGCAGCGGATCCATCTGGTCGGCCGGGATGTTGCGGGTTTCGAAGATGCCAGCCTGCTTGCCTTCGACCAGGAAAGCGACTTTGTCCTTGACCTTGGCGGTCACGGTGATGGTGACGGTCGATTCGTAGATGCCGTCGGCAATGCTTTCGGCGCCGACGTCCAGCGAGACCTCGATGGTCGGGGCTTCCTGCTCCAGGAAGATCGCCGGGGAATTCGGTTGTTCCAGCGACAGGTCTTTCAGGTAGACACGCTGGATTTGGAATACGGGTTGCAGGTTTTCGTCAGCCATGGAACGCTTTCGTTTAATTGTAAGAAGAACGACGAACCTGTCGCTCAAAGTGCCTCGTGGTCAAGGCATCGGTAATTGTATCAAAACCAATGTGGATTCAATAGCGTTGCCGCATGCCCAGCCACGGCTTGCCGGTCTCCACGGCAAGCCCGTGCGAAAGCCGCATCCGGCCTTCGTCGAGGATGCAATCAGGCCGCTTCGCCCTTCAGCAGCGGATCCAGGCGGCCGGCCTGGTCGAGCGCGTACAGGTCGTCGAAGCCGCCCACATGGGTTTCGCCCACGTAGATCTGCGGCACGGTGCGGCGGCCGGTGCGCTGCATCATGATGGCGCGCTGTTCCGGATCCAGGTCGATGCGGATGCGTTCGATGTCGGTCACGCCCTTGGCTTCCAGCAGGCGCTCGGCGCGCACGCAGTAGGGGCAGCTGGCGGTGTGATAGAGAACGACGTGGGCTGTCATGGCATATCCTTTCAATTATTTGATCAGGGGCAAACCGGCGGCCGTCCAGGCCGCGATGCCGCCTTCCAGGGTATAGATATCGTCGAACCCTGCCGCTTTCAACCGGTTCGCTGCCTTGGCGGCGCGATTGCCGGTCTGGTCGACGACGATCACGGTCTTGATTTTCGACTTGTCCAACTCGCCGATGCGATTGGCCAAGTCTGCCAGCGGAATGTGTTTCGCGTCGCGCAGGTGCCCGGCGGCGTACTCGTCGGTGCTGCGCACGTCGACCACGGCGGTGCTCCTGCCGCGGTTGATCATCTGGGTTGCCAGCGTCGGCGATGCCTGGCGGCCGCGCGGCGCCAGCGACATCCACAGCAGGGCGCCGCCCGAGACGACGGCTACGGCAACGGTAAGAAGATGGTCGAGGATGAAATTCACAAAGTTTCCGTTGGTTGAACTGAATCCCGGCATTATAAAATAGAAGTCGGATCGGTATTTCCTGCACACTTTTTTCGATAGAAAGACAGAAGACGCTTATGTACAAAATCGTATTCATGCGCCATGGCGAGTCGACCTGGAACCTGGAAAACCGCTTCACCGGCTGGACCGACGTGGACCTGACCGAGAAGGGCATCGGCGAAGCGAAACTGGCCGGCCAACTGCTGCGCGACGCCGGCTTCACCTTCGACCTGGCGTACACCTCGGTGCTGAAGCGCGCGATCCGCACGCTGTGGCTGGCCATGGACGAGATGGACATGATGTGGCTGCCCGTCAAGAACGACTGGCGCCTGAACGAGCGTCACTACGGCGCCCTGCAGGGCCTGGACAAGGCCGAGACCGCCGCCAAGTTCGGCGACGAGCAGGTGCTGGTCTGGCGCCGCAGCTACGACACCCCGCCGCCGGCGCTGGAAGCAGGCGACGAGCGCACCTCGTTCGCCGATCCGCGCTATGCCGGCCTGGACAAGGGCCAGATCCCGCTGACCGAGTGCCTGAAGGACACCGTCGCCCGCGTGATGCCGGCCTGGGACGAGGAAATCGCCCCGGCCATCCGCGCCGGCAAGAAGATCCTGATCTCGGCCCACGGCAACAGCCTGCGCGCGCTGATCAAGATGCTGGACAACATCAGCGACGCCGACATCGTGGGCCTGAACATCCCGAACGGCACCCCGCTCGTGTACGAGCTGGACGAGGACCTGAAGCCGATCCGCCACTATTACCTGGGCGACCAGGAAGCGATCGCCGCCAAGATGGCCGCCGTGGCCAACCAGGGAAAGGCGAAGTAAGTTTGCGTTCCTCCGTCCTGACCGCCGCCGGCAGCAAGCTGCTGTGCGGCTTGGTGGCTTATGTAGTGGCCTGTGCGCTGGCCCTGGGCGCGGCCCAGGCCGCGCCGCGCCAGACCAACCGCAGCAAGGAAAAGGCCGCCGCCGAGGCGTCGCGCGCGGCCATCCAGCAAAAGCTCGGCGCGCTGAAGAAGGACATCTCGCGCACCGAGAGCGAAAAGGAAGACGCGGCCGACGAGCTGTCCGCGTCGGAAGAGGCGATCTCGGACGCCAACCGCTCGCTGCGCGAACTCGCCGACGAGCAATCCTCGACGAATGCCAAGCTGCGCGACCTGGGCACCGAGCAGGAGCGGCTGGCAGGCACCATCGCGGCACAGAAGCAGCAATTGTCCAAGATGTTGCGAGAGCACTATGTCGCCGGTAACGAAGACCGCATCAAGCTGCTGCTGTCGGGCGACAATCCGAACCGCATCAACCGCGACCTGCAGATGATGGCCTACGTGTCGCAGGCCCAGGCAAGACTGTTGAATTCCCTGCGCGAGAACCTGGCGGCCGTCGAGGCGAACCAAGCGGAAACGCAGAACGCCAAGGACGAGCTGGAAGAAATCGCCCAGGAACAGCGCGACCAGAAGACGCTGCTGGAAAAGGAAAAAGCCAAGCGCGCCGCGCTGCTCGCCAATCTGTCGAGCAAGCTGTCGGACCAGAGAAAACAGGCCAGCCGCCTGGAACAGGACGAGCAGCGCATGTCGGGCCTGGTGGACCGGCTGGCGCGCCTGATCCGCGAACAGGAAATCGCCGCCGCGGCCGAGCGCAAGCGCCGCGCGGAGCTGGCCGCCGCCCGCGCCAAGGCCGCCGCCGAGGCCAAGGCGCGGGCACTGGCCAGGGCCAAGGCGCTGCAGGAAGAGCGCGCACGCCTGGCGCGCGAAGCGGCCAAGACGGGCAAGCCGATGAAGCCGCTGCCCGCGCCGGCACCGGTGGAAGACGAGCCGAAGGTCGCGGACGAGCCGAAGGAAACCCCGCAGCGCGCGGCCGACACGGCCCTGGCCACCGACTTGCCGAGCGGCGCCTTCGCCAGCCTCAAGGGCCGCCTGCCGGCGCCGATCGCGGGCCGCGTGGCGGCACGCTTCGGCGCCAAGCGCGGCGACGGCCCGGCCTGGCGAGGCATGTTCATCAAGGCGCCGGAAGGCACCGACGTGCGCGCCGTCGCGGCGGGCCGCGTCGTGTTCTCGAGCTGGATGCGCGGCTATGGCAACCTGATCATCATCAACCATGGCGGCGAGTACCTATCGATCTACGGAAATAACCAGAGCCTGATCAAAAGGGTAGGGGATTCCGTCAAGCCGGGCGACGTCATAGCCAATGCCGGCAACACCGGCGGCAACGAGGAATCGGGGCTATACTTCGAGCTCAGGCATCTCGGCAAGGCCTTCGACCCGACGGGCTGGGTGAATTTCTGAGAGTCTCTCCTCCAAGTTGCAGGAACCTATGCGCAAGAAACTCAAGAACCTCGGGCTGATCGGCCTGGGCATGGCGGCCGGCGTGGCCGCGTCGGTGCAGTTTTCCGCATTTGCGCAGCAGGGCGGCGCTAGCAGTGCCGCAGCGCCGCTGCCGTTGGACGAATTGCGCCAGCTGGCCGACGTCTACGGCCTCATCAAGAGCGACTACGTCGAGAAGGTCGACGACAAGAAATTGCTGTCCGAAGCCATCGCCGGCATGGTCGCCTCGCTCGATCCGCACTCCGTGTACCTGGACCAGAACGACTTCGCCGAGATGCGCGAATCGGTGCAGGGCAAATTCGTCGGCGTGGGCGTCGAGGTCGCGATGGAAGACGGCTACGTCAAGATCGTCTCGCCGATCGAGGATACCCCCGCCTACAAGGCCGGCATCAAGGCCGGCGACCTGATCACCCGCATCGACAACGTGCCCGTGAAAGGCCTGTCGCTGGACGAGGCGATCAAGCGCATGCGCGGCGAGCCGAACAGCAAGGTGATGCTGACCATCGCCCGCCGCGGCGCCGACGCGCCCTGGGTGGTGCCGGTCGAGCGCCAGGAAATCCGCGTCGTCAGCGTCAAGGGCAAGATGATCGAGCCGGGCTACGCCTGGGTGCGCATCAACCAGTTCCAGGAAGAGACGGTGGACGAAATGGCCGCCAAGATCCGCGAACTGTATGCCCAGGATCCGAACATCAAGGGCATGGTGCTGGACCTGCGCAACGACCCGGGCGGCCTGCTGCCGGGCGCCATCGGCGTGTCCGCCGCCTTCCTGCCGAAGAACGAGGTGATCGTCTCGACCAAGGGACAATTGCCGGAATCGAATGCCACCTTCTATGGCCGACGCGACTTCTACGCCAAGCCGGGCAGCGATCCGCTGGCGCAATTGCCGCCGGCGCTCAAGAAGGTGCCGCTGGTGGTGCTGGTGAATACGGGCTCGGCCTCGGCCTCGGAAATCGTCGCCGGCGCCCTGCAGGACTACAAGCGCGCCATCGTGATGGGCAGCCAGACCTTCGGCAAGGGTTCGGTGCAGACGCTGCGCCAGCTGACCGCCGACACCGCCGTCAAGCTGACCACGGCGCGCTACTACACGCCCAAGGGCCGTTCGATCCAGGCGCTGGGCATCGTGCCCGACCTGAAGGTCGACGAAACGGCCGAGGGCGACGGCCTGAACGCGCTGCAGGTGCGCGAAGCCGACCTCGACCACCACCTGTCCAACGAGACCGCCGCCAAGGCCGCCGCCGCTGCCAAGGAGCGCCGCGACGAGCTGGAAGAAGAGCAGCGCGCCTTCGCCGCCATGAAGCACGCCAAGCCGCTCGAGTTCGGCGGCAAGGACGACTTCCAGCTGGCCCAGGCGATCAACCACTTCAAGGGCCTGCCCGTCCAGCTCGCCAAGGCGGACGCCGCCGGCGAGCCCGAGGACAAGCCGGCGCCGGCCCAGCTGCCGGGCACGGAAAACAAGCCGCCCGAACTGAAGGACGGCGCCAAGCCGCCGGCGTCGCTGCTGCCCAAAAAATGAACGACCAGCAACTGCTGCGCTACTCGCGCCACATCCTGCTCGACGACATCGGCATCGAGGGCCAGCAGCGCATCCTCGCCGGTCACGTGCTGGTGATCGGCGCCGGCGGGCTAGGCTCGCCGGCCGCGCTGTACCTGGCCGCGAGCGGCGTGGGCCGCCTTACGCTGGCCGACGACGACGAGGTCGACCTGACGAATTTGCAGCGCCAGGTGATGCACACGACGGCGCGGGTCGGCCAGCCGAAGGTCGCGTCCGGCCGCGAAGCGTTATTGCAGATCAACCCCGAGGTCGAGGTCGTCGCCCTGCGCGAACGCCTGGAAGGGGAGCGCCTGGCCGCACTGGTGGCCAGCGCCGACGTCGTGCTCGATTGCAGCGACAATTTCGCCACCCGCCAGGCCGTCAACCGCGCCAGCGTGGCCGCCGGCGTGCCGCTGGTGTCCGGCGCCGCGATCCGTTTCGACGGCCAGTTGTCCGTGTTCGACGTGCGCGACCCGGTATCGCCCTGCTATGCCTGCCTGTTCCCCGCCGACAGCCGCTTCGAGGACGTGGCCTGCAGCACGATGGGTGTGTTCGCGCCCCTGGTCGGCATCATCGGCGCCATGCAGGCGGCCGAGGCGCTCAAGCTGCTGGCGGGCGTCGGCCGCTCGGTGGCGGGGCGCCTGCTGATGCTCGACGGGCGCACGATGGAATGGACCGATATCGGCGTCGCCCGCGATCCGGCCTGCCCCGTCTGCGCTCATCGGCACTGAGCCGGCATTAAGAACGTTCTAAGCCCCGGTGTGTATCGTGAGAAGATGGCTGTCTTACAATTGGAGACAGCTGTGCGGGTAGCTGTGCCGCCCATTCGGCCTTATACTAGTTCGATTATCCAGACCGCATCCATCATTCAGATTATGCAGAACATTCCGCATCGTTTCGCACGGAGCCGCCAGCGCGGCTTCACCCTCGTCGAAATCATGGTCGTCGTGGTCATCATCGGCATCTTGGGCGCGCTGGTCGTGCCCAAGCTGCTGGGCCGCACCGGCGAGTCGCGCGTGACCGCGGCCCGCACCGACCTCAAGACCCTGAAGTCGGCACTGCAGCTGTACAAGCTCGACAACCAGCGCTACCCGACCACCGAGCAGGGCCTGCAAGCCCTGGTGCAGAAGCCGACTAGCGGCCCGGCCGCCAACGGCTGGAAGGACGGCGGCTATATCGAGCGCCTGCCAAAGGATCCGTGGGGCAATGCCTACCAGTACCTGTCGCCGGGCCTGCATGGCGATATCGACATCTTCTCGCTGGGTGCGGACGGCCAGCCGGGCGGTACCGGCGAGGACGCGGACGTCGGTTCCTGGGACGACAAGTAATCCCTTCGGCCACGCGCGCACAGCCCAGGGAGCAGCCATGCCGATGAGCCATCGCGCGCGACGCCCGGCAGGCGGCTTCACCCTGGTGGAGATCATGGTCGTGATGGTCATCATCGGCATCACGCTGGGGATGGTCTCGCTCAATGTCGTTCCCAGTCCGCGCCAGGAATTGCAGAAGGAAGCCCAGCGCCTGGCGCTGCTGCTGCAGCTGGCGCGCGACGAAGCCATCGTGCGCAACCGCCTCGTCACCTTCGAAGCCACGTCCGAGCGCTACCACTTCCTGGTGCGCAACGAGACGCGCTGGGACCTCATCACCGGCGACGACATGCTGCGCGAACGCGAATTCGCCAATGCCCCGATCTCCCTGCTGCTGGACCCGACCAGCGCCGGCACCATCAATCCCCTGCGCATCACCTTCGGCCGCGAACCGGTCGACAAGCCCTTCGTGCTGACCCTGGCCAGCGGCAACAGCCGCGTAGCGATCCGGGCCGACGGCGTCGGGCACTTCACGGTCGAATGAGCGGTCGAATGAGCATGCGCGCACCTCATCGTCACGGCGGCTTCACCCTGCTCGAAGTGCTGGTGGCGCTGGTCATCGTCGGCACGGCGCTGGGCGCCGGCCTGCGCGCGGTGGGCAGCCTGAGCGCCAACAGCACGGGCCTGCGCAACGCCATGATGGCGACCTGGTCGGCCGAGAACCGCCTCGTGCAGATCCGCCTGGGCCGCGAATTCCCCGAGATCGGCAAGCGCGGCTTCGATTGCCCGCAGGGCGACCTGCACCTGGTATGCCAGGAAGAGGTGTTCGCCAGCCCGAATCCGCTGCTGCGCCGGGTCGAGGTGTCCGTGTTCGACATCGAGAATCCGAACCGGCGCATCGTCAAGCTGGTGCAACTGGTGCCGCGTCCGCGGCCGGGGGCGTGACCATGGGCCGCGTCTCCTGCTTCTCCCGCTTTCCGCGTCAGCGTGCATTCACCCTGGTCGAGCTGCTGGTCGCGATCAGCATCCTGGCCATCGTCGCCGTGCTCGGCTGGCGTGGCCTGGACGGCATCATCCGCGCGCGCCAGACCCTCACCGACCAGATGGAAACCACGCGCGGCATGCAGCTCGCCTTTGCCCAGATGCAGAGCGACACGGAACGCATCGCCAGCCGCGACGTGGTCGGCAACCGGGCCTTCCTGCAGGTCGGCGCCGACCGCTTCACCCTCGTGCGCCAGGTCTTCAACGACAACCAGCCGACGCGCCTGCAAGTGGTGTCCTACCGCGTCCTGAACGGCACGCTGGTGCGGCGCGAATCGCAGCCCACGCGCGACCTCGTGCAGCTCGACGCGCTGTGGCAGGCCGCCACCAGCGACGCGGACACGAGCGGCACAGTGGCGCTGGAAGCGAACGTCGCATCGATGCAGGTCGAGACCTGGGTCAATAATGCGTGGCGCCAGGCGGGCGTCGATCCGAATGCGAATGCCGGGGCGACGGCCAACCGGGCCGGTGGAATCGCCGACCAGCTCGCCGGCCAGTCCGGGGCCGTCGTGCAGACCACCGATCCGACGGGGCTGCAGGTGGCGCTGCAGGTGCAGGGCCAGCAGGTGCCGATGATCAAATCCTTCCTCCTCGTGCCATGAAGATCTCGCGCCCCATGCCCACGCGCCGGCGCGGCGTCGCCGTCGTCACCGCACTGTTGCTGACCACGCTTGCCGTGTCCATCGTGGCCAGCCTGTTCTGGCAGCAGCAGGTGCAGGTGCGCACGATGGAAAACCAGCGCCTGCAGCTGCAGACCAAGTGGATCCAGCGCGGCGCGCTCGACTGGGCGATGCTGGTGCTGACGGGTAGCACCAACCTGCAATACACCTCGCTCGACCAGCCCTGGGCTACCCCGCTGGCCGAGACCCGCCTCGACGAATATGTCGAACGCGAGCGGGTCGAGGGAGAAAGATATGACGCAACCCTGTCCGGTAATATTACGGACGCATGTGCGCGTTACAATTTGACCAATCTGGCGGAAAACCGGCAGATGGACGACGGGCAGATCATGGCATTCGGCCGCTTGCTGACCAACTTGCAGATGGACAGCGGGCTGGCGCGCCGCGTCGCCCAGTATGTGGCTGCAGGCCAATCGGTGCAGGTACCGGTGACGCCGGACGGCGATCAGCTGGGCACGGGCACAGGCACAGGCACGGGCACAGGGTCCGGATCGGGGGCGAACCAGAACACGAGCCAGATCACCGGCGTGCAGGGCACGCCGATGCCGTTCGTGGAAATCGACGACCTGCTGTCGGTGCCGGGCTTTACGCCGGCCATGGTCGAGCGGCTGCGGCCCTTTGTCGTGGTGCTGCCGCTGGCGTCGAAAGTGAATGTGAATACTGCGGCGCCGGAAGTGCTGGCGGCGATGGTGCGCGGCATGTCGGTGTCGGAAGCGAATGCGTGGGCGGTACGGCGCAAGCAAGCGCCATGGATCAGTGACAACATGTTCGAGCGCGAGCTGCAGGATAGCGGCAAGGCGGCGATCGTGCCCCAAGGGTTCACGGTCAAAAGCGACTGGTACCTCGTCAACAGCCGCATCCGCCTGGACCGCGCCGCGCTCGACGCCGAATCGTTGATCCGGCGCAGCGCGAGTCCGCTGACCGGCGGCACGCAGGTGGTGTGGATCCGCCAATACTGAACAAGATCGAGAAAGCGAGACAGTTTGACTACTCTCTATATCCGGCACCCCGCCCGCGCGGAGGGCGAGCATGCGCTGAGCGGCTTCGCCGTCGTCGGCGACGGCGGCGCCATCGAGCAGCAGGGCGAGGGGCCGCTGCGCAATCTGGGCGACCTGGTCGGCGCCAGCCGCCGCGTCGTCCTGATCCTGGCCGCGGCCGACGTCAGCCTGCTGTCGGTGCAGGCGCCGCCGCTGTCCGGCGCGCGCCTGAAGGCGGCGCTGCCGGCGCTGGTCGAGGAACACATCCTGGGCGACCCGGACGACGCCGTGCTGGTGGCCGCGCCCGAGCAGCCGGACGGCAGCCGACCCATCGCCGTGGCCGACCGCGACTGGCTCGAAGGCGTCGTGCGCAGCCTGCTGGTGCAGGGGGCGCGCTCGGTGGCCGCCGTGCCGGCCCAACTCTGCCTGCCGCTGCTGCCGGGCAGCGTCACGGCCGCCGTCTCCGGCGCCGAGCTGACGCTGCGCCAGGGCCTGTTCCAGGGCTTCGGCCTGGCCCTCGACGCCAATCCCGCCGCCGTGCTGCAGACCGCGCGCGCCTTCGGCGGCGACGCGCCGCTGGCGCTGTACGTGCCGCGCGGGGCGGTCGGCGAATACGCCGCGCTGGCCCAGGAAGCGGGGCCCGGCATCACGATCGAGGCGGACGACTGGGCGCACTGGATCGCCGGCTCGAAAAGCACGGCGCTCGACCTGGTGTCGGGCCTGGGCTCGGCCGGCGTGCCGGCGCGCGACTGGCGCCGCTGGCGCTGGCCGATCCGCCTGGCGCTGCTCGCCGTCGCCATCAACCTGATCGGCCTCAATCTGGACTGGCTGCGCCTGCGCCGCGAAGCCGATACCGTGCGCCAGTCGATGCTCACGACATTCCGCTCCGCCTACCCGCGCGAGACGGCGATCCTCGACCCGGTGCTGCAGATGCGCCAGAACATCGCGCGCGCCCGCGCCAACACGGGCGAGACGGCGCCCGACGAATTCACCTATCTCGCGTCCGCGTTCGGCGAAGCCGCGCGGGCGAGCGGACGCCAACCCGGCATTGCATCAATGGAGTACCGCGAACGCGCGCTCATCGTCAAAGTCAAACCCGAGACGGCCGACCCGGGCCTGGTGGGGCAACTGCGCACGGCCCTGGCCACGCGCCACCTGACCCTGGAGGAAGCCGCGCCGGGCAACTGGACCATCCGCAGCACAGGAGCCAAGCAATGAGCATCGCCACCACCATCGCCCAGGTCCGCGAGCGCGCCGCCACGCAGTGGCTCGCGCGTACCGAACAGGAACGGCGCTTCCTGGCGGTCGGCGGCGGCGTCGTGCTGCTGGCGATCCTGTACCTGCTGCTGGTCGATCCGGCCATCGAGGGCCGCGCGCGCCTGAATCGCTCGCTGCCGCAGCTGCGCCAGCAGGCCGCCGAGCTGCAGGCCATGGCGCAGGAAGCGAACGCGCTGGCGCGCGCGCCCGCCACCCAGGTGGCACCGCTGTCGCGCGAAGCCATCGACGCCAGCCTGAACGGCCGCGGCCTGAAGCCGCAATCGCTGTCGGCCACCGGGGAATTCATCAAGCTGCAGTTCAACGACGTGCCGTTCGCCGCCCTGGCCACCTGGCTGGACGAACAGCGCCGCGCCAACCGGGTGCTGGTGCAGGACGCCGCCATCACCTCGCTGCCGGCCGCGGGCCAGGTCGACGCCAGCCTGACGCTGCGTCAGAACACCGGCGCCGCCCAATGAGGCGCGCGCTGTCGTGGATCCTGCTGGCCGTGCTGGCGGTGGCCGCCACGGTCCTGATCTTCCTGCCCGCGGCCTGGCTCGGACCGATCGTGGAACGCCAGACGGGCGGCCGTTTGACTCTGGGGGATGCGCAGGGTACGCTGTGGCGCGGCTCAGCCTTCGTGGGCGGCGCGCCGGGCGAGGGCGGGTCGGTCACGCCGCTGCTGCCGGGACGGTTTTCCTGGCGGCTGTCGCCGCTGGTGCTGTTCGGGCAGGTGAACATGGACCTGGCCAACGAGCAGGCGCTGTCGCAGCCGGTGCGCATCAGCGGCAGCTGGTCGCAGTGGCAGGTCAGCGCCGGAGAATTGCTGCTGCCCGCCGAGGGCCTGGCCGGCCTGGGGGCGCCCCTGAACACGCTGGCGCCGTCGGGTGCGATCCGCCTGTCCTGGAACCTGCTGGACATCGCGCGCGCGGGCAATGCGGTCGCGGTGAATGGACGCACGGTGCTGACCATGAACGACATGGGATCGCGCATGAGTCCCATCAAGCCGCTGGGCAGCTACGAAATGGCCATGGACTGGCACGGGCAGCGCGCCGACCTCACATTGCGCACCGTGCGCGGGGCGCTGCTGCTGTCGGGCAGCGGAGGGCTGGATAACGGCCGCCTGCGCTTCTCGGGGCAGGCTTCCGCGGCCGAAGGATACGAAGACACGCTGGGCAACCTGCTGGGCCTCCTGGGCCAGCGCCGAATGGTGAACGGCAAGAACATAATCGCACTCGAGTTTAGATAATGAAAAACACCCACGCAGTCGTCCAGACCCCAGTCGTTCCGTCCGCAGGCGACCCATCTCGCTCGGTGCGACTCCCCGCCATGCGCCGCCTGGCCGCCAGCGTCATGCTGTGCTGCGCCGTCGGCACCGCGCTTCCCCCGGTGACGGCGTTCGCCCAGGACGGTGCCGCACTGAATTTCGTCAACGCCGACATGGAATCGGTGATCAAGGCGGTCGGCCACTACACCGGCATGACCTTCATCATCGATCCGCGCGTCAAGGGCACGCTGACCCTCGTCTCCGAAAAATCGCTGACCAAGGCCCAGGCCTTCGCCCTGCTGACCTCCGCGCTGCGCCTGCAGGGCTATGCCGTCGTCACCGGCGACGGCTTCGCCAAGGTGGTGCCGGAAGCGGAAGCCAAGCTGCAGTCGTCGCCGACCCAGGTCGGCGTGGGCGGCGCGCGCGCCAGGGGCGACCAGGTCGCGACCCAGATCTACCGCCTGCAGCATGAGTCGGCCGCTAACCTGACGGCCGTGCTGCGCCCCCTGATCTCGCCGAACAACTCGATCATGGCCGACCCGGGCAACAACAGCCTGGTGATCACCGACTACGCCGACAACCTGCGCCGCCTGTCGAAGATCATCGCCGCGCTCGACGCGCCGTCGAGCAGCGACCTGGACGTGATCCCGATCCGCAACGGCATCGCCAGCGACGTCGCGGCCCTCGTCACGCGCCTGATGGAACCGAGCCCGGGCGGAGATTCCGGCCGCGTCAGCGTGCTGGCGGATCCGCGCACCAATTCCGTCATCGTGCGCGCGCCCTCGCTGGGCCGCGCGAACATGGCCAAGTCGCTGATCGCCAAGCTGGACCAGCCGACCGCCGAGCTGGGCAATATCCACGTGGTCTACCTGAAGAACGCCGATGCCAGCAAGGTCGCGCAGACGCTGCGCGCCGTCGTGTCGCAGGATGCCTCGGCCGTGCCCGTGCAGCAGCAGGGCACGTCGGGCGGCTCGATCCAGTCGGGTACCGCAGGCGGCTCCGGCAACGGCGGCCTGGGCCAGAACAACCAGCAGAGCAGCATCGGTGCGGGCGGGACCGGCGGCACTTCGGCCCAGCAGGGCCAGGCGACGTCCACCGGCGCCGGCGGCGGCCAGGGGTCCGGCTTCATCCAGGCCGATGCCTCGACCAACAGCCTGATCATCACCGCACCGGACGCCGTCTACCGCAACCTGCGCGGCGTCATCGACCAACTCGACGTGCGCCGCGCCCAGGTCTATATCGAGGCGCTGGTGGTCGAGGTCACGTCGAACAAGGCGTCCGAATTCGGCGTCCAGTGGATCGGCCTGTCCGGCGACAGCACGAGCAAGTACCGCGTCGGTGGCGTACAGTCGTTCAACAACAACGGCACCAACAACATCATCAACCTGGCCGCCGCGGCGGCCGGCGTGAGCAGCTCGACGAGCACGACCGGCTCCACTCTCCCGGCCCTGAACGGCTTGTCGATCGGTATCTTCCGCCAGATCAATGGCCAGCTGGGCCTGGGCGCGGTCGCCAGCGCCCTCGAGAACGACGGCAACGCCAACATCCTGTCGACGCCGAACATGATCACGCTGGACAACGAGCTGGCGACGATCAAGGTCGGCCAGAACATCCCGATCCTAACGGGCTCGTTCACGACGGGGTCGAGCGGCGCCAACAACCCGTTCCAGACGGTGGACCGCAAGGACGTGGGCCTGCTGCTGAAGGTGCGCCCGCAGATTTCCGAAGGCGGTACCATCAAGCTGTCGATCTACCATGAGAATTCGGGCATCGACAATTCCGTCACCTCGTCCTCGGGCATCGTGACGACGGTGCGTGCGATCGAGAGCAACGTGCTGGCCGACGATGGCCAGATCATCGTGCTGGGCGGCCTGATCTCGGACGACGAGTCCGAGAACAACGAGAAGGTGCGCGGCCTGGGCGACATCCCGGTGATCGGTAACCTGTTCAAGTACCGCACCCGCTCGCGCGCCAAACGCAACCTGATGGTCTTCCTGCGCCCGGTCGTCGTGCGCAGCAAGGAGCAGAACGCGAGCATCTCGATGGACCGTTACGAATACATGCGCGCCGCCGGCGACCAGGCCCAGCCGGCCGACGATTCGATCATGGTGCGCAACCTGGGCGCGCCGATGCTGCCGCCGCTGAACAAGGGCGGCCAGCCGCCGGCGGGCGGCACCATGGCGACGATGCCGCCGCCGGCGCCCGTCAGCGCACGCCCCGGCGCCGCCACCGGCCCCGGCACGACGCAACCGCGCACGCCGGCGCAGCCGAATGCCCAGCCGGGCCAGCCGCTGCCGGACGTCGGCGAATTCCGTCCCGTACAACCGCAGCCCGCGTACCGCCCGGCGCCCGCGCAGCAACAATGAGCAGATTGATCGGACATCATGAATAACCTGTTGCCTTACGCATTCGCACGCGACTATGGCGTGCTGGCGCGTTCCAACGGCGACCCGGCGCAAGCCGTCGAGGTGCTGGTCTCGAACGCGACCAAGCCGGCCGCGATCGCCGAGGTCTCGCGCCGTTTCGGCCGCATCAGCCTGCGCCGCATGGAGCGTGCCGAGCTGGAAGCGGCGATCGCCGCGGCCTACCAGTCGGCCGGCGGCGACGCGTCCCAGGTCGCCGACGAGTTCGACGCCGACCTCGACCTCACCAAGCTGCTGCAGGACGTGCCGGCCATCGAGGACTTGCTGGAATCGTCCGACGACGCTCCGGTGATCCGCATGATCAACGCCCTGCTGACGCAATCGCTGCGCGAAGGGGCATCGGACATCCACATCGAGCCGTTCGAGCAGACGTCCGTCGTGCGCTTCCGCATCGACGGCGCGCTGCGCGACATCGTGCGTCCGCGCAAGGCGATCCACGCCTCGCTGATCTCGCGTATCAAGATCATGTCGCAGCTGGACATCGCCGAGAAACGCCTGCCGCAGGACGGCCGCATCACGCTGCGCATCGGCGGCAAGCCCGTCGACGTGCGCGTGTCCACCTTGCCGACCGGCCACGGCGAACGTGCCGTGCTGCGTCTGCTCGACAAGGAAGCGGGCCGCCTCGATTTGTCGCACTTGGGCATGAGCGACGAGCTGCTGCCGCAGTTCGACAAGCTGATCAACCAGCCGCACGGCATCGTGCTGGTGACGGGCCCGACCGGTTCGGGTAAAACCACCACGCTGTATGCCGCGCTGTCGCGCCTGAATGCCACCACCACCAATGTGATGACGGTGGAAGACCCGATCGAATACGATTTGCCGGGCATCGGCCAGACGCAGGTCAACGCGCGTATCGACATGACCTTCGCCAAGGCGCTGCGCGCGATCCTGCGCCAGGACCCGGACGTGATCATGATCGGCGAGATCCGCGACCTGGAAACGGCGCAGATCGCCGTGCAGGCGTCGCTGACGGGCCACCTGGTGCTGGCCACGCTGCACACCAACGACGCCGCCTCGGCCGTCACCCGCCTGCTCGACATGGGGATCGAACCGTTCCTGCTGTCGTCCTCGCTGCTGGGCGTGATGGCCCAGCGCCTGGTGCGCAAGCTGTGCCCGCACTGCAAGCGCCAGGAAGGCCCCGGCCAGTGGGTCGCGGTCGGCTGCGACCGCTGCGGCCACACGGGCTACCAGGGCCGCGTCGGCATCTACGAGCTGCTGGAAACCAACGACGAGATCCGCGCCCAGATCCACAACCAGGTGTCGGAAGCGGAAATCCGCGATACGGCGCTGAAGTCCGGCATGAAGACGATGCGCCAGGACGGCGAGCGCTGGGTGCGCGAGGGCGTCACCACCGAAGCCGAGCTGCTGCGCGTGGCAAAGGCGGACTGATCCATGCCAGCCTTCCGCTACGAAGCCGTCGACACGGGCGGCATCACCCGCAAGGGCGTGCTGAACGCCGACAGCCCGCGCGCGGCGCGTGCCGACCTGCGTCTGCAGGGGCTGACGCCGCTGAACGTCGAACCCATCTCGGCCCAGGTCGACGATAGCGGGGCGGCGCGCGCGCGCGGCTTCGGCGAGCGCCTGTCACAGGTCGAGCTGGCCCTGTTTACGCGCCAATTGGCCAGCCTGCTGGAAGCGGGCCTGCCGCTGGAGCAGGCCTTCACGGCGCTGCTGGAACAGGCCGAGCGCGCCTACGTGCGCGACCTGGTCGCCTCGATCCGCTCGGAAGTGATGGGCGGCTCCTCGTTTTCCAGCGCGCTGGCGCGCCACCCGCGCGACTTCACCGACATCTACCGCGCGCTGGTCGGTTCCGGCGAACAGATCGGCCAACTGGCGCGCGTGCTGTCGCGCCTGGCCGACTACATCGAGCGCCGCAACGCCCTCGTGCAGCGCGTGCGCCTGGCGTTCACGTATCCGGCCATCGTCACCGTGGTCGCGTTCGCCATCGTGATCTTCCTGCTCACCTATGTGGTGCCGCAGATCGTCTCGGTGTTCGCCAACACCAAGCAGAAGTTGCCCGTCCTGACCGTCGTGATGCTGGGCGTGTCGAACTTCACGCGCGCCTACGGGATCTACGTGGCATTGATCGTCATTGCCGCCTGGTTCCTGTGGCGCCGCGCGCTGCAGAACCCGGTGCTCAAACGGCGCTGGCATGCCTGGCTGCTGACGGCGCCCGTGTACGGCAAGTTCGAGCGCAGCCTGAACACGACGCGCTTCGCCAGCACGCTGGCGATCACCACCGGTTCCGGCGTGCCGATCCTGCGCGCGCTGGAAACGAGCCGCGACACGCTGTCCAACGTGGCGATGCGCGAACTGGTCGAGGATGCGACGGGCAGCGTGCGCGAGGGCGTCAGCCTGGCGCGTGCGCTGTCGGCACAGAAGCTGTTCCCGCCGATGCTGGTGCACATGATCCGCGCCGGCGAGATCACCGGCGAACTGCCCGCCATGCTGGAGCGGGCGTCGAATGCGCAGCAGGCCGATTTCGAGCGGCGCGCGCTGACCATCGCCGGCCTGCTGGAGCCGGTGCTGATCCTGGCCATGGGCCTGGTCGTGCTCTTGATCGTGCTGGCGGTCCTGATGCCGATTATCGAAATTAACCAGCTGGTGCGCTGACAAGGATATTGATGAACAAGCGTTTGCCCTTTCTGTTGAGCCTTCTGGGCGTGATCCTGCTGGCGGCCTCGCTCGCCTACTGGATCCTGCAGCTCTACCAGCCGCCGCAGCGTCCGATCGCCGCCGTGCCGGCATCGAACGTGCCGGAACCGTCGATCGACGCGGCCGCCACGCTGTTCGGCGGCCAGGTCGCCGTCGCCAGCGCCACCAATTACCAGCTGACGGGCATCGTCTCGGCCGGCCGCGAAAGCGTCGCCATCCTGATCGCCGACAATGCGCCGCCCAAGGCCCTGGTGGTAGGCAAGGAAATCTCCCCTGGCGTGACGCTGGCCGAAGTCCATCCGCGCCACGTGATGTTGTCCGATAACGGTGTCATGAAGCGCGTCGACCTGGCGCCGGATGCCAAGGCGGCCGCGCCGATGGGCGCCGTCCTGACGGGCGTGCCGGGAACGCAGGCGGGGAATGTGCCGCAGGGCGCCCCACCGTCCCCGCGTCCCGTTCCTCCGCAGCAGCAGGCCACGACGCCGGCCGGCACCCCGGCCCCGCAAACCGCGCCGAACGCCAACTTCGTGCCGGAGCCGCCCATGTCGCCGGGGGCCGTCTCGCAGCAGCAGCAATCGCAGCCGGTGCCGGAATTCGTCCCGCCGGGCGACGTCGGCCCGCGCGACGCGCCGGCCGGCAACCAGAACGCGCCGCAGATGCCGGCCACGCAGCAGCCGACCGCCAATCCGTCGACGCAGTAATCGCGGCCCGACTCAGCGTTCAGTTAGCGCCTGAGCGCCGTGAACGCGGCGAATTCCCACGAGCGGAAACCCACCAGCAAGGTAAAGCCGTCGCGCTCCTGCGCCGGCAGGCGCCGGTCGTTGCGGTGCAGGCGCGCCAGCTCCCCCGCCAGTTGATGGATTTTTTCGGCCACTTCGCCCGCCGAGGCGAGGGACAGGCGCGCGGGCAGGCACATCAGCGTCTCGCCGGCACCGTCGAAGCGGCCCTGGAAATAATCGCTGACGACGTGTTCGCGGAAAAAGCGCTGTACGGGCCCGTCCGGCAGCCAGCGGAACGCGTTCGAGACGCGGACCCGGTAGCGGTTCAGGGGCTTCAGTTCGATCACGCCCAGCCGGTCGAGTTCTACCAGCAAGCCGATGCATTCGGCTTCCGTCAGGCGGTAGGTCTCGACGATCTGTTCCATGCTCCAGTTGCCCAGGCAGCAGATGGCCACCAGCAGCAGGCGCGGATGGTTGACCAGCGCGTTTTCCTGCACCAGGGTCAGCGTGTCGGCCTGGGGCCGCGCATCGGCGGCGCGGCGCAGTACGTCTTCCAGCGCGATGCCGGCCGCCTGGCAGATCTGGGCCAGGCGCGACAGGGTCATGTCCTTCTGGCCGAACATGCGCTTGATGCTCGATTCGCTCATGGCGATGCGTTCAGCCAGCATCTTGTAGGTAATGCCGGCCGCGCGCAATTCGGCACGCAGCACGTCCAGCAGCATATCGGGGGAGCTCATGGGGTTCCGCTGTTTATAGTTACTCGACGGGAACCAATGTACAGAAGAGCGGGGAGTTGTTCAACAGCGGACGTCGCTTAGTAGGGTGGGCACCATGTGCCCACCAAGCACCGACATGAAGCGAACATCTGATGGGCACATGGTGCCCACCCTACGCAAACCCTAGAGAAAGAGGCGCCAAGAAGGCCGCCTTAGTCATCCTCGGACACCAGCGGCAGTTTCTTCAGCGCGCGTTTTTCTTCCAGCCGCTTGCTGGCCGCGGGCTTGTCGTGCGACCCGGCCGCGCGCGCCTTGGCAAAGCCGGCGAACGGGTTGCGCGGCTTGAGGGGCGGCGTGGGTTCGACGCGCAGGCGCATCTTTTGCCGGGTTGCCAGTGCCTTGTTTGCCATTGACCTTCCTTTGAAAAAAAAGGGCGCCTCGCAAGGCGCCCGTGCAGCGTCGCGTTACAGCACGTAGCGCGACAGGTCTTCGTTGACGGCCAGCGCATCGAGGCGCTCGTTGACATAGCCGGCGTCGATCGTCAGGGTCTGGCCCGACTTGTCGCTGGCCGAGTACGAGATTTCCTCGAGCAGCTTTTCCATCACCGTGTACAGGCGGCGCGCGCCGATGTTCTCGGTGCGTTCGTTGACCGCATAGGCGATCTCGGCCAGGCGACGGATGCCGTCCTCGGCGAACTCCAGCTTGACGCCCTCGGTCGCCAGCAGCGCCTCGTACTGCTTGGTCAGGCTGGCGTGGGTGGCGGTCAGGATGCTCTTGAAGTCGTCGATCGACAGCGATTCCAGCTCGACGCGGATCGGGAAGCGGCCTTGCAGCTCCGGGATCAGGTCCGAGGGTTTCGACAGGTGGAAGGCACCCGAGGCGATGAACAGGATGTGATCGGTCTTGATCATGCCGTACTTGGTGTTCACCGTCGTGCCCTCGACCAGCGGCAGCAGGTCGCGCTGCACGCCGGCGCGCGAGACGTCGGCGCCGCCGTGTTCCGAGCGCGAGGCGATCTTGTCGACCTCGTCCAGGAACACGATGCCGTTCTGCTCGACGTTGGCGATGGCCTTCTGCTTCATCTCGTCTTCGTTGACGAGCTTGGCGGCCTCTTCGTCGATGAGCAGCTTCAACGCCTCCTTGACCTTCATCTTGCGCGGTTTCTTGCGCCCGCTGCCGACGCCGGCGAACATCGACTTGATCTGCTCGGTCATCTCTTCCATGCCCGGCGGCGCCATGATTTCCATCTGGGGCGCGGCGTCGGATACCTCGATCTCGATTTCCTTGTCGTCGAGGGCGCCTTCGCGCAGGCGCTTGCGGAAGGTCTGGCGGGTGTCGCCGCCGCCTTCCTTGGCGTCGTCGTTGCTGACGTTGAAGCCGAAGTCGCGTGCCGGCGGCACCAGGATGTCGATGATGCGGTCTTCGGCCGCGTCCTCGGCGCGCTGGCGCATCTTCGCCATTTCGCTGGCGCGGGTCTGCTTGACGCCGATGTCGACCAGGTCGCGGATGATGGTGTCGACGTCGCGGCCGACATAGCCCACTTCGGTGAACTTGGTCGCTTCGACCTTGATGAAGGGCGCGTCGGCCAGCTTGGCCAGGCGGCGCGCGATCTCGGTCTTGCCGACGCCGGTCGGGCCGATCATCAGGATGTTTTTCGGGGTGATCTCGTGGCGCAGCGGTTCCTCGACCTGCTGGCGTCGCCAGCGGTTGCGCAGGGCGATCGATACCGCGCGCTTGGCCTTGCCCTGGCCGACCACGTGCTTGTCCAGTTCCGAAACGATTTCGGAAGGGGTCATGTTCATGAGTTTGTTCATTTCAGTAATCCCTGTCGGACGCTCAGTCGAGCGTCTCGATGATGTGCGACATATTCGTATAGATGCACAGTTCGCCGGCGATGGTCAGCGCCTTCTTGACGACGTCGGCCGGGGCCATGTCCGTGTTTTCCTGCAGGGCCTTGGCGGCCGACTGCGCATAGATGCCGCCCGAGCCGATCGCGCCGATGCCGTCTTCCGGTTCGAGCACGTCGCCGTTGCCGGTAATGATCAGGGTTTTCTCGCGGTCGGCTACCAGCAGCATGGCTTCCAGGCGGCGCAGGATGCGGTCGGTGCGCCAGTCCTTGGCCAGCTCGACCGAGGCGCGCAGCAGGTTGCCCTGGTGTTTTTCCAGTTTCGCTTCGAAGCGGTCCAGCAGGGTAAAGGCGTCGGCCGTGCCGCCGGCAAAGCCGCACAGCACCTTGTTCTGGTACAGCTTGCGCACCTTGCGCGCCGAACCCTTCATGACGACGTTACCCAAGGTGACTTGTCCGTCGCCGCCGAGCGCTACCTGGTTGCCGCGCCGGACGCTGACGATCGTCGTGCCGTGAAATTGTTCCATATTTGCCTCGTGGTTGATCTGCTCACCGCAAGTGGGGATGTCATATGAAATTGCAAGATATTGACGTGTTGATCGTCAATTCTTGCCTATTCAGCAAGAGTGCGATCGTAGGGTGGGCACTGTGTGCCTACCGAGCGCAGACGCAGTGCCGACATCTGGTGGGCACATGGTGCCCACCCTACGGCTGTGATCAATACTTGTGGGCGTAGACGCGCACTTGTTCGCCCGCGCCGAGCAGGCGCAGCAGCACGGCGACGACGTGGTTCAGGTCGCGCAGCACGACCTCGCGGCCGTGGCCGGCAATGCCGCGTAGTTGCGCGGCCAGGGCGTTCGCCGCCGCATAGTCGATGCGCGCCAGGCGCGAGCAATCCAGCACCAGGGCCGGGTGCACGGCCGCGTGGGCGGCGATGGCGTCGAGGAGCGCCGTGGCGTCGCCGCGGATGGCGGCAGGCAGCAGGAAGCGGTCGGCCGTCGGGCCCTGACTTGCACCCAGGCTGATGGCGCCCAGGCTGATCGCGGCCAGCCTGGGCGCCTCGAACGACGGCGGCGAGACTTCGAAGGTGAGGCAGTAATCCATCGCCGTCTCCTCGAAATCCTTTTCGCGGTTGGCCAGCAGCAGCAGTTCCAGCAGCAGCAGCCAGGGCGCTTCGGACGCGGCGCGCTCGCCGATCGCGAGCATGGGGCGCAGCAGGGCGGCGAGTTGGTCGGCGCCGGCCAGCACCAGTTCGCGTTCGCCGCCGCGCAGCGTCTGCAGGGCGGACAGCAGCAGGAAGCAGCCGGCCGGCGTGGCGTCGGTAACCGCATGGAATTCGAACCGCACGAGCGGACTGGGCGACGGCGCCAGCGCACGCGCCAGTTGCGGGCCGATCGACTCGTCCAGCCGTCCGGACAGGATCGCGGCCGGGACCGCGCCAGCGAACTCGCGCCCGGGCGCGGCGCCGGGCGGAGCGAACGGGGTCCAGGCCGGCGGCGAGGTCTCGAAACGGCTCGCGTAGTCGATCGCGACGCTTTCGAACTCGCGCTCCAGGCCCATGACCTGGTACAGGTCGAACAGCATCCACCAGGGCAGGCGCTCGCCGCCGGCGTCGTCCAGGCTGGCGCGCAAGACCAGGCAGGCCGCTTCGAGCTGGTCGTTGGCATACAGGATCGCCGCTTCCTCGACGGCCGGGGCGCTGGAGGGGGCGGCAGCGGCATCGGGCACCTCTTCCGTGCCCAGCAGGATATCCGTATTCTGTTCCGCTGCGGGGGCGCCCGAGGCAAGGGCGGCGGACGCTGCGGCCGGTACGCGGCGCTTGCCGGCCCAGGTGTCGTCGTCGAAGATATCGGAGATCATCTCCAGCTCGATCTCGTCGATCTTGGCGGCGGTGGCGCGCGCGATCTCGCGCTGGCGCTCGCGTTCCTGCTCGGTCTCGAGGCCGGTGCGCGTGGGGGGACCGGCGAGGGTGTGCGCAGGCACGTCAGCGCCAGGCGCATCGTTCTTTTTCTTCAGGAAAGAGAAAAAACCCACGTGTTCCTCGTCGGCAGAAATCCGGTAAAGATTGCGAACGGCTGGGCCGGGAAGCCGGTCGAAACAGTAACACGACCACGCGATATGCATGGCGCGCACGCCTGCGATGCATCAATCGGCAGGTGTGTGGCTGTCGTTAGTGTAGTCGATAGGAAATGTTCCGTGCATATAGTTGCGCGGCGCCAGAAACAAAAAAGCATGCGACAGGCGCATGCTTTTTCGTGGGGCTCGTCGGCGATCAGTCGCCGTAGAGCTTTTGCTTCAGTTCGCGGCGCTGCTGCGCTTCCAGCGACAGCGTGGCGGTCGGGCGGGCGATCAGGCGCGGGATGCCGATCGGTTCGCCGGTTTCTTCGCACCAGCCGTATTCGCCGGTATCGATCGATGCCAGCGATTGCTGCACTTTCTTGAGCAGCTTGCGTTCGCGGTCGCGGGTACGCAGTTCCAGCGCGTGCTCTTCCTCGATGGTGGCGCGGTCGGCCGGATCGGGAACGAGTACCGTCTCGCGCAGGTGCTCCGTCGTCTCGCCAGCATTTTTGAGGAGTTCTTTTTCGAGCTCCTGGAGGCGGTTCTTGAAGAACGCCAGCTGGGCCGGGTTCATGTAGTCGTCGTCGCTCATGGCCCGAATTTCTTCTTCCGTCAGGAGGCGTTCTTCGGGCTGCGCAACGGTATTCGGTTTGCTTGTTTTAGTCATGACTTCACTTACCTTTGATACGACAGAGTTTCCATTTTAACAGCTAACTCGGCGCTGACCCTGTTGCTGAGTTGTGCGCGCGGGTGGCTACCGTAAGGCGCGAAACTCCCTCCGCGCCTGCCCTGTCTTTCCGTGTGACAGGGCTATTCAGTCCATAGAACCGGGCTAGTTTATACCAAACATTGTTCCAATCCGCGAATAAAGACGTCTTGGGGTAAATTTTTACCAATAAATACCATCTTGCTGCCACGCGTCTCGTTTTCCGCCCACTTTGCACCCAGGTCGCTGCCCATGATTTGATGCACGCCTTGGAAAACGACCTTGCGATCGGCGCCGGCCATCAGCAGGACGCCCTTGTAGCGCAACATATTGGGGCCGAACACTTGCACCATGCTGCCGAGAAATTGATCAAGGCGCTCGGGGTCGAAGGCGCGTTCGCTCTTGAACACGAAGGCGGCGATGTCGTCCGTGTGGTGGCTGTGGTGGTGGTCATGGCCGTGGCTGCAGGCTTCGGTGTGCACGTGATCGTGCTCATGATCGTGGCCGCAATCGGGGCCATGGTCGTGATCGTGATCGTGATCGTGCTCGTCGGCGGCCAGGAAGTCCGGATCCAGTTCCAGCTTGTCGTTCAGGTTGAAGCCGCGCAGGTCGAGCACTTCACTGATCGGCGCGCGGCCGAAATCGGACGTACTGATCGGGGCGCGCGGATTGATGCGGCGGATGCGCGCCTTGAGCGCGTCGAGCGCGGCGGCATCGACCAGGTCGGTCTTGGACAGCAGGATCTTGTCGGCGAATCCGACCTGGCGCTGGGCTTCCTCGTGGCGATCGAGCTGGTCCATGGCATGGCGCGCATCGACCACGGTGACGACCGCGTCGAGCAGGTAGTCGGCGCCCACTTCCTCGTCGACGAAGAAGGTCTGGGCCACCGGCCCCGGATTGGCGAGGCCCGTGGTCTCGATGACGACGCGGTCGAATTGCAGCTCGCCGGCCTCGCGTTTCTTCGCCAGATTGGTCAGGGCCACGATCAGGTCGCCGCGCACGGTGCAGCAAATGCAGCCGTTGTTCATCTCGACGATCTGCTCGCTGGAGTCCTGCACGAGGATCTCGTTATCGATGTTTTCCTGGCCGAACTCGTTCTCGATGACGGCAATGCGCAGGCCATGCTCTTCCTGCAGGATACGGTTGAGCAGCGTGGTTTTGCCGGCGCCGAGGAAGCCGGTGAGGATAGTGCTTGGAATCAATTCCATATGTCGCGGTCCAGTCAGACGGGCCCGATGGGCTCCGGGGAATCGATGGATTATGCCGGAATTTACGGAATGTCACCACCGAGCACGAACGGAGCCGTACCGGGTCAGGCTTTGCGCTTGGCCCGTGGATGGGCCTTGTCGTAGACGGCCGCCAGATGCTGGAAGTCGAGCGCCGTATACACCTGGGTCGACGTGATGCTGGCGTGGCCCAGCAATTCCTGCACGGCGCGCAGGTCGCCCGAGGACTGCAGCAGGTGCGAGGCGAAGGAGTGGCGCAGCACGTGCGGGTGGACGTGGACCGGCGTGCCGGCCTTGCGGGCGTGCAGTTTCAGGCGCTGCTGCACGACGCGCGGGCTGATGCGGGTGGCGCGCGTGGTCAGAAAGAGCGCCTGGCTGCCGTCGCGCGCGGGCGGGCGCACGGCCAGCCAGGCGGCCAGCGCCGCGCGTGCCGGTCCGCCCACCGGCACCCGGCGCATCTTGTTGCCCTTGCCGGTCACGACGACTTCGCCGGCATCCGCTTCCAGCCAGCCGAGCGACGCCGGCGCATGGTCGCTGGCCGCCACGTAATGCACGTCGAGCCCGGCCAGTTCGGATACCCGCAGGCCGCTCGAATACAGCAGTTCGAACATGGCGCGGTTGCACAGGTCGGCCGGCTCCTGGTGGCCGTGCGCATGGTGTTCCATCAATTGCACGGCGTCGTCGACGGCCAGCGCCTTCGGCAGGCGCTTCGGGCGGCGCGGCGCGCGCACCCCCTCGACGGGGTTGGCGGACAACGTCATCTGGCGCGACAGCCATTCGAAGAAGCCGCGCCAGCCCGACAGCTTGCGGGCGATCGAGGTCGGGCCCTGGCCGTCGGCGTGCAGTTTGGCGGTAAAGCGGCGGATGTCGGTGTGGGTCAGGCGCGCCCAGTCGGCATGGCCGGCCAGGCGGGCCAGCTCGGCCAGGTCGCGCCCGTAGGCGGCAATCGTGTGCGGCGAGAGCTGGCGCTGGGTGGCCAGCTCGGCCAGGTAGCGGCCGGACCATGCATCGGCGGCCGCAATGTCCATCAGGCGCGCAGCGGCGCCAGCGCGGTGCTGGCGGTCTCGCCGATGTGGACGAGGAAATCGGTCGCCATCGTGGCGCCGAAGCGTTCCGTATCGTTCGAGCCCAGCACCAGCAGGCCGAAGGCGTTGCCGCCGGCGCGCAGGGCGATCAGCACGGTCGAGCGGATCTCGTCCGCGTTCTCGAGCCAGCGCACCGCTTCGAAATCGCGGTTCGGACCGCAGTAGGGGGCGCGCAGGCTGTTGGCGAACAGGCGGGCGTCGTCGCTGATGCCGGCCGTGTACCACTTGCCTTCGTGTTCCGGCGCCAGGTTCCACAGGCGCAGCGTGGCTTGCGGCACGATGAAGTGTTCGACCAGGCCTTCGGCGACGGCCGCCGGCATGTCAGCCGTGTCATGGGTGCGCAGCAATTGCTGGGTCCAGCCGTGGAAGCGGCCGGCGATCGCCGCATTCTCCTCGGCATGGCGCACCAGGCCGGCCATGCGCAGTTCCAGCGCATTGTACTTGGCGCGCATGACTTCCATCTGGCGCTCCTGCAACGACACGGCGCGGCCGGTCAAGGGGCTGGACAGCCTGACCTCGCCCAGCAGGGCGGCGTGTTCTTCGAAAAACTGCGGGTGGTCGGCCAGGTACTGGGCGACGGCGGTGGAATCCAGGGGAGCGCTCATTGCTGCTTGATCGTGTTGCCAAAGTTGGTCGCTCATTTTACCCGACCGAAACGATTGCCACCCATAAAAACCTGGCAAACGGCGCGCCGGCGCCACGCCGGGCCAATGTACCCGATACCGCGTTGATACTTGTGTTACGCAGAAGGCGAATTCTAGTATCGCCCCGCAGTCAAGCGATGTCGAATGCGTAGTCCGTTTGAACCCATCCCTTTCAGCGTTTTACCTTACCCAGAGAGGCAACGAAAATGAATCAGGCGCTGGCAAACAACGTATTGGCACCCTCCTCGAACCCGCAGAACGCAGCGCAAATGGCGGCGGCCGATGCCTATTTGCGGACGATTACGGCACAAGCCCAGAAGTCGCTCGGCGATCAACTCGATTGCACGCTGAGTTCGCTTCACGGTAACGGCTTGGGCGCTTTTAACTGGAGCTACTCGAATGGCCTGACGGCGCAGATCAATGGCGCCACCTATAACTGGCTCTCGGCGACGATTAGCGAGCCGGACAGCAATAACATGGTATCGCAAGGAGACATGAACTCCTTCAATACCACCTACCAGACCTTCATCCAGGGGATCTACTACCAGCTGAGCACGGCCGACCAGACCGCGCTGCAGAAGAGCCAGAATGCCGCGTCGACGCAATCGGCCGCCCTGGTTGCCGCCTTCAACAGCACGTTCGGGGCGCCTACCGCAACCGACTATGCTACGGCAACCACGGCCATGTCGGCGTTCCCCGCCTACGGGCCGTCGAGCGAGATCAACTTCATCATCGACTACGTGATGGGCAACCGCTGGGCCGGAAAGAACGGGCCTTACACGAATGTGCAGATGCAGAATACCGCCTCGCTGTCGACACTCCTGGTGAATGCCCCGGCCAATGCCGGCACGATCCTGCCGCTGGCATCCGAGTATCTGGTGGCGCTTGGCGCCGGTGCGGCGCTCACCGATCAAGCCAATCTGGCGAACATGAAAATCGGGGCGATGAAAAGGAACCTGCTGACGCCGACCGCGGCGAATGGCGGGTTGACGGTCTTCAATGCGCAGCTCAACCAGCAAAACAATCCGACGCTGCCGGGGTATGTCGTGAATCCGCAGGTGCCGCAAGATCCGGCGCTGCAAACCGCTTCGATCACGGCCAACTTCAGCGCACAGGCAACGTCGAACAGCAGCTGGAACGTCAGTTACAGCGGCCAGGCCGGTATCACGGTCGGAAGGTTCCTGAGCTTCAGCGCGGGCACTTCCGTCTCCGGCGACATCGCGTCGCAATGCGGCGCATCGGCGACGATGAGTATCGCGGTCACCTATCCGCACATCGTCGCAGGCCCGGCCATCACGGCTGCGCCCGAAGGCCTGTCGACGGTTGCGGCCGACGGCTCGGCAACCGGCTGGTTCAGCCAGGAGATCGTGCAGGAAGCCTTCAACAACACGAATCTCGGGGCAGCTGCGCCGAGCGGTTTCGCTTTCATCGGCGGCAAGGCGCCGGAAAACTTCGGCTACGCCTCGACCATCGTGGTCAGCGGCTTCCCCGAAATCACCGTCACGGTCACGAACGGCGATTTCAGCGCCTTCCAGGCCTGGCAAAAGACCACCACCAGCTTCAGCGTCAGCCTGTTCGGCATCATTCCGCTGGGCGGCGGCAGCGTCGATACCTACACGTCGACGGTGACGTCTCAACAAAGCAACAGCAGCTTCACGTTCAAGCTGAGCGGTCCGTCGTCGTCGCCGATCACCAACCCGGCGCAGCAGGTGTATCCGGTGCTGGGTGTCGGCGTGACGTATCTGGATATCTGAAGCCGGCCGAAGCCGAAACGGGTTCGTCGTGCGCGCCCGCGCACGACGAACTCAGAACCGGTGCCGGACGCCCAATTGAAAGGCGCGTCCGTCTTCGCCGGGGAACTTGGTGAAGCCGCCCGGCGAACCCGCCGTCGCCGGACTGTATTGCGCCTCGTTGTCGTTCTTGATGAAGGATGCCACCGCATAGATGTCCGTGCGCCGCGACAGGTAGTAGTTGTAGCCAAGCGCGAACAGGGTGGCGTTGCTGTTCGACGGCGTGCGGTCGTCCTGGTACGCGACGGATGCCACGATGCGCCCCGTGCCGCGCTTGTAGTGCAGGCCGGCCTGCACGCTGACCGCATCCTGCTGGCTGTTGATCGTGATGTTGTCGACGAAGACGGCGCGCAGGGCGGCCGCGGTGGCCGGACCGAGCGGCGCCAGTTGCGGCGCGATCTGCGTATCCCAGCCGGCGATATAGGTCGGCAGCCAGGCCGAGTTGCGGTTGTGCTGGTCGTGCCAGCCGGCGAAGAACTTCCAGTCTTCCCATGCATAGGAGCCGCCGATGGTGGTCGAGCGCAGGCTCGACGCGCCGCGCACGTCGTAGCCGTGATTGTGGCCGACGCCCACGTCCCAGGGGCCGGCCTTGTAGGTGACGGCCGCGCCCCAGAACTTGTTGTACAGGCCGAGATAGCCGGAGCCGCGCCCGGCCACCATCAGCGAACCGCCCAGGCCCGAAGGCAGTGCGATGCGGTACTGCAGGGCGCGCTGCGAGCGGATGTCGGCGCCCAGCGCAGTGAAGCCGGCCGTGCCTCCCGTGACGCTGCCCCAGGTGCCGCCGGTACCGACTTCGAAGGCATCGGCCGCTGCGAACACTTCGTAGCCGGGCGTGTACATGCGTCCCAGCAGGATCGCGCCGAACGGCGTCACCAGGCCGCCCATCGCGGTGCGGTCGAACAAGGCTCGTTCGGGATTCACGGCGGGACCGCCGGGCGGCTGCAGCGCCCGGCGCACGGCGGCCAGGATCGGCGCGGGCAGGGCCTCCATGCCGCGCGTGAGGTAGTAGCCCTGGTTGTCGTTGACCAGCGTGGGCCACTGGGTGCCGGTATCGAGCTCGATCCGCGCTTCCAGGTTGAACACGGCCTTCAGGCCGCGCCCCATGTCCTCGCTGCCCTTGATGCCCAGGCGCGAACCGTCGGCGCCGCCGCTGATGATCTTGGGCGAGGAACCGCGCTGCCACATCACGCCGGCATCGGCGATGCCGTAGATCTGGACGCTGGTCTGGGCCGGCGCCGCGCCGGACAGCAGGGCAGCGGCGCAGACGCCGGCGGCAAGCAGGGACTTGTTCATCGCTTCTCCTCGAAAAGCCGCGGCGGCAGGCGCCCGACCCGGACAGCATGGCCGCCGGCGCGGTCGCCGCGTTTAAGCTTGTTCAAGGAAGCGGTGGGGTGTGGCGCGGATCGGACGAGGACCGCGGATCGCGCCGCCGAATGCAACAAGGGCGAACCCGGTTGCCCAGGTCCGCCCTTGCGGATCGCGTCGGCGGGGCAGGGCCCCGCGCAGGTCGCGATTAGAACGAGTGGTTGATACCCACGTCGTAGTAGTTGACGGTCGGGACGCCAGCCAGGCCACCGGTGACCGGGTTGATGATGTCCTTCTTGCGCGACGCGTCGATGTACAGGTAGGTACGCTTCGACAGGCTGTACTCGTAGCCCAGCGACATCTGCTTGGTCTTGGCGACCGAGTTGTCCTGGTCCTTCTGGCCGTAACCAGCCAGGATCTTGCCCGGGCCGACAGCGTAGGTTGCACCCAGCACCCAGCCCTTGGTATCCGGACGGATGGTGTTGATGTGTTCCTGGTTCTGCTTCGAGAAGGTCGCCATCAGCTTCAGTTCCGGGGTCACGGCGAACGATGCTGCGCCCGACCAGATCTTGCTTTCGATGCCGTTACGCTCGTAAGCCAGCATGGCTGCTGCCGGGCCGTTGTTGTAGGTGCCGGCGACCGAGAACGGGTTTGCCGAAGCCTGCGAGTTGGCCGCGTACGAAGCAGCGCCAGCGCCTTGGCCGACGATGGCTGCGCCGCCGTTGGCTTCCTTCGAGGCCCACGATGCGTTCACCTGGAAACCGCCAGCGACCGGCGAGTTATAGAAGATCGCGTTCGAGATACGGTTCTGGTTGGCGGAACCCGGGGTGCCGTTGCCGTAGCGGGCATCCAGCGGAGCGGAAACGAAGCCGGCGACCGAGATGTCGGTATAGAAGCCAGCCTGGTTCGGCAGGCCGTGCCACGGTTCGAACGAACCGACGATTTCCTGGTACGGGGTCAGGCCACGGCCCAGGCGGACCATACCGAAGTCACCCTGCAGGCCGACGCGGCTCTGGCCCTGGAACAGCGGACGGTTGCCGCCGTTTTCGGTGGTGCCGGTGTCCGGCTCGTAACGCATTTCGATCTGGAACAGTGCTTTCAGGCCGTTGCCCAGGTCTTCAGTCCCCTTGAAGCCCAGGGTGTTGGCAGCGCGCTTGCCGATGTTCAGGGTCTGGCCGGTGCTCTTGTTAACACCGACGTCGATGTTACCGTAGATCTGAACGGCGGTTTGAGCGTGTGCTACGCCGGCGAATGCGCCCAGCAGAGCGACTGCCAAGAGTGATTTTTTCATCTAGTTTTATCCTTATAAAATGAATCGCAGGAATCCGAAGAGCATTGAGATTTTTATTAGTTTCTGAACACTCGGATGTGTGAACCTTAAATGCTTAATGCGTCAAGATCGGTGGATTGGTTAATTATGACCGTTTCACTTGGTGGAAAGCCAATAAAACCAATCGTGCTGTTGTATTTTCGAAACGCGCCCGTCATGACGAGGTCACAATCTTAAGGTTAGTCTAAGTTTCCCTAGGGCATCATTTCATCTGCATGACACAGTTCTGTTTGTGCCCGCTCAAAGGCTCGACAAATCGCAAACGAATCGCGCCGGCACGGCTTTAGACTCTGGGCCATCCGACGTCCTCGCCGTCGAAACGCGCTCCAGATGAGTCCATTGGGGCCGATCCGTGCGCATCTGCGCGCATTTTCTCGACGTCTCTTACATCAGAACAAAGAACGATGGCAAATCGCGAAGAATTGGCAGTGATCCGCGGTGCCCGTGCCGGACGCGCAGAGTCCCAGCTGGCACTGGGACGACTGTACCTGTTCGGCAGCGCCGGCCTGCCGCGCAGCCTGCCCACGGCATTGCACTGGCTCGACCGTGCCGCCCAACAAGGCTGCGCCGAGGCATGGGAGCTCATCGGCAACCATATTCCCCTCGACCTGGCCCGCCACAGCCCGCAGCCGGTCACGCTCTGGTACGAGCGCGCCTACGACAACGGCCTTACCCGCGCCGGACTGGTCTATGCCCAGCTGGTGCTGGGCACGCGCGACCTGCGGCCGGCCGCCGTCCAGCGCAGCAAGGCCTTGCGCGCCCTCGAGGAAGCAGCCCATGCGGGCTTCCCGGAAGCGCAATGGCTGCTGGCGCGCGAACATGGCGCCGCGCCGCCGCCGCCGTCGCATGCCCCGCATGCCCCGGACGCTCCCGCCGCGCCGGCGCCCGCGCCGGCATCGAATGCCGCCGCCGGACGGCGCTGGCTGCGCGAGGCCGCCGACAACGGACTCGAACCGGCGCAGTTCGCCCAGCTCGAGCAGGATTGGGATGGCGGCGACCGCGCCGCCTACCTGGCGCGCGCCTTGCCGCTGGCCCGCGCGCTGGCCGGGTCCGAGGCGGCCCAGGACCGCGCCGCCGCCCGCCTGGCGCCCGACGAAGTTCGGCTGCTGTCGCGCTGCGCGCGCCTGGTGGCGGCCAACGAGGCCGCGCACGACGTCGCACCGGCCGAGCTGCACCGCTTCTGGGAACTGGCGGCCACCGAGCAGGACCGCCATGCACAGCTGGCGCTCGGACTGTGGTGCGCGCGCATGCGCATCGACGGCAAGCGCATCGCGGGCGGCAACGGCGCGGCCAATTTCAAGAAGGCCGTGCGCTGGCTGACGCAGGCTGGCGAGCAGGGCCTGGCCGAAGCCTGGTACGCGTTGTCGCGCATCTATATCAAGCCGGAGTTCTCCCAGCGGAATGTCGTGGAGGCACAAAAATACCTGGAGCGGGCGGCCGGCATGGGCTACCGCGACGCCCAGCTCGAGTGCGGCAATGCCGCCTGGCGCGCGCGCCGCGAGAACGAGAACAACGATGTGCGCGCCCTGTTCTGGCTGCAGCAGGCTGCACGCCAGGGGTGCCCGAAGGCAAGCGTCGCCGTGCGCAAGATCGCGCCGCGCCTGCCGGACGCGTGGAAGGGATTGGCGGAATTGCTCGCCGGGCGCGACCTGTCCGCCCATCCGCTGCTGGCGGCGCGGCTGGAGCTGGCACTGGCCTTCGGACTGAGCCGGGCCGAGGCCCTGCTGCTGGACGTCGGCAGCGCCGACCGCGGCCACTGCCTCGTGGTCGACATCCGCGCCAGCTACGGCCGCAGCCGGCGCCGCCTCGTGCTGGTCGAGACGGCCCAGGAGCGTCAGCTGCTCGACCGCGTGCGGCTGCTGTTCGAGGGCGTCGATTGCGGCCCGGGTGGGGCGGAGGGGAATTACCGCCAGCGCTTGTATCGGCTGCGCAGCCTGTTGCCGGACGATGTGGATGGGGATTATTCGCTGGCGGCATAGCCGCGGTCATCGCAGGGGTCAGAGCCCGGTGTTGCTTTCAAAAGGGCTCTGACCCCGGAGTTGCCTGCCGTTGAGCAGCCGGGTTTGGCTTTGCGGCTGAACACCGGGGGCAGAGCCCCTCGAAAGAAGAACCGGGCTCTGACCCCTAGATCTCGATCTCGCCCTCGAACACCGTCTCGGCCGGCCCGCTCATGTATACAGGCTGGCCTTCGCCGGCCCAGCGGATGGTCAAACGGCCGCCGCGCGCCTGTACCTCGACGGGAGAGTCGAGCAGACCGCGCCGGATGCCCGCCACGACCGCCGCGCAGGCGCCGGTGCCGCAGGCCAGGGTTTCGCCGGCGCCGCGCTCGAATACGCGCAGCTTCACGTGGCCGCGGTCCAGCACCTGCAGGTAGCCGGCATTGACGCGTTTCGGGAAGCGCGGATGGTGTTCGATCTGCGGGCCCGTTTCCGGCACTGGCGCCGTCTCGACGTCGTCGACGACCTGCACCGCGTGCGGATTGCCCATCGAGACGACCGACACCAGTACCGTGCTGCCCTCGCCGCCGGCACGCACCGTGAGGGGCCACAGCGTGTCGCGGCCCTGGGCCACGCCGTCCAGGCCGCTGGCGTCGAACGGCACGCGTGCCGGTTCCAGGATCGGCGCGCCCATGTCCACCGTCACGCTGCCGTCGTCTTCCAGGCGCGGCGTGATGATGCCGGCCATGGTCTGCACGCGGATGCTGCGCTTGTCGGTCAAGCCCTTGTCGCTCACGAAGCGCACGAAGGCGCGCGAGCCGTTGCCGCACTGTTCCACTTCGCCGCCGTCGTTGTTGAAGATGCGGTAGCGGAAGTCGCAATCGGCCTCGGTCGGGCGTTCGACGATCAGGATCTGGTCGGCGCCGACGCCGAAACGGCGGTCGGCCAGGCGGCGCCATTGTTCCGGACCCAGGTCGAGCGCCTGGTTGACGGCATCGATGACGACGAAGTCGTTGCCCGCGCCGTGCATCTTGGTGAACTTCAGTTTCATGCCAAACAATCCTTAATGAGACTTAATCGTAGAACGACGGTTCGCCATTCGGGCGCGTCTTGAAACGTTTATGCGTCCAGAAGTATTCCGCAGGATGCTCGCGCACGCGTTCCTCGATGAAGGCATTCATCCGGCGCGTGGCGGCGATCATGTCGTCGCCGGGGAAATCCTGCCAGGCTGGATAGAACACGACGCGGTAGCCCTTGTAGTTTGGCAGAAACGTGGCGATGACGGGGATGACCTTGGCATTGGCGGCCGCGGACAGGCGGCCGAGCGCCGTCAGCGTCGCGGCCGGGATGCCGAAGAAGGGCACGAAGGCGGCATCCTTTTCGCCGAAATCCATGTCCGGCAGCATGAAGTAGGGCAGGCCGTCGCGCAGCGCGCGCAGGATCGGCTTGACGCCGTCGGTGCGGGTGAACAGGCGCACGGGGCCGAAGCGTTCGCGGCCGTAGCGCAGCAGGTCGTCGAAGGCCTTGTTCTTCTGCGGCGAATAGATCGTCGCCACGGGAATCACGCGCGACGCCACGCCGGCCACGTCCAGGCACACGAAGTGCGGGCACAGCAGGATGGTCGGGCCGCTTTCCATCTCGGCCTGCGGCACCGCCGGTTCGATGTGGATCAGGCGGCGCAGGCGCGGGATCGGCGCCCACCAGATCAGCGAGCGTTCCAGGATGCTGCGCGAATAACTCTGGAAGTGGCGCTTGGCGATGTCGACGCGCTCGGCTTCGCTCAGTTCGGGCATGGACAAACGCAGGTTGACCAGGGCGATCTTGCGCCGTTTCGGGATGGCGTAATACATCAGGCTGCCGACGGCCTTGCCGATGCGGCCGAGGATGGGAAGCGGCAGCCAATGCAGCAGCCACAGCAGGGCAATCAAAAACCTCATTGGGCAACCTCGGCTTGCGGTGCATCGACGCCCTGCGGGCGCTTGTAGCGGTTGTAACTCCAGAAATACTGGGACGGGCAAAGCGCGATTAATTGCTCCATCGCGCGGTTGATGGTGGCAGCCTGTTCGGTCTGGGTGCCGGACAGCTCGCCCTCGAAGGGCACGAAGCGGATCGCATAGCCGCGTCCGCGCGGCAGGCGCTCGGCGTACACCAGCAGGATGTCGGCCTTGCCGAGCTGGGCCAGCTTGGCGGGCAGCGTCATCGTGTAGGCGTCGCGGCCGAAGAACGGGGCCCACACGCCTTCGCCTTCCTGCGGCACCTGGTCGGGCAGCACGCCGACGGGCTGGCCGCCCTTGAGCGCCTTGACCAGCATGCGCACGCCGGACAGGGTGGCCGGCGCCAGGTGCATGTGCTGGCGCGCGCGCGCGTCCTCGACGAGCGGCTTGAGCGCGCTCTTGCGCGGCGGACGGTACATGACCGTCAACTCGACGCGCAGCGACACCTGCTGGGCCGTCAGCTCGAAGCAGCCCAGGTGTGGCGTCAAAAAGACGATTCCCTTGCCGGAATCGAGCTGGCGCTGGACCAGTTCCCAGTTCTCCATCGTGACGTGGCGGGTGACGCGCGCCTGGTCCGCGCACCAGACGAACGGCAGTTCGGCGATGGCCTTGCCGGATTCCGCGATGGCGGCCGACAGCTGGTTTTCATAGCCGGCGCGCGCCAGATTGCCGCGCAAACGGCGGCGGTAGGAGGGGGAAGCGAGATAGACCAGCCAGCCGAGCCCCGCGCCGAGGGCGTGCAGCACGGGCAGCGGGAACACTGACAGGAAGCGAAACAAAAGAACGAGCATGGTTGATTCAGGATGGATAAGCGATGCCTTGCTACACCAAAATTTTTTAAGGAGCGTAAAATACCACTTTGAGCAGGATCCGCGGAGTTAATGACAACTTGCGAAGCGGAATATAAATATCGCTAAAGCGTCGCAGGCATGGTACTGCGGCAAATCTTTAACAGTATCAGGAGCCTCAATGTCTTCCAACGACTTCCTCTTTACCTCCGAGTCCGTCTCGGAAGGCCATCCCGACAAGGTCGCAGACCAGATTTCCGACGCCATCCTCGACGCGATCCTGGAACAGGATCCGACCGCGCGCGTGGCTGCCGAAACCCTGTGCAACACGGGCCTCGTGGTGCTGGCCGGGGAGATCACGACGCACGCAAACGTCGATTATATTCAAGTTGCACGCAATACCATCAAGCGCATCGGCTACGACAACACCGACTTCGGCATCGACTATAAAGGTTGCGCCGTCATGGTCTGCTACGACAAGCAGTCGCCGGACATCGCCCAGGGCGTGGACGAAGGCGCCGGCATCGACCTCGACCAGGGCGCGGGCGACCAGGGCCTGATGTTCGGCTATGCCTGCGACGAGACGCCGGAACTGATGCCGGCCGCCATCTACTACGCGCACCGCCTGGTCGAGCGCCAGTCGCAGCTGCGCAAGGACGGCCGCCTGCCGTGGCTGCGTCCGGACGCCAAGTCCCAGGTCACGCTGCGCTACGTGAACGGCCGTCCGGTGTCGGTGAACACCGTCGTGCTGTCGACCCAGCACGCGCCGGAAATCAGCCACAGCCAGATCGAGGAAGCGGTGATCGAGGAGATCATCAAGCCGGTGCTGCCGAAGGAATGGCTGCAGGATACCCGCTACCTGGTCAACCCGACCGGCCGCTTCGTCATCGGCGGTCCGCAGGGCGACTGCGGCCTGACCGGCCGCAAGATCATCGTCGACACCTACGGCGGCGCGGCACCGCACGGCGGCGGCGCGTTCTCCGGCAAGGACCCGTCCAAGGTCGACCGCTCGGCCGCCTATGCCGCCCGCTACGTGGCCAAGAACGTCGTCGCCGCCGGCCTGGCGCGCCAGTGCCAGGTGCAGGTGAGCTACGCGATCGGCGTGGCCAAGCCGATCAACATCACGGTCTATACCGAAGGCACGGGCGTCATCTCGGACGACCGCATCGCCGAACTGGTGGCCGAACACTTCGACCTGCGCCCGAAAGGCATCGTGCAGATGCTCGACCTGCTGCGCCCGATCTACCAGAAGAGCGCCGCCTACGGCCACTTCGGCCGCGAAGAGCCGGAGTTCAGCTGGGAGCGTACCGACAAGGCGGCTGCGTTGCGCGCAGCGGCTGGCCTGGCGTAATCCGCATGCGATGGTGGGCATGTGATGCCCACCCTTGTATCTTGATTGAGTTGGTGGTTAGCTAC